>DASQIC010000043.1:0-11699 GCA_035631755.1 Steroidobacteraceae bacterium
TCTGCATGAGACCGGCGGCGAGCGCGAGCAGCGTCTTACCGGTGCCGGCGGGTCCCAACACCGTGACGAAATCGATCTCCGGGTCCATGAGCATGTTGAGCGCGAAATTCTGCTCGCGGTTGCGCGCGGTGATGCCCCAGACATTGTGGCGCTCGTTGCGGTAATCGCGCAGCAGCTCGATGGTCGCGCCGTCGCCGGCGATGGTGCGCACGATTCCCTCGATGCCTTCCGTGCTGTCCTCGAACACGCCCTGGTTGGGCTGCCACTCGCTGACCGCCGGACCTGAGACCTGGTAGAAGGTGCGGTCGGCTTCCTTCCAGGAGCGCATGTCCTTGCCGTGCCGCTCCCAGAAGTCCGTCGGCAACGCGGTCATGCCGCTGTAGAGGACGTCGGAGTCCTCGAGCGTCTTGTCGCTGTAGTAATCCTCGGCGTGCACGCCGAGCACCGCCGCCTTGATGCGCAGGTTGATGTCCTTCGACACCAGGATCACGCGCGCTTCCTTGTGCTCCTGCTGCAGCGCCAGCGTCTGCGCCAGGATGGCGTTGTCGCCGCCCGCGCCCGGCAGTGACTCGGGCAGGGCACCGGCGAGCTGGCGGGTCTGAAAGTACAGCCGCCCGGTAGAGGGCTTCTTGCCGTGGTTGCCGGAGTAGCCGCTCGGCAGCTGCAGGCCGCGGTCGATCTGCTCCTTGCTGGCATCGCGCATCATGTCATCGAGGAAGCGGCTCACCTGGCGCACGTTGCGCGAGGCTTCCGACAGACCCTTCTTGTGCGCGTCCAGCTCCTCCAGCACCACCATGGGCAGGTACACGTCGTGCTCTTCGAAGCGGAAGATGGCGGTCGGGTCGTGCATCAGCACGTTGGTGTCGAGCACGAACAGCCGGCGGCCGGCGCGCGAGCGGCTCTTCAACTCGCGTGCCTCCCCGGACGCCGCCGCCGGGCCGCCTTCATAGACGCCGCGCTGCTTCAAGCACTTCCTCCACGTGTCCGGGCACCTTGACGCCGCGCCATTCCTGCCGCAACCGGGCGGTGCCGTCCAGCAGGAAGGTGCTGCGCTCGATGCCCAGATACTTCCTGCCGTACAGACTTTTCTGTTTTATGACATCGAACAGTTTGCAGACTTCCTCCGCGGCGTCGGCGAGCAGCGGGAAGGGCAGCGACTCCTTGGCCGTGAACTTATCGTGCGAGGCCACCGAGTCGCGCGACACCCCGACGATCGCGGTGCCGGCCTTGGTGAAGGCGGCGTGCCGGTCGCGGAAGTCCTGGGCCTCGCGGGTACAGCCGGAGGTCAGGTCGCGCGGGTAGAAATAGATCACCAGCTTGCCGCCGGCTGCGTCCCTCAAGCTCCACGTGCCACCGCCCGTCATGGGCAGGGAAAAGTTGGGTACCTTGCTCCCGGGCTTGATCGTTGCCATCTCGTTTCAGGACTTGACCGGTTCGAGGATCGCATCGAGGTTGAGCGAGTCGCAGAACTCCATGAATTCCTCGCGCAGGTGCGCGACGTGGATGCGGCTCGGCACGTTGACGATCATCTGCACGGCGAACATCGGCGCACCGGTGTGGGCGGCCGGGTAGCTGCGCGTCGAGACCTCCGCGATGTCGATCCCGCGCGTGGCGAAGAAGCCCGCCAGTCCCGACACGATGCCGGTCTGATCGAGGCACACGACATCGATCGAGTACGGCAGCATGTCGGTGCGCGGAGGCCGTGGCTCGGTGCGCCGCAGGTGGATGCTGAGGCTGCTGGTGTCGGCAAGGCGCTTGAGCTCGGTCTCGAGCTTCGCCAGCGCATGCCAGTTACCCGACACGAGCAGCAGCATCGCGAACTCCGTTCCGAGGTTCGCCATGCGGCTCTCGCTGATGTTGCCGCCGGACTCGCTGATGACGCGGGTCAGCTCATGGACCATCCCAGTGCGGTCGCTGCCGATCGCCGAAACGGCCAGGTGCTGCTTCATCTGTGGGTGGGGTGACTCTAGCCGGCTTTCCCCCCGCGAGTGTACCGGTAGCAGGGGCCGGTTGCGACCTTCGGCGGGAGCGCTCGGTGTGAGGCTTGCTTGCCCGCAGGCCCGCCTCGTACCATCCGAAACTCCCCCGGACGCGTTGCAAGTCACATGTTTTCCGGCAGCCTGGTTGCCATAGTCACACCGATGCGGCGCGACGGCGCCCTCGATCTGGATGCCTGGGCACGGCTGCTCGACTTCCACCTCGAGAACGCCAGCAGCGGCATCGTCGTCGGCGGCACCACGGGCGAGTCCGCCACGCTACGTGACGGGGAGCTGCGCGAGCTCGCCGTGCGCGCCTGCGAGCGGCTGCGCGGGCGGCTCGCCGTCATCGCCGGCGCGGGCACCAGCAGTACGGCGGCTACCGTCGAGCGCGTGCGCTGGCTCTCGGAGCTGCCGATCGACGGTCTGCTGCTGGTGACGCCCGCTTACAACCGCCCGACGCAGGAGGGTCTGTACCGGCATTTCTCCGCGGCGGCCGCCGCCTCGGGCAAGCCGATCCTCCTCTACAACGTTCCCTCCCGCACCGCGGTCGACATGACACCGGGCACGGTGGCGCGGCTGTCGCAGGTCAAGGGCATCGTCGGCGTCAAGGAGGCGGTGCCCGAGCGCGCGCGGGTGCGGGAGCTCGTGGCCGCCGCACGAGCGGAATTCGTCGTGCTGAGCGGCGACGACGCCACGGCGCGCGAGGCGATCGCGTGCGGGGCGCGCGGGGTGATTTCGGTCACGGCGAACGTCGTGCCGCGCGCGATGTCGCAGATGGTGGCCGCCGCGCTCGCGGGCGATGCGGCGCTCGCGCTCGACCTCGACGGCCCGCTCGCCGGCCTGCATCGCGCGCTGTTCGTCGAGCCGAATCCGATCCCGGTCAAGTGGGTGCTGAGCGAGATGGGGCTCATCGGTCCGGAGTTAAGATTGCCGCTCACGCCGCTGGCGGAGGCCTATCAGGCGGAGGTGCGCGCCGCCGCACGCCTGGCCGGCGCCTTGAAGTGAGGTTTCGAAGTGAGGTACCGATGATGAAGTCCGCTGTGTCCCGGGTCGCTTTGGCGTTGATGCTGGTGGCGGTGGCGGGCTGTCACCCGTTCCGGCACTTCGCCTACGCCTGTCACAAGCACCAGCCGTACATGAGCGCGAGCAGCATTGCGCCGCTGCGCACTCCTCCCGGGCTCGATGCCCCCGATACCAGCGCAGCGCTCAAGATCCCCACGCTCAACGAGCCGGCGCCGCCGCCGCGCACCGGCCGGCAGCCCTGTCTCGACGAGCCGCCGTCGTTCAAGGTGCCCAAGGCGCCGCCGCCGCCGCAGGCGTGATGGAGTGCGGGTCCCCGCGCCTTGCCTTATGATTCGGCGCCTTTATCCGGGGTGGGCGGGCGAGCCTCGGGAAGCTTTGGAGATTTGCATCGTAAGTTATTGATTGGAGAGGTGGCCGAGCGGTCGAAGGCGCTGGACTGGAATTCCAGTAACATCTTCACGGGTGTTCGTGGGTTCGAATCCCACCCTCTCCGCCAGGCCTCTTGCGTGCCGAGACGGCCGCAGGCCATTTCAGCCAAATGGACGTGGTGGCCCGCATCGGTTTCTCCGCGACGACCAGTCGTGAATCCCGTCAGGGCCGGAAGGCAGCAGCGGCAGCGGCGATGTCGGGTGCCGGAGGCTAAGCTGGTGCGGGCCGCCTCCACTTTCGCGCGGGGACTGTGAATGAGCTATACGGCACTGGCGCGCAAGTGGCGCCCCAAGAGATTCTCCGAGCTCATCGGCCAGGAACACGTGCGCCGCGCGCTCGTCAATGCGCTCGAGTCCGGGCGCATCCACCACGCCTTCCTCTTTACCGGCACGCGCGGCGTCGGCAAGACCACCATCGCGCGCATCTTCGCCAAGTGTCTCAACTGCGAGACCGGGGTGAAGGCGGAGCCCTGCGGGGTATGCGCCAGCTGTCGCGAGATCGACGCCGGGCGGTTCGTCGATCTGATCGAGGTCGATGCCGCCTCGCGCACCAAGGTCGACGACACCCGCGAGCTGCTCGACAACGTGCAGTACGCGCCGGCGCGCGGTCGCTACAAGGTGTACCTGATCGACGAGGTGCACATGCTGTCGGCGCATTCCTTCAACGCGCTGCTGAAGACGCTCGAGGAGCCGCCGCCGCACGTGAAGTTCCTGCTGGCGACCACCGATCCGCAGAAGCTGCCGATGACGGTGCTGTCGCGCTGCCTGCAGTTCAACCTCAAGCGCCTGCCGGCCGCCGATATCGCCGCGCAGCTGCACTTCATTCTCGAGCAGGAAGGCATCCATCACGACGCGGCGGGCCTCAAGCTCGTGGCTCAGGCGGCCGACGGCAGCATGCGCGATGCGCTCTCGCTCCTCGACCAGCTGATCGCTTTCGGCAGCGGCCGGGCGGGGGAGGAGGAAGCGCGCGCCATGCTCGGCACCGTCGCGCGCGACCAGGTGGTGCAGGTCGCGGAGCTGCTGGCGGCGCTGAAGCCCGCGGAGCTGATGCGCCGCGCGCAGGCGCTCGAGCAGTTCGCCCCCGACTACGCACAGCTGCTCGACGAGCTCGCGGGGCTGCTGGTGCGCGTCGGACTGCGCCAGACGATCGGCGACGACTACCAGGCGGACGAGCTGTTCGCCCCGGAGGTGATCGCGCGGCTCGCCGGCGCGCTGACGCCCGAGGATGTGCAGCTCTTCTACCAGACGGCGATCATCGGCCGCCGCGATCTGCCGCTCGCGCCCGATCCGCGCACGGGCTTCGAGATGACGCTGCTGCGCATGCTGGCGTTCCGCCCGGCGGGCGAGCCGGCGGGGGCGCGCGCGCCGACCGCCGGCGCCGCGGCGCCTGGCGCCACGCCGCCCGCGGGCGGGGTGCGGGCGGCCGCCGTTTCCGCTCCTGCGGCGGGCGCCGCCGAGGGCGGCTCCTGGAGCTCGATCGTGGAAGCCCTCGAGCTCTCGGGCGCCGCCCGCCAGCTCGCCAGCCACTGTGTGCTCATCGGCCGGCAGGGCGCGGTGGTGCGCCTCGCGCTCGACCCGCACAACCAGCTGGTGCGCACCCCGGCGCAGGAAGAGAAGCTCGCGCAGGCGCTGTCGCGCTACTTCGGCGAGAGCGTGCGGCTCGAGTTCCAATCCGCCCCCGCCGCCGGCGAGACCCCGGCAGTGCTCGCCCAGCGTGCGTCCGAGCAGGAGCTCGCCGCGGCCCGCCGCGCCTTCGAGGCGGACCCCGGCGTACAGGGGCTGCGCGAGCGCTTCGGAGCGACGGTGCTGCCCGAGACGGTGCGCCCGGTAAAATGACCCGGTGTTTTCATGTGGCGCACGGCGCCTGACGGACTCTCTCCGATGCGTGGCAATTTCAACGAGCTGATGAAGCAGGCCCAGGCGATGCAGGCCAACATGCAGAAGGCGCAGGCCGAGATCGCCGGAATCGAAGTCGTGGGCGAGGCGGGTGGCGGCATGGTGAAGATCACCATGAGCGGCCGCTACGAAGTGAAGCGTGTGCAGATCGAGGGGAACGCCGCGGCCGAGGACCGCGAGATGCTCGAGGACCTGATTGCCGCGGCGGCCAACGACGCCGTGCGCAAGGTAGAGGCGCGGGTGCAGGAAAAGATGAGCACGCTCACGGCCGGCCTGGCGCTGCCGCCGGGAATGAAGCTGCCGTTCTGACAGCGCGATGAAGCACTCGCCGCATCTGGCGCAGCTGATCGAGGCGCTGCGTGGCCTGCCGGGTGTGGGCCCGAAGACTGCCCAGCGGATGGCGTTTCACCTGCTGCAGGAAGGGCGCCCCGGAGCGCGCGCGCTGGCGGTGGCGTTGGATGCCGCGCTCGCGACGGTGGTGCGCTGCCGGCGCTGCCGCATGCTTACCGAGGAGGAGCTCTGCTCGATCTGCGCGGCGGCGCAGCGCGATGCGACGCTGCTGTGCGCGGTCGAGTCCCCCGCCGACGTGGTCGCGATCGAACAGTCGGGCAGCTACCGCGGCCGTTACTTCGTGCTCATGGGACACCTCTCGCCGCTCGACGGCATCGGTCCCGAGCAGCTCGGGGTGCGCGAGCTCGAGGCCATCCTCGCCGAAGGCAGCGTGCGCGAGCTGATCCTCGCCACCAACTCCACGGTCGAAGGCGAGGCGACCGCGCACTATCTCGGCGAGCTTGCCGCGCGCCATGGAGTCCGCGCGAGCCGCATCGCCCACGGGGTGCCGGTCGGCGGCGAGCTCGAGTACGTCGACGGCGGCACGCTGGCGCATGCGCTCGCCGGACGGCAGTCGCTCGGCTGAACCGGCGCTGCTCGAGACCTCTGCTACACTTGCCGCGACTGGTCGTGGACCCAAGCCACGCTGCCACCCCTCACGCCGCCATGCCGAGCAGCGAGCATCTCGTCTGGATCGACCTGGAGATGACGGGCCTCAAGCCCGACACGGACGCGATCATCGAGATCGCGACCGTGGTGACCGACAAGGAGCTCGGCTTGCTCGCGGACGGTCCGGTGCTCGCGATCCACCAGTCCGAGGAAGTGCTGCAGCGCATGGACGACTGGAACCGCCGTCAGCACGGCACCTCGGGCCTGCTCGAGCGCGTGCGCGCCAGCCGCGTGAGCGTCGCCGAGGCCGAGCAGCGCACGCTCGAGTTCCTCAACGTCCTGGTGAACCCCGGCAGCTCTCCCATGTGCGGCAACAGCATCTGCCAGGACCGCCGTTTTCTCGCGCGTTACATGCCCGAGCTCGAGCGCTTCTTCCACTATCGCAATCTCGACGTGAGCACGCTCAAGGAGCTGGCGCGACGCTGGGCGCCGGGGGTGGCCGAAGGCTTCGTCAAGCAGGGCACGCACCTCGCCCACGCGGACATCCACGAATCGATCCGCGAGCTGCGCCACTACCGCGCGCGGCTGCTGGCGCCGGCCTGGCAGGGCGGTGGCGGTGGCTGAAGCGGCGCTGGTCACTCACCGCGGGGGCTGCCATTGCGGGGCGGTCGCCTTCGAGGTGGAGGCTCCCGCGCGCCTCACGGTGAGCGAGTGCAACTGCTCGATCTGCCGCATGAGCGGCTTCCTGCACCTGATCGTGCCGCGCCGGCGCTTCCGGCTGCTGCGCGGCGCGGAGTTCCTCAGCGAGTACCGCTTCCACAGCGCCACCGCGCGCCACCTGTTCTGCCGGCGCTGCGGGGTGAAGTCCTTCTACGTGCCGCGCTCGAACCCCGACGGCTACAGCGTCAACCTGCGCTGCCTGGACCCATCGACGGTCAAGTCGGTCAATATCGAGCCCTTCGACGACAACGATCGCGCCGCTTCCGAGGCGCGCGTCCGCGACCTCTCGCGCGGGTAGAGGCTGCGCCTGCGCGGCCGGCGCCGCGCTCACTGACTCCCGGCGGGATGCTGCGCCAGGAACAGCCAGGTCTCGACCACCGTATCGGGATTGAGCGACATGCTCTCGATGCCCTGAGCGAGCAGCCAGCGCGCGAGATCGGGGTGGTCGGAGGGTCCCTGGCCGCAGATGCCGACGTACTTGCCGCGCCGCAGGCAGGCTTCGATCGACATGGCAATCAGCCGTTTCACCGCCGCGTCACGCTCGTCGAAGAGCTTCGCCATCACGCCCGAGTCGCGATCGAGTCCGAGCGTGAGCTGGGTCATGTCGTTGGAGCCGATCGACATGCCGTCGAAGTGCTCCAGGTACTCGTCGGCGAGCAGCGCGTTGGTCGGCAGCTCGCACATCATGATTACCTTCAGTCCGCCGCTGCCGCGCTCGAGCCCGTTGGCGGCGAGCAGCCGCGTGACCTCGCGCGCCTCGGCGACGCTCCTCACGAACGGCACCATGAGCTGCACGTTGGCGAGCCCCATGGTCTCGCGCACCCGCTTCACCGCCCGGCACTCGAGCTCGAAGCACGGGCGGAAGCCGTCGTCGAGGTAGCGCGCCGCGCCGCGGAACCCGAGCATCGGGTTCTCCTCGTGCGGCTCGTAGCGCTCGCCGCCGATCAGGTTCGCGTATTCGTTCGACTTGAAGTCCGACAGCCGCACGATCACCGGTTCGGGGGCGAAGGCGGCCGCGATCTGCCCGATGCCCTCGGCGAGCTTCTCGACGTAGAAGCCGACCGGGTCAGAGTAGCCGGCGATCTGCGCGCTGATCTGCTGCTTGAGCTCCGCGTCGAGGCGCTCGAACTCCAGCAGCGCGCGCGGGTGCACGCCGATCATGCGGTTGATGATGAACTCCAGCCGCGCGAGTCCCACGCCGTGGTTCGGGATGGCGGCGAAATCGAAGGCGCGGTCGGGATTGCCGACGTTCATCATGATCTTGACCGGGATCTTCGGCAGGGTGTCGAGCTCGATCTGCTTGCGCTCGAACTCGAGCAGCCCCTCGTACACCTGACCGGTGTCGCCCTCGGCGCACGACACGGTCACGGGCTGGCCCTCGCTGATGCGCTGCGTCGCATCGCCGCAGCCGACTACCGCGGGTATGCCGAGCTCGCGCGCGATGATGGCCGCGTGACAGGTGCGGCCGCCGCGGTTGGTGACGATGGCGGCGGCGCGCTTCATGACCGGCTCCCAGTCGGGGTCGGTCATGTCGGCGACCAGCACGTCGCCGGACTGGACGCGCGCCATCTCGGCGGCGTCGCGGATCACGCGCGCCGGCCCCGCGCCGATGCGCTGGCCTATGCTGCGTCCGGTGGCGAGCACGCGCGAATGGCCCTTGAGCGTGTAGCGATGGATGGTACGGCCGCCGGCGCGGCTGTGCACCGTCTCCGGCCGCGCCTGTAGTATGAAGATCTCGCCGCTCGCGCCGTCCTTGGCCCACTCGATGTCCATCGGCCGGCCGTAGTGATCCTCGATGAGGAGCGCCTGGCGGGCGAGCGCCGCGATGTCTGCATCGCTCAGGCAGAAGCGGTGGCGCTCGCTCTCGGGCACCTCCACGGTGGCAACCCGCGTCGTGCTGCCGGGCGGCGCGTACACCATCTTGACGGCCTTGGCGCCGAGATTGCGGCGCACGATGGCGTGCTTGCCGGCGCGCAGCGCCGGCTTGTACACGTAGAACTCGTCGGGGTTCACCGCTCCCTGCACCACCGTCTCGCCGAGCCCCCAGGCGGCCGTGATGAACACCACCTCGCGGAAGCCCGAGTCGGTGTCGAGCGTGAACATGACGCCGCTGGCACCGAGGTCGCTGCGCACCATGTGCTGCACGCCGGCCGACAGCGCCACCGCGCCGTGGTCGAAGCCCTGGTGCACGCGGTAGGAGATGGCGCGGTCGTTGAACAACGAGGCGAACACGGCGTGCATGGCGGCGAGCACCTGCGCCTCGCCGCGTACGTTGAGGAAGGTCTCCTGCTGACCGGCGAACGAGGCTTCGGGCAGGTCCTCGGCGGTGGCCGAGGAGCGCACCGCGACCGCACTCTCCGGCCCGGCGCCGATGCGCCCGAGCTCGGTGCGCGCTGCCGCGACCAATGCCGGCGGCAGCGGTGTAGCGAGGATCCACTCGCGGATGCGCGCCCCGGTAGCCGCGAGGCGCGCGACGTCGTCGACGTCGAGGGCGGCGAGCTCGGCGCTGATGCGTGCGTCGAGTCCGCCCTGTCCGAGGAACTCGCGGTACGCGTGCGCGGTGGTCGCGAAGCCGCCGGGTACCCGGACCCCGAGTCGCGCGAGGGCACCGATCATTTCCCCGAGCGAGGCGTTCTTGCCGCCGACCGTGCCGACGTCGCGCATGGTGAGCTGCTCGAGCGGGACGACGTAGGCGTTCAACTGGGCTCCTCGACAGCCCGCGGGCGCTTGCCCCGCCGCGCGTGCGGTGAAACACTGGAACCGGTCGCGCACGCCGCCCGGGGCACGCCTGAAGCCATGAGCCGTCGAACCGTCTTTTTCGTCTCGGACCAGACCGGCGTGACCGCCGAGACGATGGGCCACAGCCTGATGACCCAGTTCGAGGGCGTGGAATTTCGCGCGGTGACTTTGCCATTTGTGTCGAGCGTTGACAAGGCGCAGGAGGCGGTCCGGCGCATCGACAGCGCGGCCACGGAGGAGGGTCTGCGGCCGATCGTCTTCAGCACGCTGGTGCAGGACGAGCTGCGTGCCATCGTGGCGGGAGCCAACGGCCTGTTCCTCGATTTCTTCGAGGCCTTCGTCGGTCCGCTCGAGCGCGAGCTCAACACCCGCTCGACGCATCGCGCCGGGCGGGCGCACGGCATGGCCGATCTCGCCGCCTATACCACCCGCATCAATGCCACCAATTTCGCGCTCGCCAACGACGACGGCAGCGGCGGCGACTACGGACACGCCGACGTCGTGCTGATCGGCGTGTCGCGCGTCGGCAAGACACCGACCTGCGTTTACATGGCGCTGCAATACGGCGTGTTCGCCGCCAACTATCCGCTCACCGAGGATGATCTCGAGGCGCCGCGGCTGCCGGTGCGGCTCGAGCCCTACCGCGCCAAGCTGTACGCCCTCACGATCAAGCCGGAACGCCTGCAGCAGATCCGCAGCGAGCGCCGGCCGGAGAGCCGCTACGCCTCGCGCACCCAGGTGCAGTACGAGCTGCGCGCGGCGGAGTCGCTGTATGCGCGCCTGGGGGTTCCGGTACTCGACACCACCGAGCGCTCGATCGAGGAGATCGCGAGCCGCATCCTCAACAGCACCGCAATCGAGCGGCGGCTGCGGCCCTGATGCGGCTGCGGGTGCGCGCGCAGGTCGCACGAATTTTGCAAGGACGGAGCGGCCCGCGGCGGGAGAAAAGCGCGCGCCGTTCGGCTTGCGCAGCGGGCGTCGTGCGATATAGTCGCTGCGTGCTCGCCAACGACACACTGACGCGCGTTTCCTGGCGCGCCCGGCCGCGCAGCTTCGTCGCGCTGATGGGGCTGTACGAGAGCAACTTCATCCGCCTGGGGTGGCTCGCGGGGAGCCTCGCCGCGCTGAGCGGCGGCCACCGCTCCACGGTAGCCGGGGACTGTGATCTCCTTCTCACCGTGACCGAGCGCTCGCCTTATACGAGTACCGTGGCGCTCAGCTACCTCCTGCCCGGGGGCGAGGGCGGCAGCCGCTACCCCGACATGCGGCTGCGCATCTACCACGACGCGCATCTGGTCGAGGCTCAGCAATGGGCCGCGGTTCACACGCAGCAGCTGCTCAAAGCGCTGCGCACCCGCGCGGAGCGTGAACTGGATCAGCGCTGGGCACGCAACATGATGTTAAACAAGTGGCTGGAATACTGCGTGGAGCGAGGTCATCGCTTCTCATCCCGCACAAGGCTCAGCGCCGGCGCATGAGAAGGGGCGGTCGCCCGCCCAATTTCTCATGAACGCCTTGCGACAACTCGGATTCCTCAAGCTCAACCTGCGCCCCGACGCCGGCGTCGCCGATCCCGAGCATCGGGTGATCGAGCTGTTCCGCAACCGTGCGGAGCTCAAGAAGGCCTACGGCGGGCTGCAGGAGGAAACCTACCGCCTCAAGGACCTCGTCAAGCAGCAGGAGGCGGCCACGCAGCGCGTCCAGGAGATGCTGAACGAGCTCGAGGGACGCCTCGGCACCAACGAGACCGCCTACTCGACGCTCGCGTTCTATCAGTTGCGACGCCTGTGGCAGAGCGGGCGCGAGCTCATCCAGCAGCTGGTCGCGGACCTCTCGCGCCAGCAGGATGAGCGCGAGCGCAAGCTCCATCTCGCGCACCACAACCGCGAGCAGTTCGCGCGCCGGCAGGCCGCCGAGAGCCGGGTGGCCGCGGCGCGCGGCCTGAGCGACGAAGCCACCGCCCTCGTCAACCAGC
>DASQIC010000044.1:0-32770 GCA_035631755.1 Steroidobacteraceae bacterium
AGGACCGGCGCCGCATCGAGCGGCGCCGGTCCTCGCATCCGGCCCGAGCATGCGCGCGGCGGCCCGCGCCGGCGGTACGCGGAAATCAGCCCTCGAACATCTTCTTCAGGTTGTCGAGTCCGCCTCGATAGACGCCCTTGATCAGCTTGACCGCGGCCTCGTCATTTTCCGACTCCGGGGGATTGTCGGAGGTGTTCTTGCGCTTGAAGGATCCGCTCCAGGTGACCTTGGTCATGCCGCCCTTGCCGGCGCGCACCGAGACCGTGCCCGTGTAGTGTGCAACCGGCAGCGGCGACTCGACGATGCGGTACCGATAGGAGTGGTGAGCGTCGTCGAACGTGAGCAGCTTCTCGACCACCACGGGCCCGCCCTTGACGGTCAGCTTTCGCACTGCTCCCGGCTCATTGTTCTTGCCCGAGACGAGCTCATCGCTTGCGATGCCCGGATGCCACTTGTCCAGGCCATCGAAGTTCTTGACGGTGTCCCAGACCTTGTCGAGCGACGCTTTGACTTCGACCGACTCGCTGACGTGCAGCGGCTTCGGCGGATCCGCCCATGCGGCACTGCCGGCGAGTGCCGTGCCGAGCGCCAATACAAGCAACGGTGCTCTCATTTTTCGCCCTCCCACAATGGTGAAACGCAAGCGGTGACGTCCGTATTGTAGACGACGGCGGCGGCCCGGCCGCAATCACCCGCCGACCCGGCGCCTTGCCTTCAGCAGCACATCCACCGGTTCCGGCCGGTCGCCCCAGTACTCGAGCCGCACCCGTCCATCCGGCAGGCGTTATCATGCCGGCTCACGCGATCGGCAAACCCGTGGCTAAGGAGTCGAGACATGCATCTGCGGATATCGCGCGGCGCCTCCATCCTGCCGGCCTGTCTGCTCGGCCTCGCGTTCTGGGCGGGCACGGTCCAGGCCGCTCCCCAGTCGTTCAAGGTGTCGCTCAGCGGGGCGGAGCAGGTCCCGCCGGTGAAGACCAAAGGCACCGGTGTCGCGGAATTCACCTACGACCCGGCGACCCGCGAGCTCGGCTGGTTCATCACCTATCGCTCCCTCTCCAGCAAGGTGACCATGGCTCACCTGCATGGGCCTGCGGCCCAGGGCAAGAACGCCGGCGTGCAGGTCTGGCTCAGCATGCAGGGCCGCCCGGTCGAGAGCCCGCTCCGCGGACACGCCAAGCTGACACCCGAGCAGGCCAAGGCGTTCACCGCCGGCGAGTGGTACGTCAACGTGCACACGGAGACTTACTCCGCGGGCGAGATCCGCGGGCAGGTGCTGCTTCCGAAGGGCTGAGACCGCCCAGAGGAACGCCGCGAGCAGGGCGGTCGCGGCCGCGCTGAGGCCGAGCAGGCGCGCCGCGCGTGCCGTCCCCGCGAGATGCGGTGGCGGCATGTTCGCCGGCAGGCGTTTCCACCCGGTGACCATCGGACGCAGCAGATTCTGCCCCTTGGCGAGGGCGTAGACGCCAATGCGAACCGCGCGCTGTCGCTGCCGAGGAATCCCCACAGAATCCGGAACAGCACCGCCGCGAGCACCGCGTAGCCAGCGCGGGCGTGCCAGTCCATCCAGTTCATCCGCCAGGTGACGTAGGCCGCGACGACGAGCGCGGCGACGCTCCAGTGACACAGCCGCACCGGCGCGTCCCAGACGAGGACCTTGCGTGTGAGTTCGCTCATGGCAGGCAGGCGGGATGCGCCTGGCAGCCCGCGCCGGCGGCCGATGATAGCGCGGAGAATCGCCGGCGGAGCCTCAGCGGCCCAGGTCGCCGAGCAGCGCCCCGAGCATCCGACCCGGCGGGGACGATTCGAAGTCGTAGTGGAAGCGCACCGACACCGGCAGCCCCTGCACGCGCTCACTCTCGCTGAGCTGCTCGCGGGGCAGGAGATTCAGCACCACCGTCATCGGGCGCAGGCCGAACTGGTCGACCAGATCGGCGGGCATGCGCTGCGTGAGCCGCGGCGGCTCGGCCACGAACGCCAGCGTCCGCGTGCCGTCGGGGAAGCGGATGGTGGCCTGCATCCCGACCCGCAGCCGGATGCCGAATTTCGGCGATGCGTAGGCGACCACGCGCGGGTTGTCGACGCGCGCCAGCACCAGCACCGGCTCGCCGGGGGTGACGTACTCGCCCGGCCTGGCGAGCAGCTCGAGAACGCGGCCGGCGTAGGGTGCCGCGAGGGTCATCGCGCGCTGCTGCCGCGCGAGCAGATCGTGGTCGAGGTCCACGGTGCTGGCCGCCGCGCTGCGCTCCCCAGCCGCGCGGGTTTGCAGCATCCCGACCTCGGCCTCGGTAGCGGCGGACTCGGCCGCATTCAGCTCGGCGGCCGTCGCCGCGCCCTCGCTCACCAGCTGTCCGATGACGGCAGTGCGGTCGCGCCAGTAGCGCACCAGCTTCTCCCGGGCGCGCAGCTCCTCGGCCGCCGACTGCTGCTGCGCGGCGGCGCTGCGACGGGCGGCGGCCGCGGTCTGACGCTCGAGGTCGTTGCGGGCTGCCGCGGCATCGAGCTCGATGCTGTCGAGCACGGCGAGCGGCTGTCCGGCGGCGACCGGCTCGCCGATCGCGACGCGCAGCTCCTCGATCCGTCCCGCATGCGTCGCGCGGATCTCGTCCTGTTCGAGGAACACCGTGCCGTTCGCCGTCAGCGTGAGCCAGGAGCCGACCACTCCGCTCAGCAGCAGCACGATGGGCGAGAGCACCGCGACCAGGATCGCGTACCACGCGAGCTTGTGTCCCTTGCCTCTCAGCCTGGCGTAGGGAATCTTGACGCCGCCCAGCTCGTCGGGCGCGCGCGGCTTCGGGGGTCGAAAGTGCAGGCGCATGGTCACTCTCCGGCAGCGAGCGCGGCGAGGTCCGGCGCTTCGCCCCAGGCATCTTCCAGTTGCAGCGTGAGACCCGAGAAATTCGCGCCGTCGAGCGCCGACTCGACGCGCGCGATGCGGCGGCGGCGCTCGGCTCCGGGATAGGACCACAGGCTCGCCTCGGTGCCGAGGGTCTTCTCCAGGCTGAGGGCGACGCTGAAGCTCAGTTTTGGATGCTGCTCGATCAGCGGCTGGGCGATCGCCACGGCGCGCTCGGGATTGGCGACGTACACCATGAGCGTCGGGGAGACGTGCAGCCGCCGCAGCACTTCGGCGAGCGTGGCATCGCCGACCGGCGCATCGAGGTCGCGCGGATGGAGGCTGAGGGCGACCGGCCAGGGACTCGCCGCGCTCGCTGCCGCGAGCGTCTCGGCCAGCGAGCCGAGGAGCGCCCCGCGCTGCGCAGCCCCCGGGTCGAGCTGCGCGGGCTCGAGGTCGAGGTGCAGGCCATCGAAGGGTATCGACTTGAGCCCCGCGATGATCGCGAGCAGGCCCGCACGCTGCTGCGGCAGGATCCAGCCCGGATCGGCGAGCAGCAGCTCGACCCGCAGGCCGTGCTCATGGGTGCTGCGCACCGCGCGCACCAGCGGCACGGGATCGGCGAGCGCGGCGCGCATCTGCTCGGCATCGAGCGAAATCAGCAGCCGGGCGATACCCGCGGCATGCATGTTGGCGAACTCGGTTGCCGCCGCGTCGCCGGTCGCATCCGCGAGCCACCCGGCGGAGCGCCACAGGTAGACGGCCCGCTCGGTGCGCGGCGCCGCGGCGCGCGGGGCACCGGCTGCGTCCGAGGCTGCACGACCGGCGGTCGTCGCGGCCGAGCCGCAGCCGGCGGTCTCGAAGCGCGCCCAGTCGGCATACCAGTACACCAGGGCCTTGTCGGCCTCGGTGAGCGCCTTGGCGGCGTTGTAGTGCGCGAGGCGTGCGCGCTGCAGCTGCTCGGCGACGTCGCCGTCGAGCCTGGCGGCGCGCAGCCCGCGCTCTTCGAGCGCGGCGTCCGCGGCCGCGAGCCGCGACGCCGCAAACTGCGTCGACTCGCGCAGCACGGCGGCGCGCGCGATGAGCTCGCGCCGCTGCTCGCCGAGCTCGCGGCGGCGCATATCGTATTCCAGCCGGGCGTGCGCGAGCTGGGCCGCGGCCGCCCGCTCGAGCAGCCGGCGCTCCGAGCGGTATCCGAGCGGCACCTGGAAGGTCCAGCTGAGCAGCGCCGTGCTGCCGTGCGCGCCCGGCGGCACGTCGTCGAGGGACTGGTAGCCGAGCTGAACGCTCGACTGCACGGAGTAAAACGGGCTGTCGCGCGGGCTGGCGGCGCGCACCGCAATCACCTGCTGTAGCCCGAGGAGCTCCGGATCGGAGTCGGCCCAGCCATCACCCGGGTCGAGTGCCTCGATGCACGCGCCCGGCACCACGGGCCGCACCGCGATGCCGCCGTCGAGATCCTCGCCGGTGAGCTCGCGCATCACCCCGAGCGCGACCGCGCGGTCGGCGTTGCCTGAAGCCTCGTCGCGCCGCGCCAGCGAGAAGCCGCTGAGCAGCTCGAGGCGGTCCGCATCGAGCAGCAGTCCGGCGCGGGTGCGCAGCTGCGCGAGCCTCTCGAAGCCCGCCTGCTCCTGCAGGTACTCCTGCGCGAGCAGCGTGAGGCGCTGCGACTGCCAGTAGTCGGCGTAGGCCTTGCGCAGCCGCCCGAGGAGCTCGCGCCGCTCGAGCTGGCGGCGCGCGTCGAGCACCGCGACCTGAGCCTGCTGGTCGTTGAGCGAGTCCTCGAGCTGCAGGCGGCTGCCGAGCAGCGGCATGGACAAACCGCCACCCGCGATTCCCTGGTTGTAGTTCCAGCTGCGGGTGGGATCGATGATCTCGTGATTGCGCGCGTAGCCGAGGTTGCCGAAGGCGCTCACGCCGAGCCCGGCGCGGCCGGCGCCGAGCGCATCGCGGGTCGACTCGTAGCTGCGCTCGGCGAGCTGCGCGGCGGGGGCGAGATCGATGCGTGTCTCGAGCTGCTCGAGCGGCGGCAGCGCGGCGGCCAGCGCCGGCGCGGCGAGCAGCGCTGCGATCAGTCTCGAGCGGGGGCGTGACGGCTGGCGCATGGCTCAGAACTTCGTCCGCCGCAGCACCCACTGCGGGGCCATCGCGGACTCGAGGTGCGCGCGGGTGAGGAGCTCGTTGAGGGTCGCGATCGCATTCCAGCAGCGCGTGACGAACGTGAAGCCCGGAAAGAGCGGCAGCACCCAGGCGAGCTTGAGGTCCGCCCGACGCCGCTCGGAGTACAGCAGCCAGTACTCCGCATACATGAGCGCGGCGAGCAGCAGATAGAAGAGGTATACGAACGCCAGCACGCCGAGCGCGTTGGCGGCCGGGTAGACGAAGAAGACGTAGCTCGTGTAGCTCAGCACCACGAAGGGCAGCGCCAGCTGGAACAGGAACCCGGTCCACACCAGTCCCAGGTAGTTGCCGAGTCCCATGAGACCGGCGCGCAGGTGGTGGCGGTACTTGCGCAGGTACAGGTACGACAGGTCGCCGTCCCAGCGCAGGCGCTGGCGCAGGAACTGACGGAAGGTCTCCGGTCCGTCGGTGTGGCCGACGGCACGCGGCTCGAAGCGGATACGCAGCTGCGGGTGGCGACCGAAATACTTCTTGATGCGCAGCGTGAGATCGAGGTCCTCCGCCGTGCCACTGTCCCAGCCGCCGATGCGGCGCAGGAAATCGCGGCGGAAGACGCCGAAGGCGCCGGACACGTTGTTGACCAGGTTGTAGTTGTCCAGTCCCGCGCGGCTGAGGTGAATCGAGAGCGCATACTCGAGCGCCTGCAGCCGCGTCACCAGGCCGTGCGCCACGTTGCGCACCCGCAGGTTGCCGGCGACCGCCACCACGTTCGCATCGGCGAAGTGCCGCACGGCGTGCTGCACCATGTCGTTGTCGAAGGAAGTGTCGCCGTCGAGCGCCATGACGATCGTGCCGCTCGCGAGCGCCAGCCCCTGGTTGAGGCTCGAGACTCGTCCGCCGCGCTGCAGCTTGGGCACCACCTCGAGGCGCCGCCCGCGCGTCGCATTGACGTAGGGCTGGAGCGCGTGCAGTGCCACCAGGGTATGACGGTTCTGGACCGCGCCGTCGACCACCGCCAGCATCTCGATCTCACCGTCGTAGAGCTGCTCGGTGAGCGAGCGGATGGTCTTCTGGACGTCGCGACCCTCGGAGTAACAGGTGATGATGCACGACACCCGCGGGTGAAAGCGCAGCGGATGGCGCGCGGTGCGCCGCCCCTCGAGATAGCGGCGCAGCGCGCCGGCCATCACCAGGGCCTGGATCGGCAGCTCGAACAGCAGCACGAACGGGAAAAACTTCAGCGCGAGCGTCACCCAATCCGAGTGCCAGACGGCCGCCAGCAGCTGGTACAACGTGAGCCAGGCGCCGGTGAAGGTGAGGAAGCCGTCCATATCAGCCGACCCGGTTACGCAGCGTCGCCATGAGCAGGCGGGCGTCGGTGGCGCCCTCCGCGGCGTCCGCGGAGCTGAAGGAGGCGGTCGCGATCTCGATGCGCAGCCCCTCACCCGGGACCGCCGCCTCGCCGAGCGCCGCGATGCGCCCGAGGAGTGTGGCGATGCCGACCGGGGAGGTCTGCGGCAGCAGCAGCCAGCAGTACTCGTCCTGATCGCGCATGAAGAGATCCGTGGTGCGGATCAGGGCGCGCAGGCGCTGCGCCACGGTATCGAACATCTGCGCCACGCGGTGGCGCGGCAGCTGGGCGGCGAGCTGGTGGATGTTCGCGAACTTCAGGCACGCGAGCCCGAACTGCACTTCCTCATGGCGGCGGGCGAGGCCGAGCTGCCACTCGAGCGTGCGCGCGAAGTACTCCGGGTGGGCCTGGCTGAACTCGTCGATGAGCTTGAAGAGATCGCCGACCTGGCCGGTGCGCGCCGCGAGCTCGCCCGCCGAAGAGAGCTTGAGCGCGTGGTAGCTGCGCTCGGCGAGCTCGTCGGCATTCGACAGCTTGCGACAGTGCAGGCAGCGCGCCTTGACACTGGGCTCGGTGAAGCGCCCGTGGCAGCTCTGGCAGGCGAGCGTCTCGAGCGCGCGATCGTAGTCGACGCCGATGTGGCGCAGCCGCGCCGAGCACTTGGGACAGGCGAGCCCGTCCTGCGTGAGGTACTCCTGCTGGGTGCCGACGTTGCCGCAGGCGTAACAATGGAGGAAGTTCTGCTCGACGGTGTCGATGCTGCCGCACTGCGGACAGGTCTCGATGAACAGCAGCTGTCCCGCCGAGCACTCCGGACAGAGGTGCACGCGCTCGATGAGCCCGGCGGACTCGAGCAGCCCGCGGCGGCGCATCCGGTCGAGCAGCAGGTAGCTGTCCTCGTCCCGGCGGCCGAGCGCGTCGGCGAGCGGATAGCGGTAGATGTGCTCGTCGCGCCAGTCGGCCAGCGGCGTGAGGACGCGTCCGGCGCGCAGATAGAGAAAGGCGAGCAGCCGCTCTTCACCCTCGCTGGTATCGCGCCGGGCGAGCGCGCCGGCGCGCGCGGCGATGTCGGCCGCTGCTGAAGCCGCGGCCTCGGCTCCCGGGGAGATGCCGTCGGCGAGCGCATCGACCGCCTCGCCGAACGAGCGGTCGAGCAGGATCGGCGCGAGCGCGAAGCGCGCATCGCGACGCAGCGCCTCGAGCCAGCTGCCCGCCTGACGCGCATCGGCGGGGCAGAGCAGCAGCGCGTCCGGGGTCGAATCCGCCGCGATCAGCAGCTCAACGCCGGCGAAGTGCGCACCCTCGGTCCAGGCAGCCGCACGCGAGCCGCCGCCGGCGGCCGGGGTGCGTGGCGCATGCAGCGTCGTGATCGACGGAAGCGCCCGGAGTTTTGTGCTCGTGGATGCGAGGGGCATAGGAATCCAGCCTGTCTGCGCGTTATTGTCAAACGCACCGGCAGAGGGCCACAGGGTCGCCATCACGGTTCTTGCGCTTTGTTTTCCGGTAGTTAGCTGCGGGCACGGCAATTTCCCAACCGCATCACGTTTTGGCGGCGGGCGTTTTGTGAACCCGTACCACGGCCGGTCATCCGGGCCGGCGACCGCCCGTTGCTTTGGGTAACCTCGCGGCAAGGCGGAGCTGTGTGAGATGAGGCGAATGCACCCCACCCTCCAGGTGGGCCTTTGGATCCTGGTGAGCGGACTTGCGGCGACTCCCGCCGCGCGGGCCGATGCACTCGGCGCCGTGCAGGTGCTGCGCGAAGGCGGCTGTGGCGGCATCCTGCCCGCCGCGCAGCCGCTGCGCCGCGAGCCGGCGCTCGACCGGATCGCCGCGCGCTGGGCCACCGGGCGGGAGCTCTCGGCAGCTGCCGAGGGCAGCGTCTACGTAGCCCGCTCGACCGCCGGTGTTCACGTGAACGGCGCGGATCAGTCACTGCTGCAGCTGCTGCGACGTACGGAGTGCCGCACGGTGATGAGCCGTGAGCTGCACGAGGTCGGCGTCTACCGGCGCGGCCTCGATACCTGGCTGGTCCTCGCCTCGGACCCATCCGCATCGAGGAGCGTCGCGCCGCGCAACTCGCTGCTGCCGCCGCCCGCGCGCTCTGCGCGTGCCTTCGGGTCAGCGGGCGCTGCGGAATCTCCGCAGCTGCTCGCGACGCGTGCCCTCGCGCTCGTCAATCAGGCGCGCGAGCACGGCTTTCGCTGCGGCAAGCGCCGCTTCGACCCCGCGCCGCCGCTCAGCCTCTCGAGCACCCTGGCGGGCGTCGCGCTCGGACACGCGAGCGACATGGCCGAGCACGACTATTTCGAGCACCAGGACCTCGCTGGGCACTCGCCCGCGGACCGGGTGCGCGCCACGGGATATCAGGAGAAGCTCGTGGGTGAGAACATCGCCTACGGCCCCGAGTCGGTGGACGAGGCGGTGCGGGGGTGGCTCGCGAGTCCCGGGCACTGCACGAACATCATGGATCCGAGATTCAGCGAGATGGGGATCGCTTACGTCGGCGCAAGCGGCGCACGACAGGGGCGCTACTGGGTGCAGGTGCTCGCCGAGCCGCAGCGCTACTGACGGGGTCGTCAGCTCATGATAGTAGAGCGCCGCTCAGCGGCGCAGGCCGAGCACCGCTGCGATCGGCGGCGCGGCTGCGGGCACGGCGCGGACGTAGTCCTTGCCGAGGAGCGCGGCGATCGTGGCTGCGATCTGCGCCTGGTGTATCTCCGCGGTGTGCGCGCGCTCGCCGAGCGGGGCGGTGTCCGGCCCCATGACCGCGAGCCAGATGTTCTCCGAGCCCGGCTCCTGCACGCCGTGCTCCTTCCACTGCACCGGGCCGCTGCCCCGGCCGTGATCGGTGGTGATGATGAAGGTCGTCCGGCCGCGATACGCCGGCAGCGCCTGGAGCTCGTTCCACAGTTCCTCGACGAAGTGATCGAAGTTGTGCGCGCTGTGGAGCACGAGGTCGTAGCGGCCCGCATGCGCCCAGTCGTCGGTCTCGCCGTAGCCGACGAACAGCACCCGTGGCTGGCGGCTGCGGAACGAATCGAGCAGCGGCACCTGCAGCAGCGCATCGTCCAGGCCCTCGTCGTCGAGCCGCGTGGTCGTGCGGTACAGCCGGTTGAGGAGCTGCTCGCGGGGCGTGAGCTTGCCGCGATAGGGCAGGTCCCAGCCGACCTCGAGCGGCAGGTGGCTGCGGTTGACGTTGAAGATGTCCTTGAAGGTCGCCCAGGTCGCGAACACGCTCACCTTGGCGTGCAGTTCCGGCAGGCCGTTCAGCCACTCGAAGACGGTGACGTTGGGATTCGGGCCGTATTTGTTCGAGTTGATGCGTGCGTCGGGATGGCCGGTCAGCATCTCGTTGTAGCCGGGGTAGGAGCGGGCTACGCCGTTGGTGACGCGCGCGATGCTGCCCAGCGTCTGGTTGCCGAAGATCTGGCCGTGGGCGGCGACCGTGGTCCACAGGAAGGGAAGGAGCGCGCGGCGGCGCGCCTGCGGATCGTCGCGCCAGAACTCGCGCCTGAGGTCCTGCTCCTTGTCCCAGATGCCGCCGTTCTTCTCGTTGAGGAGCGTCGGATCGGCGCCGCTGAAGACCTCCTGCCAGCGCAGCCCGTCGCTGACGATCAGCACCACGTTGCGCGTCGCCAGCGCCGCGGGCGTCTGGGCGTGCGCCTGCGGCTGCCACGCGGCGAGGAGTGGCACGGCGAGGAGCGCCAGAGCGCGACGCAGCATGATCTCAGACCGCAGTGCTCATTGAAGATCTTCTGCGACCACCCGGACCTGAGGCCTGACCCGGCGCCGCAGCGCATACCACCAGTAGATCGGAACCCCTGCGCCGCCGAGCACCACCCCCCAGAGGAGTGATTTCCCGCCGATACCGATCGAGACCCACACGCAGTAGGCGGTCGCGATCACCGCAGCGGCGATCCAGCGCCATTCGCGCGAGGCCACCCGGGGAAGCTCGCCCCGCCGCCACAGTACCAGCACCGCGAGCGCACACCCGTAGTAGATCGGCAGGTTGGCGGCGGTCACCACCACGCTGAGGAAAGTGAAGCCGGCCGCCATCGACTGGTCGTAGTTCATGAGCAGCATGAGGCTCGCCAGGGCGCCCGTGAACACGAAGGCACGCGCCGGTGCGCGGTGCGAGTTGAGCTTGGCGAGCGCCGGCGGAAAGCCGCCATGCACGGCGAAGCTCACCGTGATCTCCCCGAGGAGCAGCGTCCAGCCGTTGAGGCAGCCGAGGCCGCTCACGATCACGAAGGCCGCCAGCAGCTTGGCGGATCCGGAGCCGAGGAAGCGGGCGAACAGGTCCGCGAACGGGGCGCTCGAAGCGGCCAGCTCCGTCTGCGGGATCAGCAGCATCGGGATCAGCGACACGCAGATGTAGATCGCCGCGACCAGCAGCGTGCCGATGAAGGTAGCGCGCGGAATCGTCCGCCCCGGATCCCTGACGCGGCCGGCCGGTATCGCGGCGCTCTCGACGCCGAGCATGGCGTAGAGCGCAAGCGTCGAGGCGGCGATCACCCCGGTGAGGGAGGCGGGCGTCTGCGGCTCGTGCACCGCCGGGCTCGCATGCGGCGCGAGCAACGCCCACAGGCCGAGAGCGACGATGGCCGCCTGTGGCAGGAGCTTCAGCACCGTGGTCACCACCTGCACCCAGCCGGCGGCGCGCACGCCGCGTGAGTTGATGAGCACGAACAGCCACAGCAGCGCGAGGGCCGTGACGGCGGCCAGCCAGTGGTTGACGGCCAGCACCGGAAAGAAGCTCGAGAGATAACCGACCACGCCGGTCGCGAGCACGGCGTTGGTCACCGCGGTCGAGACCCAGTAACACCACATCAGCACGAACGCGACGCCGCCGCCGAACGCGCGGCGGGTGTAGGCGTACGGTCCGTCGTCGTCGGGAAAGGTGCGCGCCAGTCCCGCGAACACCCAGGCGACGAACGTGCAGCCGCAGGCGGTGATCAGCCAGGCGGGAATCGCATTCAGCCCGTAGGGAGCGAGCGAGGCCGGCAGCATGAAGATCCCCATGCCGATGGTGTTGCCCACCACCAGCGCGGTGCACATCACCAGTCCGAGGGCGCGGGTCTGGTCCGTGGCCGCAGTCACGGGGTCGGCGCCCGCTCGCCTGACGCGAGCGCTTCGCGGAGCGCCGCTTCCAGCATCCCCATGGCTTCGTCCACGTGAGCACGGTCGATCATGAGAGGCGGAATGAAGCGCACGGTACTCAGGCCGCAGGAGAGCAGCAGCAGGCCGTGGTGGAAGGCGCGCGTCAGCACCGCCTCGCACAGCGCCCGCGCGGGCGTGCGGCTGAGACGATCGGTCACCAGCTCCATGCCGATCATGAGTCCCTTGCCGCGCACATCGCCGATGCACTCGAAGCGCTGCTGCAGCTCGCGCAGGCGCGCGATGAAATACGCTCCGACGCTCGCGGCATTGCCGGCATATTCGCCCTCCACCAGCTCGAGAGTGGCCAGCGCCGCGGCGCAACTGAGCGGGTTTCCGCCAAAGGTGTTGCCATGGGCACCGCGCTTCCACTTCTCCATGTGGCGGCGCCGTGCCACTACCATGCCGATCGGCAGACCCGAAGCGAGTCCCTTGGCGAGGGTCATGATATCCGGCGCCACCCCCCAGTACTGGCTGGCGAACATGCGGCCGGCGCGCCCGATGCCGCACTGCACTTCGTCGAAGATGAGCAGGATGCCGTGCCGGTCGCACAGCGCGCGCAGACCCGCCAGGAAGCCGTCGGGCGGCACCAGGTAGCCGCCCTCGCCCTGGATGGGCTCGACCACGATCGCCGCCACTTCGGCGGGGGGCACGTTGCTCTGAAACAGCACGCCCTCGATGTACTCCAGCACCGCCTTGCCCTGATCGGCGCCGGCGAACAGCGGGCGGTAAACGTTGGGGTAGGGCACATGGGTCACGCCGGGCATGGTGGGGAAGAATCCCGCCTGCTGGGTGTACTTGCTCGAGGTGAGCGCCAGCGAGCCCATGGTGCGGCCGTGAAAGCTGCCGAGGAACGCGATGAAGCGCGGCCGGCCGGTCACGTAGCGCGCGAGCTTGAGCGCGCCTTCGACCGACTCCGTGCCGCTCTGGCACATGAACACCTGCGTCGGCTCGGCCAGCGGATCGAGCGCGCTCATCTTCTCCGCGAGCAGCGTCATGCGCTCGTGCCAGAAGTCCGAGGAGATGTGCAGGAAGTCGTCCGCGGCGTCCTTGATCGCCTGGACCACTCGCGGATGCGAGTGCCCGGTGCTCGCGACGCCGATGCCCGCCATGAAATCGAGGAAGCGGTTGCCGTCGACGTCCCACACCTCGGCGCCGCGGCCCCGCGCCATCACGAACGGGTAGTCGCGCGGGTAGGACGGGGTGGTGATCGGGCGATCGCGCGCGATGAGTGCCCGGGCCTTCGGGCCAGGCAGCACCATGCGCAGCGGAGGTGTGGTGAGCGGCGATGCGGTCATGTCAGTTCCTCCGTCAGGCGTCGGGTCGCTGCCGGCAGCGGGATGCGGACGGGCCGGTCGTGCGCCTCGCGCGTGCGCGCCTCGAGCGTGCGCAGCGCCGTGAGCTCGGCTGCCGTCGGCGCGGGCAGGGTCTCGAGCGCCGCGCTCAGCTGCAGCGGCCATCCGCTCGCCGCGCGGGCCTCGGCGGCGCTCACTCCCGGGTAGAGCGCCGCCAGCTCGAGCTCCTCGGTGTCGGGATGCGGTCGCAGCACCCCGAAGTCGGTGATCACCGCGCGCGGGCCCGCACCGGGACAGCCGCTCGCGCGGCGCGCCCCGCCGCCGGTGAGATAGCCGCACGACGTGCGGAAATCCAGCGCCGGCACGAAGCTGCGCGGTGACTGTTTCATCACGACGAGCACCTCGCGCGCGTGGGTGGCGATTTCCGGCGCGCCGCCGGCGCCGGGCAGACGCACCCTGGGCCGTGCGTAGTCGCCGATGACCGTGCTGTTGAGATTGCCGAAACGATCGATCTGCGCCGCCCCGAGAAAGCCTACGTCGATGCGGCCGCGCTGCAGATAGTGCGCGAACACTTCCGGGAGCGGCACGATGCTGGTCGCGGTCTCGGCGAGCTCGCCGTCGCCGATCGACAGCGGCAGCACGCGCGGGCGCGCACCGACGGTGCCGGACTCGTAGATCAGAACCAGATCCGGCGCGTGCGTGAAGCGCGCGAGGTTGCACGCTGCGCTCGGCAGACCGATGCCGACGAAGCACACCGCGCCGTTGCGCAATTGCCGGGCCGCGGTCACGGTCATGATCTCGTCGCGGCTGTAGCCGGCGGCGCTCATGCCGCGACCCCGAGCGTACGCAGCAGTGCGGCGTGATCGTGCACCCCGAGCACGTACCGTTGCATCCAGGCCGTGAAGCTGTCGCGATCGCGCGCGATCGTGTCCCAGGCGAGGTAGAAGGCGTTGTCGCGCGGGTAATAGCCCAGCGCGTACGAGGGATAGGCGCCGCCCGGCACGATGCTGGCGGCGGTCACGATCCATGCGGGCAGCACGATTGCGTTCAGCTCCGCCGGCAGCCTGTCGACCTGCTCCTCGACGGTGACCAGCACGCGGCGCGCCGCCATGGCCGCCTCGCGGGCCGCGCCGACGATGCCGCGGATCAGCACGTTGCCCTCGCGGTCGATCTGCTGGGCGTGCAGGATGGTGACGTCGGGGTTGAGCGCGGGCACCGCCGCGAGCGGGCGACCGGTGAACGGGCAGCTCAGCATCTTGACCGCCGCCCCCGGCTGGCGCTCGAGGTCGGTCGCCACGTAGTGCGGCATCAGGGCGCAGCTGAGGCCGCTGGCGCCCGCCTGGTAGGCGACCGCCATCTCGGCATGCGTGAATTCGCACAGCGCGAGCGGTTGCGGCCACTGCCGCTCGACCGCGTCGCGCAGCCGCTGCAGCGATCCCACGCCGGGGTTGCCCCCCCAGGAGAAGGTCAGCCGCTCGGCGCAGCCCATGCCGATCAGCTGATCGTAGATGAGGTCGGGCGTCATGCGGATGAGGTGCAGCCGGCGGCGTCGCTGGCGGATGATCTCGTGGCCGGCGGCAAAGGGGATGAGATGCGTGAAGCCCTCGAGCGCCACGCTGTCGCCGTCGCGCACGTGGCTCGCGATCGCCTCGGCGAGTGGCAGCAGGCGCATCGTTTGCTACTCGACCACGGTCTGTGACTGCTCGCGCAGGTACTGCGGCAGATAATAGAAGGAGGCGATCGCCTTGCCGGTGGTTCCCGAGCCCTTCCAGCCGCCGAATGGCTGGTAGCCGGGCCAGGCGCCCGTGGTCGCTCCTTGCGGGCGGTTCGCGTAGGTCACGCCCGCCTCGATGTGCTGCTGGAACCAGCCGATCTCGTCGCGCGCGCCGTAGAATCCGGCGGTCAGCCCGAGCGGGGAGTCGTTGGCGAGGCGCATGGCCTCCTCGTTGCCCGAGACCCGCTGGAACATGAGGATCGGCAGGAACATCTCCTGCTGCCACAGCGGATGATCGGGCGGCGCCTCGGCGAGAGTCGGGCTCACGAAATAGCCGTGCCCCAGCGCGCCGGCGCGCAGCTGCTCGCCGCCGGCGATGATGCGCGCGCCGCCGCCGCGCAACAGCGCCACGTAGCGCGCGTAGTTGTCGTAGCCGGAACCGGTGGCGACCGGACCCAGCCAGTACTCGCGCCGCGCCGGGTCCCCGATGCGCAGCGCCGCGCACTGCGCGCGCAGCCGCTCGAGCAGATCGTCGGCGACCTGGCGGTGCACGTAGAGCCGCGAGAGCGCCGAGCACTTCTGCCCGCCCATGCCGAAGGCCGAGCGCACGATCCCGGCGGCCGCCCGCTCGAGATCGGCCCGCGCGCTGACGATGCAGGCATTCTTGCCGCCCATTTCCGCGATGCAGGGGCGCGGGTAGCGCCCGCCCTGGAGCCGCAGCGCAATCTGCCTGCCGACCTCGGCGGAGCCGGTGAAGGTGACGCCGGCGGTGAGCGGATGATCGACGAGCGTCGCGCCGATCGCAGCGCTCGGACCGCTCAGGTAGTTGAACACGCCGGGTGGAAGGCCCGCGTCGCGGATGCAGTCGGCGAGCAGCCGGCCGGCCCAGGGCGTGGCGGTCGCGCCCTTGAGCACCACGGTGTTGCCGGTGATGAGCGCCGCGGCCACCGGTCCCGCGGCGAGCGCCAGCGGGAAGTTGAACGGCGTGATCACCACCCACGCCCCGTAGGGCTTGAGCACGCTGCGGTTGTGCGACACGTGGCTCGCGAGCGGGTCGTCGGGCAAGGCGCGCTCGAAGCCGTGATGGCGCTCGAAGTCGTCGCAATAGGTGCAGAAGAAATCCGCTGCTTCCTGCGCTTCGCCGAGCGCCTCCATGCGGTTCTTGCCGACCTCGAGCGTGAGGCATGCGGCGATGTCGTAGACCCGCTCCTCGATGAGGCGCCCGACGCGGCGCAGCAGCTCGGCGCGCGCACCGTAGGGAGTCGCCCGCCATCCATGCCACGCCCCGTGCGCCGCCTGCAGTGCCGCCTCCGCCTCGGCGGCGCCGGCGGCGGCGAATTCCCCGAGCAGCTGCCGGTTGTCAGCGGGGTTCATCTTCGGCGAGCTGCGCTCGGCGGGGCGGTCCTCGCCGCCGATGTGCAGGCCGTGACGCGCGCCGAGTGCGCGCAGCGTGCGCGCGAGAGTCGCCTCGAAGCGCTGATGCAGCTCCTCGGGGGGATCGAACATGGTGGCGTAGGTGAGCTTAAAGCCCACGGGGATGCTCCCGGGAGAGTGCCGCGCCGAGCTCGCCGATCAGCCGATCGAGCAGCGCGAGGGCATCGGCGAGCTCGCGCTCGGCGATGACGAGCGGGGGCGCGAGCAGCAGCAGATTGCCGCGCGCCGCGAACGAGACCCCCTCGCCGAGCGCCCGGGTGATGAGCTGCGCGAGCGCCGGGTGCATCTGCGGCCAGGGGGCGAGCGGCTCGCGGCTCGCGCGCTCGCGCACCAGCTCGATCACCGCGAACAGGCCGTGGCCGCCGCGCACTTCGCCGATCACGGCGTGACGGGACTCGAGCTGCTCGAGTTGCCCGAACATCCACGCCCCGAGCCGGCGTGAGCGCTCGATGAGGCGCTCTTCCCGGTAGCTCTCGAGGGCGGCAATGCCCGCCGCGCAGGCGAGCGGGTGGCCGCAATAGGTGAGCCCGGTGAGCAGCATCTGTCCCTCGAGCGCGCGCGCCACGGGCCCGGACACCACCACCGCACCGAGCGGCAGATGCGCGCCGGTCAATCCCTTGGCGAGCGTCATCAGGTCCGGCCGCGCCTCCTCGCCGTAGCGCTGCCACGCGAACCACTCGCCGCACCGGCCGAAAGCGCTCATCACCTCGTCGGCGATCAGGTAGACGCCCGCACCGCGGGTCGCAGCGCGCAGCGCCGGCCAGTAATTGTCGGGCGGCACGATGCCGTTGGTGCCGGCATTCGGCTCCATCATCACCGCGGCCACCTCACCTGCGCCGCGCTCGGCGATGACGGCCGCGACCCGCTCGGCTGCGGCCGCGCCGCACGCGCTCGCGCTCGCGGTGCCGAAGGGACAGCGATAGGAATAGGGCGGGGGGACGTGTACGACGCGCAGCGCCTGCGCGTCGGCCTGGCCTGCGGTGCGCGCATCACCCGACAGCGCCATCGCGGCGTAGCTCGCGCCGTGATAGGAGCGCTCGCGCGTGATCACCCAACCGTGCGGCTTGCCGCCCGCCTGGCGCGCGAACTTGACGGCGTGCTCGTTGGCATCGGCGCCGCCCAGGGTGAAGAACACCCGGCCGGAGGCGAAGCCGGATTGCTCGAGCAGCAGCGCGGCGAGCCGCGCGCGCGGCTCGGCGCCCCAGGCGCTGGTCACGAAACACAGTCTCGCGGCCTGGGCGCGGATCGCCGCCACGACGCGCGGATGCTGGTGGCCGAGGCTGCTGCACTCGGCCAGGCTGCTCATGTCGAGAATCGAGCGCCCGTCGGCGGTGATGAGGCGCGCCCCCTCGCCGCCGATCACGGTCGGAGCATTCCAGTCCGCCTGGACGCACCAACTGTGCAGCACCGTGAGTCGCTCGGGGGCGGGCCCGGCCGCCGGCGCTGAGCTCGTGGACATTCGTGCTATTATCGAACGGCGATTCGCACTGCGAATGACATTAGACGCAGCCGATGCAGTCGTCAACGCCGTCCCCGGCGCATGCCTTCGCGCACGGGCCCGATCACGTGCAGTCGCTCGAGCGCGGTCTGGCGGTGATCCGGGCATTCGACTCCGACCACTCCGCGCTCACCCTGTCGGAGGTCGCGGTGCGCGCCGGGCTCGCGCGCGCGGTCGCGCGCCGCCTGCTGCTCACGCTCGAGTACCTCGGTTACGTACGGCGCCAGGGGCGGCAGTTCTCCCTCACCGCGCACATCCTGGAGCTCGGCTTCAGCTTCCTCGGGTCGCTGCCGGTGGCGACGCTGGCGCGGCCGTTCATGGAAGAGGTGGCGCACGAGATCGACGACTCGTGCTCGCTCGCGGTGCTCGACGGCTACGACATCGTCTACGTGCAGCGCGTCGCGGTGCGCAAGGTCATGACCATCACCTTAGGAGTCGGTGCCCGACTGCCGGCGTACTGCACCTCCATGGGCCGCATGCTGCTCGCGGGGCTCGAGCCGCCGGCACTCGGGCGCTGGCTGCGGGGCCTGCGCCCGCAGGCGCACACCCGTTTCACGCTCACCGACCGCACGCAGCTGCGCGCCGCGGTGGACCGCGCCCGCGCGCAGGCTTATGCCTACGTGGAGCAGGAGCTGCAGGAGGGGCTGTGCTCGCTCGCCGTCGCCGTGCGCGATGGCCGCGGTGCGACGCTCGCGGCGCTCAATGCCGGCATGCCCTTCCGGGTCGGAGCGCGGGCGCACGCCGTTAAGAAGGTATTGCCGGCGCTGCGCGTCGCCGCCGCGCACATCGAGCGGAGTCTCTCCGGACGCCCGGCGAGCGTCGCCTCGGTGCGCGCGCCATGATGCGCCGCTGCGGGCAGGCACTGAGCGGTGGCCTCGCCGCCGTGCTCGCCGGTGCGGTGTCGGCGGCGCCGCCGCCCCCCGCGGCGGCGCCCGATCTGCCGCACCCGTACTACTACCGCGAGATGTACCTGCCGCAGCTGACCAGCGGCCCGAGCAGTGTCGCCTGGGCGCCGGACTCACGCGCGGTGGTGTACTCGATGGCCGGGACACTCTGGCGTCAAGCGGCCGACACGACCGTGGCGGTGCAACTGACCGACGGACCGGGCTACGACTACCAGCCCGACTGGTCACCCGACGGACGTTGCCTCGTCTACGTGTCCGCCCCGCCCGCGGGCACGGCACTCGAGCTCAAGCTGCTCGATCTCGAGTCTGGCGCCGTCTCGCAGCTCACCCACGGCGGTGCGGTCAACGTCGAGCCCCGCTTCTCGCCCGACGGCCGGCGCATCGTGTTCGTGTCGAGCGCCTACCACGGGCACTTTCACCTGTTCGTCGCCGAGCTCGAGGGTAGCGGACTGCGCGAGCCCGTGCGTTTCACCGACGAGCACCGCAGCCTGCTGCCGCGCTACTACTACAGTCCCTACGACCATGAGATTAACCCGGCCTGGACCCGCGACGGGCAGTCGATCCTGTTCGTGTCCAACCGCGGCCACATTCACGGCACCGGCGGATTGTGGCGCATGCCGGCCGTGGCGGGCGCCGAGCCGGTCGAGCTGCATGACGAGGAGACCAACTGGGAGGCGCGTCCCGATGTCTCGCCCGACGGGCGGCGGCTCATCTACAGCTCCTATCTCGGGCGCAACTGGCTGCAGCTGTGGCTGATGCCCTCCGGCGGCGGCGACGCCTTGCCGCTCACCTACGGGGACTGGGACGACACCGCCGCACGCTGGTCCCCCGACGGGCGGCAGATCGCCTTCATCTCCAATCGCGAGGGCAACACGCAGCTGCGGCTGCTGCGCTTTCCCGGCGGCGACTCGCGCGTCCTGGACGTGACCGAGCGGCGCTGGCTGCGCCCCCACGGGCGCTTGCACCTCTCGATACGCGACGAGCACGGCGCGCCCACGGCGGCGCGCGTTACGGTGACCGACGCCGCGCGACGGTTCTACGGCCCGGCGAGCGCCTGGCTGCATCACGCGGAGTTCGACCGCAACGCACATCCCTTCGAGGCGCGCTACTTCCACAGCGCGGGCGACGAGCTCATCGAGCTGCCGGCGGGCACGGTGAGCGTCGAGGTCATGAAGGGCCTGACGCGCCCGCCCGTCCTGCGCAGCGTGGCAGTGACCGCCGGGGAGACGGCCGAGCTGAGCGTCGTGCTCCCTGCGCAGTCCTGGCCCGATGCGTCGGGGCAGCGCTGGGTGAGCGGCGACGTCCATGTACACATGAACTACGGCGGGCACTACCGCAATACCCCGGCGCACCTGGCGCTGCAGGCGCAGGCGGAGGATCTCGACATCGTCGAGAACCTCGTCGTGAACAAGGAGCAGCGCATACCCGATATCGCCTGGAGCGGCCGCGGCGTCGATCCCGCCTCGACGCCCGCCACACTCATCGTTCACGGCCAGGAGTTCCACACCAGCTACTGGGGTCACCTCGGGATCCTCGGCCTGCGCGGGGGCGTCCTGCTGCCCGGCTACGCCGGCTACCCGAACACCGCAGCGGCGAGCCTCGCGCCGATGAATGCCGAGGTAGCCGATCTCGCGCACGCGCGGGGCGCGCTGGTCGGCTACGTGCATCCCTTCGAGCAAGAGCCCCGGCCGCTCACCCAGCCGGTCCACACCGATGCCGACGAGCTGCCGGTCGACGTCGCGCTCGGCAAGGTCGACTACCTCGAGATCGTCTCCTTCGCCGACCATCAGGCGAGCGCTTCCGTGTGGTACCGGCTGCTGAACCTCGGATTCAGGATCCCGGCCGCCGCGGGCACCGATGCGATGGCCGACTACGCGACGCTGCGCGGTCCGGTGGGCCTCAACCGCGTCTACGCCTCGATCGCGGACGGCGCGCTCGACCACGGCGCATGGCTCGAGTCGCTGCGCCAGGGACGGACGTTCGCCACCAACGGGCCGCTGCTCGGTTTCTCGCTCGGCGCCGGGCCGATCGGGTCGACGCTGAGGCTCGAGCGCGGGCAGGAGGTCGCCTTCAGCGCGCGGCTGCGCTCCATCGTCCCCGTCGAGCACGCGCAGATCGTCTGTAACGGCCGCAGCGTCCGCGAGCTGCCGCTTCGCGGCCGGCGCCAGGAGCTCGCGGTGAGCGGCACGCTGCCACTCGCGCGGAGCGGCTGGTGCCTGCTGCGGGCCTTCACCGCGGCGGCCGAGTACCCGATCCTCGACAATTTCGTCTATGCAACGACCGGCCCGATCTACGTCTCGATCCATGGCGAGAAGCCGCGCTCGCCCGAGGACGCGCAGTACTTCGAGGCGTGGATCGATCACCTGATCGAGACCACCACGGCCTATCCGGACTGGAACTCGCCGGACGAGAAGGCCGCCGTGCTCGGCAGGCTCGCGGCTGCCCGGCGCATCTACCGCGGTCTCGAGTGAGCTACGGGCGCCGCAGCGAGACCCCATGGCCTTCGAGGCTCGCCCTAGGTCCGCGCCGCCGCCTCGATGGCGGCCCGGTATTCTTCGAGCGCGGGCGTGCGCAGGTCCGCGACCTTGCCCTGGTCGTCCCAGCGGCGCAGCCGCACGGCTTCCCTGAAATAGCGCTCGCCCTCGAAGCGCGCGACCTCGTCGGGCGACATCGGCCCCCCCTGCAGCCCGAGGGTGTGTACCGAGGCCGCGCTGAGCGTCGCCAGGTAGGCCGGATCGCTCGCGCACAGGTACCGCTTGGCCGCGACGTGCAGCCGCACCGGCTCGGAGATCTCCGCTGCGAAGTGCTGTGCCAGCCACCTCGCACCGACTTCCTCGTGGTGCGCATCACTGGTCCAGTCGGCGAGCGCGTCCGGTACCTGCTCGAGCAGATGGCCGATGTCGTGCAGCAGCGCCGCGACAATGAGCGATTCCGGAGCGCCCTCGCAGCGGGCGAGCCATGCGGTCTGCAGGCCGTGCTCGGTCATCGACACGGGCTCGCCGAAATAGGCGCGCGCGCCGCGGGCGGCGTAGATCGCGAGGATCTGCGCGGCGAGGCTCACGGGGCAAGGCCCGCGCCCAGGCGGCGCCGCAGCAGCGCCGTCTGACTGTAGACGCTGTCGCGCGTCAGGTAGCAGCCCTGCAGGTGTCGCAGGTACTTCGCCGAGGTGAAGGCGGTGCGGCCGTGGAGCGTGCGCTGATTGTCGAACACCACCGCCTCGCCGTCGGCGAGCCTCAGGCGCAGCTGGAACCGCGGTTCGTGCAGCAGCGCCGCGAAGCGCCGATAGGCGCGGTAGAAGGCCGGAGCCTCGCGCGCGCTCAGTGCGAGCGGCGCGATCGAGCGGCTGTTGTAATGCACCGCCGCGATGGCGCCCTGGCAGGAGAGCTGGATCAGCGGCCGCTCGGCGTACAGCTCCGCATCCCGCGAGCGATAATGGAAGGGAACGGGCGTCGTGGTCAGCAGCTCGAAGTCATCCGGCGCCTCGGCGCGCAGCTGCCCGGCGAGCGCGAAGCCGTCGGCGAACAGGCTCTCGCCGCCCTCGGGTGCGGTGGCCAGTGCGTGCAGCGCCTGGAAGCCCGGTACCGGCTCGCGATAGGGGTTGTCGGTGTGCAGCCCCAGCCCGAGGTCCGAAAAGGCGAGATTCTCCGGCTGCGGTACCGAGCGCACCTGGAACACCCGCCCGTAGTTGGTCTCGGCGACCACGCCGATGAGCGCCATGGCCTCGAGAAACGCCGCTTCCTCGCGGGGCAGGGCGTGCACGAAGGCAATGCCATCCTGCACCAGGCGCGAGAGCAGCCCGAGTCTCACACTCGCATCCGAACGCAGCGCGTGCCACTGCGCCCAGGCGAACTCGCGCCGCGCATCGAATCGTGCGCCCTCGAGCCACAGCCGCCGGCGAAGCTCCGGAGGCCGCTCGGCGCCGCCCGCGGCCCGTGACGCGAGCCACGCGAGCTCGAAGCACGCCGGGTGCCGCTCGCTCTCCCACTCGATGTGCACCGTGCCGTTCTCGGTGCGCGCCGAACGGATGCGCGGTTGCGCGGGCAGGTCGGTGATGTCGACCAGCCGCTGGCCGCTGTGGGGATCGCGGTCTTCGCGCAGATTGTCGCGCAGCCACAGGCTCGCGAACTCGCTCACCCCGCCGTGCTCCCATTCGATCGTGAGCGCCTCGGGAGTCGCCGACACGCGCGTCGCGGCGTCAGCCATGCGCCCCGACCGCCGCGGCGGCCGCCCGGGTGTTCAGCCGGTGCAGGTACCCGGCACACAGGGCCGCCGCGACGCTCACCAGCGCGAGCGCGACGAACACCCCGCGCCAGCCGAAGCCCACCGCGAGCCGCGCCATGCTGTCGCCGGCCAGCACCCCGCCGAGGTAGCCCAGTCCGTCGATGATCCCGGAAGAGGCGGCCCCCGCCCGCTTGCCGCCGAAGTCGAGCGCAAAGGCGCCGCCGAGATAGGAGTAGGGTCCCAGCAGGCAGAAGCCGACGATGCCGATCGCCGCGAGCGGCAGCACCGCGGCCGAGCGGCCGGGCGGCACCGAGGTGAGCACGAGCAGTGCGGCGGCCGTGGCTCCGAGCCCGATGAAGACCAGCAGCGAACGGCCGGTGAGCCCGAGGCGATCGCTCGCCCAGCCGGCGAGCAGCACCGAGGCCGCTCCGACGCCCGGAAAGATCGCGCTCATGCCGGCCGAATCGCTCACGCTGTAGCCGAGGTAATCCCGCAGGTAAACGGGTGTCCAGGTGTTGAACGTTTCGCGGATTATCGTGCAGGCAAACGACAGCAGGCAAACCAGCAGGAAGGCGCGACTGCGCAGCAGCGGCCGCAGCAGCGCCGCGACGCTCGCCGGCCGCGAGTCGGCGGCGGCGAACAGATTGAGCGGGTTCGGCCGCGCCTCGGCGTGGCCTTCCTCGGCGCGCGACTCGCGCAACCAGGTGAGGTTCGCGAGCAGCGCCAGGCCCGCGACCACGCCGGCGAACACGAACAGCGCGCGCCAGCCGTAGCCGTGCGCGATCAGTACGCCCATCTGCTGTCGCGCCACGGCGTCGCCCACCAGGTAGCTGATGCTGAGGATGCCGACGATCGAGCCGTAGGCCGAGTAGTCGAACCACCTTCCCGACACCTTGATCAGCCCCGCCCAGCCGACCGACTGGGTGAGGCGATTGCCGAGCCAGGCGCCGGTGAGCAGCGGCGGTGAGGCACCGGTGGCGAACAGCAGCGTGAACGCCGCGGCGCCGCCGACGCCGATCAGGAAATTGCGCCGCCCGCCCCAGTAATCTCCGAGGCCGGTGAGGAACAGCTTGCCGAGCGCGTAGGCGAGCACTCCGAGGGAGCTCATGGAGCCGATGCGCACCAGCGCTTCGGCGTGGCTCAATCCGTGGCGGCCGAGCTCCTCCACCAGGAGCGGCGTCGCCACCGAGAGGTCCGCCCGGCAGTAGTAGCAGGCCGCGTAACCGCCGAACAGCAACAGCAGGGTACGTACCTGTGCCGAGCGCAGCGACATGGCGCGCGCTGAGGCTTACCGCGGCGCCGCCGGGGGCGCCGCGGCCGGCGGGTAGTCGACCGCATCGACCCAAATCGGATCGGTGTAGGCCTTGCGCCCGGCCTGGTCCTCGACCACGAGCGCATACCACGCCGGGTGCGCGGTGGAGAGCTGAAAGTCCGCGCGCGCCTCGCGCGGCGCACCGGCGAAGCTGCGGGACTCGAGCCGCGCGCCGTTGCCGATGAGCTCGGCGCTCGCCAGGCCTGCGACCGACGCCAGGGCGAAGCCGAGCGTGAAGGGCTCACCCGGGCGCAGCTTGAGCTCGTCGCCGAACGCTACGGACGGAAAGATCAAGGGGCCGTGGCTCACGTAGCCGTGACCGGACGCGAGCGCCTCGGCGAAGGCGCGCGCGCTCACGGGCCCGTCGAGGTGCGCGAAGGTGCGCACCCGGCCCGACTCCTCGTTCCAGACGTCGTGGGCATCGGTGCCGCCGCTGAGATAGTAATGATGAGCGCCGTTCCAGTAGTCCCAGAGCGTGTGCAGCACCTTCGGGTCGTCGTCGGGCACGGTGGCGTTGATCTCGATCAGCTCGAAGCGCGGATCGAAGCCCCCGGGCGCCACGTGGCCGGCGAGGCTGGCGAAGTAGCCGAAGGGGATGAAAGGGTGATTCACCTGGATGACGAGCGCTCCGAGGCGCCGCCCTTCCTGAAGGATCCCGGCAATGCTCGCAGTGCTGGTGTCGATCGCCGCAGTTGCGCCGGGGTTCAAGGGCCAGGCATTGAAGTGTCCCCACGAGGGCGAGAGCTCGATCGAGGGAATGAAGGCGATGCCGCGTCGCTCGGCGATGCGTTGCAGCGCGGCGTCGTTCACCGTCGAGTCGTGATCGCTGACGAACAGCAGGTCGAGCCCGGCGGCGAGCTGTGAGCGCGCCACGTACTCCGGCGGCGTGACCGCCTCGGCCTGGTCGGCGTGATGGTGCAGGTCGGCGGAGTACCAGCCGCGCGCCGGCGGGTCGAACAGCCGGGTCAGTGCGACCTTGCGGCGGATCACGGCCCGCGGCGCGACGTCGACGCTCACTGCGGCGGAGGGTCCGAGAAAGCCGCCGCCCGAAGACACGCTGAACACGTAGTGGCCGGGGCCAATCGCGACGCCGAGGCGGCCTCGCGGGTCGAGCCCGGTGAAGAAAGTGGTGCGGCCGAGGAAGCCGAGCGGTGGCTTGTCACCCTGGGTGATGACGAGCCGCGCGTCGAGCGGCTGTCCGGTACGCGCGTCGGTCACCGCGAACTCGATGCGTCCCGGGCTGCGCAGGTCGGAGAAGTTGCGCGTCTGCTCCGCGCCGGCGCGGACGGTGAGCGGCGCCACGGCGCTGCGCGAGTGGTCACGCGCGGTGGCGTACAGCGTGTAATCCCCGGCGGGCAGGGTCAGCTCGTAGCGCCCGGCGTGACCGAGCGTCCAGGCATAGGGTGCGCCCCCCTTCTCGATCATGACCACCGGCCGGGCGATCGCGCCTGACCCGGCGGCGGCGACGGTGCCGTGCACGGTTCCCGCAGCAAGGCGCCGGCGCTCGATCTCGGCGCGCAGCACCGGCGCCAGGTCGCCGCTCGCGCCCACCTGCAGCCAGGCGTCGAAGCTGCGGCTCTCGCCCGGCTCGAGGGTGTGCAGCCGGAACAGGTCCCGGGAATCCGAGCCCACTCGATCGAGGTAGGGCGCGTGCAGCGTCACCGTCCAGTCGGCGTCGTAGCCCGATACGCGATCGGCGAGCGCTGCGTCAGCCTTGCCGGCGGTGACGCCGGCGAGTCCCGGCACCGGGAAGAGGAATCCACCCTTCGGCCACAAGGTGAATCCCGAGAGCAGCCCGGCGAGGGGGGCGCTGCCGCCATTGCTCATGGTGGCGTGCAGCGCGATCTGATCGGCGCCGGCGGTGAGCGTGTAGAGCGTCGTGATCGTCACCTGGCCGAAGTCGCGCACCGCGCGTATCACCGCGCGCTCGGAGCCGCGCTCGAGCACCTCGACGCGCTGAGAGGTGTTGGGCCAGGCAGACCAGTTGTTCGGGATGAAGTCCGCGAACACCACGCAATCACGCCCGATCTTGCCGTCGCGCACCGGTGCCAGGTCGACGAGCGCACCGCGCGGCACGCCGTAAGGCGCCGGCGACTTGACCGCCAGCGCGAAGGCCAGATGCTCGTTGCTGACCGTGATGTCGCCGGGACTCCTGGCGGCGCCATTCGGAATCGGAGTCGGGCCGACGAGCACGCGAACCTCGGCCGGCGCGCGCGTGAGCGGCGCGAGCGCGGCGAGCAGCGCCAGCAGCGTCGGCGTGCCTCTCAAGAACGGGGCCTCGCCCCCGGCCCGAGCAGCACCTGGCGCAGCACCACGGCGTGATTGATGCGGGGCTCGCGCGAGGCGTAGAGCAGCGTGACGCGCTGCCGGGCGGCGCGGCGCCGCAGCTCCTCGAGCTCGGCCGCGTGCGCGCGCAGCTCGGCGCGGTAGCGCCTGCCGAACTGCGGCCAGCGCTGCGGATCGTGCCCGTACCAGATGCGCAGCGCGTGGCTCGGGGCGAGGTCGACCAGCCAGGCATCGAGCGCGGCGCGCTGCTTGCTGATGCCGCGTGGCCAGAGCCGGTCGATGAGCGCGCGGAAGCCGTCGCCGGGCTGCGGCTCCTCGTAGATGCGCTTGATCTGCACGCCGTGCGCGGGCGTGGGTTGCGCCGGTTCCTCGAACTCGTGCAGGTAGCAGGCCGGAGAGCTGAACTCAGCGGCGCGGCGCTTGCGTTTCGCACTCATGGGACGACCCTGGGGTGTCACGGTGAGGCATTGTCCGTCGCGCCGCGCGTCCGATCCAGCACGGAGAGGCGCGGCCTGGCGGCTTATTGCTTAGTATGGCCGACGCCGACCACGGGGATGCGCCATGATCACGCTCTATCATCATCCGAAGACGCGCTCGACACGCTTCATCTTTCTTCTCGAGGAGCTCGAGGCGCCCTACACGATCCGCCTCGTCAGCACCCGCACCCGCGACGGCGGCGGCGCGGTCGATCCGGCCAATCCACACCCGCACGGCAAGGTGCCGGCGATCTCCGACGACGGGGTGGTCGTGTTCGAATCGCCCGCGATCGCGCTGTACCTCACCGATGCCTTTCCACAGAATCGCCTCGGGCCCCGGGTGGGCGATCGGGAGCGGGGCCCCTACCTGAGCTGGCTCGCCTACTACAGCGGGGTGCTCGAGCCCGCTTTCATGTGCAAGTTCATGAGCGTCGCGGTGCCGCGGGGCACGGCCGGATGGGTGCCGGTCGAGGAGGCGCTGGCTGCGCTCACCGCGCGGCTCTCCCAGGGACCTTATCTGCTCGGTGAGCGCTTCTCGGCGGCGGACGTGCTCTACGGCACGACGTTCGCGATGTTCGGCCAGAGCCCGCTGCTGCCGAAATCGCCGCTGATCGAGGACTACGCGCGACGGGTGGTCGCCCGGCCGGCCTTCGCACGCGCGCTCGCCCGGGAGGGTGGCTGAACGCGCAGCGCGTGTGACCGGCGGCACCGGCAAAGCGCCGGCAGCGAGGTCCGAAAACGGCTACTTCGGCGGTGCGCCGCCCGGTATCGTGGCAGGCATGGAGACCATCGCCGGCCTCGACCCGGAGGCGCTCAACCGCGCACGCATCAGCCGCGACCCGCGCTTCGACGGCAAGTTCTTCATCGCCGTGACCTCGACCGGCATCTACTGCCGGCCGATCTGCCCGTCGCGCTGGGCGAAGCGCTCCAACGTGCGTTTCTTCGGCAGTACGGCCGCCGCCGAGGCGGCCGGCTTCAGGCCGTGCCTGCGGTGCCGGCCGGAAGCCGCGCCCGGTACGCCGGCCTGGCTCGGCACTGCCGCGGTCGTGCGGCGCGCACTGCGGTTGATCGATGACGGCGCGCTCGATGAGGACTCGGTCGATGCGCTCGCGGCGCACCTCGGGATCGGCGCACGGCACCTCGTGCGCCTCTTCGCCCGGCACGTCGGCGCCTCGCCGATCGCGGTCGCACAGACCCGGCGGCTGCATTTCGCAATATGTCTGCTCGAGGAGATCGATCTGCCGATCACCCAGGTCGCGATGGTGGCGGGATTCGGCAGCTGCCGGCGCTTCAACGAGGCGTTCCGCATCGCCTACCGGCGCACGCCGCGGGAGCTGCGCCAGGCGAGCCGCCGCGGCGGCGCGGGAGCGGCGAGCGACGAGGTCAAGCTGCGCCTCGCCTACCGGCCGCCCTATGACTGGGCGCACCTGCGCGAGTTTCTCGCGTTGCGTGCGATCGCGGGCGTCGAGCGGGTCGATGACCGCGGCTACGCGCGCACGCTCGCCTGCGCGGGCGGCTACGCGCGGTTGTGCGTGCGCGCGGTCGGCGGCGTTAACGCGCTCGAGCTGCACGTCGCGGGGGCGCCGCCCTCGGCGCTGCTGCCGCTCGCCTCGGCAGCGCGGCGGGTGTTCGATCTGGCGGGCGACCCGGCGCGCATCGGCGCCGAGCTCGCCGCCGATTCGCTCATCGGGCCGCTCGTGCGGCTGCGCCCCGGATTGCGCATCCCGGGCGCGTGGGATGCGTTCGAGTGCGCGGTGCGCGCGGTGCTCGGGCAGCAGGTGAGCGTGGCCGCAGCGCGCACGCTCGCCGGGCGGCTCGTCGAGCGCGCGGGCGAGCCGCTGCGCGGCGGGGACGAGGGGCTCACGCACCTCTTTCCGGGCGCCGCGGGTCTCGCGCGCGCGAATCTCGATGGGCTCGGCATCACCGGCACGCGCGTGGCGGCACTCAAGTCGCTCGCCCGGGCGGTGCTCGAGCGCCGCGTCGATTTCAGCGGCCCGCCCGCCGAGGTCGCGACCGCGATGGCGGCCCTGCCCGGGATCGGACCGTGGACCGCGCAGTACGTAGCGCTGCGCGCACTCGGGGAGCCGGATGCCTTCCCGCACGGCGACTGGGTGCTGCGCCGCATGGCCGCCTCACCGGGCAGGCCGGCGCTGAGCGCCCGCGAGCTCGACGAGCGTGCCCGTCAATGGCGGCCGTGGCGCGGCTACGCGACGATTCATCTGTGGCGCGCGGCCGGCGAGCTCGCGGGCCGGGTGCGCACCGTGCCAGGCGTCCGGATGCCTCCTGCGCACGCGCACTTCAGCGCGTAACATTCGCATCATGCCCGCAACCTGCTGGTGCGAGATCGCGAGCCCCGTGGGCACGCTGCTGCTCGCCGGCGATGGGCACGCGTTGCGCTACGTGCACTTTCAGTCCGGCCCGCACCCATGGCAGGCGCCGCCCCAGTGGCGCAACGAGACCGCGCCGTTCGCGGCGGTGATCGGCGAGCTCGGGGAGTATTTCGCCGGCGTGCGCCGCGCCTTCAGCGTGAGGCTCGCCCCGCAGGGCACGCGCTTCCAGCTCGCCGTGTGGCAGGCGCTGTGCGCCATACCCTACGGCGAGACGGTCTCGTACGCCGAGCTCGCGGCCCGGGTCGGCCGCGCGGGCGCGGCACGCGCGGTCGGTCTGGCCAACGGCGCGAATCCGCTGCCGATCATCGTGCCCTGCCACCGGGTCATCGGTTCGGACGGCTCGCTCACCGGCTTCGGCGGGGGTCTCGCGATCAAGCGGGCGCTGCTCGCGCTCGAGGGCGCGCCCTGCGTCAGGGACCTCTTCAGCGCAGCCGCCGCCGGCGGAGTGACCGACGCCGCGTGAGCGGGGCAGGGCGTCCGCTGCGCCGCAATAATCATCACATCTGTTGACTATCAACAGACTTGTTGATGATAATTCCGCCCCATGCATGGCGGGGCGACGCTGCGGGTGGTTTCGCGGGACGGGCGCGAGCAGGACGCTGCCGACGGCGCCGACGACGCCCGGCTCGACCGGGTGTTCGCCGCGCTCGGCGACCCGATCCGGCGCCGCATTCTCGAGCGGCTCGACGGGCAGGCGCTGCTCGTATCGGAGCTCGCCGCGCCCTTTGCGATCTCGCTGCAGGGAGTCTCGCGACACATCCAGGTGCTGGTGCGCGCCGGCCTCGTGCAGCAGGAGCGCAGCGGACGCATCAGCCGCTGCAGCCTCGAGGTCGGCCCGCTGTTCGATGCCGCGGTGTGGCTGAACCGCTATAGCCGGTACTGGCAGGGGCAGTTCGATCTGCTGGCCGCGACGCTCGCCGAGATCGACGAGCGGCGCGCCGGCAAGGCCCGCCGCACTGCGCGGCGGCACGGGTGAGAACGACGGAGAGCACACATGACCGACCATCGGATCGTTGCGCACGAAGAATGGCTGGCCGCCCGACGGCGACTGCTCGCCCGGGAAAAGGAACTGCAGCGGCTGCGCGATGAGCTCAGCAGCGAGCGCCGGGCACTGCCCTGGGAGCGGGTCGAGAAGACCTACGTGTTCGAGGGCGAGCGCGGCCGGGAAACGCTCGCCGAGCTCTTCGGCGGACACAGCCAGCTCGTCGTCTATCACTTCATGTTCGCCCCGGACTGGGACACCGGCTGCAAGAGCTGCTCGTTCTGGGCGGACAACTACAACGGTGTGGTGGCCCACCTCGCGCAGCGGGATACCGCGCTGGTGGCGATCTCCCGCGCCCCCTGGCCCAAGCTGAAGGCGTTCGCGGCCCGCCTCGGCTGGACCTTCAAGTGGGTCTCTTCGGGCAGCGGCGACTTCAACTACGACTACGGAGTCTCGTTCCGGCCCGAGGATGTGGCGCGCGGTGCGGCGAGCTACAACTATGCCCCGTACTCGGGCTCGACCACCGACCTGCCGGGCTTCAGCGTGTTCTACCGGGACGCAGCCGGCGCGATCTTCCACACCTATTCGACCTACGCGCGCGGGCTCGATCCGATGAACGCCGCTTACCAGATGCTCGATCTCGTTCCCAAGGGACGCGACGAGGCGGGCTTGTCTCACGCCATGGCGTGGGTCAGGCTGCACGATCAGTACGGCAGCTGAGGCGTCGAGGGCCGGAGGGATTGCGATGAACTACGCGGCCGGATCGGAAAAGCTGCAGGCCTACCGCAGGCAGATCGCCGAGGTGCGCGAGAAGATGCGCGCGACGCAGGCCGAGATCGAGCCGCAGGAGGTCGCCGACTACGAATTCCAGACGCCGGAGGGGCCGGTGCGCCTCGCGCAGCTCTTCGGCAAACACCGCGATCTCATGGTGGTCCACAACATGGGCAGGTCGTGCCCGTACTGCACGCTGTGGGCCGACGGCTACAACGGCATCCACGAGCACGTGAGCAACCGTACAGCGTTCGTGGTTTCGAGCCCCGATTCCCCCGCGGTGCAGCAGAAATTCGCCGCGGGCCGCGGCTGGAAATTTCCCATGGTGAGCCACGCCGGCAACAGCTTCGCGGCCGACATGGGCTATCGCTCGGAGAAAGGCCGGTGGCTGCCCGGAATCTCGGTCTTCGCGCGCACCGGCGCGAAGATCGTGCGCGTGTCGGATGCGGCCTGGAGCCCGGGCGATGATTTCTGCACCCTGTGGCATTTCTTCGACCTGCTGCCCGGCGGCGCGGCCGACTGGAAGCCGCAATTCAGCTACTCCTGAAGAGGAGCACCCGCCGATGTGTCCCCTGTGCGTCGGAACGGCAACCCTGTTGGTTTCGGGCGGCGGGTCCGCCGGCGGCGTCGCGGCGCTGCTGCTCAAGCGGCTCACGGCCGGGAAGCGCGGTGCGGCGGAATTCTGCCGGCTGTGGCGGCCGGGCGCGGCGCGCCGAACCCGACGCTGAAGCGCCCCCCCGGCCCCGACGCCGGACGCTGCGGCCACACGCCGCTGCTGGTACGATGCGCGCCGTCGCATGGACCGTCGGGAATTCTCTCTCAACCTGGCGGGCGCGGCTGCCGCGGCCGCGCTCGTTCCCCTCGCGCGCGCGGCGCCGCCACCGGGCGCACCGGGCGCCGCCACGGCGGCGCCGGTCGCACCGCAGGCGCACACCCTCTACCACGACGCGCTGATTCTCGATTGCAACTCCGGGCCGCCGCTCCCCGAGCGGCTGCCGCTGCCGCAGTCCGACCTCGATGCGGTGCGCGCGAGCGGCATCGACGTCATCAAGCTCTCGCTCGGCGGGATCAACGCGGATTTCGAGCACACGGTTGCCGAGATCGGCCGGGTACAGCGCCTGATCGAAGTGCATCCGGACTACTTCACCCAGGTGCGGGTCGCGGGCGACATCGCCCGCGCCAGGCGCGAGAGCCGCCTCGGGATCATCTTCTCCTTCGAGAGCGTGGACATGCTGCAGGGCCGTCTCGAGACGCTCGAGCTGTTCCGCAACCTCGGGGTGCGCGTCATGCAGCTGTCCTACAACCGTAAGTCGCCGTTCGCCGCGGGCGTGATGGAGCCCGACGGCGGCGGGCTCACGCCGCTTGGCCGCCAGGCGGTCGCGGAGATGAATCGGCTCGGCATCGCGATCGACCTGAGTCATGCCAACGCCCAGACGACCAGCGACGTGCTCGCACTCTCGGTCAAGCCGCCGATCATGTCGCATGCCGGCTGCGCGGCGGTGCACTCCCATCCGCGCAACAAGACCGACGCGCAACTCGGCGCGCTCGCCGCGAGCGGGGGCGTAGTCGGTATCTTCGACCTGCCGTACCTGACGGCCTCACCGCGTCAGCCGACCGTCGAGGACTACATGGAGCACCTCGAGCACGCGCTCAAGATCGTGGGCGAGGACCACGTCGGCATCGGCAGCGACGTCGGCATCGAGCCCTTCGACACCAGCGCGAAAGGCATGGCGGAGTTTGCCCGGGAAGTGGAAGAGCGCCGCAGGACGGGCCTGGCGGCGCCGGAAGAGGACCGGCCGACCTACGTCGAGGGGCTCAACACCCCGCGGCGTATCGAGATCATCGCCGATCAGCTGCTGCGGCGCGGCTACCCGGCGGCAGTCGCGGAGAAGATCATCGGCAGCAACTTCGCCCGGGTGTTCGCCGACATCTGGAGCGTTTGAGTGGTGCGCTCGCCGCACTCGCCGCGGCTCCGGCGAGCAGCGCGGCTCCGGCGAGCAGCACGCTGCCCCGCCGGAGCC
>DASQIC010000045.1:0-39527 GCA_035631755.1 Steroidobacteraceae bacterium
AGCCGCGGAAGCTCCCGGCCGCGGCCACCCCGATCAGGAACACCGCCGCCACCGGAACCGCGACGAACTTGCTCACGCCGAAGTACCCAAGCGACATCGCCACGCCGGTGAAGTCAGTGACCAGCGTCAGCACGCTCAGCGCCAGCAGGTCAGCCAGTGCGAACGCCCCCCAGCGCCGCCCGAACCGCGCGGTGACCAGCCGGGCGTGCCCGGCACCAGTGACCGCTCCGAGCCGGGCGACCATCTCCTGATGGAAGAACAGCACCGGCACCAGCAGGAGCAGCGGCCACGCGAACCGCAGCCCGTAGTCCTGTCCAGCCTCCGCGTACGTGGAGATGCCGCCGGCGTCGTTGTCGGCGACCATCACGACGATCCCGGGCCCGGCGAGGATCAGGTACAGCCGGATCGCCTTCCAGGCCTTGCGCAGCCGGTAGTAGAGTCTGGCGAAGAAGTTCACGTCGCTGTCCCGGCGGGTGCGAGCCTGCGGCCTGCTGAAGCCGCGCTGTATACCATACCCCCTACCCTATGGAAAACCGGAAGTTGTGCCGGCCGGCGGCGCTCGCCCGGCGCTCATCTGCCGCCGCTGACCGGGGCGGCGGCCCGGGTCGGCGCCCACCGAGCAGGGCCGTTTCCCCGCCGCCCAGATTGAAATCGCCACCGCAACGACGGTAGTGTCGCAGGCCCGGACACCGGACTCGCATCCCTCGAGGCTGCCATGCGACTCGCCATCATCGGACAGCAGGCCTTCGGCAAGGCCGTGCTGGAGGCTTTTCTCGCCCGCGGCGCTGAGGTCGCGGCCGTCTACTGCGCCCCGGAGAAGCCGGGCGCGAAGCCCGATCCGCTGCGGGCGGCGGCCGCGGAGCGCGGCGTGCGCGTCTTCCAGCTGCCCTCGCTCAAGGGTGAGGAGGCAGCGCAGAGCCTGCGCAGCCTCGAGGTCGATCTCGCCGTCATGGCGTACGTGGTGCAGTTTGCACCGCAGCAGCTGCTGAGCGTCCCGAAGCACGGGACCATTCAGTACCATCCCTCGCTCCTGCCCCGCTACCGTGGACCGAGCGCGATCAACTGGCCGATCATCAAGGGCGACCGCGAGACGGGGCTCAGCATCTTTCGTCCCTCGGACGGTCTCGACGAGGGTCCCGTAATCCTGCAGAAGACGGTCGCCATCGGGCCGGACGACACGCTGGGGAGCGTGTACTTCGAGCGCCTGTTTCCGCTCGGAGTCGAGGCGCTGCTCGAGGCCGCGGATCTCGTGGTCGCCGGACGTCACCGGGAAACGCCGCAGCGCGAGGAGCTCGCAACCTACGAGGGCTGGTGCCGCGACCCGGAGGCCCGGATCAACTGGCATGCGCACGTCGATCAGGTCTACGACCTGATCCGGGGCTGCAACCCCGCTCCCGGCGCCTGGACGCTGGTGCGGGGCCGCAAGGTGCGGATTTACGACGTCACCCGGCACCGCGCGCGCACCTTCGGCGCCGTGGTCGGCAAGCCCGGCGAGGTGTGCGCCATCTCGGCAACCAGCGTCGCGGTCACTCTCCAGGGCGGGCGGCTCGAGCTGCTCACGGTGCGCGCCGAGGACGGCGCGAAGACGCCGGCCGGAGAGTTGGCCAAGGCGCTCGGCCTCGCCGTCGGTGGGCCTTTCGAGTCCGCCGGAGCCTCCCATGCCTGACCGCTGGCCTGCGCGTTGCGATCGTGGACCTGCATCGATGCGCGCGGCGCGGGACTATTCGGACGGCACGAGCTCGGCCAGCTCGGCGGGGCTGCGTCCGGCGGCGCGCAGCGCCGCTGCGACTGCAACACGATCCGCGGCCGGACGGTTCTGGCTGCCCTTGAACTTGCCCGTCACCCCGGTGACCGCGATCTCGAAGCCGACGATGGCGCGGAGCATCCCCTCGATGTAGTCGGCGGGCGCATCGCTCACGCGCCAGCGCTGCGCGCTCGCCGCTTCGTGCAGGTCGGTGAGCGTGCCGACGAGCTCCCGCAGCCACGCGGCGTCCTCGATGAAGCGGATCGTGCCGTTCACGTGCACCGCGGCGTAATTCCAGGTCGGCACCACCTTGCCGTGCTCCTGTTTGCTCGGGTACCAGCTCGGCGACACATAGCTTGCGGCGCCGGTGAACACCGCGAGCACCGGGGCGCCGGGCTCGAGCTCGCGCCACAGCGGATTCGCCCGGGCGATATGCCCGCGCAGCACCCCCGCGCCCATCCCCGCCAACTGCGATCGCAGCGGGATGTGATTGGCGGTGAGGCCCCGCGGGGTCAGGGCGACCAGCGTGGCGAGCGGATGGCGCTCGAGGAACGCCTGCAACACCTCGAGCCGCGTCTCGCGAAAGTGCTCCGGAACGTACACGGCATCCTCCAGGAGATTCGGCCACAGAGGATGCGCTGCGCGCACAGCGCCTGCAAGGCATGGGCGGTGCGGAAATTGCCGCCGCCGCAGCGCTGCACCGCGCGCGCGGCGCGCGTGCTTCAGCGCTCGCCGCGCGGCCGGTAGACGGCGAGCTTGCTGTGGGTGCGGTCGGCCGCGGATTCGGTGGCGGCTGCCGCCTTGCTCCGCGATTCGACCAGGAGCTCGGCGAATTTCCCCGGCAGCACCGCCGGACTGAAGCAGAACCCCTGATACTGGTCGCAGCCGAGCGACCTGAGCAGCTCGAGCTGCTCGGCCGTCTCCACGCCCTCGGCGACCACCTTGAGGCGCAGGCTGTGGGCGAGCGACACGATCGCCCGCACGATCGAGGCGTCGTCGGCCCGGGAGATCACCTCGCCGATGAAGGCGCGATCGATCTTCAGCTTGTCGATCGGGAAGCGCCGCAGGTAGCTCATGCTCGAATAGCCGGTGCCGAAGTCATCGACCGACACCACCACGCCCATGCGGCTCAGCTGCTCGAGGATGTTCACCGACTCCTCCGGATCGCTCATCAGCGCGCTCTCGGTGATTTCGACTTCGAGGAAGCGCGGCTCGAGCTCGGCGGCCCGCAGCGCCTCGCCGATCATGTGCAGCAGGTTGCCGTGACGGAACTGCAGCGCCGAGAGGTTCACCGCCACGCGCAACGGCGGCAGCCCCTGCTTCTGCCACGCGCGCGCCTGCCGGCAGGCCTCGCGCACCACCCATTCGCCGATCTTGTCGATCAGCCCGCAGGCTTCGGCGAGCGGAATGAACTCCCCGGGCGGCACCAGGCCGCGCTCCGGATGCCGCCAGCGCACCAGCGCCTCGGCGCCATGAATCGTGCCGGTGATGGTCTCGATCTTCGGCTGGTAGTGCAGCTCGAACTGCTGCAGTGTGAGCGCCGCGTGCAGGTCGCTCTCGAGCTTCACCTTGTCCTGGGTGATGGAGTTCATCCCGGCCGCATAGCACTGGATGTTGTTCCGGCCGCGCTGCTTGGCGCAGTACATGGCGGCGTCGGCGTTGGCGATCAGGGTGTCGACGCCCTTACCGTCGGCGGGGAACATTGCGATGCCAATGCTCGCCGAGGCATGAATGTCGACATCGCCGAGCCGGATCGGCTGCGACAGGGCCTCGACCGCGCGGCGCGCGATCTGTACCGCGTCCTCGCGCTTCGCGAGCCGGTCCATGATGAACAGGAATTCATCGCCGCCGAGGCGCGCCACCGTGTCGGTGCTGCGGGCGATGCCTGCGAGGCGGTGTGCGACCTCCTTGATCAGATGGTCCCCCGCACGGTGACCGAAGGAGTCGTTGACCACCTTGAAACGGTCGAGATCGAACATGACGATCGCGAAGGAGTGACCGTCACGCTCGGCGTGCGCGACCGCCTGTGCCAGGCGGTCGTCGAGCAGCACGCGGTTCGGCAGTCCGGTCAGGGAATCATGGCTGGCGAGGTGACGCAGCTGCTTGTTGGCGGCCTCGAGCCCCTGCGTGCGCGCTTCTACCACCAGCTCGAGGTGCTCGACCTGACGGCGCAGCGTGCGCTCGTTGTCCCACTTGCGCGTGAGCGCGTTGGCACACTGCAGCACCTCGATCGGCTCGAACGGCTTCTTGACGACCAGCAGCTTGTCGGAGTGATCCAGCCGCGCCACCACCTCGGTCCAGTCGTAGTCGGAATGCGCCGAGCAGATGACCACCTGGACGTGCGGATCGACCTGCCACAGGTGCTGGACCGTCTCCAGGCCGTCCCAGCCGGGCGGCATGCGCATGTCGATGAACGCCATCGCATAGGGCCGATCCTCGGCCAGCGCCTGCTTGACGCGCTCGACGCCTTCCTGGCCCTGGAGCGCGGTGTCGATCTCGAACAGCGGCCGCGGCGCGATCGCTTCCGGCTCCCCGAGCAGCAACCGCTCGGCCGCAAGCAGCTCCGAGCTGCCCTGCGTGTCGCCCAGGAGGATCTTCTTGAAATCGTCGTGAATCGCCCGGTTGTCGTCGACGACGAGTACCCGTCGCTTGGCCGGCGCAGTGGCGCTAGTCATGGGAGCTCTCTGGAGGTTTGAGGGGGAGTTCCAGCACGAAGGTGGCTCCGTGCCCCGGGCCTGCGCTCTCGGCACGCAGGACGCCGCCCATCTCCTTGGCGGCGAGCGCGGCACTGTGCAGCCCGAAGCCGTGACCCGACTTCTTGGTAGTGAATCCGTGAATGAAGATCCGACTCATGTTTTCCGGGGCTATGCCGGCGCCGGTGTCGGCGATCGAGAGACGCACTCCGGTCGCGCACTTCTCGATGCGAATCCGGATCACTCTCTCGCGGTCGGTGATGCCCCGGCAGGCGTCCTTGGCGTTGCGCAGCAGGTTCACCAGGATCTGCAGCACCTTGTGCTTGTCGACCACGATCTCCGGCACATCGCCGAATTCGCGCACCAGCTGAACCGCGTGACGCTCGAGCGCGTTGCCATTGATGCGCACGCTCTCCTCGACCAGGTGGCGCACGTCGATGAGCTCGGCGAGCCCGCCGAGCTTCGCGTAGCGCTGCTGCATGGTCACGATATCCTTGATGTGGTCGATGTTGCTCTTGAGGGAGTCGAGCTCGCGCAGCGCGGTCTGGTTGTCGGCGTTGAGGTGGCGGGCCAGCTCCGCCAGGTAGACCGGCAGCACCCGGCCGCGCTGGTCCTGTGCCACGAAGGTGCCGAGATCGCTCTCGTGCTCCTTCAGCAGCGAGACCACCCGCTCGAGCCCCGGCGCGCGCGAGCGCTTCAGGCTGTCGGTGACCAGATTGGCCGAGACGTTGACGCTGTTGAGGACGTTGCCGACGTTGTGCAGCACGCTGGTGGCAACGTCGGCCATGCCGGCCTGCCGCGACGCATCGCGCAGCTGCGCCTGCAGCACTTCCTCGCGCTGCGCCGCGGACACGCGCTCGGTGACGTCGAGATCGATGCCGACGAGGCGCGCGCCACCGTCGGCGGAATCGCTCACCACCGCCGCCACCGACTCGATGTGGCTGATGCCGCCGTCCGGGCGCACCACCCGGTAGTGCGAGTGCAGCGGCCGGCGCTCGCGCATCGCGCGCGTCATCGCCGCCTCGGCGGCGGCGCGGTCGGCCGGGTAAACGAGCTCGAGCCAGCCGCTCAGCGTCGGAGTGAAGCTCTCGGTCGACTGGCCGTACAGCTCGTGCATGGTGTCGCTCCACCACACGCTGCTGTCGCTCTCCTGCACTTCGTACACGCCGGCGCGCGCCGCGCGCGTCGCCATGCCGAAGCGGATCGAAATGGTCTCGAGCTCGGCGCGCCGCCGCCGCTCGACGGCGGCGTCGGCCTCGATCTGCCGCTTGAGACGCAGCCGCGTCGCCAGCACGAAGATCACCGTGAGGATCAGGCTGATGAACAGCGCGACCGTCACCCGCTGCTTCTGCGCCAGCGCCGACTGGACCGCATCCTGGACCACGGCCGCGTCGCTGCGCTCGAAGTTCTCGTCGATGCTGCGCGTCGCGCGGTCGGCGGCGGCGATCTGCTCGCGCAGCGCGATCAGCCGCTCGAGCGTGGCCCCGCTCTGCACCTTGGTGGCGAGATCGGCCACCTGCGCGGGAGTGTCCCCGAGAGCCGCGTCCGCGCCCCGCGCGGCGAGCTGTGCGAGCCGCTGCGCGGAGGCCTGCAGGGCCTCGGCCGACTTGCGGCCGAGCGCGCCGGTGTCGACGGCATCGGCCGCGCCGTTGGTGAAGGTGCGGTAGTCGGCGCGCGCCTCGTTGGCGAGCGTGCGCAGGGGACGGGAGGCTTCGAGCGCCGCAGCGCGCCGCCCGTCGGCGACCATCTGCGCGAGCAGCACGAAGGCGATCGGCACCGCGACCGCCAGGAACTGCAGCGCAATCAGACGATCGGTCGAGCGCATCTCCGCTAACCGCCGCGGCCGCGAGGCCCGCCGCCTGCCGGCGGCGGGTGCGAGGGGCCGATTTGACCGACAAAAACCATGGAAATCCCGATGTGCGCTCCGTCACGCCCCGTCCGCACCGTGCTGACAGGATCACCGCGAGCCAAACAGGCGAAACAGGTAGCATTTTGGGGGGCTAACCGACGAGATGCCGATCACGCTTTGTCAAGTCGCAGGGTGTAACATCCGCGGCCCGTGATGCCCTGAACATTATTTGCCGGGGACCCGGCGGCATCCTCGCCGCGACCCGATCCTCAGGATGGTTGCAATCGTGCGCCGCGCGTCCTACCTGCCGCTGCTCCTCGCGCTCACGGCCGGTGCTGCGCGCGCCGACAATTTCGACTTCGCCTCGCTCGAGTCGCTGATCGCCAGCGGCGACATCGGCACGATCGAGGAGTTGCTGGCGGCGCTTCCCGAGGCGCAGCGCAGCCGCTATGCACTGCTGTTCGAGAGCCGCAGCCTCCAGGAGGCGAGCCCGGAGAATCCGCGCGTCGTCCTGTACGGGCCGGACGCGCGGCTGATACTGACGTTCAACGGCAATCCATCGCAGCGTGGCTTCCGGGTGGTGGAGACGCTCGAGTTCGACGGCGTGAGCCGCGAGTTCCGGCTGCGCGAGCTCGAGTTCCCCGAGCACCCGCGCGGCGCAGCCGGCGTGCTCGTGTCGGAAGTCAACCCCCCGCGCTGCATGCGCTGCCACGGCGAGCCGCCGCGGCCGCTGTGGGACACCTTTCCGCTGTGGCCGGGCGCCTATGGCGAGCGCTACGGCGCGAGTCTCTCGCCGCGCGAGCATGCCGGACTCGCGCGCTTCCTGGCACTGCAGCCGATGCATCCGCGCTACCGTTACCTGCCGGGCGCCTCGCGCTTCGCCGACCCCCAGACCTTCCGTCCGAGCGCCAGGAGCCAGTACTCGAGCCTGACTCCGGAGCCGCCGAATGCCGAGCTCTCGAGCGATCTCGGCGATCTGCAGCTGCTGGCGCTCGCGGCGCGACTGGTGCGGCAGAGCGCCTTTGCCACTTATCGCTACGCCCTGCTCGGGGTTGCGGACAATGGCTGCAGCCCGCTCGCCGATTTCTATCCGGAATCACTCTGGCACTCGCAGCGGCAGGCGTTCGAGCGCTTTGCGCGCGACACCGCCCGCGCCAACGCCCGACAGGCGCAGCTCAAGGCGGCACGCGCCACCGCCGGCGGGAGAGCCGCGGCGCCCGCGGCGGCGAACACGCTGCTGCCGCTGCGCTTCGTGGCGGAGTCGGCGCTGCGCATCCCGACTGAGGACTGGACGCTCGCGCTCGAGACCGCCACCTTCGACTTCACCCGGCCGCCGTCGCCCAGCCGGCCGCTGCGCGAGGCGCTGCTCGCGGCCATCGCACCGGGCGACCGGACCCTCGAGACCCTGAGCTACTCCGAGACGTCGGCCGATGGCGACCGTTATTGCAGTTACCTCAAGCGCCGCAGCGTCGCAGCCCTGGCGGGACCCGGCAGCGGCGCGCCCGAGGCGCTCGCGCAGCCCCCGGCCGGCGGCTCCGATGGCGCCCGCGCGCCGGCGACGACCGGCAGCGGCGCCACGGCGCCTCCGGCGGCGCTGCGACTGTGCGTCAACTGCCACGAGACCGGCGCCGCCCCGCTCATTCCGTTCTCCAGGCCCGCGATGCTGGCGCGCGAGCTGCGCGAGCGGCCCGCGCCGCACGGCACGCTGCTCGAGGAGATCCGCTACCGTCTGTCGGCCGGCGCGGGCGCGCACCGCATGCCTCTCGGCGTGAATCTGGCCGATGCCGAGCAGCAGGAGCTCGATGCGTACTTCGCGACCCTGGCGAATTCCGTGAACTGAGACCTGTCTGCGTTAGCTGCACTGCGGCATGTGACCAGCGTCGTGTTTGACATAGCGTCTTTGTGCACATACTTTTCGCAGGAGTTGGGGGGTCTGGTCGCATGCACACGAGCCGCCGTCGGTCCGGCGACACGCGCCACGCGCCTGAGTGCGCGGGCGGCCGTGTCGTGCTCGCACTGCTCGCCGCACTGACGACGCTCGCCGCTGCGGCGCCGCAAGTGCCGGCCGTCGCGGCCGTGCGGCTCGCCGACCTGCCACCGAGCTGGCGCGACGACCGCGGCCAGCCGTTCGACCTGCGCTCGCTGCAGGGCCGCGCCGTGCTGCTCACCATGGCTTACGCGACCTGTCACCGGGTGTGTCCCGCCACGATCAGCCACCTGCAGCAGCTGCAACACGACTTCGACCGGCGCGGCCTGCGCGCCGAGTTCCTGGTGGTCGGTTACGACCCCGACGCCGATGATCCCGCGGCGTGGTACCAGTACCGCCGTACCCGGCATCTCACGCGCGACAACTGGCATTTCCTGACCGGCACCCGAGACGAGGTGGCGCAGATCGCGCGTCAGCTCGGGTTCGAATTCTGGAAGATGGATGAGCACGTGATCCACGATTCGCGCATCGTCTACTTCGACGAGCACGGCGCACTGGTCGCAACCGACGCAGCCGCGGGGCTGCAGTTCACACAGAGGTAGCAGCTTCCATGGGTACGACAGGTTACCTGCGTGTCAGGCGCCCCCGTTCGTGGCTTTGCATGCTGCTGGTTGTCTGCCTCGGCCATCCGCTCGCCGCACAGGCCGCGCAGGCCGCGGGCAGCGACGGCGACCAGATCGCCGAACTGCAGAAAAAGCTCGATCAGAGCCTGAAGATGATCCAGGAGCTCTCGCAGAAGGTTAAGGACCTGGAGACGCGGGTAGGCCAGCAGCCGGCTGGCACGGGCGCTGCACCGGCCGCAGCCGCCGCCCCCGCACCCGCTGCTGCCGCTGCGCAGAGCTCCGCAGCGCCGGCGCCGCCTGCCGGGCCGGCAGCGCCCGCGGAAACCGCCTCGCGCCTGACGCAACTCGAGCAGACCGTGGCGCAGATGGCCGCCAACGCCTGGCAGCGCGCCGAAGACACCGGCATGCCGATGCACGGATTCGCCGACGTGGGCGTCGGCACTCACAATGCCGAGTTCCCACAGTACCGCGGAGCCGACGTGGGCGAGCTCGATTTCTTCCTGACACCGCGGCTCGGCAGCCGTACCCGCGCGCTCTTCGAGTTGAACTTCGAGGTCGGGTCGGACGGCACGGTCGGCGTCGATCTGGAGCGCGCGCAGATCGGCTACCAGTTCTCGGATTCCGCGACCGTGTGGCTGGGACGCTTCCACACACCCTACGGCTATTACAACACCGCGTTCCACCACGGGCAGTGGATCGCGATCTCGCTCCGCCGCCCGCGCTTCATCGAGTTCGAGGATCACGGCGGGATCATGCCGGCGCATACCACGGGACTGTGGCTCACGGGCTCCGAGCGGCTCGGCGAGCAGCGGGTGACCTATGACGCCTACATCGGCAACAGCCAGCGGATCTTCAACGGCATTCTCGACATGAACAACGCCGGCGTGCCGCGCGGCAGCACCATCTTCGGCGGCAACCTGGGACTGCTGCCCGGCGGGCCGCTCGACGGCCTCAAGGTGGGGGTGGATGCCTTCCAGACGCGCATCGAGGACCAGGATGCGACGCCCGCCGCCTTTACGCAGATCAGCCCCTACTTCACCCGCGTGAGGAGCTACGGCACCTACGCGGTGTACGACACCGACCGCTGGGAAGACATCGCGGAGCTGCATTTCTTCGACAACACGGATCTCACGGGAAATACCGGCTCGCACCACAGCGATGCCGGGTTCATCCAGATGGGCTACCGCGCCGGCCGCTACACTCCGTATGGGCGCTATGAGCGCGGCTCGTTCCAGCAGTCCGACCCCTACTTCGCCGCGCAGATCAACGGCAACTCCTACGACCGCGAGGCCCTCGGCCTGCGTTTCGACATCGATCTCTCGTCCGCCCTCAAGATGGAGCTTGCGCTGACCCGCTTCACGGACCGGTACATAACGAGCGACGGCGAGGTCCTCGTCCAGTACGCCATCCGCTTCTGAGCGCGCACCCAGCGGGACTCCCGACATCATGAAGCGAACCCCGGTCAAGCTCCTCATGCTGGCGGCGTTGCTCGCCGTGGGAAGCTCGTCGGCCAGCGCCGCCGACCTCTACGTGATCTGCAACGCGCAGGTGTCGCTCACCGCAGCCGATGTGCGCGACGTATTCCTCGGGGAGAAGCAGTTTGCCGGCCCTGTAAAGCTGGTACCGATCGACAACAGCGCGGCTCAGACCCTGTTTCTCGACCGGGTGCTGAAGATGACCGCCGCGAAGTACTCCGTCACCTGGATCAAGAAGTCGTTCCGCGACGGCATCAATCCCCCGGTGGTCGCGGGCAGCGATGCCGAGGCACTCGCGACCGTGCGGCGCACTCCCGGCGCCTGCAGCTACGTGACGACGCCGCCGGAAAACAAGGCGGAAGTGATCACCAAGCTGTAGCTCGTGGGCGCCCCGGCGCCGCTCACCCGGGCGGACGGTCGCCGGAGAAGCGGATTGCAGTCGCGCCCGAGATCGGTCCGACGGTCGCCTGGTCGCTCACGTAGAGCCGCACGTCGCGCTCGAAGCGCAGGTCCCCCTCGACCACCGCGCCGGGCCCGATCACGATGCGCGGCCGGCCGCGAGCGCCAGCGCGGCCAGGCGCCCCATGTCGGAGTTCTCCTTGTCGGCGGCGGCACGCCGCACCCTTCGGGACGCCTAGTATGGCAAGCGGGCCTGCGGCGCTACAAGGCTCGCGCAGCGCGAGCTCGGGCCGGCGTGCGCGTCGCCACCATCGCAGCGAGCGCCGCCACCGCCTGTCGCCAATGCAGGCGGCACGGGCCCGCCTGATCGCCGCCGGCCATCAGCACGATGGTGCGCGCCCAGCGCGTAGACGCCGTGCTCGCGTAAAGCAGGCCAAGAGCCCGACGCCTCACCATATGGGTCACCTTCCGCGGTCGCGTACGCGCGGGAGTGACGGTCGCACGACAGGCGGCCTGCGGGCAGCCGTAGCAACCGCGTTGCGATAGGTAATTACCGCGAGTCCACCGCGGCCGGCCTCGCGCGGCCGGGAGACTTCACGCCGCGCCGGCATTGCGCCGGCTGCCGATCGCCTTCAGCGCCCTGAAGCGTCCGGTGGGGGACAGCTCCTCGCGGCCCGCCTGTGCCGACCACAGCACCTCGCGACGCGCGACGAACGGGCTCGTCGACAGCTGCTCGAGGGAAGTGGCCCTGGAGAACAGAAAGCCCTGGCCGGCAACGCAGCCGAGCTCCAGCAGCGCGCCGACCTGCGGCTCGAGCTCGATGCCCTCGGCCACCGTCTCCAGCCCGAGCGTCTCGCCGAGCGTCACCACGGCGCGCGCGAGCTCCGGGCCGTTGTCGGAGCTCAGCCGGCTGACGAAGGAGCGGTCGATCTTGAGAATGTCGATGGGGAAGCGATGCAGATAGGACAGCGACGAGTAGCCGGTGCCGAAATCGTCGATCGCGAGGCGCACGCCGAGCGCCTTCAGACGACGGAAGCGCTCGAGGTTGGCGTCGGTGTTGTACATGATCGTGCTCTCGGTGAGCTCGATCACGAGATTGCCGGGCTCCAGGCCCGACTCATCGAGCGCCTGCGCCACGTCCTGCAACAGCTCGCCGTGCTGCAGGTGGCGGCCGGAGATGTTGACCGCCAGGCGCAGTCCCCGGCCGCCGGCGATCGATTCGCGCCAGGCGCACACGTCGCGGCACGCCCGCCGCAACACCCAGCGGCCGAGCTTGTCGATCTGGCCGCTCTCCTCGACCACCTGGATGAAGCGCGCCGGCATCAGCACCCCCGCCTCGGGGTGACGCCAGCGCACCAGCGCCTCGACGCCGAGGAGGCTGTGCGTGCCGAGGTCGACGATCGGCTGATACTCGAGAAAGAATTCCTGCTGCGCGAGCGCACGGCCGATGTCGGCCTCGAGCCGCAGCCGCTCGTGCAGGATCGCCTGCATCTGCGGCTGAAAGGTGACGTAGCGGTTCTTGCCCGCCGACTTGGCGTGGTACATGGCGATGTCGGCGTTGCTGAGCAGCGCCTCGGCACCCGCCTCGGCCGCCGACAGCGCGACCCCGATGCTCACTCCCACCCGCACCTCGCGCCCATCGAGCGCGAACGGCAGGTCGAGGGCGTCGATGAGCGCATCGGCCACCCGCTCGACTTCGGTGACCGTGACGATTCCCTCCATCAGCACGGCGAACTCGTCGCCGCCGAGCCGCGCGACCGTGTCGGACGCGCGGGTCGTCTGGCTGACGCGCTGCGCCACCGCCCGCAGCAGGCGGTCGCCGGCGTCGTGCCCGAGGGAGTCGTTGATGTTCTTGAAGTTGTCGAGATCGAGGAACATCACCCCGACGCGGCTCTGCCCGCACTGCGCCAGGGTGAGGGCGTGCTGTACCCGGTCGCGGAACAGATTGCGGTTGGCGAGCAGCGTGACGGGGTCGTGAAACGCGAGCTGCCGCAGCTGCTCCTCGAGCGCCTTGCGCTCGCTGATGTCGCGGAAATTGAGCGCCAGCCCCGCTACTGCGGGATCCTGCGTCAGGTTGCTGCCGACGCTCTCCATCACGCTGCGCTTGCCGGCGCGCTCGATGCGCAGCTCCACCGGCCCGACGGTGCCCGAGCTCGAGGCCGCGACTTCTGCCAGGAACAGCCGCAGCCGCTCCGCATCCTTGCCGCCCCACAGCTCCGGCAGGCTCCTGCCGCTGATCTCCTCGGGCTTCAGGCCGAGCGTGCGCACCGACGCGGGAGAGGCGAAGCGCACCGTCCCATCCGCGGCGACGATCATGATGACGTCCGAGGCATTGGCGATCAGCGAGGCGTAACGGGCCTCGACCATGCGAGCCGCCCGCTGCTCGCGCAGCAGCGACTCGCCGCGCATGATCACGCCCTGGCGCACCATGAGCAGCAGCGTGAGCACGAACACGATCATGGTCATGACGGTCCCGGGTCCGCCGACATCGCCGCGCCCCACGTACACCAGCACCAGGAACGCGGCCAGCATGGCGGCGTAGGGCAGTGAGCGCGCCAGGGTGTCGGAGCTGCCCGACGGCGGGCGCGAAGCCGCCGGCGCCGCGTGCATCTGCGCCCGTCCCGCGGCGGCCAGCGGTACGTAGCAGGACAGGTACAGCACGTCCTGGAAGCCGCCCGGCAGGTAGTAGCCGCGAACCTTGGCGAGTGACCAGAGAATATCGGCGAGAAACATCGCCGCGAAGCCGGTGAGCAGCAGCACCGGTACGCGCCGGGCGGCACCGCTGCGGCCGCCGGTGAGCAGCAGCATCCCCAGCACGAGCAGCATGATGCAATCGAGCGCCACGTACGCCTGGCTCAGCGCTTCCTTGAGGAACTCGACCTTGGCGTGCGCAGTCGCCGGATGGATTACCAGGAACCAGAAGAAGGTGCCGAATCCGACCACGAAGATGGTGGAATCGAGCGCCAGCTGGATCCACGGTACGCGCACCGAAGCGGCGCGCACCAGCAGCAGCGCCGCCGCGAGCAGCGCCAGGTAGAACGTGCAGTAGAACAGGTCGGCCGGGCCGGGAAACGGATCCCTGCCCCGCAGCCACGAGATCTCCCCGATCACGGTGCCGATCAAGTACAGGCCGAGGGCGACGGCGAGCGCGATCCAGGCTGCGCGCAGCGTCCCCGGGGCCACCTGGCGCGCGGCGGCCGCCGCAATCACCACGCTCGCGAGCGCCGCGGGCGCGTCCGACAGCAGACCCACGTAGTGGGTCACCCCCGGACCGCCGAAACCGGTGAGCATCCACGCGCTGCCGACGGCGACGTAGGCCGCGAGCGCCACGAACAGCCGATCCACCCAGCGCGGTACGGCGGCCGGACACACGGAGTGCGCGGGTGTTACTGGAGTATCCACAGCGAGTACGGTATGCGTCCGCCGCCTTTTTGGCAGGTGTGCGGCGACGGAATTAAGTCGCCCGCTAAGCGCAATCTGCGGCACAATCGTGTCGGAGGCCACTGCAAGTTGCGCGGGCGTGACGCAGTTCTCGCAGCGCGCGCCGAACTGGGCAACGCGTTCACATCCGCGCGCTTCGATCCGGCCGGAGCGCTATTTGACGACCGCCGCCCCCACCCTGCAGGCGACTTCGTCCTGCGAACCGGTACCGCCGGAGCAGCCGACTGCCCCGATCAGCTTGCCGCCCTCGACGAGCGGAATACCGCCGCGAGAGGCGATTACGCCATCGAGCGTCATCACATAGTGCAGGCCTTTTTGCTGGATCGCTTCCTCGAACACCCTGGTCTCGCGGCGGTAAGCGGCCGCGGCGCGCGCCTTGTGCTCGGAGACCTGGATCGAAGCGAGCTGCGCGCCGTCCATGCGCTCGAAAGCGACCAGGTTGCCGCCGGAGTCGACCACCGCGACGTTGAGCTTCCAGTCGCGCCTGCGGGCCTCGGCAATCGTCGCCGCAATCACGGCGCGGGCGCGCTCGAGCGATATCGGCGGGCCGTAGGGGATGTCGAACGGCATCTTCTCCGGCACCGCGTCGAGCGGGTTGGCCGGTGGTGCCGGTGGCGACTGGGCGAGACTCGAGGCGACGACGACCGCGGCGGCGCAGGCGACAGCCGGCACGGCGAATCTTGAAGACATAGCGACCCCTCCCCGCAGGAACTTCCCGGCGCGATTCTACCCGTGCCGCGCAGCGGCCAGCTATCGGCGGCGCCGGCGGCTTCGACTCGCATCGGCGGCTGGCGTATCGTAGCGGCGTTCGGCCGGCGCCAACAACCTGCTGAAAACTACGGAGCACACCATGAACGACGCACGGGTGCCGGGGCACGCGAGCCTGACCGGGCTCCGCTCGAGCACGCGGCCCTGAACCTCGCGATCGGCTTCATCGGCCTCGGCAACGTCGGCGGACAACTGGCGGGCAACCTGCTGCGCCAGGGCGTGAACCTGACGGTGCGCGACCTCGATCCACAGCGCGTCGCCGCCCTGGTCGCGCGCGGCGCGCGGCACGCGGGCTCCCCGCGCGAGCTCGCCGAAGCCGTGGACGTCGTCATCACCTGCCTGCCATCGCCTGCCGTTTCGGCCGAGGTGATGGAGGCGCCCGACGGCGTACTCGCCGGGCTCGGGCCGGGCAAGGTGTGGCTCGAGATGAGCACCACCGATGCGGCCGAGGCACGGCGGCTCGCGGCCCGGGTCGAGGCCCGGGGCGGGATGGCCATGGACTGCCCGGTCTCCGGCGGCTGCCACCGGGCCGCGACCGGCAACATCTCGATCTTCGCCGGCGGCAGCCGTGCGGCGTTCGAGCGGGTGCTGCCGCTGCTCGCGATCCTCGGCCGGCGCATCCTGCATACCGGACCGGTCGGTTCCGCCTCGATTCTCAAAGTGATCACCAACTACCTGTGCACCGTGCACCTGGCGGCACTCGCCGAGGCGCTCACGGTCGCGAAGGTCGTGGGACTCGATCTGAATACCGCCTACGAGGGGATCCGCATCTCCTCCGGCAATTCCTTCGTGCACGAGACCGAGTCGCAGGTGATCCTCAACGGCAGCCGCGACATCAACTTCACCATGGACCTGGTTGTCAAGGACGTCGGCCTGTTCGATGCACTGGCGCGCGCGCACGGCGTGCCGCTCGAGCTCTCGCCACTCGTGCTCGGCGTCTTCCAGGACGGCGAGCGCCGCTACGGGGCGCGCGAGCACTCCCCGAACATCATCCGGCGCCTGGAAGATGCCTGCGGCGTACGGGTCCTCGGCGAAGGCTTCCCCGCTCAGATCGTCGACGACGAACCCAAGGTCCCCGGCTTCGAAGTAGTGCCGAAGGGACGCGCAGCGCCGGACCGCTAGGCTACCCCGCCCGCCGGGAATGAGCCGCCGCCCGCTCATCGAAGCGCATTCGATCGACTACGTGCCGCTCGCCGAGCGGCACGGCCGGGTCTGGCATCTGTGGCCGGTGTGGTTCTCGGGCGATGCGCAGCTGGCGACACTCGCGGTCGGCGTGCTGGGAATCACCCTCGGCGGCAACCTGCTATGGAGCGCGGTTGCCGTGATCGCCGGCTGTCTGCTCGGGACCTTCTTCATGGCCTTCCACGCCACCCAGGGACCGCAGCTGGGACTGCCGCAGATGATCCAGTCACGCCCCCAGTTCGGCTATGCCGGCGCGCTGCTCGTATGGGCCGTGGCGCTCATCGCCTACATCGGCTACAACGCGCTCAACCAGGTACTCGCCGCCGAGACGGTGCACCAGCTCGCGAGCGCCGTGTCCCCCACCTCACCCACCGTGGTGGTGCTGTTCGCGCTGCTCGCGCTCGCCCTCGCGGTGGTGGGCTACGACAAGATCCACCTCGCGCAGCGTGGGCTCGCGTACCTGATGATCGTGATTCTCACGGTGTTCTCGCTCGGTGCCGTGTTCGCGCTGAAGTTCCCGGCGTCGCAGTGGCAGCCCGGCGGCTTTCGCACCGTGCCGTTCTTTGCGCAGCTGTTCGCCGCGGCCTCCTACCAGCTCAGCTGGTCGATCTACGTGTCGGACTACTCGCGCTACCTGCCGCGCGCCGTCGGCGTGCGCGCGGCGTTCTGGTGGACCTACCTCGGGGCGTTCATCGGCGGGGCCTGGATGATGCTGGTCGGGACGGTGGCAGCAGCAGCCGCCCCGCGCCTGGAGGTCGCCGCGGCCATGGAGCACGCCGCCGACGCCGTGATCCCCGGCCTCGGCAGGATGCTGCTCGTCGGCGGATTGCTCGGACTCGTCACCATCACGGCGCTCAACCTCTACGGCGCCTCGCTCACCTTGCTGAGTGTCGCCGACACGATACGGCCGCTGCGCTCCACGGTCGGCAAGCGAATCGCGAGCCTGCTTGCAGCCGGCCTCGCCGGTACGGTGCTGGCGCTGAATTCCTCGGGCCACTTCGTCGCGCGCTTCAACGATCTGCTGTCGCTGCTGCTGTACCTGTTCACGCCCTGGACCGCGATCAACCTGATCGACTTCTACGTCGTGCGCCGCGGCCACTACTCGATACGCGAGATCTTCAATGCCGCAGGCCTCTATGGCCGGTGGAACTGGCGTGGACTGCTCGCCTACGCGGTCGGCTTCGCCGTCATGGTCCCGTTCTTCAGCACCGACGTGTACCGCGGTCCCGTGGCACGCGCGCTCGGCGGGGCCGACATCGCCATGCTGGTGGGACTGCCGGTTGCGGCGGGCGTGTACCTCGTCGCCTGCCGTTCGCTCGACCTCGACCGCGAGCGGCGCCAGGCCGCCGCCGCGGACCTGGGACTCGATCCTTGACGCAGCTCTCACCGCTCGCGCGCGGCACCGACCGGCAGCGTCTCGAGCGAGCGCATGTCCTGCCCGCCGAACCCCGACGGATCGGCCAGGTAGTCGAGCGCCATGTCGAAGGCATCGTGTCCCCAGAACAGCTCCGGTCCCACGACCAGGGTCGGGACACCGAAGATGCCGCGCGAGATGGCCCAGCTGGTGTTCTCGCGCAGCCGCCCCTTGATCTGCGGATCGCGCAGCGCGGCGCGCGCATCGGCCACTCCGAGCGCCTCCGCGAGCTCGCCGATCACCTTCGCGTCGGCGACGTCGCGGCCGTCGCGAAAGACCGCGTCGAGCACCGTTGCGGCGGCCTGGCGGTCGCTGCCGGCGGCGATGATCAGGCGCAGCGCCGCGAGCGGATTGAAAGGGTGGGCGGGCGGCATGCGCATCGGCAGGCCGCGCTGGCCGGCGCGCCACAGCGCGAAGCGGTAGGTGAAGCGCCGCTTGGAAGGGATTTCCGCCGGTCCGAGCTGGCCGAAGTGCGACAGGATCCCGGCGAGCAGCACCGGTACGTACTGCACGCGCACCTCGGAGGGCAGCCGCGCCAGATCGGGGAAGCCGAGGTAGGCGAAGGGCGAAATGACGTCGAACACCCAGGAAACCGTCAAGCGCCCCGGCATGTCACTCTCCCGCGACCCGCACCACGAGCTTGCCGAAATTCTCGCCACGCAGCAGTCCCATCAGCCCCGCGGGCGCCTGCTCGAGGCCGTCGATCACCTGCTCGAGGTACTTGACGCTCCCTTCGCGCAGCCAGCGGGCCATGTCCTCGCGGAAGGCCGTCGCGCGGTGGTAATGATCGAACACGATGAAGCCCTGGATCTTCACGCGCCGGCGCAGCACCGTGGAGAGCAGCTGGGGCGTGCGGTCGACGCCTGGGGGCGCCTCGTCGAGGTTGTACCACGCGATCAGCCCGCACAGCGGCACCCGAGCGGCGACATTGAGCAGCGGCCATACCGCCGCGAGCACCGCCCCGCCGACACTCTCGAAGTACACGTCGATGCCCCGCGGACAGGCCGCGGCGAGCCGCTCCCGCAGATCCGCGGCGCGGTGATCGAGGCAGGCATCGAAGCCGAGCACCTCGACGGCGTGCCGGCACTTCTGCGCGCCGCCGGCGATGCCCACCACGCGACAGCCCTTGAGGCGGGCGATCTGACCGACGATCGAGCCCACCGCTCCGGTGGCGGCGGCTACCACGACCGTCTCGCCCGGCTGCGGCCTGCCGATGTCGAGCAGCCCCACGTAAGCCGTGAGCCCCGGCATGCCGAGCACCCCGAGCGCGTACGAGGGACGCGCCAGCGCCGGATCGATGCGGGTCATGTCGCGTCCGTCCGACACGCCGTAGTCCTGCCAGCCGACGTTGGCGACCACCAGCTCGCCGATTCTGAAGCCCGGAATATTCGAGGCCTCCACGACGCTCACGGTCTGGCCCACCATCGGCGCGCCGACCGCAACCGGCGGCGCGTACGACGGGGCGTCGCTCATGCGGCCGCGCATGTAAGGGTCGAGCGACAGATAGCGCGTTCGCAGCAGCACTTCGCCGGCGCCCGGCGCGGGGATCGGTCCCTGCTCGAGGCGGAAATCCTCGGCACTCGGCGCGCCGCGCGGCCGGCGCGCGAGCACGATGCGGCGGTTGACGCCCGGCGCCGCGCTCATGGCGCAAACTCCACCGACACCCCGGGTGGCGCCGGCGACTCGGGCGGGATGAACAGGTCGGCGAGCAGCGGCGCGCCCGCCTCGACGCTGTAGCGGGCGAAGTCGCGCACCCCCGCCTCGTAGAGCACGCTGTCATCGATGAAGAACTGCCCGCTGCACTCGCGCGCCGGGCGGGTGAGGATCACGTGGGCGGCGTCCGCCACGATCTCCGGCCGGCGCGCACGGCGCAGCATCGCCGCCCCGCCGAGCAGGAATTCCACCGCGGCGGTGGCAATCAGGGTGCGCGGCCACAGCGAGTTGCAGGCGATGCCGGCGGCGCGATACTCCTCCGCCATCCCGAGCATGCACAGCGACATGCCGTACTTGGACAGCGAATACGCCAGGTGCTGCGCGAACCACCGCGGCCGCAACTCGAGCGGCGGGGACAGGGTCAGCACGTGGGGATTGGCCGCGCGCTTGAGGTACGGCAGGCAGGCGCGCGTGGTGACGAAGGTGCCGCGGGTGTTGATCTGCTGAATGAGATCGTAGCGGCGCATGTCGATCTGCTCGGTGGTGCCGAGATTGATCGCCGAGGCGTTGTTGACGCAGATATCGATGCCGCCGAACTTCTCGACGCAGCGGCGCACGGCCGCAGCCACCGTCTCTTCGTCGCGCACGTCGACCACCAGCGCGAGCGAGCGCCCGCCGGCGCGCTCGATCTCGGCGGCGGCGGTATGAATGGTGCCGGCGAGCTTCGGGTGCGGAGCGTCGGTCTTGGCCGCGATCGCCACGTTGGCGCCGTCGCGCGCCGCGCGCAGCGCGATCGCCAGCCCGATGCCACGGCTCGCACCCGTAATAAAGAGTGTCTTACCGGCGAGACTGGCGGGTGGGCCGCGTGTGGACATGATTTGTGTGCCGCTCAGCTGCGGGTCCGCCCGCCCTTGAGCTCGACGCGGTTGCCTTCGGGATCCTCGATATATAAGGAGCGCCCTTCGCCCTCCGCACCGTAGCGCGCCGCGGCCTCTCCGGCCGCGACGCCGTGAGCTGCCAGGTGCGCCGTGAGCGCCCGCTCGTCGAAGGGAACGAGACTGAGGCAAAAGTGCTCGAGATTCGGCCCGCCGCCACCCGCCGGTGCGGTCCGGGCTCCGAGCGGACCATCCGCGCTCACCAGATCGATGAGACTGCGGCCGGCGCGCAGCTGCGTCAGCCCGAGGTCACGCTGCTCGCGCTCGAGCGTGCAGCCGAGCACGTCGCGGTAGAAGGCGAGCGCGCGGGGGACGTCGCGTACCCGCAGCACGATGTGATCGATACCGGTCAGCTTGAAGTCCGGAGCATGGGCTGCCATTTGTGCCTACCCGCCGAGAATCGGCCGTGCGCGCGCTTCTGGCAATGTGTCGCCATTTTACTCGCCCCGGGCCGCGCGCCGTGCGGTGCCGGCGGACCGGCGACTAGGACTTGCCGGCGTAGTTCCCGGCCAGGTAATCGATGATCTCTTGCGCCTCGGCGTCGCTGATCGGGGCGCCGAAGCGCTCGCGCATCTTCTGAACGGTCTTCTGCCAGCCCGTGCGGTCCATGGCGGGCGCGTTGGCGGGAATGTATTCGAGGCTGTGGCAGATGGCGCAGCGCCCTGCCGCGAGATCGCGCCCCGGCCCGTCTTTCAGCCGGATGGCCGCTTCCTCGTCGGGCGCCGCGGCCGCCACCAGGGCGCTGGCGGCGACCAGCGCGAGCGCCGCGAGCGGCGCCACGCCCCTCACGCGACCTCCAGGGTGATCGTCTGCACGATGTTGTCGTGGTAGCCGCCGGGGTTGGCGGTCAGATGGTCGGGCTGGGTGGCACCATTGCGGCTGCGGGCGCGCACTGCGAGCTCGAGCGTTCCGGCAACCGAGGTATCGAGGCGGTAGTGGAACTCGCGCCAGGCGAAGCGCCCGAGATCGCGCCCCAGCAGCGCGGCGTTCCAGCTCTTGCGCCCATCGGTCGAGACCTCCACGGCCTCGATCCCGGAGCCGCCGTCCCACGCCTTGCCGGCGAGCTCGACGTGCCCACGGCGCTTGATGAAGGCACCCGGCACATGGCTGGTGATGAGCGAGTTCACCAGCATCTCGGTGATCGGGGTCGTCTCGGGCGTCTCCTGGGTGGTAAAGCGCGTACCGGGAAATGCTCCGGTCGGAATGCGGTAGGCGCTCTTCATCCAGAAGCCGTCGAAGGGCTGGCTCTCGATGCGCACCTCGGTGAGGTGCTTCACCCAGTAGGTGCCGGTCCAGCCGGGCACCACCAGGCGCGCCGGCGCGCCGTTCCAGTGCGGCAACGGCTCACCGTTCATCTCGAAGGCAATCAGGGTGTTCTCGTCGAGCGCGCGCCCGATGGGAATGCTCTTGAGGAAATCCGGAGTCGCGGGCAGCACCGGAATGTCGGCGCCGTTGAACACCACCTCGACCGCGCCGGCCGCGACGCCCGCCTTGTTGAGCACGTCGCGCAGCCGCACGCCGGTCCAGCGGGCGTTGCCCATCGCCCCGTTGCCCCATTGCACGCCCGGCACCCTCGGGGAGAACAGGCCGCGGCGGTTTCCGGAGCACTGGTTGACCGCCGCTATCGTCACCCGTTGGTAATCGTGCCTGAGATTGCGCAGCGTGAGCGCCAGGGGCGTCTGCGCGGCGCTGCCACCGACCTTCAGCCGCCAGGTGTCGGCGTCGACTTGAGGAATCACCGCCAGGTGGTAGCGCACGAAGAAGGTGTCGTTGCGCGTGAAGGCCGGCACGAGGTCCGCGAGCGGCGTCTCGTAGTTCGGCGGGCGGAACGCGTGGCGGATGAGGGGCCTCTTGCCGGGCAGCGTCCCGAGGGGATCCGTGCCGGGCACGGCCGCAGCGGCGGCGTGCGCCGTCGTGCCTCGGCGGCCGGCCTCCCCGAGCAGCCAGCCGCCAGCCGCCGCCAGCAACAAGTCGCGCCGTGTCGCCATGCTTCCCCGCGGTGAGAGTTGCGCTCGCTCCGCAGAATACCCCAATCCCGGCGGCGATGGCACACGCCGCGGCACGGACCGCGCCGGCCCGTGCGCGCCGGACGTAGTACGCTTGCGGTCCATGAACCGACGGATCGCGAGCCTCCCGTGTGCCGCGCTGCTCGCTGCCGCGCTCGCCGCGCCCGCGCACGCGGACTGGATGGACCGCACCGAGGCGATCATGGGCACCCGGGTGTATGTCGAGCTGTGGGCCGACGATCCGGCGAAGGGCAAGGCGGCGATCGATGCGGTGATGGCCGAGATGCGGCGCATCGACGCACTCATGAGTCACTACAAGCCCGACAGCGAGCTGTCGCGCATCAACCAGCGCGCAGCGCTCGAGCCGGTGGCCGTCGATCGCGAGCTGTATGATCTCATCAAGCTGTCGACGCATTTCTCCGAGATCACCCAGGGCGCCTTCGACATCACCTACGCGAGCGTCGGCTATCTCTACAACTATCCGCTGCACGTCCACCCCACCGAGGCCGAGATCAAGGCGGCCCTGCCCGCGGTCAACTGGCGCCATCTCGAATTCGACGACCAGCATCACTCCATACGATTCGCGCGCCCCGGCATGCGCATCGACCTCGGGGGCATCGGCAAGGGCTACGCAGTCGATCGGGGGGTTGCGATCCTCAAGGCACACGGTATCCGCCACGCGATCGTGACCGCGGGCGGCGATAGCTACGTCCTCGGCGATCGCATGGGTCGTCCGTGGCTGGTGTCGATCGCGCACCCCGATCACCCGGACGATCCCACCAGGGTCGTCACGCGCATTCCGCTCTCGGACACCGCGATCTCGACCTCGGGGGACTACGAGCGCTACTTCGACGAGCAGGGCGTGCGCTACCACCACATCATCGATCCGCGCACCGGGCACTCCGCCTCCAGGGTGCGCAGCGCCACCCTTCTCGGCCCGAGCGCGACTCAGACCGACGGCATGTCGAAGACCGCGTTCGTGCTCGGACCGGAGAAGGCGCTCGAGATCATCAACCGCATGCCCGAGTACGATGCGGTGTTCGTGTGCCCGGACGGCCGGGTGCTCTATTCCAACGGACTGAGGCCACCGGCCCCGCGCCCGGGTGGCGCGGCGCCCGCCAGGCAGCCCGCGGGCTCCGCGGATTCAGGGCACTGAGCCGGCGCGCACCGCTGCGGCGGGCATTACTGCGCCGGGCCTCCGTGCCTCAGCTTCAGCAGCGCGTCCACTTCCTGCTCCGCGGCGAGCCAGTCGGCGGTCTCTCCGCCGGGCGCGAAGCCGCGCCGCTCGGCCCGCAGGTACGCCGCCTCGGCGATCATCGCCCGGCGGCTCTCCGCCGACACCGCGGCCGGGCGCGCCGCGCCCGCCGGCTTCCCGCGGACGCTCTGTGCCCGCGCAGCCGCAGCGCCGCGGGCACCGGCGGCGACGGGACTCGAAGTCTCATCGGAACGACGTGTGGCCATCTTCTCCTCCTTTGCAATCCTTGGCAGGCGGGAGTCATCACTGTGCGACTGCGCGGCGCGCAGATGCAAGTCCTCGGAAGGGGTACTGGGCGCACGCGAGCGCGCTGGTCACGGTGTGGTTGCCCTGCGCTTCAGGGCGAGCGGCGCACCGGCGGCGACGCCGCTCCGGCACGCGCCGGGCGCCGGGCACGGGCGGCGGCGCCGCGCACGCCGGTGCCGTCGGTCGCGCGCTTGCGGACCGCGGCGGGGCGGCGCGCCGGCTCGGGGGACGCCTCACGGGCGAGCTCGAGACTCAGCAGATACTTGCGAAAGCGCGCCCCGAGCGCCGGGTGGCCGAGGGCGTACTCGACGGTCGCCTGCAGGTAGCCGAGCTTGTTGCCGCAGTCGTAGCGCTTGCCGGTGAAGCGGTAGGCGTACACCGCCTCCTCGCGCATGAGTCCCGCGATGCCGTCGGTGAGCTGGATCTCGCCGCCCGCGCCGTGGCGCACCCTCTCCAGGTGCTCGAAGATGGCGGGGGTGAGCACGTAGCGGCCGACGACCGCGAGATTCGAGGGCGCCGCCGAGGGTTTGGGCTTCTCGACGATGCTGCGCACGCGGCTGGTGAGCGCCTTGTCGGCCTCCACCGCGACGATGCCGTACTTGTCGGTGTCCTGGCGGCGAACCACCTGTACCGCGAGCACGCTGGCGCGCTTGGCCTCGTAGACCCGGGCCATCTGCCCGAGACAGCCCTCCTCGCTGCGGATCAGGTCGTCCGCGAGGTGCACGAAAAAGGGCTCGGCGCCCACCGCGGGCTGGGCGCACAGCACCGCGTGTCCGAGACCGAGCGGCGCGGGCTGGCGGATGTAGATGCACGAGGCGTAGGAAGGCAGCACGCTGCGCAGCTGCTTCAGCAGGTCGCTGCGGCCCTGGGCGTGCAGCAGGTGCTCGAGCTCCTGGTCGGAGTCGAAATGATCCTCGATGGCGCGCTTGGCGGCGCCGGTGATGAACACCAGCCGCCGCGCACCCGCATCGAGCGCTTCCTCGACCGCGTACTGGATCAGCGGCTTGTCGACCACCGGGAGCATTTCCTTGGGGCTCGCCTTGGTCGCCGGCAGGAAGCGCGTGCCGCGTCCCGCGACCGGAAACACGGCGGTGCGGATCAGCGCCCGGGAGCTCGCTTTCATCGGGGGATCATTCAGGTCGGATAGACACTCTGGTCGGCGCGCTCGGCCCACTTGAAGACCGCCGGGCGCAGGCTGTCCCACGAGCGGCACTTCGGGCAGCGCCAGTACCAGCCGACGCTGTTGAGGCCACACTCCTCGCACTGGTAGCGGCCGCCGGCATCTCCCATGCGGCTGAGCAACGCGCTGAGGGAGGTCGCGTCCGCGAGCGACTGCACCCCGGCGCCGAGCTCGGCGGCGATGCCCGGCAGGCGCGCCACCTCGGCGGCCGGAACGGCGGTGGCGAGCAGCCAGGCGAGCTGGCGCGGACTCACGCGCCCGCTCTGGCGCAGCCGCCGCGGCAGCTCCTCGAGCACCTCCGGGCTGCCGCTCGCAGCGGCGATGCGCAGCACCGGCGGAATCACCTCGAGTGCCAGGCCCGGGGACATCTCCAGCGCCTTGAGGTAGAGCAGCAGCGCTCCCTTGGCATCGCCCGCGCTCTCGGCGATGCGCGCCGTGAGGATATCGGCGCGCGGCAGCTCGGCCTGATGGGTGCGGGCCTGCCTCAGCAGCGTCCCGGCACGCTCGGGCTCGCCCTGCACCAGCGCCTGCTCGGCGAGCTCGCACAGGTAGTGCGCGGCGACGCGGCGTCGCTCGAGCTGCACGCTCCCGGGGAGCTCGTGGAAGATCTTCAGCGCCTTCGCCCAGTCTCCCTGCGACTCGTAGATGCGCTCGAGGTGATCGAGCGCGGCGCTGCGGTACTCGCGCGAGGCGCTGAGCTCCTCGAGCACCCGCTCGGCGCGGTCCTGCAGCCCGGCGCTCAGGTAATCGAGCGCCAGCGCGAATGCCGCCTTGTCGGCGAGCGCCGCGCCGCCGTGGTCGCGCAGGCGCGAATGAATGGCGATCGCGCGGTCTACTTCGCCGCGGCGGCGGAACAGGCTCCCCAGGGCAAACTGGATCTCGGCGGCGTCGCCGTCGGCCTCGGCCATGCGGGCGAAGATCTCGGCCGCGTGATCGAAGCGGTCATTGATGAGGTGATCGAGACCGACGTAGTAGTCGCGCGGCAGACGCACGGTGTGCGCGGCGCCATTGCGGCGCCCGAGAAACCAGGCCGCCACGCCGACCAGGATGAAGGCCAGCGCGAGCAGCAGCGGGGGCAGCTCGAACACGAGCGGTCAGTCGCGGATGGGCCGGCCGGCGCCGTCGTTCACGCGTTCGCGCAGGTCCTTGCCGGGCTTGAAGTGCGGCACGTGCTTGCCCGAGAGCGCCACCGCTTCGCCGGTCTTGGGATTGCGCCCCTGACGGGGCGGGCGGAAATGCAGCGAGAAGCTGCCGAAGCCGCGGATCTCGATGCGCTCGCCCTGCGAGAGCGCATCGCTCATGATCTCCAGGATCTGCTTCAGCGCCAGCTCGACGTCCTTCGCCGGCAGGTGCTTCTGCTTGGCGGTGATGATCTCGATGAGTTCCGACTTGGTCATGGCGCTTCACTCGTCGCGCTCGCCCGAACCCCCGATGTGCTCCTTGAGCAGCTCCCCGAGACTGGTGCCGCTCGGCGCCGCCTCGGAGCGGTAGCTCTGCACCGCCTCCGCCTCGTCGTGGGCCTCCTTCGCCTTGATCGACAACGAGATGGTGCGCGACTTGCGGTCGACGCCGGTGAACTTGGCCTCGACCGGATCGCCGACCTTGAGCACCGCACGCGCGTCCTCGACGCGATCGCGCCCGAGCTCGGAGGCGCGCAGCTGGCCCTCGATGCCGTTGCCGAGATCGATGACCGCGCCGCGTGCGTCGACCTCCTTCACCACGCCTTTGACGATCGTGCCCTTGGGGTTCTCGGCGATGTAGGCCGAGAATGGATCCTTGGCGAGCTGCTTGATGCCGAGCGAGATGCGCTCGCGCTCCGGATCGATCGACAGCACCATGGCCTCGATCTGCTGAGCCTTCTGGTAGTTGCGCACCGCCTCCTCGCCCGGCTGGTCCCAGGAAATGTCCGAGAGGTGCACCAGGCCGTCGATGTTGCCGGGCAGACCGATGAAGATGCCGAAGTCGGTGATCGACTTCACCTGGCCCGTGACCCGGTCGCCGCGGTTGTAGTTCTCGGCGAACTCCTTCCACGGGTTCGCCTGGCATTGCTTGAGTCCGAGCGATATGCGGCGGCGCTCCTCGTCGACGTCGAGCACCATCACCTCGACTTCCTGCCCGGTGTGCACCACCTTGGCCGGGTTGACGTTCTTGTTGGTCCAGTCCATCTCCGAGACGTGCACCAGGCCCTCGACGCCGTCCTCGATCTCGACGAACGCGCCGTAGTCGGCGATGTTGGTGACCTTGCCGAACACCCGGGTGGCCGGCGGATAGCGCCGCCCGATGTTCTCCCAGGGGTCGGCACCGAGCTGCTTCAGCCCCAGGCTGACGCGCGAGCGCTCGCGGTCGAACTTGAGGATGCGCACCTCGACCTCGTCGCCCACCTTGACGACCTCGGAAGGATGCTTGACACGCTTCCACGCCATGTCGGTGATGTGCAGCAGGCCGTCGATGCCGCCGAGATCGACGAACGCGCCGTAGTCGGTGAGGTTCTTCACCGTGCCGCGCACCACCGCGCCTTCCTGCAGGTTGTCCATGAGCGCGCTACGCTCGGCGGAGAATTCCTGCTCGACCACGGCGCGGCGCGACACCACCACGTTATTGCGCTTCTGGTCGAGCTTGATCACCTTGAACTCGAGCGGCTTGCCTTCCAGGTACGAGGTGTCGCGCACCGGGCGCACGTCGACGAGCGAGCCGGGCAGGAACGCGCGCACGTTCTCGATCTCCACCGTGAAACCGCCCTTGACGCGGCCGGTGATCACGCCGGTGACGATCTCGGACTTGTTGAACGCCTCCTCGAGGCGCGTCCAGGTGCGGGCGCGCTTGGCCTTCTCGCGCGACAGGCGCGTCTCGCCGGTGCCGTCCTCGACCGAGTCGAGCGCGACCTCCACCTGGTCGCCGGCCTTGACCTCCACCTCGCCGCGCTCGTTCTTGAACTGCTCGAGCGGAATGACCGCTTCGGACTTGAGGCCTACGTTGACGATGACGACGTCGCTGGTGACGTCCACGACGAGCCCGGTGAGAATCATCCCCGGGCGGATGCGCTGGTTCGCGAGACTCTGCTCGAAGAGCTGGGCAAAACTTTCCGTCATACCTTCACTTCGCACGCCCCTGCGTGCCGGCACTGGGCCTCACTGTCCTGCGGCCCAGGAAAACTCAAACGGGTGCCTGCATCTTCGCGGGCACCGACCTCGCCTGACGCGCGTGACGCCGAGTGGATGCCCGGCCGTTTCACGGCCACAGCTGACGGGCGGCCCCCAGCTCCAGCACCCTGCCGACGACCGCCCCGATGGTGAGCCCGGTCGAGTCGATCACGCAGGCATCGGGCGCGGGCTTCAGCGGGGCGACCGGACGGGTCTCATCCCTCAGGTCCCGCTCGGCTATCTCGCGCGAAAGGGCGGCAAGGCTAACATCGGACCCCTTGTCGTTCAACTGCTTATGCCGCCGGAGGGCCCGTTCTTCGGGGGTCGCAGTCAGGAAGATCTTCAGCGGCGCCTCCGGGAAGACCACGGTGCCCATATCGCGGCCGTCGGCCACCAGTCCCGGGGCTCGCGCGAAGGCCCGCTGGCGGGCGAGGAGCGCGGTGCGCACCGGCGGCCAGGCCGCCACGCGCGAGGCCCCGGCGCCGGCGGTCTCGGAGCGGATCTCGCCGGTCACGTCGCGCCCTTCGAGGCGCACCTCCTCGCTCCCGTCGGGCCGGGAGCCGAACGCGACGTCCATGGTGCGCGCGAGGCGGGCGTGGCCCGTGATGTCGTCGGGGGGCACTCCGGCGCGCAGTCCGGCGAGCGCCACCAGGCGGTAGAGCGCGCCGCTGTCGAGCAGGTGCCAGCCGAGGTGGCGCGCGATTGCGCGGCTCACCGTTCCCTTGCCCGAGCCGCTCGGGCCGTCGATGGTGAGGATGGGACAGGTCGCGAGGCCGGACATCGGGAAGGGAAGACTCGGTCAGAGCGCTTCGATGCGCAAGCCGGCCGCGTGCGCGGTCGGCACGAAGCCCGGAAACGAGGTCGCGACGTTGTCGACGTCCAGGATCTCGAGCGGGGCGCTCGCGCGCAGCGCCGCGACTGCGAAGGCCATCGCGATCCGGTGATCGCCGCGACTGTCGATGGTGCCGCCCCCGAGGCCCTCGGCGCCGCGGATCCACAGGCCGTCGGGCAGCAACCGGTGCTCGACCCCGAGAATGCCGAGTCCGTCGGCCATCGCGCTCAACCGGTCGCTCTCCTTGACGCGCAGCTCGAGGGCGCCGCGTACCAGGGTCTCGCCGCTCGCACAGGCGGCGGCGACGAAGAACGCCGGGAACTCATCGATCGACAGCGGTACCTCGGCCTCGGGCACCGTGATGCCGCGCAGCGCGCTGCGGTGCACCTCGATGTCGGCCACCGGCTCGCAGTTGTCCGCGGCGGCCTCGGCGCGCGCGCCGCGCGGGTGAACACGGATGTCGGCCCCCATGCGGCGCAGCAACTCGAGCAGTCCGGTGCGCGTCGGATTCACACCGATGTTGGTCAGCGTGAGGCCGCGGTCCGCGGCGAGACAGCCAGCCACGATCAGAAACGCCGCCGAGGAGAAGTCCGCCGGCACGGCGAGCCCGGTGCCGCGCAGCGTCTGCCCGCCGGCGAGGGTGAGCGTGCGCCCCTCGCGCTCGAGCCCGGCGCCGAAGGCGGCGAGCATCCGCTCGGTGTGGTCGCGCGAGGCGGCGGGCTCGGTCAAGCGGGTGCGGCCGGTGGCCCAGAGTCCCGCGAGCAGCACTGCTGACTTCACCTGTGCGCTCGCCACCGGCAGGCTGTATTGAATGGCGCGCAGATGCGGCGTGCCGCGGATCTCCACCGGCGGGCGGCCGTCGTGGGTGCGGATCCGGGCCCCCATCATCGCGAGCGGCACCACCACGCGCTGCATCGGACGGCGCATGAGCGAGGCGTCCCCGACGAGCGTCGAATCGAAGCGCTGCGGGGCGAGCAGTCCCATCAGCAGCCGCATGGCGGTGCCCGAGTTGCCGAGATCGAGCGCCGAGGCCGGTGAGGCCAGGCCCGCCGGGCCGACCCCGTGCACCAGCACCTCGGTGTCGTGCGGGCGCTCGATACGCACGCCGAGCTGCCCGAGGGCGCGCGCGGTCGCGAGGCAATCCTCGCCGGCGAGAAAGCCGGTGATGTGGGTGTCGCCGGTCGCGATCGCGCCCAGCATGAGCGCGCGGTGCGAGATCGACTTGTCACCGGGAACCGTCAGGCGGCCGCCGATGCGGCCGCCGGGCAGCACCCGGTAGCGCGCACTCACGTGACCGCCCGCGGGTAGGAGCCGAGCACGCGAAAGAGCGATGCGCGCCGCTTGAGGGCGATGAGCGCCCGGGCGACGTGCGGCTCGGCGGCGTGCCCCTCGAAGTCGATGAAGAAAACGTAGTCCCACTTGCGCCGGTGCGAGGGGCGCGATTCGATGCGCGTCAGGCTCACCTTGTGGCGCGCCAGCGGCTCGAGCAGCCGGTAGAGCGCGCCCGGCGCGTCGGTGTGGCCGACCGAGACGAGCAGCGTGGTGCGGTCCTCCCCGCTCGGCTCGAAGAGCTTCCGCCCGAGCACCAGAAAGCGCGTGGTGTTGTCGGCCCGATCCTCGATCTCGGCGGCGAGTACCTTCAGTCCATACACCTCGGCGGCGGTCTCGCCGGCGATGGCGGCGCTGCCGCGCTCGTCGCGGGCGCGCCGGGCGCCCTCGGCGTTGCTCGACACCGCCACCTGCTCGACCCCCGGCAGGTGCTCCTCGAGCCAGCCGCGGCACTGGGCGAGCGACTGGGGATGGGAGCACACGCGCTCGATGCGCGCGAGCGAGTCCATCGCCCCCATCAGATGGTGGCGGATGCGCAGCTCCACCTCGCCGCAGATCTTCAGCGGCGAGGTGAGGAAGCGGTCGAGCGTGTGATTGACCGTGCCCTCGGTCGAGTTCTCGATCGGCACCACGCCGAAGTCCGCGGCCCCGGCTTCCACCTCGTGAAACACCTCGTCGATCGAGCCCAGCGGCAGCGCGCGCACCGAGTGCCCGAAGTGGGTGAGCACCGCACTCTGGGTAAAGGTTCCCTCGGGTCCGAGGAACGCGACCTTGAGCGGCTCCTGCTGCGCGAGGCACGCCGACATGATCTCGCGGAACAGCCGCAGCACCTCCGCGTCCTTGAGCGGGCCCTTGTTGCGCTCGCGCGCCGCGCGCAGCACCTGCGCCTCGCGCTCCGGGCGGTAGAAGTCCACCGTGTGCCCGCCGGCGGCCTTGGAGATCCCGACCAGCTGCGCGAGACGCGCCCGCTCGCTGATCAGGCGCTGGATCTCGGCATCCACCGCGTCGATGCGCTCGCGCACCTCCTCGAGGCCCGCCCGGGGACCGGGGGCGTCGCCGGGGTCCGCGGCCGGCGCGGGCGGCGGCGCCCGCGGGCGCCGCACCCGGCGGCCGTCTCCCTTGCGGGGCTGGCGCTTCATACGATGCGCGCCGACAGCACGCCGGCGATGGCGCGGATGCGCGCGAGCAGCCCGGCATCGATCGCGCCGTCGGCGTCGATGATCGTGTAGGCGTACTCGCCGCGCGACTTGTTGAGCAGGTCGGCGATGTTGATGCGCGCGAGCGCCAGACAGGTGGAAATCTGCCCCACCATGTTCGGCACGTTGGCGTTGGCGATCGCCAGGCGGGTGGTGTCGGGCACGCGCGGCAGGATCGCCTCCGGGTAGTTCACGCTGTTCTTCACGTTGCCGTTCTCGAGGAACTCGCGCAGCTGCTCGACCGCCATGATGGCGCAATTCTCCTCCGCTTCGCGCGTCGAGGCCCCGAGGTGCGGCAGCGCCAGCACGCGGGAGTGTCCCCGCAGCGCCGCGCTCGGAAAATCGCACACGTAGGCGGTGAGCCGCCCGGCATCGAGCGCGGCCAGCACCGCATCCGTGTCGACGATCGCGCCGCGGGCGAAATTGAGCAGCGTGCCGCCCTTGCGCATGCGCGCGAGCCGCGCCGCGTTGACCAGCCCGCGGGTCGCGTCGTTCAGCGGCACGTGCACCGTGACCGCATCGGCGTGCGCGAACAGGTCCTCGAGCGAGGCCGCCTGCCCGACGCTGGCCGAGAGCTGCCATGCGCGCTGCACGGTGATCTGCGGATCGTAGCCGACCACCCGCATGCCGAGCGCGAGCGCGGAGTTGGCCACCTCGACCCCGACCGCCCCCAGCCCCACCACGCCGAGCGTGCGTCCGGGGAGCTCGAAGCCGACGAAGTTCTTCTTCTCTTTCTCTACCGCCGCCTCGATGGCGGCGTCGTCGCCGCCGAGCGAGCGGCTAAAGAGCCACGCCGGGCCGATGTTGCGCGCGGCGAGCAGCAGTCCCGCGAGCACCAGCTCCTTCACCGCGTTGGCGTTGGCACCGGGGGAGTTGAACACCGGGATGCCGCGCCGGCTGAGCTCGTCCACCGGAATGTTGTTGACGCCGGCGCCGGCGCGGGCCACGGCCCGCACGCTCGGGGGGATTGCGCGGCCGTGCAGGTCCGCCGAGCGCACCAGGATTGCGTCCGGCTCGGCGACCTCGGGACCCACCTCGTAGCGCTCGTGCGGCAGCCGCTCGAGGCCGCGGCGGCTGATGCTGTTCAGCGTGAGGATGCGGTGCGCCATGGGACCCCTCATCCGTGCCGGCGCTCGAATTCCTTCATGAAGGCGGTGAGCGCCTCGACGCCGGCGAGCGGCATGGCGTTGTAGAGGCTGGCCCGCATGCCGCCGACCGAGCGGTGGCCTTCGAGGTTCACGAGCCCAGCGGCGCGCGCCTCGGCCGCGAAGGCGCCCTCGAGCGCGGGGTCGGGGAGCCTGAAGGGCACGTTCATCCACGAGCGGCACTCGCGCGCCACCGGATTGCTGTAGAAGCCCGAGCCATCGATCGCGCCGTAGAGCAGCTGCGCCTTGGCGCGGTTGCGCCGCGCCATCGCCTCGAGACCGCCCTGGGCCTCGAGCCACTCGAACACCAGCCCCGCGAGGTACCAGGCGAAGGTCGGCGGGGTGTTGAGCATCGACTCCTCGGCCGCCATCTTCTGCAAGTCCCACACGGCCGGGGTTCCGGGGCGCGCCCGGCCGAGCAACTCCTCATTGACGATTACGACGGTGAGGCCCGCCGGGCCGATGTTCTTCTGCGCCCCCGCGTAGATCAGGCCGAATCTGGCGACATCCAGCGGGCGCGACAGCAGCGTCGAGGACATGTCCGCCACCAGCGGCGCGCCGCGGGTCTCGGGCACGTACGGGAACTCCACTCCGCCAATGGTCTCGTTCGGGGTGTAGTGGAGGTAGGCCGCCCCGGGGGTGAGCGCCGGTGAGCCCGGCGGCGGGACGGTGGTGTAATTCGAAGCCGCCTCATCGGCCGCCACGTTGACCCGGCCGGTGAGGCGCCGCGCCTCCGCCACCGCCTTCGCCGACCAGTGGCCGGTGACCAGGTAATCCACCGTGGAATCGGCGCGCGCGAGGTTGAACGGCACCGCCGCGAACTGCGCCGACGCGCCGCCCTGCAGGAACAGGATCCGGTAGCGCTCGGGCACGGCCAGCAGCTGGCGCAGTGCGCCCTCGGCCGCGCGCGCCACCGCGAGAAACGGCTTGCTGCGATGGCTGATCTCCATCACCGAGAGCCCGAGGCCCTGCCAGTCCGTGAGCTCCGCGCGCGCCCGCTCCAGCACCTCCACGGGGAGCATGGCCGGACCGGCTGCGAAATTGAATACCCGCACGCCGCCAACCGCCTAGGAGCGGGCGGTCGGTTCGCCCGCCGCCGGTTCCGCACCCGGCCCGGCGGTGGGGCTTTCCTCCTCGCCCTCCAGGCTCTCGATGCGCTCGATGCCGACCAGCCGCTCGCCGTCCCCGAGCCGGATGAGGCGCACGCCGAGCGTGTTGCGACCCTGGACGGAGATCTCATCGACGGTGGTGCGCACCAGGGTGCCGGACGAGCTGATCAGCATGATCTCCTGACCGGGCAGTACCTGCAGCGCCGCTACCGTGTCGCCGTTGCGATCGCCGGTCTGCAGCGCGATCACGCCCTGGCCGCCGCGCCCGTGCGGGGGGAAATCCGCGAGCGGGGTGCGCTTGCCGTAGCCGGCGGCCGAGGCGGTGAGCACCTCGCCCGCGCCGACCACGATGAGCGCGATCAGCTCCTGCCCGGATTGCAGCCGGATGCCGCGCACCCCCGCGGCCTCGCGTCCCATGTAGCGCACCTCGCTCTCGTGGAAGCGGATCGCCTTGCCGCCGCTCGAGACCAGTATGATCTCGCGCTCGCCGTCGGTGATTGCCACCCCCACCAGCCGGTCGTTGTCGTGCAGGTCGACGGCGATGATGCCGGTCGAGCGCGGGCGCGAGAACGCCGCGAGCGGCGTCTTCTTCACCGTGCCGGCGAGCGTCGCCATGAAGACGAAATGCTGGTCGTCATACTGCTTGACCGGCAGCAGCGCGTTGATCTTCTCGCCCTCCTCGAGCGGCAAGAGGTTCACCATCGGCTTGCCGCGCGCGCCGCGCCCGGCCTGCGGCAGCTCGTAGACCTTGAGCCAGTACACCTTGCCACGATTGGAGAAGCACAGCACCGTGTCGTGCGTGTGGGCCACGAACAGCTTCTCGACGAAGTCCTCGTCCTTGACCGCGGTGGCGGTCTTGCCGCGCCCGCCGCGGCGCTGCGTCTGGTACTCCGTGAGCGGCTGACTCTTGGCATAGCCGGCATGCGACAGCGTCACCACCACGTCCTGGGGCTCGATCAGATCCTCGGTGGTGAGGTCGAGGTGGTCACGGTTGATCTCGGTACGGCGCGCATCGCCGTAACTGTCGCGCATCTCCGTGAGCTCGGCTCGCACCACCTGCGTGAGGCGCTCCGGCCGGGCCAGGATGTCGGAGAGATCACGGATGCTGTCGAGCAGCTGCTGGTACTCGGTGATGATCCGCTCGCGCTCGAGTCCGGTGAGGCGGTGCAGGCGCATGTCGAGGATCGCCTGCGCCTGGGCCTCCGAGAGCCGGTAGCCGCCGCCGTTCAGGCCCGCCTCCGCCGCCAGCCCGCGTGGGCGGGTGGAGATGGCGCCGGCGCGCGCCAGCAACTCGATCACCACGCCCGGCGGCCAGGCTCGCGCGAGCAGCGCGGCCCGCGCCTCCGCCGGTGCGGGCGCCGCCTTGATGAGGGCAATGACCTCGTCGATGTTGGCGAGCGCCACCGCCAGGCCCTCGAGTATGTGGGCTCGCTCGCGCGCCTTGCCGAGGTCGAAGATGGTGCGCCGGGTGACCACCTCGCGGCGGTGGCGGATGAAGGCCTCCAGCATCTCCTTGAGCGACATCAGCTTCGGCTGGCCGTCCTGCAACGCCACCATGTTGATGCCGAACACCGTTTCCATCGGCGTCTGCGCGTACAGGTTGTTGAGGACGATCTCGCTCACTTCCCCGCGCTTGAGCTCGATCACGATGCGCATGCCGTCCTTGTCGGACTCGTCGCGCAACCCGTCGGCGGCGATGCCGTCGATCAGCTTCTCGCGCACCAGCTCGGCGATGCGCTCGATGAGGCGCGCCTTGTTCACCTGATAGGGAAGCTCGGTGACCACGATCGCCTGGCGGTCGCCCCTGCCGAGCTCCTCGATTGCGACCCGCGCGCGCACCGAGAGCCGCCCGCGGCCGGTGCGGTAGGCGGTGGCGATCTCCTGCGCGCCGTTGATGATGCCGCCGGTGGGGAAGTCCGGCCCCGGCATGTGCTGCATCAGCGCGGCGAGCGGCGCCGCCGGATCCTCGAGCAGCGCCAGGCAGGCATTCACCGTCTCGGTGAGGTTGTGCGGCGGGATGTTGGTCGCCATGCCGACCGCGATGCCCGTCTGGCCGTTCACCAGCAGGTTGGGGATGCGGGTCGGGAGCACCGAGGGCTCGAGCTCCGACTCGTCGTAGTTGGGCGTGAAGTCGACCGTCTCCTTGTCGATGTCGGCGAGCAGCTCGTGGGCGATGCGCGTCATGCGCACCTCGGTGTAGCGCATCGCCGCCGGCAGATCGCCGTCGACCGAGCCGAAGTTGCCCTGGCCGTCGACCAGCAGATAGCGCATGGAGAACGGCTGCGCGAGCCGCACGATGGTGTCGTATACCGCGGTATCACCGTGCGGGTGGTACTTGCCGATCACATCTCCCACTACGCGCGCCGATTTCTTGTAGGGCTTGTTCCACTCGTTGCCGAGCTCGCGCATCGCGTACAGCACGCGCCGATGCACCGGCTTCAGGCCGTCGCGCACGTCGGGCAGCGCCCGCCCGACGATTACGCTCATGGCGTAGTCGAGATAGGACTGCCGCATCTCCTCTTCGAGACTGACCGGCAGAACTTCGCGGGCGATTTCAGGCATTCAGTTCGGGGGAGCGTCCAGGCACCGGCTGGGCGCCAAAGAAAGCGAAAATTCTAGCACGAAGGACCCCACCGCCCCCGCTCCTCCGGGAGCGGTCGACGAGCCGGCGGCGCACCGCTCACCGGGCGCCGCCCGCCATGCGCCGATATACTGCGCGCAGCTCTCAAGCGCGTGCCGAGGGATGCCCAGGCGCCGATGTCCACCCGCGAGCCTGCCGACCTGCTGATCGAAGCCCGCTGGCTGCTGCCGATCGCGCCGTCCAACACGGTACACACCGGCCAGGCGGTCGCCGTGTCCGCCGGCCGCATAGTGGCCGTGGGTCCCGCCGCGGAGCTGCGCGCGCGGTTCGAGCCAGGCGAGCGCGTGGTGCGCGGCCAGCACGCCCTGCTCCCGGGCCTGGTCAACGCCCATACCTGTGCCTCGCACGCCTTGCTGCGGGGGCTCGCGGTGCGAGCGCCGCGCGCGCGCTGGCTCAGCGAGTGCGTACGGCCCCTCGAGCGGCGGCTGATGAGCGCAGCCTACGTGCGCGAGGGGACTGCGCTCGCCATGGCGGCGATGGTGCGCGCCGGAATCACCTGCTTTGCCGACCTCGATCTGTATCCCGAGGAGGCGGCGCGTGCGGCCGCCGCCGCCCATATGCGCGCGGCGATCGCGCTGCCGGTGACCGAGGACGCGAGTGCCTGGGCGGAGGGTGCGACGGCCCACCTCGCGCGCGCCGAGCGGCTGTGGGACGAGTACCGCTCGGATGCGCGCATCAGCCTGTACTTCGCCCCGCTGGCGCCGCTCGCCCTGAGCGACGCGACGCTCGCCCGCGTGCAGCGCGTGGCCGACGAGCTCGACGCCCGCGTCGCGGTGCATTTCGGCGAGCTCACCACGGAAGGCGCAGCGCCCGCATCCGAGGTGCGCGACGGCGCGCCCGCGGGAGAAGCCACGGCACGGGGCGCCGCGGCCGCACTCGGGCGCCTCGATGCGCTCGGCCTGCTGCGGCCGGGGTTCAGCGCGATCGGGGTGTCGGCGCTCGGCCCCGGGGAGCTCGAGCTCCTTGCCAACCGCGGCGCGACGCTCATCGTCTGCCCGCAGGCGCAGCTACGGCTCGCTCCCGGATCGGTCCCCGCGCTGCCGTTCATCCCCGAGCGCACCGGCCTCGGCACCGACAGCCCGCTCGCCGCGGGTGCCTTCGACCTGCTGGCCGAGGCACGCACCGCGGCGCTGCTCGCGGGACTGCCGGCGGCCGCGGTGATGCGCCTCGCGACGCTCGGCGGGGCCACCGCCCTCGGGCTCGCGGCGCAGATCGGCTCGATCGAGCCCGGCAAGGCTGCGGACCTGATCTGCATCGAGCTCAGCGACCAGGCCAACGCCGCGGCCGCGCAGGTGCCGGACGCGATCGTCTTCGGTGCGACGCGCGCCCAGGTGAGCGACGCGTGGATCGCGGGCCGGGCGGCGCTGAGCGCCGGACGACTGGTCGGCTTCGATGAGCGCGAGCTCGCGGACCTGGCGCAGTGCTGGGCCGAGCGCGCGCAGCTCGAGGCCGCTGCATGAGCACGACACCCGCCAGCGGCGGTGAGCGCGCGCGCCGCGCCAACGCCGATCATGCCGAGCTCGGCCGCTTCGAGCGCATCGCCGCCCGCTTCTGGGACCCGCGCGGAGAGTTCCGGCCGCTGCATCTGGTGAACCCGCTGCGCACGCGATTCATCGCCGCGCGCGTGCCCCTCGCGGGCAGCCGGGTGCTCGACGTCGGCTGCGGCGGCGGCCTGCTCGCCGAGGCGCTCGCCGGGGCGGGTGCGCGCGTCACCGGCATCGACCTCGCGCCCGGGATGATCGAGGTGGCGCGGCTGCACGCGGCGGAGTCCGCCGTGTCGATCGATTACCGCGTGGTGGGAGCGGAGGAGCTGCTGGCAGCCGAGCCCGGCGGTTTCGACGTCGTCACCTGCATGGAGATGCTCGAGCACGTGCCAGATCCGCCTGCGATCGTGCAGGCGTGCGCGAAGCTCGCCAAACCCGGCGGCCTCGTCTTTTTCTCGACGATCAACCGCAACGCGAAGTCGTTCGTGTTCGCGATCATCGGCGCCGAATACGTGCTGCGACTGCTGCCCAGGGGCACGCACGAGTACGCGCGATTCATCCGGCCCTCGGAGCTGTCGCGCGCGTGCCGCGACGCGGGCCTCGCGGTCTTCGACCTCACGGGCATGACGTACAACCCGATCACGAAGGCATACGCGCTCGGCCGCGACGTCGGCGTGAACTACCTGCTGGGCGCGCGCCGTGATTGAAGCGGTGCTCTTCGACCTCGACGGCACGCTGCTCGACACCGCGCCCGACATGGCCCGCACGGTGAACGAGATGCGCACGCGCCGCGGGCTCGCGCCTGTGCCTCAGGAGCGCGTGCGCCCGCATGTCTCGAAGGGCGCGCGCGGCATGCTGCTCGCGGCATTCGAGATGACGACCGACCACCCGGAGTTTCCCGCGATGCGCGAGGAGTTCCTGCGCATCTACGGGGACAATCTCTTCGTCGACACGCAGGTGTTTCCCGGCATGACCGAGTTGCTCGGCCGGCTCGAGGCGAGCGCGATCGCGTGGGGCGTGGTGACGAACAAGTTCGAGCGCTTCGCGCGCCCACTGCTCGATGAGGTGGGCCTCGGCGCGCGCGCTGGCGTCATCGTGGGGGGCGACACCTGCCCGAAGGCGAAGCCCTTTCCCGAGCCGCTGCTCTTCGCGGCGAAGGCGCTCGGCGTGAAGCCCGCCCACACGCTCTACGTCGGCGACGACGAGCGCGACGTGCAGGCCGCGCGCGCCGCGGGCATGCCGATCGTGGTCGCAGGCTACGGCTACCTCGGCGACGGCCCGCCGGCGATCCTGTGGGGTGCGGACGACATCATCGATTCCCCGGCCGGCGTGATGCGCTGGATCCGCAGCCAGGCGCCGCAATCCGCGCGCGGGACGGTGCAATGAACCGGTCGCGGCGCCACCTCCTGCAGGCGCTCTCGCTCGCGCCGGTCGCGGCCACGATGCCGGCCTTGGCGGGCTTCCCCGTCGTGGCGACGGGGGATCGCGCCAACCGGCTCCTGGTGCTCGTTTTCCTGTACGGCGGCAACGACGGCTTCAACACCTGGGTCCCGTACACCGACGAGACCTACTATCGCGTGCGGCCGACGATCGCGGTGCCGCGCGACGCGGTCATCAAGGCGACAGATCACCACGGCTTCCATCCCTCGCTCGCCGCGCTCGCGCCCATCTGGGAGGCGAAGGAGCTCGCCCTGCTGCAGGGCATCGGCTATCGCGACGGCACGCAGCAGCACTTCCGCGACCTCGAGGTCGCCTTCACCGCCTGCGACGGCGACCAGTACTACAACGACGGATGGGTGACGCGAGCCTTCGCGCAGCGCTCCGCGACCGCCCCCGCGACCGATGCCGTGGCCTTCGACAT
>DASQIC010000046.1:0-37840 GCA_035631755.1 Steroidobacteraceae bacterium
CGGCGCTCCGTGCGCCGCGGCGGCTCTCAGAACACGGTGTAGGCGTCGAAAACCGGGCCGTCGACGCACACCCGCTTCATCGCCTCGCCCTCGCTCGTGCGCACCCGCACCGTGCAGCCGGCGCAGCCGCCCACCGCGCAGGCCATGAATTCCTCCAGCGACACCTGACAGGGCACGCCGTAGCGCCGCGCGAGGCGCGCGGCCGCAGCCAGCATCGGCGTCGGACCGCAGGCGAAGATCTCGACCTCGCCGAGCTCGCCCGCTCCGAGCGAGGCGAGCCACGCCTCGGCGAGCTCGGTGACCAGGCCCGCAAAGCACCCCGGGAAATCCGCGCCGCTCGCGAGCCGGCTCGGCACGCCCCACTCCTCGAGCAGCGGCATGCAGGCGATGGCGCGCGCGGGGATCCCCGGGACGAGGAGCGTCGAGGGCCGCGCGCGGAACGGAAAGGGTACTTCCGAGCCCATGAGCACCAGCGGTTTCCAGGCGCCGCCGCCCGCGCTCAGCCGCTCGGCGAGGAACACCATCGGCGGGATGCCGACGCCGCCGCCGACGAGGAGCGCGCGCGGCCGTTCGGGGTGGGGGGTGAACGGGCGGCCGATCGGCCCGAGGAGCGAGAGCTCTTCGCCCGCCTTGCGCGCGGCGAGCGCGTGCAGTCCCGGGCCCACCACCTTGTAGAGGATCTCGATCCAGCCGGCCTTGGCGTCGGCGCGCATGATCGAGAGCGGCCTGCGCATGGGGATCGAGGGATCGCAGGTGAGGTGCGCGAAGCTGCCGGGCTCGGCGTGCGCGGCGCACTTGGGCGAGGCGAGACGCAGCACGAACTGCTCGGCGTCGTAGGCCAGCTGGGACATGACGCGCGCCTGCTCGAGGAAGATGGTGCCGCGGGTCGTGCCGCGCGGCCCCGTCATGTCTCGCCCCCGAGCCAGGAGCCGGGGCGGCTGGTGAGCGTCTCGGCGAGCACCGCCATGCGCACCGCCACCCCGTTGCGCACCTGGTCGCGGATGACCGACTGCGGCCCGTCGGCCACCGCGGAGGCGATCTCGATACCGCGGTTCATCGGCTGCGGGTGCATCACGATCGCATCGGGCCGGGCGAGCGCCAGGCGCTCGGGCGTCAGACCCCAGGCGGCGAAGTAACGCTCCCCGTCGGGCAGGTCCGCATCGCCCATGCGTTCCTTCTGGATGCGCAGCATCATGACGACGTCCGCGCCTTTGAGGCCCGCAGCGAAGCGCGTGTGGCGCGTGCAGCCCTCGAACTCGCCCGCCTCGGGCATCAGCGCCGCCGGGCCCACGATGCGCAGGTCCGTGACACCGAGCGCGCGCAGCGCGTGCCAGGCCGAGCGCGCGACGCGCGAGTGGCGGACGTCGCCAACGATCGCGACCGCGAGTCCGGCGAAGCGCTGCTTGCGCTGGTAGATGGTGAGCGCATCGAGCAGGCCCTGCGTCGGGTGCGAGACGTGCGCTTCGCCCGCCGACAGCACGCTCACGTGCGGCGCGGCGTGGGCGGCGACCACTGCCGGGACCCCCGCCTCGGCGTCGCGGATTACGAACGCATCGACGTGCAGCGACTCGAGCGTGTAGATGGTGTCGAGCATGCTCTCGCCCTTCACGCGCGAGGAAAGCTGCACTTCGAGGTTGACCACCTGCGCCCCCAGGCGCTTGGCGGCGAGCTCGAAGCTGACGCGCGTGCGGGTCGAGGGCTCGGTGAAGAGATTCGCGACCGTCGCCCCGGCGAGCGCGCGGCTCGATGCGGGCTTCGCGCCGAGCGGGCGCACGAAGGTCTGCGCGCGGTCGAGCAAGCGCTCGATGAGCGGGCGTGGCAGCGTCTCGAGCGTCAGCAGGTGGCGCAGCGTTCCGTCGGATCGCAGCTGCTCGGTCATCGCACGTCCTCACCCGGCCGTCCGCCCGCCGCCGCAGGCGCGAGCTCGAGCCCCTCGCCCGCAAAGTAGCGTCCGAGAATCACCGCGGCGGCGGCGCTGTCGAGGTCGGCGCGCCGCACCCGCCGGCGCCGCTCGCCGCTCGCACGCCGCGCCTTGAGCGCCGCGCCCGCCTCGAGGGAGGAGAAGCGCTCATCGACCAGGTGCACGGGCAGCGCAAAGCGCTCCCCGAGCTCGGCCGCGAAGCGCCGTGCCGCCTCGGTGAGCGCCCCTTCGCTGCCGTCGGCATTGCAGGGAGCGCCGACCACGAGCCGCCCGGGCCTGAGCGAGCGTACGGTGCGCGCGATCGTCTCCCAGTCGGGCCCCGCACGACCGGCGGTCGCGGCCGGCCGCGGCGCGGCAGTGCGCGTCACGGTATCGCCGGAGGCGACGCCGATACGTTTCAATCCGAAGTCGAAGGCGAGAACGGTCTCAGGGCGGCTCATGCCCGCTCAGGCATGGCCCGCCTCGGGGCTCAGGCGATCGACGTCCACGCCCATCAGTCGCCACGCGCCCGCCCAGCGCTCCTCGAAGGGCATCTCGAACACCACGCGCGCGTCGACCGGCATCGAGGCCCAGGCGTTCTCCTTGAGCTCGCGTTCGAGCTGACCGGAATCCCAGCCCGCGTAGCCGAGCGCGATGAAGGCGTCCGACGGTCCCTCGCCGCGGGCCATCGCCGCGAGCACGTCGCGCGAGGTCGTGACCTGGATGGTGTCGGAAACCTTGTGCGTGTGATCCCACTGCCCGCCGGGGCGGTGCAGCACGAAGCCGCGGTCGGTGTGCACCGGGCCGCCCCGCAGCACGGGCTGGGCCGCGATGTGCTCACTCGAGGGCTCGAGCTTCATCTGCGACAACACGTCCGAGAGCTTCATCGGCAGCGGCTTGTTGAGCACGATGCCGAGCGCCCCCTTGTCGGTGTGCTCGCAGATGAGCGCCACGGTCTGGGCGAAATTCGGGTCGGCCAGCTGTGGCATGGCGATCAGCAGGTGGTTGGTCAGGCTCCCGGCGGCACCGTCGGCAAAGAGCGGCGTGCCGCCCGGCTCAGCCGCCGGGCCGCCTTCGCGCGGAGGGTGACCACCGCCCCCCGCCGCTGTGTACCTGCGGACCATGGTCCAAGTATGGGCACCCCGCGCGGGAGTCTCAAGGAAGGCTGCGCACCGCGCCCCGGCCGACTCGGCCGCCGACGAACTGCCACTCGTAGGCAAATCGCAACACCCGGTACTGCGAGGCGAGCTCGGGGGGGAAGGGGTCGAAGGGGCTGGCGAGCTTGAGGATCGCGAGTGCTGCCTGGTCGAGCTCGGGGTCCCCGCTCGAGTGGCGGATGAGGGCCCGCTCGAGCTTGCCGTCCGAGCTGATGCCGACCTCGATGACGGGGCTCGCGCCGGCGCCGGCGGTGCGCGCAGCGGTCGGGTAATTCAGCGTGCCGACGCGCTCGACCTTGCGCCGCCACGCATCGAGATACGGTGCCAGGGTCGCCGCCTGGGTGTCCGGCGCGATCCACAGCTCGTCGCGCTTCGGGCCCCGCAGCGTCGTCGGCCCGGGCTCGTCCGCGGGCCCGGGCTCGGCGACCGGCGGCTCATCGAGGAGCAGCGGGCGGTTACGCGTGCTTGCGCTGCTGCCCTGCTCGCCGAGGTAGCGCACCTGCGTGTTCCACGCGGTGGTGGTGAGGAGCTCATCGGCCGCGGCGCCCGTGGTAGCACCGCTATCGGCGAGCGAGTCGCCCTCGGGCGTGCCCGCGTGCCGCAGCCGCAGCAGCGCGGCAGGGTTGTGCGGCGCGACCGGCTCGCGCGTGTTGCCGGAGCCAAGCTGGGTGCGCTGGGCGAGGTAAGTGGCGGTGGGATTCTTCTTGGCCGTGGGAAGCTCCTCCGAGGTGAGCAGCACCTCGAGTCCCGGGGCGGCGCTCTTCTCGCCCGCCGAGGTGTTGAAGGTGATCCCGAGAATCACCAGCCCGTGCAGTAGCGCGGCGAGAAACCCCATGGCGAGGAGCCGGTCCCAGACCGGCGCGATGCCTTCGCGCAGTTTCAGTGCCCGGCGTGCCATCAACAGCGGCCCGTCAGCGTCCGGCGAGCGCCGCGCCCGCCATCGCACCCGCGCGGGGCCGCTCGAGCAGCCGCCGCTCGATGGCCGCGATCAGCAGCTCGCCGATATCGATGCCGAACTGCTTGTCCAGCTCGCGGATTCCGGTGGGACTCGTCACGTTGATCTCGGTGACGAAACCCCCGATCACGTCGAGGCCGACGAACATCATCCCCTTGGCCGCGAGCGCCGGTCCGATCTCGCGCGCGAGCCAGCGGTCGCGCTCCTCGAGCGGCCGGCCGACGCCACGGGCGCCGGCGGCGAGATTGCCGCGGTGATCGGACCCGGTGGGGATGCGGGCGAGCGCATAGGGCACCGGCTCGCCGTCGATGAGCAGCACCCTCGAGTCGCCCGAGGTCGCGATCTCGGGGAGGTAGCGCTGCGCGATCGCAAAGCGCCGGCCGTAGTCGGTCAGGGTCTCGAACACGACGCGCGCGTTCGGTTCGCCGTCGGCGAGCACGAAGATCGAGCGCCCGCCCATGCCGTGCAGCGGCTTGACGACGATCTTGCGGTGCTCGCGCAGGAAGGCGGCCATGTCGGCCATGTCGCGCGTGATCAGCGTCGCAGCGCAGCACTGGGGGAACCAGGCGGTGTAGACCTTCTCGTTCACGTCGCGCAGCCCCTGAGGGCGGTTGACCACCAGCACCCCCGCGATCTCGGCCCGCTCGAGGATGTAGGTGCTGTAGATGTACTCGGTGTCGAACGGCGGATCCTTGCGCATCAGCAGACAGTCGAGGGCGGCCAGAGGTTCGATCGCGGGCTCCCCGAGCGTGAACCAGTCCTTTGGATCGGCCCGCACGGTGAGGGGCCGCATGCGCCCGAGGGCGGTGCCGTCGCGCAGCAGCAGATCGCCCTGCTCGAGGTAAGCGAGGGTGAAGCCGCGACGCTGCGCGGCGAGCAGCATCGCGAGCGTCGAGTCCTTCGCATAGGCGATGGCGCCGATCGGGTCCATCACCACGCCGAGTCGTCTGGCCGTGCTCATCGGCTCCCGCCGCAAGTGCCGAAAGGGCGGATTATGCTCAGGGCGGCGCGAATATGTCTGCCCCGCGCACAGTACTGGCGGAAAGGCCTCGGGAGGGCTCTGCGGGCTTCAAAAAACGTGACGTGCATGGCATAGCAGGGGGTGTACCGATATGTTAAAACCCGCCTGCGCTTGCCTCTCGCTTGGGGGGGCCCGTGAGACTGCGGCGCCGGGGTGTCGGCGCGCGCTGCGCCCGTGTGTCGAGGGGCCCTCACGGCGATTCCCGGACGCGCGCTGCGCCTGAAATAGCGGCGCGGCCTGTAACGGAAGGAGTTGCCTGAACGTGAGCGGCAACAACGCTAAGCTCCAGGGTCTCAAGGTACTGGTCATCCACGACAGCAAGACCATTCGGCGCACCGCCGAGACGCTGCTCGCCAAGGAGGGCTGCGAGGTCTACACGGCCATCGATGGTTTCGATGCGCTCGCCAAGATCGCCGACCATCAGCCCGACATCGTGTTCGTCGACATCATGATGCCGCGCCTGGACGGCTATCAGACCTGCTCCCTGATCAAACACAACAAGGTGTTCCGCTCCATTCCGGTGATCATGCTGTCTTCCAAGGACGGCCTGTTCGATCGCGCCCGCGGCCGCATCGTCGGCTCCGAGCACTACCTCACCAAGCCCTTCACCAAGGACGAGCTGCTGTCCGCGATCGAGACGCATATCGGGAGATGACGGCGATGCCCCTGATCCTGATCGTTGACGATTCACCCACCGAAGTGCACGTCATGCAGAAGGCGCTCGAGAAGCACGGCTACCGCACGGCCGCGGCCGCCGACGGCGCCGAGGGCGTGCGCCTCGCGCGCGAGATGACCCCGGACCTCATTTTCATGGACATCGTCATGCCGGGCATGAACGGCTACCAGGCGACGCGCGCGCTGGCGAACGATCCGCGCACCCGCGCCATTCCCATCATCATGGTGACCTCCAAGGGGCAGGAGACCGACCGCATCTGGGGCCTGCGCCAGGGAGCGGTCGACTACATGGTCAAGCCCGTGTCGCCCGAACAGCTGGTCGCCAAGGCACAGGCAACCCTGGCCGCCTGAGAAGCCCGTGAGCGAGCCGACACCCACACCCGAGATCGAGCTGAAGAGCCTGCGGGACCGGCCCTTCGAGCTGCTCGCCGAGCTCGATCGGCGCGGGCGTGCGCTCACCGCGCACCTCACCGACCAGGCCACCGCCGGGCGCGAGTGGGTCGGGGTGGCGCTGCGCATGGCGGGAGACCTGTACCTGGTGGCGCGCGAGGAGACCCGCGAGGTGCTCGGCGTGCCGGCCGGCACGACCCGCGTGCCGGGAGCGAAGGCCTGGATCAAGGGGCTCGCCAACGTGCGCGGTCAGCTCTTGCCGATCGTCGACCTGCGGCACTTTCTCGGCAGCGGCGTGACCCCGGTGACGCGCAACACCCGCGTGCTGGTGGTGAACCATCGCGAGATTCCCGCCGGACTCCTGGTCGACGAGGTGCTCGGCTTCCGGCGCTTTGCCGAGAACGAATTCACCGGCGACGCGCCGCCGACGGTGGCACGCTGCGAGCGCTACCTCGCGGGCGCTTTCCACCGTGCCGAGGAACAATGGCCGGTGCTCTCGTTGCGCTCGATCCTCGAGAGCCCGGCGTTCATGGAGGCCGCGGCATGACGGCGGTCGCGCCCATCCCCGCCCGCACGCCGAATTCGCTCAGCCCGTTGCTGGGCGTGGCGGTGCTGCTCGCCGCGGGGAGCGCGGCGGCCGCGTGGTTCACGCTGAATCCCTCGGCGCCGCTCACCTGGGCGCCGCTCGGCCTTTCGGCGGCCGTGCTGGTGCTGCTGCTGATCGCGATGGTGGCTGCGGGGCGCACCCGTCGTACGGTCGAGCGCCAGCGCGCCTCCGCCGAGGCGCAGATCAGGGAGAACGACCGCAACCAGCAGGCGATCCTGCGCCTGCTCGATGAGCTCTCGAACCTCGCCGACGGCGACCTCACCGTGCAGGCGACCGTCACCGAGGACATCACCGGCGCGATCGCCGATTCGATCAATTACGCGGTGGACGCGCTGCGCGGCCTGGTGACCACCATCAACGCCTCGGCCATCCAGCTCGACTCCGCCACCCGCCAGACGCAGGCGCTGTCGCAGCATCTCGCCAAGGCCTCGGGTGCGCAGTCGAAGCAGATCGCCTCCGCCACCGAGTCCGCAGCCAGCATGGCGGGCTCGGTGGAGGAGGTCTCGGGCAACGCCGAGCGCGCCTCCGACGTCGCGCGTCACTCGGTCGAGGTGGCGCACAAGGGCGGCGATGCGGTGCGGCGCACCATCGACGGCATGAACACCATCCGCGAGACCATCCAGGAGACATCCAAGCGCATCAAGCGCCTCGGCGAGAGCTCCCAGGAGATCGGCAACATCGTCGAGCTCATCAACGATATCGCCGAGCAGACCAACATCCTGGCGCTGAACGCCTCGATCCAGTCCTCGATGGCCGGCGATGCCGGGCGCGGCTTCGCGGTGGTCGCCGACGAGGTGCAGCGCCTCGCCGAGCGCGCCGCCAACGCCACCAAGCAGATCGAGGTGCTGGTGCGCACCATCCAGACCGACACCAACGAGGCGGTCGTGTCGATGGAGCGCAGCACCACGGATGTGGTGGGCGGGGCGCTGCTCGCCGAGAATGCCGGCGCGGCGCTCGAGGAGATCGAGCAGGTCTCCAACCAGATCGCGAGTCTGGTGCAGAACATCTCCAGCAGCGCCCGCCAGCAGACCCATGCGGCCCAGAACATCGCGCGCAACATGGGGGTGCTGAAGGAGATCAGCGCCCAGACGGCCGAGTCGACCCACGCGACCTCGGCCTCGATCGCCAAGCTCGCGGAGCTCTCCGCGGGACTGCGCAAGTCCGCCGCCGGCTTCCGCCTGCCCGGCGACCGCGCCGGCACCAGCGGCCAGGTACGCCGGCTCGAGGACGCGACGCTCACCACCGCCAAGGTGCGGCAGATCTCCGCACTCGGCGGCTCCTGAGGAACGCGAAAGACCCAAGGCATGTCTGAAATCGCCTCACAGACAGTCGAGCTCGTCGGTCGCGAAATCAACGCCACGCTGGCGGAAGCTCGCAGCGCCCTGGAGAACTACGTCGAGCAGCCCGACAACGCGCCGCTGCTCGAGCGCTGCGCGGAGGACCTGCACCAGGTGCAGGGCGTGCTGCGCGTGCTGGAAATATACGGCGCGGCGCTGCTCGCCGAAGAGATGGAGCACGTGGCGCACTACCTGCTCGCCACCGTCACCGAGCGCAAGGGACAGGCCGAGAGCCTGGACGCCCTCATGCGCGCCATGGTGCAGCTGCCGAGCTACCTCGAGCGGGTGCTGGCCGGCGGGCGCGACCTGGCGCTGGTGCTGCTGCCGCTGCTGAACGACCTGCGGGCGGTGCGCGGCCACGCGCTGCTCTCGGAAGGCACGCTGCTGCTGCTCAACCTCAAGTCCGACAAGCAGGCGCAGCCCGTGGCGAGCGCCGCGGGCGAGCCGGCGATGACCGTCGAGCAGTGGGCACGGCGGCTGCGCGCGCGCTACCAGGTGGGCCTCATCGGGTGGATCCGCGGCGAGCGCGTCGAGCAGAACCTCGAGATCCTCGCGGCGGTGGCGCGCAAGCTCGAGCAGATCGCGACCCGCCAGCCGGTGTTCCAGCTGTGGTGGGTGACCGGGGCGGTGATCGAGGCGCTGCAGGAGAACGGGCTGGAGAGCGGCCAGTCGGTCAAGCGCCTGCTCGGCCTCGGCGATCGCGAGATCCGGCGCCTGTACGAGCAGGGCGAGGCCCGCTACGCGCAGAACCCCCCGGTCGAGCTGCTGAACAATCTCCTCTATTACGTCGGGCGTGCCGAGTCCTCCGGCGGCCGGGTGAGCGCGGTGCGCACCTCCTTCCGCCTGACGGAGCTGCTGCCGGTCGACGAGAGCATCGAGCAGGAGCGCGAGAACCTCTCCGCGCCGAGCGTCAAGCTCATGCAGACCGTTGCGGCGGCGATCCGCGAGGACCTGGCGCGCGTGAAGGACGTGCTCGACATCTTCGTGCGCCGCGGCGCCGGCCAGCCGCAGGAGCTCGGCTCCCAGGTCGAGCTGCTGCGCAAGATCGGCGACACCCTCGGGGTGCTCGGCCTCGGCGAGCTGCGCGCCCAGGTGCAGGGCGAGACCGAGCGGCTCGAGAAGATCGTGGGCGGCTCGCTCGCGGCGGACGAGCCGACGCTGGTCGAGATCGCCGCGACGCTGATCAGTGTCGAGGACCGCCTCGATGACCAGCTGGTGGGGCTGATCCTCCCGCGCGACAGCGCGCTGCCGCAGCCGAGCGAGGACACCGAGTTCCAGCAGGTGCAGTCGGCGGTGCTGCGCGAATGCATCGTGAACCTGGCACGGATCAAGGAGGCGATCACCCAGAGTGTCGGCGGCACGCTCGATGCGGCCGGCCTCGACAGCTGGCAGGATCTGATGCGCGGGATCAAGGCGGGGCTGCTGATGCTCGGCCGGGGCCGCGCGGTGGAGCTGATCGAGGCGATCACCACGCAGCTCAAGCGTGTCATGCAGCCGGGCGTGCACGTGCTGCCGCCCGGGTTCATCGACCGCCTGGCGGACGCCATCGTGAGCGTCGAGTACTACATGGAGACGCTGCAGGCGGGCCGCTCCGACCCCTGGTACATGCTCGATAACGCCCAGGCCTGCGTGCAGGCGCTCGAGCAGCAGCCGACCCCCTCGGTGCCCACCGTGGCGCCGCTGGAGCCCGCCGCCTACGACGGGCGCACCGTACAGATTCCGACGGCGGCGCCGCTGCCGACCGTGGAGGCGGACGCCGCGCGGGTCGGAGCGGTGGCGCCGACGCTGTCGGCGTCCACCGCGCGCACCGCGCGCCCGGTCGAGCACGCGGACCCCGAGCTGACGCGGCTCTTCATCGAGGAGGCACGCGAGGAGCTCGCCAAGATCCGCCAGGGCTTCCCGGCCTGGGAGCAGAATCCGCTCGAGCGCGACGCGCTGGTCAACGTGCGCCGCTCCTTCCATACCCTCAAGGGCAGCGGCCGAATGGTCGGCGCACGCGAGCTCGGCGAGTTCGCCTGGGCGATCGAGAACCTGTTGAACCGCGTGCTCGACAACACGCTCAGCCGCTCGCCGCCGATTCTCGAGACGCTGCGCGCCGCCGTGGCGGCGCTGCCCGAGCTCATCGAGCAGCTCGAGGGAGGCGGCAAGCCGCGCACCGATACCACGGCCATCGCCGCCCGCGCGCACGCGCTCGCGGCCGGACGCGCCGCGGTGCGCCCCGCGCTGGCGGAGGAGGAAGCCGGCGCCACGACTTTCGCCGGCTCGACCGTCGCGGGTCTGCGGCCCTCGGCGGCCTTCGCCCCCGGCGCCCCCGCCCCCGCCGCGAGCGCGCCCGCCCTCCCGGACGACACGCTGCGCGACATCTACGCGCGCGAGACCGCCACGCACGTCGCTGCCGTGCGCGGCTATCTCGCGCGCGAATCAAGGCTGCCCGAGCCGCACACGCTTCCGGAGGATGTCTACCGCGCCTGCCACACGCTCTCGGGGAGCTCGAAGATGGCGCAGGCCCGCCACGGCATCCGTCTCGCCGAGCCGCTCGATCGCTGGCTGCGGCGCGCTTTCTCGAGCGGGCTGGGGCTGCGCACCGAGGATCTGACGCTGCTCGGGGACTGCATGGGGGCGATGGAGGCGGTGGCCAGCCATCTCGACGAGCCGACCGGCTACTTCGTCAACCACTGGCAGCTGCTCGAGCGCATCGAGCGGGCCGACAAGAGTCTCGAGCAGCGTGTCGTCGCCGCGAGCGCGCACGCCGCCCCGGGCGCCGGGCCCGCCGGCACGGCGGCGGTCGAGCCCCAGGGTGCGCTCCCGGACGAGCCGGCCGACTTCGACCCCGAGGTGGCGGCGATCTTCACTGACGAGGCGACCGAGCTCATCGAGGCGGCCGAGCACGCGCTCTCGGAGTGGCGCGGCCAGCCCGGGATCGCCGAGTACCGCCTCGCGCTCAAGCGCCCGCTGCACACCCTGAAGGGCGGGGCGCGCATGGCGGGCATCCTGCCGATGGGAGACCTGAGCCACGAGCTCGAGTCGCTCGTCATGCAGGTCGACAACGGCGCCATCGAGGCCGACGACGGGCTGTTCGACGTGATCCAGGCGAGTCTCGATGAGCTCGCGCGCATGCGCGAGCAGGTGGCCACGGGTAAGCGCGTCGCGCCGGCGCGCGCGGTGATCGGTCGCATCCAGGGCCTCTCGAGGGCGGCGGGCGCGCCGCCGCCGGCGGAGCCGCCGGACCTCCGCGCCGAAGCGGCGCTGTCCCCGGCCAGGGCCCCCCCGGCGGAGATGCCGGCACCGTTGCCGCCGCCGGTGCCGGCTGCGACCCATCCGGCGGTCGCCGAGGAGCCCGAGACGGTCGCCGTGCCGCCGCCGCCGCGCGCGCCCCTGGTCCCGGGGCCGATTTCCGACACCGGGCTCGCGCGCCTCAACGAAGAGCTGCTGCGCGCGCCGCAGCGGCCGGATGAGGCCGCGCCGGCGCTCCCGGCTGTCGCCGCCGCGGCGGCCACCCCCGAGGCGCACGCCTCCGAGGAGAGCCTCGCCCCGCCGCAGCTCGTGCCGCCGGGGCGCGAGCCCGTAGCGCAGGGCGAGCGGCAGGAAATGGCGCGCGTCGACGCCGAGCTCCTCGACCAGCTGCTCAACATCTCGGGCGAGGCGAGCATCGCGCGCGCGCGGCTCGAGCAGCAGCTCGGCTCCTTCGATTTCAATCTGGGCGAGCTCTCGCGCACGGTCACGCGCCTCAAGGAGCAGCTGCGTAGTCTCGAGATCGAGACCGAGGCGCAGATCCTGCACAAACACGAGGACGAGAGCGCGCACCGCAGCGAGTTCGACCCGCTCGAGCTCGATCGTTACTCCGCCATCCAGCAGTACTCGCGCGCGCTCGCCGAGACCGCCAACGACGTGGCGAGCATCCAGCAGCTGCTCGAGAACCTCGCCAAGGACACGCAGAACCTGCTGCAGCAACAGGCGCGCACCATCACCGAGCTGCAGAACGGGCTGATGCGCACGCGCATGGTGCCGTTCCAGCGCCACGTGCAGCGCCTGGCGCGCATCGTGCGCCAGGCCGCCGCCGACACCGGCAAGCGCGCCGAGCTCACCGTCGAGGGCGCCTCGGGCGAGCTCGACCGGCAGGTGCTCGAGCGTATGCTGCCGCCGTTCGAGCACATGCTGCGCAACGCGGTCGTGCACGGCGTCGAGCCGCCCGAGGAGCGCGTGCGGCGCGGCAAGCCCGACACCGGCCGGATCCTGCTCGAGCTGCAGCGCGAAGGCGCCGAGGTGCTGGTGCGCCTCACCGACGACGGCGGCGGCATGGACCTCAAGGCGATCCGCGCCAAGGGCCGGGCGCTCGGGCTCATCGCCCCGGGCCAGAGCATCAGCGACGAGGAGGCGATCCAGCTTATCCTCGAGCCCGGCTTCTCCACCGCGGGCGCGATCACCCAGCAGGCCGGGCGCGGCGTCGGCATGGACGTGGTCGCCACCGAGATCAAGCGCCTGGGCGGCGCGCTGCACATGGAGACCAAGACGGGCGAGGGGACCGTCTTCACGGTACGTCTGCCGCTCACTCTCGCCATCAGCCACGCGCTCGTGGTGCGGGTCGACGAGGAATACTACGCGCTGCCGCTGCCGACGGTGGAGGGCGTGCTGCGCCTCTCCAAGGCCGAGGTGAGCGCGCATCTCGGGCGCGACGCGCCGTTCTTCGACTACGGCGGTGCCAAGTACCGCTTCCAGTATCTCGCCTCCTTCGTCGGCCTCGAGCCGTCGGCGCTGCCGGGACAGGACGTCACCATCCCGGTGGTGCTGGTGCGCGCCGGCGAGCACTCCACGGGACTCGTGGCCGATGAGCTCATCGGCAGCCGCGAGATCGTCGTGAAGTCCGTGGGCCCGCAGATCTCCGGTATCCGCGGCATCTCCGGGGCGACCATTCTCGGCGACGGCCGGATCGTCATCATCCTCGACATCGGCGCGCTGGTGCGGGCCGAGTGGCGCACGCGCGCGGCCGCTCCCGCAGCCCCCAAGGAGCGCGGCGACCGGCGCACCTTCGCCATGGTGGTCGACGACTCGATCACCGTGCGCCGCGTGACACAGCGGCTGCTCGAGCGCAACGGCATGCGCGTGCTCACCGCCCGCGACGGCATGGATGCGGTGGCGCTGCTGCAGGACAACGTGCCGGACGTGATCCTGCTCGACATCGAGATGCCGCGCATGGACGGCTACGAGGTCGCCGCCCACGTGCGCAACGACCCGCGCCTCAAGGACGTGCCGATCATCATGGTCACTTCGCGCGTCGGCGAGAAACACCGCGCGCGCGCCATCGAGCTCGGCGTCGACGACTACCTCGGAAAGCCCTACCAGGAGGCGCAGCTGCTCGACGCGATCGCGCCGCTGGTCGAGCGGCGGCGCGCCGCGGTGCGCCAGGCCGCCTCCGCGAGCTGACGGCCGGACCCCGATGAGCGAGCGCCTCAGTGAGATCTACTGCCTGCTGGTCCCGCTCGCCGAGGGGCGGCTCATCATTCCGCGCGCCTGCGTCGCGGAGGTGATCGGCTTCCAGACGCCCTCCGAGATGACCGGTGCGCCGCCCTGGTACATCGGCACGGTGCCGTGGAACGGCAAGGCGGTGCCGCTCATCTCCTTCGAGGGCGCCTGCGGGCAGGCGATCCCGGCGGCGAGCGGCCGCTCGCGCATCGTGATCCTGCAGGCGCTCGGCACGCGCGTCGAAGGCGGCAACTTCGCCCTGGTGAGTCAGGGCTTCCCGCAGCTCGTGCGGGTGAGCGCGGATGTGGTCCGCCCGGACAACTCGCGCGCTTTTTCCGAGCGCGCGCCGATCATCTGCCAGATCCGCATGGTGAACGAGACGCCGCTGATTCCCGATCTCGAGCGCCTCGAGGAGATGGTCGCCGACGAGACGAGCATCGGCGCGTGAGCGGGCGCGTCCCGCGCGTCATTCACCGATGGGATTGCTGCTCGCGGGGGTTGGCCGCACCGCGAGCCCCCTGACGCGCGCGGCAGCCACGCGCGCGAGTGCGGTGAGCACGATGTTGGCGAACACCAGCGCGGCGAAGCGCCAGGACTTCGGGGCCACCTCGAGTGCCGGCAATTCGAACAGGCACAGCCACACGGCGACATTGCCCGCGAGCCACACGAGCGCTGCCACGAGTACGGCGGCAAATCGGTTCGGCGAGTTGCCGGCGTCCGCCTCGATGGGCGAGACGGCGGCACCGGCGTTCGGTGCGGTCGTCGGCCGGGATGCCGTCGCGCCTCCAGGCGTCTCCCGGGTGGAATCCGGCTGCGGGCGATTTGCGCTACTGCGCCGGATGGCGCGCAGCAGGCTCACCGCGATGACCAGAGCGAGAATGATGAACCGCACCGTATGATCCATCCGCCGCTCCGATCGCCGCGCCCCGCCGCAGTGCGCAGCGCTAGAAGTCCCCGAACTCCCGCTGCAGCAACGTGATCGCGGCGATCGCCGCGGTCTCGGTGCGCAGCACCCGCGGGCCCACCCGCACCGGGGTGAAGCCCGCCGCGACCGCCGCCTCTGCCTCGGTGTCGGCAAGCCCGCCCTCGGGCCCGACCAGCACCGTGACGGGGCCTGCGGGGCGCTCGAGCTCGCCGAGCCGCCGCGTCGCCTCCGGCGAGAGCAGCAGCCGGCTGGCGGCCGTCGATCCCGGCGCCGCCGCGCCGGCGCCGTGGAGGAAGTCTCTGAGCCCGAGCGGCGTACTCACCTGCGGCAGGCGGTTGCGCCCGGACTGCTCGCAGGCGGCGATGGCGATGGCGCGCCAGTGATTCAGCCGCCGGTCGGCCTGCTGCGCCTCGAGCCGCACCACGCTGCGCTCGGTGAGGAGCGGCACGAGGTGCGACACGCCGAGCTCGGTCGCCTTCTGCACGACCAGGTCCATGCGCTCGCCGCGCGAGATTCCCTGCGCGAGCGTGAGCACGAGCGGGGACTCGCGCTCGACGGCGAGGTGCTCGCCGATCGCCACGGTCACCTCGCCACCGTGCGCCTTGTCGATGCTGCCGAGATATTCCCCGCCCGTGCCGTTGAAGAGAATGAGCGGCTCCCCGACCCGCAGCCGCAGCACCCGCGTGACGTGGCTCGCGGCCCCGCCCTCGAGCCGGATGCGCTCGCCGCTCCCGAGCGGCGCATCGACGTACACCCGCGTCAGTCGCATGTCGCCAGCCCGATGCCTTCGCGCGCCACCTCGACCATGAGGTCGATCTCCGCGGGCGTCACCACGTAGGGCGGCATGAAGTACACCACGTCGCCCACCGGCCGCAGCAGCACCCCGCGCCCGAGCGCGTGGCGGTAGACGGTGAGCCCGCGGCGCTCGCTCCAGGGATAGGGCTCGCGGCTCGCCTTGTCGCGCGCCATCTCGACCGCGACGATCATGCCGCGCTGGCGCACCTCGGCCACGTGCGGCAGGTCCTCGAGCTCGCGCGCCCGCGCGCCGAGATGCGCGGCGAGCGCGGCGTTAGCCTCGAGCGTGCGGTCCTCGCGGAAGATGGCGAGGCTCGCGCGCGCGGCGGCGCAGGCGAGCGGGTTGCCGGTGAAGCTGTGCGAGTGCAGAAAGGCCCGGCGCAGCGTGTACTCGGCGTAGAACGCCTGATAGATCTCCGCGGTGGTCAGCACCGCCGAGAGCGGCAGGTAGCCGGCGGTGAGGCCCTTGGAGAGGCACAGCAGATCCGGGCGGATGCCGGCCTGCTCGCACGCGAACAGCGTCCCGGTACGCCCGAAGCCGACCGCGATCTCATCCGCGATGAGGTGCACGCCGTGACGGTCGCAGGCCTCGCGCAGCAGCGCGAGGTACACCGGGTCGTACATGCGCATGCCGCCTGCGCACTGCACCAGCGGCTCGACGATCACCGCCGCCGCCTCGCGGGCGTGCGCCGCGAGCGCCGCCTCCATGTGGGTGAACTGGCGGCGCGAGTGGGCTTCCCAGCTCTCGCCGGGCGCGCGCAGGTAGCAGTCGGGCGAGGGCACCGTGATCACGTCCATGAGCAGTGGCCGGTAGATCTCCTTGTAGAGCGCGACGTCGCCGACCGCGAGCGCCCCGAGCGTCTCGCCGTGGTAGCTGTTCGAGAGCGTGAGGAAGCGCCGTTTCTCGGGGTGGCCGGCGTTGCGCCAGTAGTGGAAGCTCATCTTCACCGCCACTTCCACCGCCGAGGAGCCGTTGTCGGCGTAGAAGCAGCGCGTGAGGCCGGGCGGGGCGACCTCGGTGAGCTCCTCCGAGAGGGCGATCACGGGCTCGTGGGTGAAGCCGGCGAGAATCACCTGCTCGAGCCGCTCGAGCTGCGCGGCGACCGCGGCGTTGATGCGCGGGTTGGCATGGCCGAAGAGAGTCACCCACCAGGAGCTGATGGCGTCGAGGTAGCGTTTGCCCGCGAAGTCCTCGAGCCAGGCGCCCCGAGCGCGGCGGATCGGGATCGGCGCCAACTGCTCGTGGTCCTTCATCTGCGTGCAGGGATGCCACACGTGGGCGAGGTCGCGCGCGGCGTAAGGGGCGTTGGCGTCGGGGGCGGAGATCACGGAGATCATGCGGTGATTGTGGCAGAATCCCGGCCGCGCGATGCTCCCCGCCGCCTGCGCCGCCGCGATGCCAGCCCAACCCGCCACTCCCACCCTCACGATCGATACCGCCACCGGACTCCTCGCCGGGGTGCGCCAGGTGCTCTCGCCGCACTGCGACGCGCGGCCGCCGGGCGCAGTGCCGACACTCCTCGTGGTGCACGGCATCAGCCTGCCGCCCGGCGAGTACGGCGGGCCTTGGATCGATCGGCTGTTCACCGGGACGCTCTCGCCCGAGGCACATCCCTACTTCCGGGAGATCGAGGGCCTGCGCGTCTCGTCGCACGCGCTCATCCGCCGCGACGGCGAGATCGTGCAGTACGTGCCGTTCGCCGAGCGCGCCTGGCACGCCGGAGAGTCGGAGTACCGTGGCCGCAAAGGCTGCAACGACTTCTCGATCGGAATCGAGCTCGAAGGCACCGACGACATGCCCTACACGGACGAGCAGTACCGCCAGCTGGCCGCACTCGCGGCGGCGCTGCTCGGAGCCTACCCCTCGCTCGGCGCCGAGCACATCGTCGGTCACCGCGATATCGCGCCGGCGCGCAAGACCGACCCCGGCGCGGCCTTCGACTGGCCGCGGCTGCGCGCGCTGCTCAGGGAGCGGGTCGCCTCAGCCTGACTTGGCGCGCTCGTGGCGCCACAGCACCTCGGCGCCGCGCTCGTGCCGCGCCAGCACCCGCGCGAGCACGAACAGCAGATCCGACAGGCGGTTGAGGTACTTGAGCGCCTCCGGCCCCACGGGCTCGCTGCGGGCGAGCGTCCAGGCCCGCCGCTCGGCGCGCCGCGCCACCGTGCGCGCGAGGTGGCAGGCGGCGGCCCCAGGGCCGCCCCCCGGCAGGATGAATTCCTTGAGTGGCGGGAGCGGATCGTTGAAGGCATCGAGTGCCGCTTCGAGCCGCGCGACCTGCGCGGCGCCGATGGCGCGATGACCGGGCAGGCACAGCTCCCCGCCCAGGTCGAAGAGCTCGTGCTGCACCTCGGTGAGGCACTCGCTCACCGCCGGCGGCAGTCCGGGCGCGGCGAGCAGCACACCGATCACGCTGTTGAGCTCATCGACCGTGCCGTAGGCCTCGACCCGCGCGCTGTCCTTGCTTACGCGGCTGCCGTCGCCGAGGCCGGTGGTGCCGTCGTCGCCGGTGCGGGTGTAGATCCTGCTGAGGCGGTTGCCCATGTCGCTTCGGCGCGCAAGTGCGGCGGCCGAGCGACACTCTACCGCAGAACCGCCTGAGCGGCGCGTCGCTTGCCACGTCGTGGGCAGCGCGACATCATGCCGCCGCCATGCGTACCGCAGTTTTGGCGACGCTCGCGCTGCTCGCTCCTACAGGCGCGCTGCCCGCTCCGCCGGCGAGCGCGGGCGCTCCGCAGACGGGCTTCCAGGTCTACCCGGGCGCCAGGAAGTACATCCCGCCCGACACGACCGAGAACCGCGAGTGGAAAGAGACTCTGCGCCCGAACGTCTCGCTCACCGCCTACCTCACCGAGGCCCCGTTCGACAAGGTGCTCGAGTTCTACCGGGAACGTGGCAAGGAATACCAGCCGCCACGCAAGCCCGCGGCTCTGGTGCTGCCGGGCGGCGAGCGGGTTCGCAAGGCGTTCCTCATCCTCGACGGCGCCCCGGACCTGCTCTCCTCGAGGAGCTGGGTGAGCGTCCAGCGCCCGTTCATCGGACACGTCGTGGTGCAGGGAGGCAAGCCCGATTTCCGGGACGTGCGCCAGGTCACCGAGATCGTGCTCACCGAGAAGAAGGATGCAGCACCCAGGGAGAAGAAGGAGTGAGGCGATCCGATGGCCTCGCGGGAGCTTGAGGCGGCGCTCGCCGCGGCGCGCGCGGCCGCCGAGGTGATCCGCGCCTTCTACCGCAGGCAACCGCAGGTGCGCATCAAGGACGACGCCTCGCCGGTGACCGAGGCGGACATGCGTGCCGAGGAGGTGATCCGCGCGACGCTCGTCGCCGCCTTCCCCTCGTACGGCTTCTACGGCGAGGAGACCGGGCAGCATGCGATGCAGGCCGAGAGCGTCTGGCTGGTCGATCCGATCGATGGCACCAGGAGCTTCGTGCGCGAGTCGCCGTTCTTCTCCACGCAGATCGCGCTGCTGCGCGCCGGGCAGCTGGTGCTCGGGGTGTCGAGTGCGCCGGCCTTCGGCGAGCTCGCCTATGCCGAGCGTGGCCACGGCGCCTTCCTCAACGAGCGTCCGATCCGGGCGAGCGCCGTCGAGCGGCTCGAGGATGCGGCGCTCTCGACCGGCAACCTCAGGTCCCTGGCCCGCTCGGCGCGCTGGCGCAAGCTCGGCGCGCTCATCGCCGCGGTGAGCTACGGCCGCGGCTACGGCGACTTCGTGCACTACCACATGCTCGCGCGCGGGGCGCTCGAAGTGGTCATCGAGTCGGACGTCAACATCCTCGACATCGCGGCGCTCGTGGTGATCGTGCGCGAGGCGGGTGGCATCTTCACCGATCTCGAGGGGCAGGAAGTCGGGCTCGCGACCCGCAGCGTGCTCGCCACCAACGCTCGGCTGCACGCGCGCGTGCTCGAGGCGCTCAGGCGCTGAATGAATCTCAGGCGCTGACGAACACCCGCCGGCCGTCCTTGTCGATCTCGATCATCGGCGCGAGGTACAGCTCGCTCAGGCTGGCGGCGCTGAGCGCCGAGCTCGCCGGGCCGAGCGTCCAGCGTCCGTCGCCGAAAAGCAGCAGCACCCGGTCGGCGAAGCGCGCCGCGAGCGTCGGATCGTGCAGCGTCGTCACCACCGTGCGGCCGGCGCGCGCGAGCGCGTGGAAGAGGCCGAGCACCACCAGCTGGTGATGCGGGTCGAGGTGGTTGGTCGGCTCATCGAGCAGGAAGATGTCCGGCTGCTGGGCGAGGAGCGAGGCCACCGCGACACGCCGCTGCTCGCCGCCCGAGAGCGTGTCGGTACGCCGCGGCGCGAACTCGGCGAGATCGACCGTCGCCAGCGCCTGGCGCGCCAGGCGCTCATCCTCCGCCGTCTCCCATTGCCAGAGCGCCAGGTGCGGGTGACGCCCGATGAGCACCGTCTCGATCGCCGTGGTGACGAAGGCGTCCTCCAGATCCTGGGGCAGGAGCCCGAGGCGCAGCGCCACCGCGCGGCGCGTGAGCTGCGGCACCGGCGTGCCGTCGAGCGTCACTTCCCCGCCCCCCGGCGGGCGCAGCCCCGCGAGCGTGTGCAGCGTGAGTGTCTTGCCCGAGCCGTTGCGCCCGAGGACGGCGACCACCTCGCCGGGGGCGAACTCGACCGCGAGCGCGCGTACCAGCTCACGCGCACCCGCGCGCACGGTGAGCTCGCGCGCCGCGAGCCGCGCGCCGCGCCCGAGCCCGGCACGCCGGTTCGCATCGGCGCGGCGCTTCAGGGGCGCGTCCAACGGATCTCCAGCGCGGTGGCAGAGCCCACCACCACATCGCGCAGGCTCGGCGGCATCTCCGATTGCCCTGGGGAGAGTGGCCGGCGCCCCGCCATGATCTCCGCCGCCTCCTGCGGGTAGAGCGGGCGGCGCTCGGGGTCCGCAAACCCGCTCGGGTAGAGCGGCTGCTCGGTCGCCGGGTCGTACTTGTCGGTGGCGCCGGCGATGTGCATGAGCTCGTGCGCGATCACGATGTCATTCTCGCCCGCCTGGGCCTGGCTCGCGAAGGCGTGCACGATGCCGACCAGCCCCTTCTGCAGGCCGTGCGAATCGGGTACGCGCTCGAGCGTCGCCGGGTCGTGGTAGAGGACGAAGATACGGATGCGGGTCGGCACCCGGCCGGGCACATCGCCCACCCGCATGGCGAACCAGCGCAGCTTCAGGCTCCACCACGCGATGCCGAGCGGCCCCGTGCCGGGCGCGAGCTCCGGCGGGAGCTGCGAGCCCTCGGGGAAGACCTCGACGTGCACCGGCTGATCGAGCTGGACGCCGTAGCGGTGCGCCTCGCGCGCGAAGAACTGCTCGATGGCGGCGAAATCCCGCGCCGAGAGTCCGTGGATGTAGCGCTCGGCGGTCGCGCTGCCATCGGCGTTCAGCGGATAGACGCCGACCCACAGCGTCTCGCGCCAGCTCTGGGTGTGGACGCGGTCGAGCCATTGCTGGGTCGCGACCGCGAGCAGCACCAGCAGCAGGATGAGGATGCGGACGCTGCGCCACACGGTGGCGCCCGACTTCGCCGCCGGCGCACGGCTTGCGCCGGAAACGCCGCGTGCGCCCATTCAGGGCTGCAGTCGCGTCACGGCCCAGGGTCCCGCCTCGAAACCGCCGCCGGGTGCGGCTTTCAGCGTGCGGGTCCAGCGCGCGCGATCGTGGATGCGCGAGTGCCCCCCCTCGACCCACAGCTCCACCGCATCGGCCCAGAGCCGGAAGCCCCCCCAGTGCGGCGGCCGGGGCACGCTGACCTCCCGCGTCGCCTCGGCCTCGGGCGTCCCGGGGACCGGCGCGCCGAAGCGCCGCGCCGCGGCCGCCACCGCCGCTTCGAGAGCTGCGCGCGAGGCCACCGGCGCGCTCTGCGCGCTCGCCCAGGCGCCGATGCGCTTGTCCCAGGCGCGGGAGGCGAAGTAGGCGTCGCTCTCCTGCGGCGGGCCTTCGACGACCGCGCCTTCGATGCGCACCTGGCGTTGCAGCGCGTCCCAGTGCATCACCGCCGCCGCGCGCGGATTGCGCTTGAGCTCGCGGCCCTTGGCCGAGAGGTAGTTGGTATAGAACACCACGTACCCGGGCTGCGCCACCAGGTCCTTGGCCAGCACGACGCGCGCCGATGGCCGGCCGTCCGGGCTCGCGGTGGCGAGCACCATGGCGTTGGGATTCGGTTGTCTGCCGGCCGCCCACGCGTCCTCGAGCCAGCGCGCGGCGAGGGCGAGCGGCTCGGCGGGCAGGGGGTCGGGCAGGAGCTCGGTTTGCTCGCTCATGGATGGGTGATGGTAGAGGGTTCGGGAGCGCGCGTCAGCGCGCTCTCCGGGGTGGCGGCGCCGGGCGCGCTCGCCCGGCTTGCGCCCCCGGTTCCGCCTCGCTAGAAAGGAGGCGGAATTCCGCCAGAAGGCTCGCTTTCCATGACTTCCGAGACCGTGACGCTGCAGGAGCTGCGCCGGCGAGTGACCGAGCTCGACCGCCGCCTGATCGAGCTGGTGGCCGAGCGCAAGGCGGTGAGCGAGGAGGTCGCGCGGGTCAAGCGCGCGACAGGCCGGCCCACCCGCGACTACGAGCGCGAGCGCGAGGTGATCCTCGGCGTACGGGCCGCGGCGGCCGAGCGCGGCGTGTCGGGGGAGCTCGCCGAGCAGCTGCTGCGGCTCCTCATCCGCTCCTCGCTCACCACCCAGGAGCAGGCGAGCGTCGCCGCCCAGGGCACCGGCAGCGGGCGGCGCGCGCTGGTGATCGGCGGCGCCGGGAGGATGGGCGGCTGGTTCGTGAGCTTCCTCGCCAGCCAGGGGTTCGCGGTCGAGGTGGCCGATCCCGGCGCGGCGCCGGCGGGCGTGGCGCGCGTCGATGACTGGCACCGCACCGATCTCAAGCACGACTACATCGTGCTCGCCACTCCGCTCGGGGTGACGGACGCGATCCTGCGCGACCTGGCACTGCGCCGTCCGCCGGGGATCATCTTCGATGTCGGCTCGCTCAAGTCGCCGCTGCGCGCCGGGCTCATGGCGCTGCGCTCCCACGGCTGCAAGGTGACCTCGGTTCACCCGATGTTCGGGCCCGACACGGAGCTGCTCTCCGGGCGGCACGTGGTGTTCGTCGACCTGGGCAATGCCGCGGCGCTCGCCGGGGCGCGCGAGCTGTTCGCCTCCACCATGGCCGAGCAGGTGGTCATGAGCCTCGACGAGCACGATCGGCTGATCGCCTACGTGCTCGGGCTGTCGCACGCGCTCAATATCGCCTTCTTCACGGTGCTGGCCGAGAGCGGTGAGGCGGCGCTGAAACTGGCGGGCATCTCGAGCACCACCTTCGATGCGCAGCTCGAAGTGGCCAGCCGCGTCGCCCACGACAGCCCGGACCTGTATTATGAAATACAGAGCCTGAATGATTATGGCGCCGAGTCGCTCGAGGCCCTCTCCCAGGCGGTGGAACGCTTACGTACCGCGGTTTTGTCGCGGGACCATGCGACTTTCGTTGCTTTGATGAGCCGCGGGCGCGATTATTTTGAGGGTCGGCGCACAGTGTCTGAGCGCCGTGCCTGATGGGGCCAGGAGGGGCCGCAGCACCATGGCGAGCCGACTGCACACCGAGCCGCTGGCGGGGGGGCCGGCGGCGGACACGATCGGCGCGCTGGAGCGCGAGAACCGCGCGCTCAAGGTGCGCCTCGCCGCGCTCACCGAGGAGGTGAGCCGCAACGACTCGCTGCTGCGCAAGACCCAGGAGCGCGAGCTCGAGCTGCTGCGCGCCGGCTCGCTCGCCGAGCTCCTGGAGCGGTTGATTTCGGGCCTGAAGGGCTCCTACCAGCTGGATCACGTCGCGCTCGTGCTGCACGACCCGCAGCACGAGATCCGCCACCTGATCGCGGGTGACGACCTCGCCCAGGGGCCCCTCGAGGGGGTGCAGTTCGTCGATGCGCTGAGCGCGGTCGCGCCGCAGCTCGCCTCGCTCGAGCGCCCGTGGCTCGGCCCCTTCCACAAGGCCGACCACGAGCTGCTGCTCCCCGGGGCACCGTACGCCAAGAGTCTCGCGCTCATCCCGCTGCGCCGGCACGAGGAGCTCGACGGCGTGCTGGTGTTCTCGAGCAATGACCCGCTGCGTTTCACCCGCGAGCTGGCGAGCGACTTCCTCGCGCACCTGGGGCTGGTCGCCGCGATCTGCGTCGAGAACGCCGTCAACCGCGCGCGGCTGCTGCGCAGCGGCTTCACCGACTTCCTCACCGGCTTCCACAACCGCCGCTACCTGCACGCGCGGCTGCGCGAGGAGCTGGCGCGGGCGCAGCGCGCCCGCCAGCCGCTCGCCTGTCTCATGATCGACGTCGATCACTTCAAGCGCATCAACGATCAGTACGGGCATCTGGCCGGAGACGCGGTGCTGCGCGAGGTGGCGCAGCGTATCGACGCCGAGATGCGCATCAGCGATACCGGCGCGCGCTTCGGGGGCGATGAGTTCGCGATCGTGCTGGCGCAGGCGGCGATCGACGACGGCGAGAAGGTCGCCGGGCGCGTGCTGCAGGCGGTGCGCTCCCAGCCGATCCTGATCGGCACGATGCCCGAGACCGTGACGCTCTCGATCGGAGTCGCGGCCGCGACCCCCGGCCCCGGCATGCGCGACTACAAGGTGCTCGCCGAGCGCCTCATCGCCGAAGCCGATGCGGCGCTCTACCGCGCGAAGAGCGGCGGGCGCAACCGCATCTCGACCTCGCCGAACCTCGTCACGTAGGGCGGTGAGCCCGTGCCGTCGCTGTTGCTCGCCAGCGCTTACTTCCTGCTGATCCACTTCGGCGTCTCCGGCACGCGGCTGCGCGATGCGCTGGCGGCGCGCCTCGGCGAGGGGCCCTATCGCGGCGCGTTCTCACTCGCTTCCTTCGTCGGCATCTTCTGGATGGGCTACGCGTACGCAAGGGCGCCGCTCATCCCAACCTGGGGCAAGCTGCCCGGCCTGCACCCCGCGGCCTTCGCGGTGGTGTTCGTCGGCGTGCTCCTCGTAGTCATCGGGCTCGCCACACCCAACCCGACGAGCGTCGGCAAGGAGACCGCGCTGGCGCAGGGCGCCGCAGCGGTACGCGGGATCACCCGCATCACGCGCCACCCGTTCCTCTGGGGGATCGCGCTCTGGGCGCTGATGCACCTCATCGTGAACGGCGACCTGGCCTCGCTCACGCTGTTCGGCGCGCTGCTCGTGCTCGCACTCGGCGGCACCGCTTCGATCGATGCCAAGCGGCGCCGCCGCTTCGGGCGCGAGTGGCAGGCCTTCGCCGCGAGCACCTCGAACGTTCCCTTCGCCGCGATCGCAGCCGGCCGTAATCGGCTGGGCCCGGCACTGCGCGAGATCGGCCTGGTGCGACCGGCGATCGCGGTCGCGGTGTACGCGCTCGTCTTCGCACTGCACGGGCGCGTGATCGGGGTGTCGCTCGAGTGATGCGGGCAGAGCGCAGCGCCACGCTCGCGGGGCTCGGGGCCGGGCTGGTGGCCTGGCTCCTCGCCGCCACGGGCTGCGGCGGCTCCTCCGCGGCACCCGCTGCGCCGCCCCCGCCGCCGACCGCGCCTCCGGTGGCGCAGCAGATGGGCTCGGTGACGGTGAGCCCGCAGCGCGCTGCGCTCGCGGGCGCAGCCGGGCAGCGCTTCGCAGCGAGCGCCCCGGGGCCGCTCACCTGGTCCGTCAACGGCATCGCCGGGGGCAATGCCGGCGTCGGCACGGTGGATTCCTCCGGCAATTACCAGGCGCCGAGCGTCATCGCGCAGAGCGTGAACGTCGTCGTGCAAGCCGCGCTCGCGAGCGCGCCGCAGTCGAACTTCGCGACCGCCGTGGTGGCGCTCATGCAGCCGGGCGCCGTCGAGCCGACCGCGAATCCCCAGGTCGCGCAGTACTCGATGTACCTGCCGCAGCCCGGCACCGTGACCGTCCGGTTCGGCATCGATCTCGGTTACGGACTCAGCACCTCGGCGCAGGCCTCGCCTGCCACACCCGTCGATTACGGTGGCCCGGTCGCGGTCGAGGTCGCCGGCATGCGCGGCATGACGACCTATCACCTGCAGGCGCAGGTGACGCTACCCGGCGGCGTGACTTATAGCGACGCGGATCGGACGTTCACGACCGGCGCGCCGCCGCCGACTCCGCCGCTTCAGATCACGACGCCCGCCGGCCTCACGCCGCAGCCCGGGATCGAGCTGTTCGACAGCGCCGAGCTGGGCCTGCCGCTCTACAGCCCGTCGCTGGCGCAGGCCTTCGCCACTGACCTGCAGGGCAACGTGCTCTGGACGTACCGCTACTCCGGCACGCCGGCCAACGTCATCACGCCGATCAAGCTGCTGCCGAACGGGCATCTGCTGCTCAACCTCACGGTCACCACTCCCGCGACCGGACCGCCCCTGCCCGCGGGCACCGCCAACGACATCCGCGAGATCGACCTCGCCGGCGACACCATTCACGATCTGCCCATGGCGACGCTCAATGCCGCGCTCGCGGCCAACGGCTTCGCGGGGATCACTCTCTACGCCTTCAGCCGTGATTTTCTCGCGCTGCCGAACGGGCACTTCGTGTTCCTCGCCACCATGGCGCGGCAGGAGAGCAACCTGACCGGCTTCCCCGGCACGGTCGACGTGGCGGGCGACGTGCTGGTCGACGTCGATGCGAACTACAAGCCCGACTGGGTGTGGAGCGCCTTCGATCACCTCGACCTCAACCGCCACCCCTATCAATTTCCGCCCGACTGGACGCACAGCGACGCGCTGCTCTATTCCCCCGCCGATCACGACCTGCTGCTCTCGATCCGCAACCAGAACTGGATCGTCAAGATCGATTTTCAGGACGGCGCGGGAAGCGGTGCCCTGCTCTGGCGGCTCGGCGCGGGCGGCGACTTCAGCCTCGTCGGCGGCGTCGATCCCACGGATTGGTTCTATGCGCAGCACGGCATGAATTTCTTCGGCGCGAACACCAGCGGGCAGTTCGAGCTCGGGGTGTTCGACGACGGGGATGACCGGCCGGTCCCCCAGGGCGGGATCTGCGGAGTCACCGGCGCGCCCGCCTGCTACTCGACAGCGGAGGTGCTGCTGGTCGACGAGACGGCGAGGACGGCGACGCTGCTGCACCACTACGTGGCGCCGGCGAGCCTCTACAGCTTCTTTGGCGGGCAGACCGATACGCTCGCCAACGGCGACATCGAGGCGGATTTCTGCGCCGCGCAGCCCGGCGGAACAGTCGTGGAATACCAGCCGGGGGCCAGCGTTACCGAGACCTCGCCGCTCATCGTCTGGCAGGCGGTCACCCCCGGGGCGTACCTCTACCGCGCCCAGCGCCAGCCGAGTCTCTATCCCGGCGTCCAGTGGTGAGGCGCCGACGCCTCGCGAGCGGTCAGAACCGGTATCCCACCTCGATCGGGAGGTACTCGACCGTGGCGGTGGAGTTGATGCGCTGATAACGCGCTTCGATGAACCACGCGCTCCCGTAGGGCAGCTCGAAATCCAGTCCTACTCCCGCGTCCCAGCCGAAGTTCGTGACGCCGTGTGCGGCGACCTGGGCCTCGGCGTACCCGTAACCGCAGCAGCCGTACCCGTAACCATAACCGTAGCCGTAGCCGTAACCGTAGCCGTAGCCGAACGGCAGCGCCTGATCGAGCTCGATGCGTGTGTAGTAGGCGCCGATGCCCGCGATGCCATAGGCATAGACGTTGCGCCAGAGCGGAACGTGATAGAGGAGGCTGCCGGTCGCGGCGACGATGTCGCCGGTGCCGTAGTCGACCTGCACGCCGAGCGCCTGCTGAGCTGCGTTGACGTAGGAGATGGTCGCGTAATGCGAGCTGTAGCCGAGGTCAAAACGCAGGTCCAGAGGCGAGTTGCGCCACGGCGAGACGTTCAGGCCCACCCCGAGGCTGTAGCCACCCTGCAGGTAATTCGCGGTGCTGCCGAGCGTCTCGCTGTAGCCACCCATGAAGTCCCAGTGCACCCGCGACTGCTGCGCGAGTGCCGGGGGCGTCGCGATGAACGGCGTCGCCAGCAGTGCGGTCGCCGCTAGAACCTTGATCATGGCCGGTCTCCATGCGCTCTCCGGCGGGGGATGACTTATCCGGCCGGCGCGCGATCAGGATTCCAAAGTAGACCTACTGCCGCGTCAAGGGTTCGGTGCCGGCGCAGTCCCCAGCTGATCGACACTCCCTCTATTGCGCGTGTTCATTAAAAACTTCATTAAAAACTTCATTAAAACTTTCATTAAGAGCCTTCATCAGGGTCGCACCGCCCGCAAACCCGCCGCGCCGCGGGCCGGGCGCTCCCTAGCGGTCCCGCCCGCGCAGGATCGCGACGAAGAGCGGCGCGCCGATGAGGGCCGTGATCGCGCCCACCGGCAGCTGGCGCGGGGCGGCACAGGTGCGGGCCACGACGTCCGCCACCGCGAGCAGCATGCCGCCCGCGAGCGCCGCGGCCGGCGCCACGATGCGGTGATCACTGGTGCGGAACGCGAGCCGCACCGCGTGCGGCGTGATGAGGCCGACGAAGCCGACCGTGCCGGCGCTCACCACCGCGACCGCGGTGAGCGCCGCGCAGCCGACGAACACGACGTTCCGCCACGCCGCGAGCGCGAGCCCGACCGAGCGGGCGCGCAGTTCGCCGGCGGCGAGCACGTTTAGGGGCCGCGCGACCAGAACCGCGGCCGCCACCGCGAGCACCGCGGCGCTGCCGCTCGCCCACGGCGTCACCGCCCACTCGAGATCGCCGGCGAGCCAGAACACCATGCCGCGCACGCGCGAGGAGTCGGCGAGCACGAGCAGCACCGCGACCAGCGCGCCGCAGGCGCTCGCGAGCACCACCCCGGTGAGGAGGAGCCGCGGCGTGCCCCCGCCGCGCGCGAGCAGATACACCGTGACCACCGCACACAGCGCCCCCGCGACCGCGGCCGACTGCACCAGGAGCGCCGCCGCGCCGGCCATCATCGCGAGCAGCGCGCCGACCGCGGCGCCGCCCGACACGCCGAGCACGTAGGGGTCGGCGAGCGGGTTGCGGAACAGCGCCTGCAGCAGCACGCCGGCGAGCGCCAGCAGACTGCCGACGCCGAAGGCGGCCAGCACTCTCGGTAAGCGCACCGCGAGCAGCACGGTGCGCGTCGCCTCGTCGCCCGAGCCCGCGAGTGCAGCGAGCGCGGCGCGCGGGCCGACGCTCGAGCTGCCGATGAGCAGCGCCGCGACGAACACCGCCACCGCGAGTGCGAGCAGCAGCAGCAATCCTCCGGGGGAGGCCCGTGCGGCGAGCTGCGATGGCGGCATCGGCGTTGGCATAAGGGGTGTCTGGCGCGCTGCGGATGCTAGCCTACATCGCCGGAGGGTCACGACGGGCGCGCCTTGTGGCAGACTCCGGACCTCGAGCCATGAGCGATGTGATCGATACCGACGGCTTTCGCGCCAACGTGGGGATCGTGCTGATGCACGGCACGCAGGTATTCCTCGGGCGGCGCACCGGCGGGCGCGGCTGGCAGTTCCCCCAGGGCGGGGTGCGCGTCGGCGAGACGCCCGAGGAGGCGCTCTTCCGCGAGCTCGACGAGGAGGTCGGCCTCGACCGCGGACGCGTCGAGCTCCTCGGGCAGACCGCGCACTGGCTGCGCTACCGGCTGCCGCCGCGTTACATCCGCCGCAACCAGCGGCCGCTGTGCATCGGGCAGAAGCAGCGCTGGTTCCTGCTGCGCCTCACGGAGGAGGAGGTGCGCTTCGATTTCGGCCATACCGCGCAGCCGGAGTTCGATCAGTGGCGCTGGACCTCCTTCTGGGAGCCGGTCCGCGAGGTGATCTATTTCAAGCGCCGGGTGTACGCGCGCGCGCTCACCGAGCTCGCCGCAGTGGCTTTCCCGCAGGGCGAGCACCCGCCGCTGCCGCAGTGGTGGGAGCGCGTGACCTCGAGCGGCCGCCGCGCGCCGGCGCCGGCTTCCTGACGGAAAGCGCCGCGCCTTGGCGAGGCTTGCTGCCCTCTTCGGCCGGGACACAGGCGCGCCGCACATCGTGCGCCGCGGGAACCCGGTGCTGCGTACCGCACTCATCACCGCCGGCACGCTGATCGGGATGTTCGCCCTCTACGTGAGCTACGAGCTCGGCCGCTACGACGCCGGCTACGACCGCCAGGCGGTCGCGCAGCAGCGCACCGAGTTTGAGGTGAAGATCGAGCATCTCGAGAAGGACAACCGCGAGCTGCGCACCAAGTTCGCCGAGTTCGACACCATCCGCCTCGGGCGGGCGCGCGAGCAGGCGGAAGTGGCGCGCACGATCGGCGACCTGCAGGCGCAGGTGGCGCGACAGCAGCAGGAGCTCGGCTTCTACCGCGGCGTGGTGGCGCAGGGCGCGGCGACCCTCGGTGTGAAGATCGAGGATCTGCGCATCGCGGCGCTGGCCGGCCAGCCCGGCACCTACTCCGTGCACCTGGCGCTGGTACGCTCGGGACGCGAGGGCGTCTCGAGCGGCAACGTGGTCATGAGCGTCGACGGCGAGTCGGCCGGCGCCGTGAGCACGCTCGATCTCGCGACGCTCACCGGAGGCAAGCTCCACGAGCTGCGTTACGACTTCCGCTACTTCCAGGACGTCGACCAGCAGCTCACTCTGCCCGAGGGGTTCCGGCCCGCGCACCTGGTGGTCGAGGTGCACTCGGCCCGCAAGGACGTCAAGCCGCTCACCCAGACCTACCTGTGGAACGTCGAGACCTCGCCTTGAGACACGAGCCGCGACCGGAGGACACATGTTCACTCGGGATTCCCGCCCGCCACGCATCGATACCCTGATCGGCAAGGGTGCGCGCGTGCAGGGCGACGTCGCCTTCGAGGGCGGCATGCACCTCGACGGCGAGGTTACCGGCAGCGTGCGCTCGGGCCCCGCGCCCGACTCGACGCTGTCGGTGAGCGTGACCGGCGCCATCGAAGGCTCGGTGGAAGTGCCGAACGTGCTGCTCGAGGGACGCGTGAAAGGCGATATCCGCGCCCGCGAGCGCATCGTGATCGGCGCCAGCGCGCGCGTCGAAGGCGACGTTTACTACGGCGTCATTGAAATGACCGTGGGGGCCCAGATCTTAGGCAGACTGGTGCGCGTTCCCCCGTCCGGCCCCGGCGGAGGGGCCGGCGCCGCGGGGCCGCCGTTTCGGGGCCCCGGCGGGGGTGGAGCGTGACGTGCGGCTTTGACCCGGGTGCGCCCGGGCTTCTAGACTTCGCACTGCGAAGGAGATTATGACCACTACCGAGACACTGCAGGACGCCCCGGCGCTCCTCTTTACCGATGCCGCCGCCCGCAAGGTCGGCGATCTGATCCGCGGCGAGGGCAATCCGAAGCTGATGCTGCGCGTTTTCGTGCAGGGCGGGGGTTGCTCGGGGCTGCAGTACGGCTTCGAGTTCGACGAGGAGCTGCAGGAAGGCGACACCTGCGTCGAGAATCTCGGGGTGAAGCTCATCGTCGACCCGATGAGCGTGCAGTACCTCACCGGAGCGGAGATCGACTACCGCGAGGGGCTCGAGGGCGCGCAGTTCGTCATCCGCAACCCCAACGCCACGACCACCTGCGGTTGCGGCTCGTCCTTCGCGGCCTGAAGCGGCCGCGCAAAGCGCGTGACTTCGGCCATCACCGCCCGGATCGCTGAAGCCAAGAACCTCGTCCGCGCCGCTCTGCGGCCCACCCCCGACGTCCTCGCGGCGGTGGATTTGGGCAGCAATAGCTTCCACATGGTGGTGGCGCGTTATTCGCATGGACAGCTCGTCATCATCGATCGCCTGCGCGAGATGGTGCGCCTCGCGGCCGGGGTCGAGGAGAGCGGCCGCATCGACAAGGACGTGGCGGCGCGCGCACTCGCCTGCCTGGAGCGCTTCGGCCAGCGCCTGCGCGACATGCACGCCGACAGCGTGCGCGTGGTCGGCACCAACGCGCTGCGGGTCGCGCACCGCAAGCAGGTCTTCCTCGAGCGCGCGCGCGAGGCGCTCGGCCACCCGATCGAGATCATCAACGGCATGGAGGAAGCGCGCCTCATCTACTCGGGGGTGGCGCACACCATGCCGAACGAGCCGGGCCGGCGCCTGGTGGTGGACGTCGGCGGGGGCAGCACCGAGCTCGTCATCGGCGAGGCGCTGACGCCGCTCGAGCTCGAGAGCCTGCAGATGGGCTGCGTTTCCTTGAGCGAGCGCTTCTTCCGCGACGGCAAGATCTCGGCCAAACGCTTCGAGCGCGCGCGGCTCGCCGCCCGACTCGAGCTCGAGCCGGTGCAGGCGGCGTTCAGGCGCCGCGGCTGGGACACGACCGCAGGCAGCTCCGGTACCGTGCGCGCGATCGGCGAGGCGATCCGGGCGCTCGATCCGACGGCGGCCTCGATCACACCCGCCGGGATCGCGCGTGCCATCGAGTACTGCGCCGATGCGGGCCACACGCGCGAGCTCAAGCTCGAGCCGATCACCGAGGACCGCCGGCCGGTATTTCCCGGGGGGCTCGCGATCCTCGCGGAAGTCTTCAGCGTCCTCGACATCCAGGACATGCGCATCGCCGAAGGGGCGATGCGCGAGGGGCTGCTCTACGACATGCTCGGCCGCTTCCATCGCGAGGATGCCCGCGAGCGCTCGGTGCGCGGCATGCAGCAGCGCTATCACGTGGACGTCGCCCAGGCCGAGCGGGTCGAGACCACGGTGCGCAGCTTCCTCGAGCAGGTGAGCGAGACCTGGAAGCTGGAGGAGCCTCTGGCGCACCTGGCGCTCAAGTGGGCCGCGCGGCTGCACGAGATCGGGCTCGATGTCTCGCACAGCGGCTACCACCGCCACGGCGCCTACCTGCTCGAGAACGCCGACATGCCGGGCTTTCCGCGCGAGGAGCAGCGGCTGCTCGCGCGCCTGGTCGGGGCCCACCGCCGCAAGCTCGCGCTCGAGGGACTGGAAGAGCTGGTGCCGCCCTGGGACCGCAGCGCCCTCTACCTCATCATCCTGCTGCGCCTCGCGGTGCTGCTGCACCGGGGGCGAAGCGCCACCGCGCTTCCCGCGATCGAGCTCGCGGCCACGCCGCGCTCACTCGAGGTGCGCTTCCCCGCAAGGTGGCTGAAGGAGCACCCGCTCACCTCCGCCGACCTGCAGCAGGAGGTCGACTACCTGCGCGCGAGCGGCTTCAGGCTGCGGGTATTCAGCGCGCGCTGAGCGCGCCTCCCGCCCGGCTCGCGCCGCGGCGCTACACCGAGACGCCCGGCCCCGCGGCGTAGGCCGCGAGCAGCTCGGCCTGGGCGTTGAGCGCTCCGGCCTCGCCGCGCTCGATGCGCTCCCAGCGGCCGTCGGGCAGCAGCTTCCAGGCCTGGCAGTTGTCGGCGAGGCAGATCTCGAGGTCGCGCACGATGCGCTCCTCGTGCGAGTGCTCGCGGATCGGAAACACCACCTCGACGCGGCGGAAGAAGTTGCGCTCCATCCAGTCGGCGCTGGCGCAGAACATCTCCGGCTCGCCGCCGTTCTCGAAGTAGAAGACGCGCGAGTGCTCGAGGAAGCGCCCGACGATCGAGCGCACGGTGATGTTTTCCGAGACCCCCGGCACCCCGGGGCGCAGTGCGCACACCCCGCGCACGATGAGATCGGTCCGTACCCCGGCCCGCGAGGCGCGGTAGAGCGCCTCGATCGCCTGCGGGTCGACCAGCGCGTTCATCTTGGCGATCACCCGCGCCGGGCGGCCGGCGAGCGCGTGCTCGGCTTCGCGTGCGAGCTTGGCGAGCACCATGTCGTGCATGCCGAAGGGCGACTGCACCAGGCGGTTCAGTGTCGGCGTGCGCGTCAGGCTGGTGAGCTGCAGGAACAGCTCATGCACGTCCTGGCCGATCTCGTCGTCGCAGGTGAACAGGCCATAGTCGGTGTACTGCCGCGCGGTCTTCGGGTGGTAGTTGCCGGTGCCGAGGTGGCAGTAGCGGCGGATGCCGCCCGCCTCGCGGCGCACGACCAGCAGGAGCTTGGCGTGGGTCTTGTAGCCCACCACCCCGTACATGACGTGCGCGCCCGCCTCCTGCAGGCGGTTAGAGAGCTCGATGTTGGCTTCCTCGTCGAAGCGCGCGCGCAGCTCGACGATCACCGTGACGTCCTTGCCAGCGTTCGCCGCCGCGACCAGCGCATCGACCAGCGGTGAGTCGTGGCCGGCGCGGTAGAGGGTCTGCTTGATGGCGAGCACCTGGGGGTCGGTGGCCGCCTGGCGCAGGAAGTCCATCACCGGCGCGAAGCTCTGGTAGGGGTGGTGCAGCAGCACGTCCTTCTGGCGGATGCAGGCGAACAGATCGGTCGCGCCGCCGAGACGCTTCGGCAGGCCGGGCGTGAAGATCGGGTACTTGAGATCCGGCCGCTGCACCAGGTCGTAGACGGCCGACAGGCGGTTGAGATTCACCGGCCCCGGCACGTAGTAGGTGTCGAGGCCGTTCGAGGCGAACTGCGCGTGCAGGAACCTGACCATGTCCTCGGGGCAGTCGCTCGCGGTCTCGAGCCGCACCGCCGCGCCGTAGCGGCGGTGGATGAGCTCGCCCTCGAGCGCACGGCGCAGATCGTCGATCTCCTCCTCGTCGACGAACAGGTCGCTGTTGCGCGTCACGCGGAACTGGTAGCAGCCGATCACCTTGATGCCGGGGAACAGCTTGTCGACGAAGGACTGCACGATGGTCGAGAGCAGCACGCAGGCGCGCCCGCCTTCCTGCGGCAGCGGCACCACGCGCGGCAGCGAGCGCGGCGCCTGCACGATCGCGAGCTCGCTGTCGCGGTCGAAGGCGTCCTTGCCCTCGAGCCGCACGATGAAGTTCAGGCTCTTGTTCTGGATGCGGGGGAAGGGCCGTGCGGGGTCGAGCCCGAGCGGGCTCAGGACCGGCTCGACCTCGCGCTCGAAGTACTGCTCGAGCCAGGCGGCCGCTTCCCCGTTCCAGTCGCGCCGCTCGAGCAGCGGCACGCCCTCCTGGGCGAGCGCCGGCAGCAGCAGCTCGTTCAGGCAGCGGTACTGGTCGGCGACCAGGCGCGTCGCGCGGTCGTGGATCGCCGCGAGCTGCTCCTCGATCGTGAGGCCGTCGGCTGCGAGCTGGCCACCGCCGAGCTCCTGCAGCTGCTTGAGGCCGGCGACCCGGATCTCGAAGAACTCATCGAGATTGCTGGAGGAGATGCACAGGAACCGCAGCCGCTCGAGGAGCGGTACGGACTCATCGAACGCCTGATCGAGCACCCGCTGGTTGAACTCGAGAAACGAGAGTTCCCGGTTGATGTAGTGCTGGGGTGCCTTGAGGTCCGGAGCGTCCATTCGTTCTCAAGGATAGCAGCCGCCGGCGACGCAACCTTGAAGAAGCCTGAAGCGCCGTGCCTGCCCGCGGCGCGTCTAGCGGGACACCAGCATCGGCCCCTCGGGAGCGGGGTCGAGTGAGGCGAGAAGCGGCGCAGCATGGGCGAGGAAATCCTCGCGCCAGCGCGGATCGATCGCGGCGGCGGCCGGCAGCGGCACGGTCTGGGGGTTACGGAATGCTCCGTTCACCCGGTACTCGTAGTGCAGGTGCGGCCCGGTCGCGAGCCCGGTCATGCCCACGTAGGCGATCACCGTTCCCTGCGTGACGTGCGCGCCGACGCGCGTGCCGTGCGCGAAGCGCGACAGGTGGCCGTAGACCGTCACGATGCTGCGGGAGTGCTGGATCTCGACCTCGTTGCCGTAGCCGCCGTTGCGCCCCGCGAAGCGAATGACCCCGTCGCCGGCGGCGCGCACCGGGGTGCCGGTGGGGGCGGCGTAGTCGACGCCCTTGTGGGCACGGATGCGATTCAGGATCGGGTGGCGCCGGTGGGAGTTGAAGCCCGAGCTGATGCGCGTGAACTCGAGCGGCGCGCGCAGGAAGGCGCGCTGGAGACCGTGGCCGTCCGGGCTGTAGTAGGCGGTGCGGCCGTCGGGATCGGTGTAGCGCACGGCACGGTACTCGTGCCCCTGGTTCACGAACTCGCACACCTCGATCGGGCCCTCGCGCAGATACTTGCCGTCGCGCCAGACCTCTTCATAGGTGGCGACGAACGAGTCACCGGAGCGCACGTCGAGCACGAAGTCGATATCCCAGCCGAAGATGTCGGCGAGCGCCACGGCGACCGCATCGGGGGCGCCGGCGGCCTCGACCGACTCGAACAGCGAGTGATCGATGCGCCCGCTCACGGTGCGGGTGCGGATCTCGAGGGGGTTCTGCACCACGTCCGCCCGCAGCCCTGCGGGGTCGCGCACCACCTTCAGCGTCTCGGTCTCGCTCACCCGCCGCTCGAGGCCGAAGAGCTGGCCGTCGTGGTGCGTGACGTGCAGCAGCTCTCCCGGGCGCAGGCTGTCGATCCGATCGCGCAACCCGGGAAGGCCGCGGAGCGAGGCGAGGTCGGCGAGGCTGAGCTTCAGGCGCCGGAAGATGCGATCGAGCGTGTCATTGCGGGCGACGCTGACGTCGATGGTCGAGAGCGCGAGCCGCGCGCCGCCGTCGACCGAGGGCACCGCGGCGAGCTGCACCGGCCGGTCCGGTGCGGTGGGCGCGGCGCCGGGGAGGGAGGCGGCCGTGCGGGTGATCACCCCGGCGGCGGCCGGCGGGGCGGCGTCCGGGTGCGCACCCTTCTCGAGCCCGCCATGCAGCACCGTCCAGCCGACCACCGCGCAGGCGCAAACCTGCAGCCAGAAGGCGAAGGACGTTACCTTCAGCGGCCGGGTCACGCCTTGCGGGGCGGGTTTGTGGCTCGACGTCATCGATTACACTGTCGCGCTGCTACCTGGCGATTAGGCCGAAACGTACCGAGCCGGGACTTCCCGGTCAATGTATGTTAAGTGCCGGCCCGGGGATCACGCCTTAACTTACTGCGGCGCCGGCTGGGTTTCCAGAACGGGCTCACGGGATCGAGATGAATTTCGAGCAACAGATCGCCGAGCTCGAGCGGGGCGCGCACGAGGTGCTCACCCCGGCCGAGCTCGCGAAGAAGCTCAAACGCGGCACGCCGCTGCACGTGAAGGCGGGCTTCGATCCGACCGCACCCGATCTGCATCTCGGGCACACGGTGCTGCTCAACAAGATGCGCCAGTTCCAGCAGTTCGGGCACGAAGTCACCTTCCTCATCGGCGACTTCACCGGGATGATCGGCGACCCGAGCGGGCGCAACGCCACCCGCCCGCCGCTCACCCCCGAGGAGATCCAGGCGAACGCCGCCACCTACGAGGCCCAGGTCTTCAAGATCCTCGAGCGCGAGCGCACCCGCGTCGATTTCAACTCGCGCTGGCTCTCGGCGCTCAGCTCCGCCGACATCGTGAGGCTCGCCGCCCACTACACGGTGGCGCGCATGCTCGAGCGCGACGACTTCGCCAAGCGCTACAAGTCGGGCCAGCCGATCTCGATCCACGAGTTCCTCTACCCGCTCGCGCAGGGCTACGACTCGGTGGCGATGCGCGCCGACGTCGAGCTCGGCGGCACCGACCAGAAGTTCAATCTGCTCGTCGGGCGCACGCTCCAGGAGGCCTACGGCCAGGAGCCGCAGGTGGTGCTGACGACGCCGCTGCTCGAGGGGACCGACGGCGTCAACAAGATGTCGAAGTCCCTCGGCAACTACATCGGCATCACCGAGGACCCGGACAGCATGTTCGGCAAGCTGATGTCGATCTCGGATGCGCTCATGTGGCGCTACTTCGAGCTGCTCTCTTTCCGGCCGCTCACCGACATCGCCGCCCTCAGGCGCGAGGCCGCGCACGGGCGCAACCCGCGCGACATCAAGCTCGAGCTCGCGCGCGAGCTCACCGCGCGTTTCCACGACGGCGCCGCCGCCGAGCGCGCCCAGCGCAATTTCATCGCGCGGGTGAGCGAGAAGGCGGTGCCCGACGATCTGCCGTTGAAGACGATCCCGGTGGAGGGCGCGGGGCTGCGGCTCGCCAATCTCCTCAGGGACGCCGGGCTCGCGGCGAGCACCTCGGAAGCGAACCGCAAGATCGGGGAGGGGGCGGTGCGCATCGACGGGGCGAAGGCGACCGACCGGGGCCTGATGCTCAAGGCCGGTGCCGAGCATGTGTTCCAGGTGGGTGCCAAGCGCTTCGCCCGGGTCCGCCTCGAGCCCAAGCGCTGACGGGGCGGCCCGGACAGACCGGGAAGAGCCGGGAAAGCGTGAAGTCCGCCCGCTCAGGGCATTGAAAAGGCGAGCCGAGACGCCACGTTAGGCGCACACGCGCGCCCGAGGGCGCCCCGGGGCCAGACACGGCCCCACCGGCCGTCCGACCCCTCGGTTTTCCCGTCTGGAACGGGGCTGCGGGCGAGATGACAATGCGTTGACAAGGGCCTGAGGGGGCCTATACTGCGCGTCCCCCAGCGCCCCGCCGCGATGCGGCAGGGGATATCCTGCTGCGGGCTACTTTCTTTCCCGGAGCCTCGAGCGCTTCCGGGTGCTCTTTAAAAATTCGGCAGGTAATTTGTGTGGGGACTCGCGTCGATGTGCCTTGGGGTGCAAAAGACCGAGTGACCAAAATGATGTCCAGCAGTAGTTGGAGCTATTTTGGATCCACTCTTTGACTGTTGATGTTCAAAATCTTCAAGTGAAGAGTTTGATCCTGGCTCAGATTGAACGCTGGCGGCGTGCCTAACACATGCAAGTCGAGCGGTAACAGGTGTAGCAATACATGCTGACGAGCGGCGAACGGGTGAGTAATACTTCGGAATCTACCCA
>DASQIC010000047.1:0-47968 GCA_035631755.1 Steroidobacteraceae bacterium
CGTGCACAGATCCCTGAGAAACGCCTTCACCTCCTCCGGGGTGCGGAGCGCAGCGAGCGCGACGCAGAGGTTGCGCTCGGCGAGCGCTTCCTGGCGGGGCGTCAGGGTGCGGTGGGCTTTCACGCCTGCTAGTTTAATGTAATAGCGCGCTAATGCAATAGCACGAATTTGCCCGCTAAGGAGGCGCTCGCGGCGAGGGGTCGGTTTGGCGGCGCGGACTGCGGCTGCGGTGAGCCTCGCGGCCACCGCGGCAGCGGTACCTTCGCCGTGGCCGCAGATGGGATGATGGTGGAGCGGAAGGGGATCGAACCCTCGACCTTCGCATTGCGAACGCGACGCTCTCCCAGCTGAGCTACCGCCCCACGCAAGGCGCGCGATTCTAGCATCGCATCCAGACCGGTCCAATTTGCCCCGATGCCGCTATGATCGGCGCGCGGGACGGCCGCGGGCTTTCGGGGAGCGGGCATGCTGGCGATCGGCGGGAGGGCGCCGGAATTCACCTTGCCGGATCAGAGCGGGGAGAACGTGTCGCTCAGCACCTTGCTGCGCCACGGCCCGATGATCCTGTATTTCTACCCGGCCGATTTCACGCCGGGCTGCACCCGCCAGGCCTGCGCGCTGCGTGACCTGCACGGCGAGCTGGTGCAGGCCGGCCTCGATGTCGCGGGAGTGAGTCCGCAGACGCCCGAGAGCCACCGGGCATTCCGCGAGAAGCATCAGCTGCCCTTCACACTGCTCTCGGACGTCGAGAAGTATGTCATCCGGATGTACGACGTGCTGGGGCCGCTCGGCTTCGGCGTGCGCCGCGCGACCTATCTCATCGATCAGGCCCGCTACATCCGCGGCGCCGTGCAGGCCAACTTCCGCATCGCCGACCACGAGGAGTTCGTGCGTCGTGCCATCGCCATGAGCGCCGGCGGGGCGCGCGCGCGCGGCGCGCAGCCCTGATCCCGCGGAATCAGAGCTTCAGGCGCAGCACGTGCGCCCGCCCGAAGGTCGGCACGCTGACTATATATAAGAAGTCGGGCTCGTCCCGCGCCACCGCCCGCGTCTGCGGGCCGGCGAGCTCTGCCAGGAATTGCTGCAACGCCGCACCGTCGCCGATCACCAGCACCGCGCCCCCCGCATGCGCCCGCAGCAGCTGTGCAGCGGTCGCCGCCGCGTCCTTCGGGCCGTAGGCCACCGGTGTGAGGTGCAGCAGGTCGAGCAGCGGGGCCGCCGTCTGCTGCGCGCGGCGCTCGCCGCTCACGTACACGCCGTCGACCCGCCCGATCCCGCCCTCGCCGAACATGCGCGCGAGGCGCTGCGCCCGCTGCTCGCCTTCGGCGGAGATCGGCGGATCCTCGATCGTCCCGGGTGCGGGTTCCCCCGAGGGCACCAGCACCACCACCGTGGTGGTCGCGCTGCGATGCACCGCAAAGGCCAGCCCCCCCGCCACGAGTACCGCGAGCAGCGTCACCCACAGGGGCGCGTAGAACGGCCGTCGGTGACGGGTGATCCCCGGCGCTTCCATGCAACAATGATAGTGTGGGCGGCGCAGGTGCGGGTATTCAGCCCTCGATGGAGTAAGCTCGCGGGCCGACCGACGCGACTCTTGAGGCATTAGGGGGGGGTCGATGGCATCCGGCGGGCAAACCACGCTGATCCAGCGCATCCTGGAGCGACGTGCCGAAAGGCCGCCCTCGACGCACGAGGAAACCACCGCGACCGTCGCGGTCATGCTGCGCGTCCTGGCGCCGCCCCGCGCGCTGCTCGCGCTGCGCGATGCCGCGCGACGGGCGCAGGTCGCCCGGCGCATTGCGCCTGATGTCTTCGAGATCGAGTCGGTGGCGAGCGACGATGAGGTGCTCGAGCGCTTCGCCCAGGCGTTCGTCCCGGTGGTGGTGACCGACAGCCTCGAGCTGGTGCGCCGCCTGCGCGAGCGTCGCTCGGCGCGCGCGCCTTTCATCGTCTATGTCGCCGGGCTCGACCAGGGGGCGCAGCGCGAGGCGGGGCTGCGCGCAGGCGCCGACGAATGCATCGGCTGGGACGCCCCGGAGCGCGAGCTCGACGCGCGCATCGCCAGTGCGCGGCGCATCGCCGAGCTCGAAGCGGTGCTGCGCATCACGCTCGAGGAGAACCGCAAGCTGTCGGCGACCGACGATCTCACCCGGGTCGCGAGCCGGCGTTTCTTCGGCAAGCATTTCCCGCGCGAAATCGAGCGCGCCGCGCGTTACCGGCGCGCCATGTCGCTCATCCTCTGTGACATCGACCTCTTCAAGAACATCAACGACACGCGCGGACACGCCTGCGGCGATGCAATCCTGCAGCAGTTCGGTGTGCGGCTGCAGCAGAGCCTGCGGCGCGGGATCGACTGGGTCGCGCGCATCGGTGGCGAGGAGTTCGCGGTGGTGCTGCCCGAGACCGGCTACGCGCCGGCGCTCGAGGTCGCCCGCAAGCTGCGCGTGGCGGTGGCCGAGACGCCGTTCCGGAGCGACGGCAGCACCGGTCAGCCGGTCGAGGTGACCGCGAGCTTCGGTGTGTGCGGCCTCGATACGGTGCCGAGTGGCGAGCGTGAGCTCGCCGAGCGCGTGCTGAAGATCGCGGACGCGGCGCTGTACCGCAGCAAGCAGGCCGGCCGCAACCGCGTCACCGCGACGCACTACGACGGGCCGGGCGGCTGACTCCACGCGCACCTTCCGCGTGCCGGTGGCGAAATCTCGCGCACCACAATGCAAGCCCTTGCCGCTGCTCAGCGTTTCGCGCGCCGGGCGGCTTCTGTCCACATGGTTATGCACAAATTCTGTGGATAACCGCACGCGGTGGAAAGCCCCGCTCGCTTGTGTGAGACTGCCCACCTTTCGCGCGTCGCAGGCTTACAAATGAAGACCAAGAAGACCGGCAGCGAACACCGGGAGCTGCCCCCGGCGCCGCTGCAAAGAGCCCGCCTTCAGGCGGACGTCGCCAAGCAGCGGGTGCGCATCGCCAAAGAGGAACTGAAGCGCTCGCGCAAACGCCTGAAGGAAGCCAAGCGCGAAGCCAGGCGGGCGCGCAAGCACGCCGCCGCAGCCCGCAAGGCCTGGAAGCGGGCCCGCCGCGCGCGCGAGAAATCCGGCGGTGCTCCGCCCGACAGGCAGCCCGCGGCCGCGAAGGCGAAACCCGCGAAGCGTGCGCTCGAGCGGCGCGCGCAGCGAACGCGCCCGCGTCGCCCGAAGCCGAGCCGCCCGAAGCGCCTCATCCGCCGTGCGCACGCGGCAGCGGCCACCCGCTCCCGCGCCGCGACATCCGCCGCGCGACCGAGCCGGCGCCGTGCGCGCGTGCCCGCCCCGCTCGCCGTGACCGCCACGACTCCCACGCCTGTCGACGCGCCCGCGGACGTGCCTGCGGCTCCGGGCTCCGATGCGACCGCCGACCAGGCGGCCTGAGCCCATGCAGGAGCAGCAGGTCGCACACGGTGGCAGCGCGGCGCGGCGCACGACGCCTTCGAGCTCGCGCATGGTCGCGAGGTACCTGACGGACGTCGAGGAGCTGCTCGGTGAGCAGCGCTGGGAAGCGGCGCGGCGCGAAGCCTTCGATCTGCCGCGGATTGCCGTGGCGCTGACCGATCCGAAACTGCGTACCTGCCCTGAGGAGCAGCGCAGCTGGTGCGAGCGGTGGATTCGCGCCGGCGGCGGCACCGCCGATGTGCAGGCGCCCGACTCCGAGCGGGTTCGCCAGGTCGTCTCCGAGCACCTCGCGCACGAGGATGCCGGCGGGGCGCGCTCGTCGGTACCGGTACGGGCGCTGCGACGGTTGCGGCTGCGCCGCCACGTTCGCACAGCGCCGCGCGGCTTCTGCCCGCAGTGCACCCGGCCGTCCGATCCCTCGATCAGCGAAACCGCGCAGATCTGCGCGGCGCTCGTCGAAGCCGTGCGCCGCTGGTACGCACAGAGCGGCTGTCACGACACCACCGTGCAGGGCAATCTCGCCCGCCTCGCAGTCCTGCGCTGAAGAACGCGCCCGCCGCCGTAGCGCGGGCGTCGCATGAGCCCGCACCTGGCCGCGCCTGAATAACCGTTCAACGAATCCGGTGACCCGGCGATTCGTGGGAAGAGACTGCAAAAGCGTGGCCTACTTATTGTTTGCAAAGGGTATTTAAGACCTCATCCGGAGCCCTCCTTGCGTCCCATGGGGGCTTGGCGGAAGATAGCGCGCGTCAGGGGGAGTCCCGGTATTGAGTGAGCGTTCAATGACCCACTCAAATGGAGCGCAGCGCGCGCCGACGGCCGAGCGCAGCGTGCGTCCGCCGCTTCGCGTCGGCGTCATCCTCGCGCATCACTTCACGCTCTCGGCGTTCGCGGTGTTCATCGACCATCTGCGCCTCGCCGCCGACGAGGGCGACCGCAGCCGCCCGCTGCACGTCCAGTGGTCGATCATGGCGAGCCGCCCGGAATCGATCCCGGCGAGCTGCGGCGTCTCGCTCGAGCCGACCAGCGCCTTTCTGCCGCCCGACTCGCTCGATTACGTGGTGATGATCGGGGGAATCCTCCATGCCGGACCGCAGGTGGACGAGGCCACCGTGCGCTACCTGCGCGAGGTGGGGGCGACGCCGGTGCCGCTGATCGGCATCTGCACGGGGAGCTTCGTGCTGTGCCGCGCGGGGCTGATGAAGGGCCGGCGCTCCTGCGTCAGCTGGTACCACTATCAGGACTTTCTCGAAGCCTTCCCTTCCCAGGAGGTCATCGCCGACCGCCTGTTCCTGGTCGACGGCCCTCGCATCACCTGCGCCGGCGGGGCGGGCGCCGCGGCGCTCGCGACCTTCCTCATCGAGCAGCATCTCGGCCGCGCGCTTGCGCAGAAGGCCAGCCAGGTGCTGCTGTTCGATCGCCCGCGCTCCGGCAGCGAGGCGCAGCCTCATCCGCCGCTGTCGGAAGCGGTGACCGAGCCGCGCGTGCGCCGCGCGCTGCTCCTGATGGAGCAGAATCTCGCCCGCCCGATCGCCATCGGCGCGGTGGCGAGCGAGCTCGGGCTCTCGGCACGCCAGCTCGAGCGGCTGTGCCGTCAGCACGTCGGCATGGGGCCGGCGTCGCTCTACCGGCAGCTGCGCATGCGTTACGCCAACTGGCTGATCGAGAATACCGACCGCTCGGTGACCGATATCGCCAACGAGGCGGGATTCGCGGACTGCGCGCACTTTTCGCGCCAGTTCAAGGACGCCTACGGGCTGTCGCCGTCGACGCGCCGCCTGCAGCCGTCGCGCGCTGCGAGCGCCGACGCCGCGCGCGCGCGGGTTTTCGAATAGCGACCCGTGCCACGTGCGCTGGCGCGACAGGCTGCGCGCGGGGGCGCAAGCCGGCAATACCGTGACGCGTCCATTCAAGCAGCGCCGTCGACCGCTCATATCTAATCGGGCGCGCGGTGGCCGAACAGGGGGAATCAGGCCCATGAACACCAAGATCTCGTACGCGGTAGCGGCCATTCTGGGCGGCGCATCCGTCGCGGCATCGGCCGCCGACCAGGCGGGGGGCGCCGAGGCGCCCGCCAGCGCGGCGAGCGACACACTCTCCACCATCACCGTCACCGCCCAGCGCCGCAGCGAGAACATGCAGGACGTGCCGATCTCCATGCAGGCGCTCACCGCCCAGGCGCTGCAGCAGCTCAACGTCTCGACCTTCGACGACTACATCAAGCTGCTGCCGAACGTCACCTCGGCGAGCAACGGGCCGGGCCAGAACGAGGTGTTCATGCGGGGCTTGAGCGCCGGCTCGCAGGCGAGCCAGGGCTCGGGCTCGACCGGGCTGTGGCCGAACGTCGCCATCTACCTCGACAACCAGTCCGCCCAGCTGCCGAACCGCAATCTCGACATCTACGCCGCCGACCTCAACCGTATCGAGGTGCTCGAGGGTCCGCAGGGGACGCTCTTCGGCGCCGGCGCCCAGGCCGGGGTGATCCGCTACATCACCAACGAGCCGAAGCTCGATATAACCGAGGCCAACTTCACGGCCGGCTACGGCACCACCGCGCACGGCGACCCGAACAGCAACCTGACCGCGGTGCTCAATCTGCCGGTGATCGCCGGCAAGATGGCCGTGCGCGGCGTCGTCTACGACGACCGGCGCGGCGGCTACATCGACAACGTGCCGGCGACCTTCACGCGCAGCAACAACGACGTCGGCATCCACTACGCGGACTTCGCCACCGCGTGCTCGAATGGCGCGCCGGCGGGCGGCATCTGCCCCGGTGGCAATTCGACGGCCACGGCCTTCGGCGTGCCCCCCGGCAGCCCCGTCATCAACAACTACAACATCGCCGCGCGGGCCATCAACCCGGTGACCTACAAGGGAATCCGCGTCGAGGCGCTCTACAAGTTCAGCGACGACTGGGATCTGCTGATCACGCAGTCGTACCAGGACCTGGAATCACAGGGCGTCTTCTACCAGCAGCCGACCGGCTCGGATGGCGAGTCGCTGCAGCCACTCGAGGTCACGCTGTTCAATAACAACTACAACAAGGATCGCTTCGAGAGCACCGCCTGGACGGTGAACGGCAAGTTCGGAAACCTCAAAGCCGTCTACACCGGCGGTTACCTCGTGCGGCACGTCGATCAGATCGGCGACTACACCAACTACGCGCGCGGCAAGTACGCCGACTACTATCAATGCTACGGACCGCCGGGGGCCGGAACCTTCGTCAACGATCCGAGCCTGACCCCGACCTGCTTCTCCCCGAGCGCCACCTGGCAGGCGACCGAGCAGAACCAGCACCAGCAGCACGAGTTTCGCCTGAGCACTCCCGACGACTGGCGGCTGCGCGCGATCGCCGGCGCCTACTGGGAGGACAACAAGCTCTATGACCAGACCGCCTGGCGGTACAAGTCGATTCCGCCCTGTACCACCAACGCCACTCCGGGCACGCCCGGCAACGGCAACACCGGCTGCCTGTCGAACGTCGGCACCTTCCCCGGCACGACGGTGGCCAATCCGGGAGTACAGAGCGATATCACCTCCTTCTACCAGGACCAGGTGCGCGAGACCAAGCAGACTGCTTTCTTCACCTCGGTCGACTTCGACCTGGTCCCGAAACAGCTCACCCTCACTCTCGGCACGCGCTACTTCCGCTTCGACAACTCGATGGCGGGAAGCGTGCTCTCGAGCTTCGGCTGCTTCGAGGGCGGGATACCGCCCGGCGGCTGCCAGAGCGGCTCGAGCTTCAACCTGAATGCGGCCAACCTCTCCGCCACCGAGTCCGGCTGGAAGAGCCGCGGGAATCTCACCTGGCACGTCACCCCGGACGTCATGGTGTACTACACCTTCTCCCAGGGCTTCCGGCCGGGCGGTTTCAACCAGAACGGTGGCGCTGCTCACGCCACCGGTCCCGACGGTAATCCGCAGTACTTCATTCCCAAGTCGTACCTGTCGGACAAGCTGACCAACAACGAGATCGGCTGGAAGACGGAGTTCCTCGACCACCGGCTGCAGTGGAATGGCGCGGTGTACCGCGAGAACTGGGACAACGTGCAGATCGAGTTCTTCGATCCGGGCGTGGTGGGCAACATCTTCTACGACACCAACGGCCAGGACTTCCTCATCAAGGGCGTCGAGACTTCGCTCCTGGCCCGGCCCGTCACCGGCCTCACGCTGCAGGCCGCCGCCGCTTGGAACCACAGCGAGCAGACCAATTCCCCGGCGCTGATCGACAACAACCCGGCGAGCGTCAACTTCGGCCAGCCGATTACCTGCGTCGGCGCCGCCCCGAATTGCCTGCCGATCACCAACCCCTTCGGTCCGATCGGCGCTCCGAGCGCGGACGCGCCCCCGATCCAGTTCAGCCTGCGGGCGCGCTACCAGTGGACCTACGGTGACTACACGCCCTTCGTGCAGGCGGGTGCCAGCCACACCGGGCACTCCTTCACGCAGGCGGGCGCGAATCCGACCATCGCCACGGCGGGCCTCACGACCTCGCGGCTGCGATTCGAGAATCCCGCCTACACGACCTGGGACGCATCCTTCGGCGTCGCCAGGGGTGCGTGGACCCTCACCGTCTACGGCGAGAACCTCAGCAACTCGAACGCCAGCACCTTCATCAGCGCCGACCAGTTCATCGTCGCCGAGACGCCGCTGCGGCCGCGGGTCCTCGGCCTCGAGTTCGGGTACAGCCTGTAGGACCGGGCGAGCCGAGCGCCGGCTTCGGGGCGTGCTGCCGCGCGGCGGCGCCGTCCGGCGCGCGCGCGTACACTGATCGGCGTCCATGAGCTCTGCGGTGGAACTCGCGCTTGAGCACATCCGTGCGCTCGCCAGGCAGCAGCGCTTCGGCGAAGCGCTCGAAGCGGCCGAGGCGCTGCTCGCCACCGTGCCCGAGAACCGCGACGCTCTCTACCAGCGTGCGCTCGCGCAGCGCCGCCTCGGCGCCATCCAAGGTGCCCTCGACACGCTCGCCGGGCTGGAGCGGCTCCACCCGCGCTTCAGCCGTCTCTACCAGGAGCGCGGCCACTGCTACGTCGCCCTGCGGCAGGCGCCGCAAGCGATCGATGCATTCCTGCGGGCGGTGAGCATCAATCCGGCGCTGCCGGCGAGCTGGGGCATGCTCGAGGGGCTGTACCGCATGAGCGGCCAGCAGGCGCAGGCGGCCGAGGCGGCGGCGCACGTCGCCGCGCTCGGCAAGCTCCCCGCCGAGGTCGTGACGGCGACGGCGTTGTTCTCGGACGGCGAGCTCACCGCCGCCGAGGAGCTCATCCGTGCCTTCCTGCTCGAGCACGGCCATCACATCGAGGCGATGCGGCTGCTCGCGCGCATCGGCATGGCGCGGGACGTGCTCGACGACGCGCAGCTGCTGCTCGAGGCGGTGCTCGATCTCGCCCCCGATTACCATCTGGCGCGGCTCGAGTACGCCCAGGTGCTGTGCGATCGGCATCTGTACCGGGAGGCGCTCGAGCAGGTCGGGAAGCTGCTCGCGATCGACCCGGCCAACCGCAGCTACCGCGCGCTCGAGGCGCTCGCCTGCGTCGGCCTCGGCCGGCACGAGCGTGCGATCGAGATCTACCGCGGCCTGCTCCCCGGCGCCATGCAGCCCGCGGCGCTGCACCTCTCGATCGCTCATTCGCTCAAGACCCTCGGCCGGCAGGCAGAGGCGATCGCCGAGTACCGCACGGCGGCGGCCGGCCGCGCCGGCTACGGCGACGCCTGGTGGAGTCTCGCGAACCTCAAGACCTACCGGTTCAGCGATTCGGAGCTCGCGCAGATGCGCACCGCGGAGGCCGACGCCGGCACCGCGACGGTCGATCGCTGCCACCTGTGCTTTGCGCTCGGCAAGGCGCTCGAGGACCGCGAGCGCTACGCGGAGTCCTTCGGGTACTACGCGCGTGGCAATGCGCTCAAGCGCGCCGCGAGCCGCTACCGCCCCGAGCTCATCGAGCTCAACACGCGGCTGCAGGCCGAGGTGTGCACCGCGGAGCTCTTCGCCCGCCACCGCGACGCCGGGGCGAGCCCCGGAGATCCGATCTTCATCGTCGGTCTGCCGCGCTCGGGCTCGACTCTGATCGAGCAGATCCTCGCGTCCCACCCGCAGGTCGAGGGTACCCACGAGCTCGCCGAGATCCCGCGCATCGTCGCCTCCCTCGAACGCTACCCGGCGGTGCTCGCCGGGATGAGCGACGCGGACTTCCGCCGGCTCGGCGAGAAGTACCTCGCCGACACCCGCATCTACCGCAGCGGCAAGCCGCGCTTCATCGACAAGATGCCGAACAACTTCCGCCACCTCGGGCTCATTCACCTGCTGCTGCCGAACGCCACCCTCATCGACGCGCGGCGCGAGCCCATGGCCTGCTGCTTCGGCAATCTCAAGCAGCTCTTCGCCCATGGCCAGGAGTTCGCCTACGGCATCGAGGACATCGCCCGCTACTACCGCAGCTACCTCGAGCTGATGCGGCACTGGGACCGCGTGCTGCCGGGGCGGGTGCTGCGCGTGCAGCACGAAGACCTGGTCGGCGACCTCGAGGGCAACGTCCGCCGGCTGCTCGATTTCTGCGGACTCTCGTTCGCGCCCGAGTGTCTCGAGTTCCACCGCACCGCGCGCAGCGTGCGCACCGCGAGCTCGGAGCAGGTGCGCCAGCCGCTCTACCGCGAGGGTCTCGATCAGTGGCGTCACTACGAGCCCTGGCTTGGCCCGTTGCGCGCGGCGCTCGGGGATGCGCTCACGCGCTACCGCGACTGATGTCTAGCGCTGGGTCGTCTGCCAGGCGGGGGCCACGAAGTACGGCGCCGGGGAGCGCGGCAGCACCGCGCGGCCGCGGATGTGATCCGCCAGCTTCTCCGCCAGCATGATGGTGGGGGCATTGAGGTTCCCGGTGGTGATCGACGGCATGATGGCGGAGTCGACCACGCGCAGCTTCTCCACCCCGATGACGCGCGCCTGCGCGTCGACCACGGCCAGCGGATCGCCGCTCGCTCCCATGCGACAGCTGCACGAGGGGTGGAAAGCGCTCTCGACCTTGGCGCGGATGAAGGCGTCGATCGCCGCGTCGCTCTGCACCGCCCCGCCCGGCTGGATCTCGCGCCCGCGGTAACGATCGAAAGCCGCCTGCGCGAAGATCTCGCGCGTCAGGCGCACGCAGGCGCGCATCTCCACCCAGTCCTCGGGCTGCGACAGGTAGTTGAAGAAGATCCGCGGCGGCTCGCCCGGCTCGGCGGATCGCAGCCGCACCCAGCCGCGGCTGCGCGAGCGCATCGGTCCCACGTGGGCCTGGAAGCCGTGCTCGCGCGCGAGCGACGAGCCGTCGTAATTCACGGCCATCGGCAGGAAGTGAAACTGGATGTCGGGGTAACGCACGCCCGCGCGGCTGCGGATGAAGCCGCCGCTCTCGAAATGATTGCTGCTGCCGAGGCCGTCGTGGCGCAGCAGCCAGCGCGCGCCGATGCACGCCTTGCGCCAGGGGCTCATCTGCGAGTAGAGCGTGACGGGTTCGCGGCACGCGACCTGGAAGTAGAACTCGAGGTGATCCTGCAGGTTCTCCCCCACCCCGGGGAGCTCGTGCACCACCTCGATGCCGAGCGCGCGCAGCTCCGCCGCCGGCCCGAGACCCGAGAGCTTCAGCAGCTGCGGCGAGCCGATCGCGCCCGCGCACAGCAGCACTTCGCGCCGGGCGCGCACCTCGTGCAGCGCGCCGCCGCGGCGGTAGCGCACGCCGACCGCGCGCCGGCCTTCGGTGAGGATCCGCGTTGCGAGCGCGTGGGTGCGAACCTCGAGATTGCCGCGCCCGAGCGCCGGGCGCAGGTAGGCATTCGCCGCGCTCGCGCGCCGTCCGCCGCCGACGGTCATGTCGAAATACCCGAAGCCCTCCTGACGAAAACCGTTCACGTCGGCGCTGAAGGCGTAGCCCGCCTGGCGGGCCGCCTCGATCCAGGCCGCGTGCAGCGGGTTGGTGAGCAGCCCGCGGCGCGTCGCGAGCCTGCCGTCCGCGCCGCGGTAGTCGTCACCGCCGCCGGCGTAGCGCTCGGCGCGGCGAAAGTACGGCAGCACGTCGGCGTAGCCCCAGCCGGCGGCGCCCTCTTCCACCCAGCGCTCGAAATCGAGCGGGTTGCCGCGCACGTACACCAGGCCGTTGATGGAGGAGGAGCCGCCGAGCACCTTGCCGCGCGGCGTGTGCAGCCGCCGGCCCTCGAGCTGCGGCTCGCTCTCGGTGTAGTAGCCCCAGTCGTACTTCGGCATGTTGAGCGGAATCGAGAGCGCGCTCGGCATCTGGATCCACACCGAGCGGTCCGAGCCGCCGTACTCGAGCAGCAGCACCCGGTCGCGGCCGTCCTCGCTCAGGCGATCGGCCAGCACGCACCCCGCCGAGCCCGCGCCGACGATCACATAGTCGACCGATTCCTGCGCCACGGCTGCGCGTCCCGTCAGTACGGCGACTCGATGTCGCCCATCGCGACGTAGACGCTCTTCAGCTGCGTGTAGTGCTCGATGGCGGCGCGGCCGTTCTCGCGCCCGAGACCCGACATCTTGATACCGCCGAACGGCAGCTCGACGGGGGTCACGTTGTAATGATTGATCCAGCAGGTGCCGGCCTCGAGCCGCCCGATCACCCGGTGCGCGCGCGTCAGATCATTGGTGAACACCCCCGCTGCCAGCCCGAATTCGGTGGCGTTGGCCCGCTCGATCACCTCGTCCTCGTCGGCGAACTCCAGTACCGACATGACCGGGCCGAAGATCTCGCGCTGCACGATGTCCATGTCGTCGCGGCAATGGTCGAACACCGTGGGCGCCACGAAGCAGCCCTCGGCGAGCGCGCCTGCGGTGAGGCGCATCCCGCCGGCGAGCAGCCGCGCGCCCTGGTCGCGGCCGCGCGCGATCAGGCCGAGCACTTTCTCCATGTGCTCGGCCGAGATCAGCGCCCCGACCTGGGTGCGCGGATCGAGCGGGTCGCCGATGCGCATCGCCGCGACGCGCGCGCACAGCCGCTCGGTGAAGGCCGCGCGGATCGACCGGTGCACGAATACGCGCGTGCCGTTCGAGCACACCTCGCCGGCGGAGTAGAAGTTCCCGAGCAGCGCCCCGGCGACCGCGTTGTCGAGCCGGGCGTCCTCGAACACGATGAGCGGCGACTTGCCGCCGAGCTCGAGCGTCACCTGCTTCAAGGTCGCGGCCGCATCCGCCATCACCGCCTTGCCGGTGCTCACCTCTCCGGTGAGGGAGATCTTGCGGATGGCCGCGTGGCGGGTGAGCAATCGCCCGGTCTCCGCCCGGCCCTGCACCACCTGGAACACCCCGGCCGGCAGCCCGGCCTCGGCGAAGATCCCGGCGAGCTCGAGCGCGGTGAGCGGCGTGAGCTCGGCAGGCTTGAAGATCATCGCGTTGCCGCAGGCGAGCGCCGGCGCGCTCTTCCAGCAGGCGATCTGCAGCGGGTAGTTCCACGCCCCGATGCCGGCGACGACCCCGAGGGGCTCGCGGCGGGTGTAACCGAAGGCCGCGCGCCCGAGATCGAGGTGCTCCCCGGCGAGCCCGGCGGCGAGCCCGGCGAAGTACTCGAGGCAATCCGCCCCCGAGAGCACGTCCACCGCGCGCGTCTCCTGGATCGGCTTGCCGGTGTTGCGCGTCTCGAGCTCGGCGAGCTCGGCGTTGCGCGCGCGCAGCAGCTGCGCGGCGCGCTGCAGGATCCGCCCGCGCTCGGCGCCGGTGAGCGCCGCCCACTCGCGCTGCGCGGCGAGCGCCCGCTCGACCGCGGCGTTCACCTCGGCGGCGCCATCCACCGCGAGCTCCGCGAGCAGCGCGCCGGTCGCCGGATTGAGAACGCGCAGCGCATCCGCCGCGGGGCCGCGGCTCGCGACGCCGGCCGCGCGCGCCTCGCCGCCGGCGTCCGCGGCGGCGGCAGCCTGTCCGGGCCGTGGCGCGAGCTCCTTCAGCCGCCCTTCGACGAACCCCGTGAGCAGCGCGCGGGCGCTCTCGCTGTCGGCCTCGCGCCACTCCGAGAGCGCCGCACGCAGCCACACGCCGTCGATCAGCGCGGCGATCATGGCGGCGACGCTGCGCGCGTCGGCGGGCGGGATCATCTGGCGCAGGTCGCTGCGCAGGTTCGAGAGCATGCGCCGCTGGTACGCCGTCTGTACGCGCTTCAGGCCCTCGACGTGCAGCACCTGACCCCAGAATGCGAGCCAGGCGGTGCCCGTGCGCCGGTCGAACTCCTCCGGCGCCAGGTTGATGTCGATCACGGCCTGCACCCGCTCGCGCGGCGTGCCGGCGAGCGCGAGCTTCGCCCGCACCCGCGCGGCGAGCGTCCTCGCCAGTGCGCGAAACGCCGCCTCGAGGAGCCCTTCCTTGTCGCCGAAGTAATGCGCGACCAGCCCCGGGGACACGTCCGCACGCCGCGCAATCTGCGCGAGAGTCGTGCCGACGTAGCCGACATCGGCGAGACTGTCGATCGTCACTTCGATGAGCTGCGCGCGCCGCGCCTCTTCCAGCTCGTCGCGCGGAAGCGCAGATCCCGACGGGGCCCGGAGAGCTTTGAGGGGCATTGATCGCCTGTTCAACGCGCTTCCCTCAAGCCCTCGCCGCGGGACCGGAGAGACGCGCTGCGGTGAGTGAGGAGAGCACGGGATAGATTACGTCGGCTCAGTGACTTGGCGAACTTTCCGGGACTTGACAGGCCGTCCGTTAAACGGCTATTCAAGCCGAGATGGAAATGATGAAGTCGGCAGCCCCGTGGGTCAAGTGCGCCGCCGCCGCACCGGCGCTGAGAGGACCCGGGCGTGGTTGAGCACGAGGCTACCGCTCGGTCCGACAGCGGCATGGAGCACTTCGGCTACAGAGAATCGCTCGCCCGCAGCATCGGGGCCTTCGGCAGCTTCGCCGCCGGCGTCAGCTACATCTCGATACTCACCGGTACCTTCCAGCTGTTCTACTTCGGCTTCGGCACCGCCGGGCCGGCGTACCTCTGGTCCTGGCCGCTGGTGCTCGTCGGTCAGCTGGCGGTCGCGCTGTGCTTCATGGAGCTCGCCGCCAAATACCCGATCGCCGGATCGGTCTACAACTGGTCGAAGCTGCTCGGCAGCCGGATCGTAGGCTGGTCCTCGGGCTGGCTGATGCTCACGGCCTCGATCGTCACCCTGTCTGCGGTGGTGCTCGCGCTGCAACTCAACCTGCCGCGGCTGTGGAGCGGCTTCCAGATCATCGGCGACGGCAGTGGCGCTTACGATTTCGCCACGAACGCGGTAATCCTCGGCACGGTCCTGATCCTCTTCACCACCGTCGTCAATGCGCTCGGCGTGCGGTTGATGGCGACGATCAACAGCGCGGGTGTCTTCATCGAGCTGATTGCTGCCTGCCTCATTGCGATCTTCCTGGCGCTCAACATCAAGCGGGGTCCCGAAGTCTTCTTCTCCGCCAACGGCTACGGTGCGGGCAGGAGCTTCGGCTATCTCGGCGATTTCCTGGTGGCGTCGCTCGCCTCCGGATACGTCATGTACGGCTTCGACACCGCGAGCTCACTCGGTGAGGAGACGCTGGAGCCCCGGCGCACCGCTCCCCGCGCCATTCTGCGCGCGATCCTCGCCTCGTTCGTCATCGGTGGCGCAATCCTGGTGTGCGCGGTCATGGCGGCACCCAATTTGAGCGATCCGAGGATCGGCAGCAGCAGCGGCGGCCTGCAATTCATCGTCGAGCAGGTGATGTGGGGTCCGCTCGGCAAGATCTTCCTGGTCTGCATCGTGGTCGCGGTAACGGTGTGCTCGCTGGCCGTGCATACCGCCGCCATCCGCTTGACCTTCGCGATGGCGCGCGACAACGCACTGCCGTTCGGGGAGAAGCTTGCGCGGGTGAACTCCGAGACGCAGACCCCCATCGTTCCGGCCGTCGTGATCGGCGTGATTGCCGAGCTGATCCTGGTCCTCAACATCGGGCAGCCGAAAATTTTCACGGTACTGACCTCGATTGCGGTCATCATGATCTACCTGTCGTACCTGGTGGTCACGGGCTCACTGCTGAGGAAACGCCTGCAGGGGCAATGGCCCCCCGGCGATCTCGCGGCAGGCGGCTACTTCACCATGGGCAGGTGGGGAATGTTCGTCAACGTCGTGGCGGTGCTGTGGGGCGCGGGGATGGCGATCAACCTGGCCTGGCCGCGCGAAGCGGTCTACGGCGCACCCTGGTACAACACCTGGGGTGCGTTCGTTTACATCGCCGTGATTCTCGGAGCGGGTCTCGGCTGGTACGCCGTCAGAGGCCATCGGATCGGCACGCTGGCCTCGCACACGCTGCCCACGGTTGCCTGACGCCGGCGCTGGCGTCGCGACACGCCCCGTCTTGTCGCACCCGTTCAAGCGCCGCGGCGTGCACGTGCTCGTGGCCGCCGCCGCCGAGGGCGCACGATCCATCGATGCGCCCCTTTTCCGGCCTCACTCTGCTCAAAGAGGGCCTGCTGGGCCAGCGTGGCTGGACCGCGCAGTGGCGCAGCCCCGAGCCCAGGGCCTCCTACGACGCGGTGATCGTCGGCGGCGGCGGGCACGGGCTCGGCACCGCCTACTATCTCGCCCGCGAGCATCGCCTCAGCAGCGTCGCCGTGCTCGAGAAGGGTTGGATCGGCGGCGGCAACACCGGCCGCAACACCACCATCATCCGCTCGAACTACCTGTTTCCGGAGAGCGCCGCGCTCTACGACCACGCGCTCGGGCTGTGGGAAGGCCTGTCGCAGGCCCTCAACTACAACATGATGTTCTCCCCGCGCGGCGTGCTGATGCTGGCGCACACGGTGCACGACGTGCAAATCGCGAAACGCCACGTACACGCCAACCGCGCCGCCGGTATCGACAACGAGTGGCTCACCGCCGCGCAGGCGCGCGCGTTCTGTCCGCTGCTGCGCATCGACGGCATCCGCTACCCGGTGCTCGGCGCGGCGCTGCAGCGCCGGGGCGGCACGGCGCGGCACGATGCGGTGGCGTGGGGCTACGCACGCGCGGCGGACGCGCTCGGCGTGGACATCATCGAGAACTGCGAGGTGACCGGCATCCGCCGGGCCCCGGGCGGCGCCGTGCAGGCCCTCGAGACCACGCGCGGCGTGATCCGCGCGGCGCGCGTCGGCGTCGCGGCCGCCGGTCACACCAGCGTCATCATGAAGATGGCCGGCGTCAAGCTGCCGCTCGAGAGCTATCCGCTGCAGGCGCTGGTGTCGGAGCCGGTGAAGCCGGTGTTCCCGTGCGTGGTCATGTCCAACACCATCCACGCCTACATCAGCCAGTCGGACAAGGGCGAGCTCGTGATCGGCGCGGGCACCGACGCCTACACCTCGTATACGCAGCGCGGCGCGCTGCACATCCCGAGTCAGGCGCTCGAGGCGATCTGCGAGCTGTTCCCGATGTTTCGCCGGCTGCGGATGCTGCGCAACTGGGGCGGCATCGTCGACGTGACGCCGGATCGCTCGCCCATCATCGGCAGGACGCCGGTGCCGGGGCTGTACGTCAACTGCGGCTGGGGCACCGGCGGCTTTAAGGCGACCCCCGGCTCGGCGCACGTGTTCGCCTGGACCATCGCCCGCGACGAGCCCCACCCGATCAACGCGCCCTTTGCGCTCGAGCGCTTCCGCGACGGCAACCTGATCGACGAGGCGGCTGCCGCGGCGGTGGCGCACTGAAGGCGACGGCGATGCTGCTCATCGACTGCCCGTACTGCGGCGAGCGCCCGGAGCCCGAGTTCGTCTACGGCGGACAGGCGCACATCGCCCGCCCGCCGCGTCCGGCCGAGGTCTCCGACCAGGAGTGGGCCGACTACATCTATCGCCGCGACAACACCCGCGGCGTGCACGCCGAGCGCTGGCGCCATACGCACGGCTGCGGGCGCTTCTTCAACGCGCTGCGCGACACGACCTCGGACCGCTTCCTCGCCACTTACCGGGTGGGTGAGCCACCGCCCGGCGGGCCCGGGCGATGATCGAGGGCTGGCGTACGGCGAGCGGCGGGCGCATCGACCGCTCGCGCACGGTGCACTTTCGCTTCGACGGGCGGCCCTACACGGGTTTCGCCGGCGATACGCTCGCTTCGGCGCTGCTGGCGAACGGCGTGCACCTCCTCGGCCGCTCCTTCAAATACCACCGGCCGCGGGGCCTGCTCGCGGCGGGCGCCGAGGAGCCGAGCGCGCTCGTCACGGTGCGCCGCGATGCGGCCCGCTCGACGCCAAACCTGCGCGCAACCGAGCTCGAGCTCTACGAGGGGCTCGAGGCCTCGAGCCAGAACCGCTGGCCGAGCCTCGCCTTCGATGTCGGCGCCGTGAACGACCTGCTCTCGCCCTTCATCCCGGCGGGCTTCTACTACAAGACCTTCATGTGGCCGCGCCGCGCCTGGCGCTCGTTCTACGAGCCGCGCATCCGCGCCGCCGCGGGCCTCGGACGCGCGCCGGCCGCTCCCGATCCCGATCGCTATGCCGCGCGCTATGCGCACTGCGACGTGCTCGTGGTCGGCGCGGGTCCCGCGGGCCTCGCCGCCGCGCAGGCCGCCGCCGGCGCCGGTGCGCGCGTGATCCTCTGCGACGAGCAGGCGGAGCCCGGCGGCTCGCTGCTCGCCGAGGACCGCGCGAGCGCCATGCCCGACGGGCGTCCCGTTGCGGGCTGGCTCGCCGCTACCGTGGCGGCGCTCGCGCGCGAGGCGCGCGTCACGCTGCTCCCGCGCACCACTGCCTTCGGTTACTTCCCGCACAACCTCCTCGGGCTCAACCAGCGGCTCACCGATCACCTCGCCGCGCCCGACCCGGAGCTGCCGCGCGAGCGGCTGTGGCAGGTGCGCGCCCGCGAGGTGGTGCTCGCCACGGGCGCCCTCGAGCGGCCGCTGGTCTTTCCCGGCAATGACCGGCCGGGAATCATGCTCGCCGGCGCGGCGCGCGTCTGGCTCAACCGCTACGGCGTCCTGCCCGGCACGCGGGCGGTGCTGGTGACGGCCTGCGACGATGCCTACCGGGCGGCGCTCGAGCTCGAGCGCGCCGGGGTCGTGATCGCCTGCGTCGCCGACACGCGCGCCGAGCCCGACGGGCCGTGGACGCGGCGCTCGCGCGCCGCCGGACTCACCGTGCTCACCGGCATCACGGTCCTCGGCACCAGCGGCCGCCGTCGCGTGAGCAGCATCACGCTCGCGCGGCTCGAAGACGGCCGCGTCGCGGACGCCGAGACCCAGCCCTGCGACCTGGTGCTGATGTCGGGCGGCTTCACCCCGAGCGTGCACCTGCACTCGCAGTCGCGCGGCCGGCTCGAGTTCGACGCGGCGCTCGGCGCTTTCGTGCCCGGCGAACCCGCCGAGCACACCCGCAGCGCCGGCGCCTGCCGCGGCCTCGCCGATCTCACCGCGACGCTCGCCGATGGAGCCGAAGCCGGCGCAGCCGCCGCCCGCGATGCCACCGCCCCCGGACGCACCCGCGTCTCGACCCCGCTCGCTCCCGCCGCCCCGCGGCGCGCGGGTGCCCCCGCAGCTGCAGCTTCCGCCGGCCTCGCCGGCGCTCTGCCGCAGCCCCCGGGCGTGCGCTCCCGGGCCTTCGTCGATTTCCAGAACGACGTCACCACCGCCGATCTGCGGCTCGCGATGCGCGAGGGCTTCCGCTCGATCGAGCACGTCAAGCGCTACACCACGACCGGCATGGCCACCGATCAGGGCAAGACGTCCAACGTGAACGCGCTCGGCATCGTGGCGCAGGCCCTCGGCAGGACGATTCCCGAGGTGGGCTTCACCACCTTCCGCATGCCCTACACCCCGGTCACCTTCGGCAGCTTCGCGGGCTTCTCGCGCGGGGAGCTGTTCGATCCGGTGCGCACGACCCCGATCCACGGCTGGGCGGCCGCGCACGGCGCCGTGTTCGAGGACGTCGGCCAGTGGAAACGGGCCCGCTACTTCCCGCGCGCAGGCGAGGATCTCCATCGGGCGGTCGCGCGCGAGTGCCGCGCGGTGCGCGAGCGCTGCGGCATCTTCGACGGCTCGACGCTCGGCAAGATCGAAGTGGTCGGCCCGGACGCCGTCACCTTCCTCGACCGCCTGTACGTGAATTCCTTCGAGCGCCTCGCCGTCGGCCGCGCGCGCTACGCGGTGCTGCTGCGCGACGACGGCTTCGTCTTCGACGACGGCATCGTCGCGCGCCTGGCCGCCGATCGCTTCCACGTGACCACCACCACCGGTGGGGCCGCGCGCGTGCTGGCGCTGATGGAGGACTATCTGCAGACGGAGTGGTCGGAGCTCGAGCTGTGGCTCACCTCGACCACCGAGCAGTGGGCGGTAATCGCGGTGCAGGGGCCGCACGCGCGGCAGCTGCTCGCCGGGCTCACCGACCTCGACCTCTCGGCGCAGGCACTGCCGCACATGAGCGTGGCGGAGGGGAGGTTCGTCGGCGTGCCGGCGCGGCTCTTTCGCGTGAGCTTCACCGGCGAGCTCGGCTTCGAGATCAACGTGCCGGCCGACTATGGCCGCGCGGTGTGGGAAGCCGTGTGGGAAGCGGGGCGCGCCCACGGTCTCACCGCCTACGGCACCGAGACCATGCACGTGCTGCGCGCGGAGAAGGGCTACGTCATCGTCGGCCAGGATACCGACGGCACCGTGACCCCGGACGATGCGGGCCTCGCCTGGGCGATCGGCAAGAGCAAACCCGACTTCGTCGGCAAGCGCGCGCTCGAGCGGCCCGCGATGCGCGCACCCGGCCGCCGCCAGCTGGTGGGGCTCCTCACCGCCGATCCCGCCACCGTGCTCGAGGAGGGCGCCCAGCTCATGTCGCATCCCGGCGCGCGTGCGCCCGCGCGCCCGCTCGGTCACGTCACGTCCTCCTACGCGAGCGCGGTGCTCGGCCGCTCGATTGCCCTCGCGCTCGTCGCGGGCGGGCGGGCCCGTCTCGGCCAGACGCTCTACGTCCCGACCGGGCGCGGCGAGGTCGCGGCGCAGGTCGCTGCGAGCGTCTTCTACGACCCGGAAGGCAGGCGCCTCCATGCCTGAGCTGCGCATGGCGCGCTCGAGTCCGCTCATCCCGGGCGGCGTGCGGGTCCGCCCGCTGCCGCCCGCGGCGCGCTCGAGCCTGCGCGGCGGACCCGAGGTCCGTGAGGCGGCCGGGGCGGCCCTCGGAATCGCGCTCCCCGTCACCGCCTGCCGCGCCGCGAGCGCAGGCGAGCGTGCCGCGCTCTGGCTCGGGCCCGACGAGTGGCTGCTGCTCGCCCCCGAGGGCGAGCAGTGGTCGGCGCTGCGCGCGGCGCTCGCGCAACTGCCGCACGCGCTCGTCGAGGTGAGTCACCGGCAGGTCGCGCTCGAAGTAGCGGGAACGGATGCGCCGCTGCTGCTCGCGGCCGGCTGCCCGCTCGATCTCGAGGCGCGCGCCTTCCCGGTCGGCATGTGTACCCGCACCGTGCTGGCGAAGGCGCAGGTCGTCCTGTGGCGCACCGCGCCCGAGCGGTTCCGCCTCGAGGTGTGGCGCTCGTTCGCGCTCTATGTGTCGGACTTCCTCGCCGAGGCGCAGCGCGGCATGGACGCGCCGGCTACACTTCCCCCATGAAGACGCACACCCCATGAAGACACACGTTCGGGTCCTGGTGATCGGCGGCGGCGTGGTCGGCGTGAGTACGCTCTATCACCTCGCCAGGAAGGGCTGGCGCGAGGTCGCCCTGATCGAGCGCACCGAGCTCACCGCCGGCTCCACCTGGCACGCCGCGGGGCTGCTGCCGCTCTTCAACATGAGCTACACCGTCGGGCAGCTGCACAAGTACTCGGTCGATCTCTACAAGCGCCTGCCCGCCGAGACCGGCCAGGACGTGAGCTTTCACGTCACGGGGAATCTGCGCCTCGCGACCTGCCGCGAGCGCATGGACGAGTATCACAAGTACTGCGGCACGGCCAACACCATCGGCGTGCCCTTCGAGATCATCCCGCCCGCGCGCGTCAAGGAGCTGTGGCCGCTGCTCGAGCTCGGCGGCGGCGCCGACACGCCCGCGATCGTCGGCGCGCTGTACCACCCGGACGACGGGCACATCGCGCCCGCCGATCTCACCATGGCGCTGCGCAAGGGCGCACGCGCCGCCGGCGCCGAGATCTACGAGCACACCGAGGCAACCGGCATCACCCGCACCGCCGGCGGCGAGTGGCAGGTGCGCACCGGCGCGGGCGACATCACCGCCGAGCACCTGGTGCTCGCGACCGGCAACTATGCCCGCCAGACCGGGCGCTTGCTGGGCCTCAGCGTGCCCGCGATCCCGGTCGAGCACCAGTACATCGTCTACGACGAGTCGCCCGAGCTCAAAGCCTATCGCCAGGGCGGCGGGCGCGAGCTCGCGGTGCTGCGCGAGTCGGACAAGTCCTACTACCTGCGCGAGGAGCGCCTCGGCTGGATCCTCGGTCCGTACGAGAAGGGTGCGCCGGCGCGCTTCGCCGACGGCGTGCCCGAGTGGTTCGGACGCAGCCTCTTTCCCGGCGACCTCGACCGCCTGGTGCCGCACGTCGAGGCGGCGATGCGCCGCGTGCCGGCGCTGGAGAACTGCGGCATCAAGGACATCGTCAACGGTCCGATTTCCTACACGCCCGACGGCAGCCCGCTGATCGGTCCGGCCTGGGGCGTGGCGAACGTGTGGCTGAACGAAGGGCACAGTTTCGGCGTGACCGCCGCGGGCGGCGCCGGCTGGCAGCTCGCCGAGTGGATCGTCGAGGGCGAGCCCGGGATCGACATGCTGGCCGTCGATCCGCGCCGCTTCGGCGCCTACGCCGGCCGGCGTTACGTGGTGCGCAAGAACGAGGAGACCTATCGCAACGTCTTCACCATCCACTTCCCCGACGAGGAGCGTCCCGATGCGCGCCCGGCCAAGACCAGCCCGGTGTACGAGCGCCTGAGCGCCAGGGGCGCGGTGTGGGGCCAGCGTTACGGCTGGGAGCGCGCCAACTGGTTCGCGCCGCCCGGGGTCGAGCGGCGCGACCGCTGGAGCTTCCGCCGCAGCAACTATTTCGAGCACGTCGGCAACGAGGCGCGCCTCATGCGCGAGCGGGTCGGCATCATCGATCTCACCCCGTTCACCAAGCACGAGGTGACGGGCGAGCGTGCCGAGGCGTGGCTCGACGGGCTCCTCGCCAACAAGGTCCCGACGCGCACCGGGCGGCTCGCCCTCTCGCACGCCCTCACGCGCCGCGGCGGCATCCGCTCGGAGTTCACCGTCACGAGAATCGGCGACCGGCACTTCTACGTGGTGAGCGCCGGCGCCGCCGAGCGGTACGACAGTGATTACCTCTTCAAGGCATTGCCGCAGGACGGCTCGGTCGGCTTGCGCAACATCACCGGCTCGCGCGGCTGCTTCGTGCTCGCGGGCCCCAAGGCGCGCGAGGTCCTGGGCCAGCTCACCGATACGCCGCTCGACAACGCCGCCTTCCCGTGGCTCACGGCGCAGGTGATCGAGGTCGCCCTCGCGGTCGATGTGTACGCGCTGCGCGTCAACTTCGTCGGAGCGCTCGGATGGGAGCTGCACTTTCCCGTCGAGTATGCGCACCACCTGTTCGATGCGCTGTTCGAGGCCGGCAAGCCCTTTGGGATCGGCATGGTCGGCATGCGCGCGATGGAATCGCTGCGGATCGAGAAGTCCTATCGCATGTGGGGCAGCGATCTCACGCGCGACTACACGCCCTTCGAGGCCGGCCTCGACCGCTTCGTGCGCATGGGCAAGGGCCCGTTCATCGGGCGCGAGGCGCTCGAGCGGCAGCTCGAGGCGGGCGTGCCCAACCGCTTCATCACTCTCGAGGTGCACGGGGTCACCGACGCCGACCCGCTCGGCAACGAGCCGCTGTTCGACCGCGGCGGCCGCATCATCGGCCGGGCAACCTCCGGCTACTACGGCCACTGCCTGAAGAAGAGTCTGGCGGTCGGCTACGTACGCGCCGAGTTCGCCGAGCCCGGCACGCCGCTTTCGATCGAGATTCTCGGCGAGCGCAAGGCGGCAACAGTGCTGCGCGAATCGCCCTACGACCCGGAGAACCTCGAGCTGCGGGCATAACGCCCGGGGCTCGGGGGAGCCCCGCCTGCTCCCCGCTCCCGGACGGCCGCCGGAGCCGCCGGCAGTGCCGTCGCATTCAGGCAAGAAAGGCGTAAAATCGGGCATGTGCAGCCCCTGCCCCGAAGCAAGCTCGCCTTCCTGACGCTGCCGCGATACTCGATGATCGCGCTCGCGAACGCGGTCGAGCCGCTGCGCATGGCGAACAATCTCACCGGCCAGCCGGTCTACGACTGGTCGATCGTGAGTCTCGACGGCCGGCCGACACCGGCGAGCAACGGCCTCGAGCTCGCCCCGACGGTGCCGCTCGAGCAGGTCGGCCCCGTGGACATCCTGTTCGTGTGCGGCGGCCTCGACGTGCAGGCGGCGGTGTCGCCGAAGGTCGTCGCCGCACTCAAGCGCCTCGCCGAACGGCACGTGCCGCTCGGCGGGCTCTGCACCGGTGGCTATGCGCTCGCCAAAGCGGGACTCCTCGACAAATACCGGGCGACCATCCACTGGGAGAACCTCTCCGCGCTGCGCGAGGAGTTTCCCCGCATCCACCTGAGCGACCAGCTGTTCACCATCGACCGGGATCGCTTCACCTGCTCGGGCGGGGTCGCGCCGCTCGATCTCATGCTGCACCTCGTCGAGCGTAAGCTCGGGGCGCGCGTCTCGCAGCTCATCTCCGAGCAGTTCATCGTCGATCGCATCAGGAGCGACCGCGACCGGCAATACGTGCCGCTGCGCGCCCAGATCGGGGTGAGCCACGAGAGCCTCATCAAGGTGGCGCAGCTCATGGAAGACAACATCGAGAAGCCGCTCTCGCTGGACGAGATCGCCGCCGCCACCTCGCTCTCGCGCCGCCAGATCGAGCGGCTCTTCAAGCGGCACCTGAACTGCGTGCCCAAGCGCTACTACCTGCAGATGCGCCTGCGCCGTGCCCGCGAGCTGCTGCTGCAGACCTCGATGCCCATCATCGACATCACCACCGCGTGCGGCTTCCAGTCGCCGCCGCACTTCTCGCGCTGCTACCGGGCGCAGTTCGGCTGCCCGCCGAGCGCCGAGCGCTCGAGCCGCCAGAGCCGCCCCGCACCCGCCGCCCGGGCCGACAGCGCCCCGGCTTAGATGCAGGCAGCGTGAGCCAGCTCCGGTTGCGCTTTTGCCTTAACGCGTCACCTGTCGCTTGCGGGCAATCGAGGGTCGCGTAGCAGCACCTGCCGCGCGGGGGCAGCCCGTACCATGCCGCTCACGGACGCGCGCCGCGTAAGTCAAAGTGGCGCATGGAGATTTCGACCATGGCCGAGCCTGCCGAAGGCGAATTCAACCTGCGTGATCTCAACGACCAGGAGCTCATCGAGCAGGTGCACGATGATCTCTACAACGGCCTGAAGGCCGAGGTCGAGGAGGCTACGCACATCTTCCTCGAGCGCGGCTGGAGCGCCGAGAAGACACTCAACGACGCCCTCGTCGAGGGTATGCGCATCGTCGGCATCGACTTCCGCGACGGCATTCTGTTCGTGCCGGAAGTGCTGCTCGCGGCCAACGCCATGAAGGGCGGCATGGAGATCCTGCGCCCGCTGCTCGCCGAGACCGGCGTGCCTCCGATCGGCAAGATCGTGATCGGCACGGTGAAGGGCGACATCCACGACATCGGCAAGAATCTCGTCTCGATGATGCTCGAGGGGGCGGGCTTCGAGGTCATCGATCTCGGCATCAATAATCCGGTCGAGAAATACCTGGCGGCGCTCGAGCAGCACAAGCCCGACATCCTCGGCATGTCGGCGCTGCTCACCACCACCATGCCCTACATGAAAGTCGTCATCGACAAGCTCAAGGAGCAGGGCATCCGCAACGACTACATCGTGCTGGTCGGCGGCGCGCCGCTCAACGAGGAATTCGGCAAGGCGGTGGGCGCGGATGCCTACTGCCGCGACGCCGCGATCGCGGTCGAGACCGCCAAGAGTCTGCTCGCCGCGCGCCGCGCGGCCGCGGGCGGCGCCGCGGCGCGCGCCGCGAGCGCAGCCTGAAGAGGGGCGGCACCGGCCATGAAGCAGCGCCCGGCAACGCTCGTCATCGCCTGCGGCGCCCTCGCCCGCGAGATCGCGGCGCTGCGGCGTGCGAACGGCTGGGACGCGCTCGACGTGCGCTGCCTGCCGGCGCAGCTCCACAACCGTCCCGAGCGCATCACGCCGGCGGTGCGCGCCGAAATCCGCGCGCAGCGCGCGCGCTACACGCGCATCTTCGTCGCCTACGGCGACTGCGGCACCGGCGGACTGCTCGATGCCATGCTCGAGGAGGAAGGCGTCGAGCGCCTGCCCGGCGCCCATTGCTATGAGTTCCTGAGCGGCCCGCGGCTGTTTGCCGAGCTCGCGGACGCCGAGCCCGGGACTTTCTATCTCACCGACTTCCTGCTGCGGCACTTCGAGCGGCTGGTCATCCGGCCCCTCGGCCTCGATCGGCACCCGCAGCTTGCCGGCGAGTACTTCCGCCACTACCGGCGGCTGGTGTATCTCGCGCAGGCTCCGGTGCCCGGCTCGATCGAGCGCGCGCGGCAGATCGCCGGGTCCTTCGGCTTCGCCTTCGAATATCGCCTGACCGGATACGGAGAGCTGGCCACGCGCCTCGAGGCTCTGGTCGCGAGCCAGGATGACCTGGCATGCCCAGCCTGACCATCATTTCCTGGCGCGACATCCCCGCCCAGGTCGTCGTCAAGCGCGGCCGCGAGACCGCCAAGGTGCAGTTGTCGGCGCGCTTCCAGGAAGCGGTCGACCGCGCCGCGATGCGCGCCGGCAAGGGAGCCTCCGACGCCTACCTCGCCGACTGGAAGCGCAGCGACGCCCGCCCCTGCGGTGAGGATCTCAAGGCGGAAGCGGCCGCCGAGGCGGCGCGCATCGAGGCGCGCTTCAGCGACGCGGACCTCGAGGCGCTGGTTCGCGCCAAGGGTCTCGCCGCGAGCTCTTAACCCATGTACGCGGTACGCGCATGGTCGGTGCGGCACGCCCGGGGGATGAACGCCTTCTACCGCCTCTTCGAGGCGCTGCTGATCGCGCTCGATCCGCTGTGGAAGCTGATCGGCTACCGCCGGCTCGAGCGCCCGGTGGCCCTGCTCGAGCGCTCGGTCAAGGGCCTGCTGTTCGACTGCCGCATGTGCGGCCAGTGCATCCTGAGTGCGACCGGCATGTCGTGTCCGATGAACTGCCCGAAGAATCTGCGCAACGGGCCGTGCGGGGGCGTGCGCGCCGACGGCCACTGCGAGGTGCGCCCCGAGATGAGGTGCGTGTGGGTCGAGGCGGTGCTCGGGGCCGGGCGCATTCCCGGCGGCATCGAGGCGCTGCGCGGCGTGCAGGCGGCCGTCGACCGGCGGCTGCAGGGCCGCTCCTCGTGGCTGCGCGTCGTGCGCCAGCGCGTCGGAGAGACGCCGTGATCTTCGAGGACGAGCCGGTACCGGGCTACCCGCTGCCGATCCTGCCCGGCCACACCTCCCCCGGGCGCTTCGAGCGCGTGCTGCGCGCCGGACAGTTCGCGGTCACCTGCGAGCTCGCGCCGCCCGATTCCGCCGACCCCGAGGAGGTCTATCGCCGGGCGCGCATCTTCGACGGTTGCGCCGATGCCATCAACGCCACCGACGGCAGCGGGGCCAACTGCCACATGTCGAGTCTCGCCGTGTGCGCGCTGCTCACCCACGTCGGCTACGCGCCGGTCATGCAGATCTCCTGCCGCGACCGGAACCGCATCGCCATCCAGGGCGACATCCTGGGCGGGGCGGCGATGGGCGTGTGCAACATCCTGTGCCTCACGGGCGACGGTGTGCAGGCGGGCGACCATCCCCAGGCGCTCCCGGTCTTCGATCTCGATTCGATCACGCTGCTCGAGACCGCCCGCACGCTGCGCGACGAGCATCGCTTTCTCTCCGGCCGGCGCATCTCCTCGGCGCCGCGCGTGCTGCTCGGGGCCGCCGAGAATCCCTTCACCGAGCCGCTGGCGTGGCGCGCCGAGCGGCTGGCGAAGAAGGTCGCCGCCGGCGCGCAGTTCGTCCAGACCCAGTTCTGCTACGACGTGCCGCTGCTGCGCACCTTCATGAGCCGCGTGGAGGACCTCGGGCTCCTCGACAAGGTGTTCATCCTGGTCGGCGTCGGCCCGCTGCGCTCGGCGAAGGCGGGCGAGTGGATCCGCACCCACGTCCCCGGCGTGCACATTCCCGATGCGGTCATCTCACGCATGGCCGGCGCCGCCGATCCCGCCCTCGAGGGCCGCAGGCTCTGCATCGATCTCATCCAGGAGATCCGCGGCATCCGCGGCGTGCACGGCGTGCACCTCATGGCCTACCGCCAGGAGGAGACCGTGGCCGACATCATTCACAGCTCCGGGGTACTCGCGGGCCGCGTGCCCTGGTACCCGGGGCGCGACCCGCAGCTCAACCCGAACAGGATGGTCTCATGACCGACACCGTGCTCAGCTCCGCAACCCGCGAGGTCGTCATCGGCCTCGAGCGTCCCTTCGTCATGATCGGCGAGCGCATCAACCCCACCGGGCGCAAGATCCTCGCCGCCGAGATGGCCGCCGGCAATTTCAGCCGCGTCGAGGCCGACACGCGTGCGCAGCTCGCCTGCGGGGCACACATGCTGGATGTGAACGCGGGCATTCCGCTCGCGGACGAGCCGGCGATCCTCGCCCGGGCGGTGCAGCTCGTACAGTCGATCACCGACGTGCCGCTCTCGATCGACTCCTCCATCGTCAAGGCGCTCGAGGCGGGACTCGCCGTCTACCAGGGCAAGGCGCTCGTCAACTCCGTCACCGGCGAGGAGGAGCGGCTCGAGGCGGTGCTGCCGCTGGTGAAGAAGTACGGCGCCGCGGTGGTGGCGATCTCGAACGACGAGACCGGCATCTCGGAGGATCCCGACGTGCGCTTCGAGGTGGCGAAGAAGATCGTGCACCGTGCGGCCGACTACGGCATCCCGGCGTGCGACGTGGTGGTCGATCCGCTGGTCATGCCGATCGGCGCGATCAATCAGGCGGGCCGGCAGGTGATGCACCTGCTGCGGCGCCTGAAGCACGAGCTGAAGGTCAACACCACCTGCGGCGCCTCCAACGTGAGCTTTGGGCTCCCGGCGCGCGAGGGCATCAGCGCCACCTTTCTCACCATGGCGATCGGCGCGGGTCTCACCTCCGCGATCATGAACCCGATGCACCTCGAGATCGTCAAAGCCTGCATGGCGGCCGACGTCATGATGGGTCACGACCCCGACTGTGCACGCTGGATCAGGAAGTTCCGCGACGTGGCGCCCGCGCAGGCCTCCGGTGCGCCGGCGCATCCGGCCACCGCCCCCGCCCCGGCCGCGCCGCCCCGCGGCCGCCGCGAGGGCGGGCACCGGCGGCGCATGACGAGCTGAGCGAGCGCCTTAAGACTCGGGAAGGCCGCATGAGCTCCACGGATCCGCTGGTCGTCTTCACGCCCTCCGGCAAGCGCGGCCGCTTTCCGGTCGGCACGGCGCTGCTGCAGGCGGCGCGCAGCCTCGGTGTGGACGTCGACTCGGTGTGCGGCGGACGGGCGCTCTGCGGGCGCTGCCAGGTGCTGGTGATGGAAGGAGACTTCCCCAAGCACGGCGTGAGCTCGCGCGCTGAGCATCTCTCGCCGGTCGGCGCGGCCGAGCAGGGCTTCGCCGAGCGCCGCCCGCTGCCCGCCGGGCACCGCCTCTCCTGCTCCGCGCAGATCTGCGGCGATCTCGTCATCGACGTGCCGCCGGGCAGCCAGGTGCACCGCCAGGTGGTGCGCAAGGCCGCCGATGCGCGCGCGATCACGCTCGATCCGGTCGTGCACCTGCACTACGTCGAGGTGCGCGAGCCCGACATGCACGATCCCGCGGGCGACCTGCAGCGCCTGCTCGCGGCGCTGCACCGCGAGTGGGATTTCGGCCCGCTGCGCTGTGACCTCGCGGTGCTGCAGCAGCTGCAGGCGGCGCTGCGCAAGGGCGAGTGGCGGGTCACGGTGGCGGTGCACGCCGGCTCGCAGCTGATCGCCGTGTGGCCGGGCTTCCACGAGCGCGTGTACGGCCTCGCGGTGGACATCGGCTCGACCACCATCGCCGCGCACCTGTGCGATCTCGAGAGCGGCGAAGTGGCGGCCTCGAGCGGTGTCATGAACCCGCAGATCCGCTTCGGCGAGGACCTCATGAGCCGCGTGTCCTACGCCATGATGAACCCGGGCGGCGCGCAGCAGATGACCGCGGCGGTGCGCGGCGCGCTCAACGCGCTCGCCGCCGAGGTGGCGGCGGCGGCGCAGATTCCGGTCACCGACATTCTCGAGCTCACCGTGGTCGGCAATCCCATCATGCATCACCTGCTGCTCGGCATCGACCCGGTGGAGCTCGGCGGCGCGCCCTTCGCGCTCGCCACCGACTCGGCCCTCGGCCTGCACGCCGCGGAGCTCGGACTCGCGCTCCATCCCGGAGCGCGCGTCTACACCCTGCCCTGCATCGCCGGCCACGTCGGGGCGGATGCCGCCGGCGTCATCCTCGCCGAGCGTCCGGATCTCTCCGACAGGCTCACGCTGCTCGTCGACGTCGGCACCAATGCCGAGATCGTGCTCGGCAACCGCGACCGGCTGCTGGCCTGCTCGAGCCCGACCGGCCCGGCGTTCGAAGGCGCGCAGATCAGCTGCGGCCAGCGCGCCGCGCCCGGCGCCATCGAGCGCGTGCGCATCGATCCGGGGACTCTCGAGGCGCGCTTCAAGGTCATCGGCTCCGATCTGTGGTCCGATGAGCCGGGCTTTGCCGCTGCCATCGAGCGCACCGGCGTCACCGGCATCTGCGGCTCTGGCATCATCGAGGTCATCGCCGAGATGTACCTCGCCGGCATCATCAGCCAGGACGGCGTCATCGACGGGTCGCTCGCCGCCCGCAGCGACCGCATCGTGCCGACCGGACGCACCTTCGCCTACGTCGTGCAGCGTGGGGCGATGCCGCTCACGGTCACGCAGAACGACGTGCGCGCGATCCAGCTCGCCAAGGCGGCGCTGCGCGCCGGGGTGCAGCTGCTCATGGATCACCTCGACGTCGATCATGTGGATCGCATCCGCCTCGCCGGCGCCTTCGGCAGCCACATCGACGTCAAGTACGCGATGGTCCTCGGCATGATCCCCGACTGCGATCTGAAGCAGGTGTCATCGGCCGGCAACGCCGCCGGCACGGGCGCGCGCATCGCGCTCCTCGACCGGAGCTCGCGCAAGACCATCGAGGACCTGGTGCAGCGCGTGGAGAAGATCGAGACGGCGATCGAGCCGAAGTTCCAGGCGCACTTCGTCGAGGCGATGGCGATCCCGCATGCGAGCGCGCCCTGCCCCCACCTGCGCGAGGCGGTGCAGCTGCCGGCGGCGAAAGCGCCCGCACCGCGCACCGGGGCACGGAGCCGCAGGCGCGCCGGCGGCTAGGGCCTATACGTTCGAGTCGGGGAATGACGCCTTGCGGCGGGTGATGTAGTCCTGCAGCGCCTCGTCCACCGCCGGGTCGAGCGGCGGCGGCTCATACTCGGCGAGCTGCTTCTTCCACAGCGCGTTGGCGCGCTGTGCCATGTCCTTGGCGCCTTCGGACTCCCACTGCTCGACGCTGTTGTTGTCGGCGAGCGGCGAGCGGTAGAAGGCGCTCTGGAAGTTCGCCTGCGTATGTGCGCAGCCGAGGAAGTGCTTGCCCGGGCCCACCTCGCGGATCGCATCGAGCGCCTGGCCGTTCTCCGACAGGTCGACTCCCGCCAGCAGCGTGTGCATCATGCCGGCCTGGTCGGCGTCCATGACGAATTTCTCGTAGCCCATCGACAGCCCGCCCTCGAGCCAGCCGGCCGTGTGCAGCACGAAATTGACGCCGCCGAGGCAGGTCGGCACGAGCGTATTGGCCGACTCGTAGGCCGCCTGCGCATCGGGGATCTTCGCGGCGCACAGCGCCCCGCCCGAGCGGAACGGGACTTCGAGGCGCCGCGCCAGAGCGGCCATCACGTACAGCACCAGCGCCGGCTCCGGCGTGCCGAAGGTCGGCGCCCCCGACTGCATCGAGAGCGAGGAGGCGAAGCTGCCCAGCACCACCGGCGCACCCGGATTCACCAGTTGCGCGAGCGCCATGCCGGCGAGCGCCTCCGCGAGAGTCTGGGCCGCGGTGCCGGCGACCGTCACCGGCGACATCGCACCGGCCAGGATGAACGGCGTGACGATGGTCGCCTGATTGGCGCGTGCATAGGTCTTCAGCGCCCCGAGCATGGTGGCATCCCAGGTGAGGGGCGAGTTGGCGTTGATCAGGCTGGTGATGCAGGTGCGGGGCTTGCCGGTCGCCGGGTCGGTGAACTCGTTGCCGAAGAGGATCCGGGTCATCTCGACGGTGTCGCGCGCCCGCTCGGGATGGGTGACCGAGCCCATGAATGGCTTGTCGCTGTACTTCATGTGGCTGTACACCATGTCGAAGTGCCGCTTGTTGACCGGCAGGTCGACCGGCTCGCAGATGGTGCCGCCGGAGTGATGCAGCGAGGTCGCGAGGTAGGTGAGCTTGACAAAATTGCGGAAATCCTCGATCCGGGCGTAGCGCCGTCCCTCGTCGAGGCTGCGCACGAACGGCGAGCCGTAGGCCGGGGCAAACACCGTGCGGTTGCCGCCGATCACCACGTTGTGCGCCGGGTTGCGCGCGTACTGGGTGAACTCCTTCGGCGCCGAGCGCCGCACGATCGCGCGGCACATGCCGCGCGGAAAGCGCACCCGCTCGCCCTGCACGTCCGCGCCCGCGTCCTTGCACAGCTTGAGCGCTTCCGCATCGTCGCGGAAATCGATGCCGATCTCCTCGAGGATGGTGTCGGCATTGTGCTCGAGGAGCTCGAGCCCCTCGGTCGAGAGCACCTCGTAATAGGGGATCTTGCGGGTGATGAAGGGAACGAAGGCGTGGCTGCGGGCCGTGCGGGCCGCGATCTTCGCCTCGCGGCCGCTGGGTCGGCGCGCGCGCGCCGGCGGGTGGGTCTCGGTTTGCGGGTCCATAAGGGTTTCCTGGGCGCACCGCCCTGGGGCGGCTCGCCTGCGGGCCTCGGGCCGCCATTATGAGCCGGCGCGCAGCTGGGGGTGATCGGATTGCGGCATGCACTTCTCCGCCCGCGTCACCGGACCTGCGCCGCACGGCTCGCCGGGGCGCGTGCGCTCGGGTGAGCGCTCTCACAGGGTGATCGTGCCGCGCCCGAGCTCGATCACATCCCCGCTCACCAGGACGCGCCGCGCGGCGTCCACCTGCAGCCGCAGCGCCGAGGGCCGGCCGGTGTACTCGCCCTGGGAAATGCTGAATTCGCACGGCAGGGTGCGCTCGGTGGCGAGGCACCAGCCGCCGAGGTTCGCGGTGGCCGAGCCGGTCGCCGGGTCCTCGAGCACCGCACGGCCCTGCGGAAAGAAGAAACGCGCGAGCAGGCCCGTGCCGGCGGCCGCGAACACGTACACCTGACTGTGCCCGTCGGCGCTGCGCAGTTGCCCGAGGAGGTCGGCGCGCACCTCGACCCGGCGCACGGCCGCTTCGCTCGCAAGCGGCACGATCAGCTGCTCCACGCCCGCGTTCACCCACAGCGGACGCGCGCCGAGGTCGCGCTCGTCCAGCCCCAGCGTGGCAGCGAGCGTCAGGCGCGGCTCGGTCACCTCGCGCCAGGTGGGGGTGCGCGCTTCCAGCGTCCAGCGGTCGCCGCTGCCCGTCACCGGGGTCAGCCCGGCCGGCAGCTCGAGCGTCACCCGCTCGCCCGCCAGCCCCAGCGCGCGGCATACGTGCGCGGTGCCGAGAGTCGGGTGGCCGGCAAAGGGCATCTCGTAGCGCGGCGTGAAGATCCGCACCGCGGCGCTCGCGCGCTCCGAGGGCAGGATGAAAGTGGTCTCGGAGAGGTTGAACTGCAGCGCGAGCGCCTGCATCCTTGCCGCATCGAGCCCGCGCGCGTTCTCGAACACGCACAGCGGATTGCCGCTGAGCGGCTCGCGCCCGACCGTGAACACGTTGACGATGCGGTAGACGTAGGACGCCATGACAGTGCCATTCTATCCCGCAACCTCCCCGCCATGAGTGCCGCAGCGGCAACGCAGCCGCTCTTCGGCGACGACGCCTACCTGAGGAGCGCGACCGCCCGCATACTTGCGGTCGGCGAGCGTGGTATCCAGCTCGATCGCACGGTGTTCTACCCCCTGGGCGGCGGCCAGGCCGGCGACACCGGGGTGATGCTGCGCCCGAACGGCGAGCGGATCGGCATCGCCGACACCCGCAAGGGGCCGTTGCCGGGGGAGGTGCTGCACCTTCCCGCACCCGGCAGCCTGCTTCCCGAGCCGGGCGAGGTCGTGAAGCTCGAGATCGACTGGCCGCGGCGCTACCGCCTGATGCGCCTCCACACGGCGCTCCACTTGCTCTCCTGCGTGATCGTGGCGCCGGTCACCGGCGGCAACATCGTGCCGGAGAAGGCACGGCTCGATTTCGACATCGAGCTCGCCGCACTCGATGCCGGCCGCATCGAGCGCGAGACCAATGCGCTGATCGCCTCGTGGGTGGCGACCGAAACGGCCTGGATCACCGATGCCGAGCTCGACGCCCAGCCCGAGCTCGTCAAGACCATGAGCGTGCAGCCGCCGCGGGGCTTAGGAAGGGTGCGGCTGCTGCGGATCCCCGGGATCGACCTGCAGCCCTGCGGCGGGACGCACGTGGCGAACGTCGGCGAGATCGGTGCGATCCGCGTGCTCAGGATCCGCAGCGAAGGCCGGCACAACAAGCGCGTCGAGATCGCGCTCACCGATAGCGGCTGACCTCGATCCCGTTACCGACCGCGAGCAGCACCGAAGTCATGTCGCGTGCGGAGCGCACGCAGCGGCGGTAGGCGTCGGCGTGCGCCCGGGCGCTCTCGGGCTCGATCATGTTGTCGGCCACGACGATCGCCCCGGCGGCGAGCTTCGGATGCAGCAGCTCGAACACCGGCACGTACAGGTCCTTCCACAGGTCGATCAGCACCAGGTCGAAGGGTCCGCCGAGGGTCGCGAGACTCGCACGCGCATCGCCGATGCGGAACTCGACGAACTTCGCGAGCCCCGCCCGCGCGAGCTGCGCGCGCGCGTAGTCGGTCTTGGCCGCATGCAGCTCGAGGGAGATCACCCTGCCCTCGACCGCGCGCGCCGCCTCCGCGAGCCAGGTGGTCGAGTAGCCGTAGGAGCTGCCGAACTCGAGGATGCGCCGGGCTCCCGCCTCCCTGGCGAGGAGATTCAGCAGCGTCCCGGTCGCGCGGCCGACCGGCAGCAGCATCTCGTCGCGGCGGCGCATCGCCTCCTCGGGCGACAGCGTGCTCCAGAGCTCCTCCTCGCGCGCGGCCCGTGCCTCGTATTCCTCGATGACGGCCCGGAAGGCCGCGTCGCCCGAAATGCCGGTCATGAGCTCTCCTGCCAGTACTCCTGGAGCGAGGCGACTCCGAGGCGCTTGGCCTCGAACAGGCTCTCGAGATGCTCGCGGGAATTCACCAGGCCGCGCGCGCGCACCACCCCGCCCTCGTCGAGCAGCGCCGCGAACGGCAGGCGGCTCACCTGGTAGGCGAGCCCGAGCGCGGCCGAGACGACGTAGGGAATTCCCTCGAGTCCCTGGATACGCACGAACTCGCGCTGCTCGGCGAGGTCGCCGTCGCTCGCCAGGATCACATCCATCCAGGCGCGCTCGTCGTGGCGGCTCGACTTGACCGCCGGCAGCAGCGACTTGCACACGGGACAGGTCGGCGATACGAAAAGGAGCAGCGTGCTGCGGCCGTCGCTGCGCGGCGCGCCGAGCTTGAGGGCGCGGCCCTCGAGATCGGCGACTTCGAGCACCGGCGCGCCCTCGCCCACGGCGAGGCCGCGCTTCAGCATGAGGGCACCCGCCGGCGCGATGCGCTCGTGCAGCACCCCGAGCTGGCGGGTGAGCGCGAGCACCACCGCCGCCAGCACCAGCACCAGCACCCAGAGCACGACATTGGAGACGGCGAGCGCGGTCACCGCGGGCCCCGCAGTTCCGCCGTCCGCGGCAGCACCCGGCCGAGCAGCCGGTCGACACTCATATATAAGAGAGCCGCAACCGCGGTGCCCCCGGCGACGGTGAAGGCATCGGTCGGGAGCATCGCGCGACTCCCCCACGGGACCAGCGTCGCCGCGAGCAGCAATGCCAGGGCGAGGTTCCGCCCCACCATCCAGCCGGCGATCGGCCGTTCCTCATCCGCTCCGCCGCAGCCGCAGGCGAGCTCGCGGCGACCGCGCGCGAGATTGAGCGCGATGGCCGCTGCGTAGAGCGCGAGCAGCGCCGCACCGGCGACGGTCGCGAGCGGGCGCACGGGGGCGAGCAGCAGGCCGGCGGCGGTGGCGAGCTCCGCCCCGGCCACCAGCCACGAGAGGCCGAGCGCACCCTCGGGCACGATGCGGTAGGCGCGCAGCACCTCGGTGAAGCGCGCCGGAGCGCGCAGCTTGTGCAGCGCCGCGCTCGCGAACAGCAGCGCGAAGGATCCAACGACGAGGGAGCCGGCGGCGGGGTCGAGCATGCGGGCTCCATCATAAACCAGCGGCGCGTGTAGTATCCCTCACCTCATGAACGCACTCGAGCTGTCGAACGAGGAGTTCCGCGAGCTCGCCGCGCGCGTCACGGCGCTCGCGGCCGCTTACCTGGACGGGCTCGGTGAGGCGCGCGCCTTTCCGCAAGTCTCGGGCGAAGCCCTGGCGCGCACCTTCTCGGCACCGCTGCCGGAGCAGGGGCTCGGTGCCCGCGCCCTCGATGCCCTCGATGAGGTGCTCGAGCGCTCGCGCGCCCCGACGGCGCGCTTTTTCGGCTACGTGCTCGGCTCGGGCGAGCCGGTGGCCGCACTCGCCGACCTGCTCGCGAGCGTTCTCAATCAGAATGTCACCGCGTGGCGCTCGGCGCCCGCGGCGGTCACCATCGAGCGGCAGGTGGTGCGCTCGCTGGCCGCGGCGCTCGGCTGCGAAGGATTCAGCGGCAGCCTGTGCGGCGGGGGCTCGGCCGCCAATCTGATGGGACTCGCGATGGCCCGCGAGGCGACGCTCCCGGCCAACGAGCACGGGGTACGCCGGGGCGTGGTGTACGCCTCGAGCGAAGTGCACATGTCGATACCGAAGGCGATGGCGCTGCTCGGTCTCGGGCGTACCAGCCTGCGCACCGTCGCGGTCGACGAGCGCTGGCGCATGGATGTATCCGCGCTGCGCCGCGCCATCGCCGCCGACGAGCGCGCGGGAGCTGCGCCGCTCGCGGTGGTGGCCACCGCCGGCACGGTCAATACCGGCGCCATCGATCCGCTCGAGGACCTCGCCGCGGTATGCGGCGAGCACGGCCTGTGGCTGCACGTCGACGGGGCCTACGGCGCGCTCGCCGCGCTCGCGGTGCCGGAGAGGTTTCACGGTCTCGCAGCGGCCGACTCGCTCTCGCTCGATGCGCACAAGTGGCTCTATCAGCCGCTCGACTGCGGCGTGCTGCTCTACCGCAGCCCCGAGGCGGCCCGCGCGGCGTTCTCGTTCACGGGCGATTACGCCCGCTCGCTCAGCAGCGATCCGCTGGAGAGTTTCGCCTTCTTCGACGAGTCGCTCGAGCTCTCGCGGCGTTTCCGGGCGCTGAAACTCTGGCTGTCGGTGCGCTATCACGGGCTGGCGGCGTTTCGCGCCGCGATCCGCGCCGACCTCGAGCACGCGCGCCAGCTCGCCGCGCTCCTCGCCACGACGCCGCGGCTCGAGCTGCTGGCCGCACCCGAGCTGAGCGCCGTGTGTTTCCGGCACCGGCCGGCGGGCCCGGAGCGGCAGGCCGATGAGCTCAACGCGGCGATCCTGCGGCGCATCATCGCCCGCGGGCGCGTGTATCTCTCGAACGCCACCATCCACGGACAATTTGCGCTGCGCGCCTGCTTCGTCAATCACCGCACGCGGGACGCCGACGTCGCCGCCATCGTGCCCGAGGTGCTGGCCGCGGCGCGCGACGTGCTCGGCCCCGGCTAGCTCAGGTCCTCTTCCCAGAACTCCTGCGCGCGCCGTCCGGGTCCACGCGACTGCTCGAGCGCGCGCAGCTCGACCCTGCGGATCTTCCCCGAGATGGTCTTCGGGAGCGCGGCGAACTCGAGCCTGCGGATGCGCTTGTAGGGCGAGACACGGCTGCGCACGTGCTCGAGGATCGAGCGTGCCGTGTCGGCGTCCGGCACATGGTTCGGGGCCAGCACGACGAACGCCTTGGGCACCGAGAGGCGCAGCGCATCGGGACTCGGCACCACCGCAGCTTCGGCCACTGCCGGGTGCTCGATGAGCACGCTCTCGAGCTCGAAGGGGCTGATGCGGTAATCGGAGGCCTTGAACACGTCGTCCATGCGGCCGACGTAGGTGAGATAGCCGTCGGCATCGCGCCGCGCCACATCCCCGGTGTGGTAGTAACCGTCGCCCATCGAGCTCGCGTTGCGCTGCGGGTCGTCGAGGTAGCCCTGCATGAGGCCGAGCGGGCGGCGCGCGAGCTCGAGGCAGATCTCGCCCTCCTCGGCGCCGCGCCCATCGGTCCCGAGGAGCACCACCGGCCATCCGGGCAGCGGACGCCCCATCGAGCCCGGCTTGAGGGGCTCACCGGGCGGGTTACCCACCTGGGCGGTCGTCTCGGTCTGGCCGAATCCGTCCCGGATGGTGATGTCCCAGGCGGCACGCACTCGCTCGATCACTTCCGGGTTGAGCGGCTCCCCGGCGCTCGCCACCTCGCGCAGCGAGCCGCGGAAGGGACGCAGATCATGTTGGATGAGCATGCGCCACACGGTGGGCGGCGCGCAGAAGCTCGTCACTGCGCAGCGCACCATCTGCCCGAGCAGCGCGCGCGCATCGAAGCGCTCGTAGTGATAGGCGAGGATCGTCGCGCCGGCATTCCACGGCGCAAAGAAGCTCGACCAGGCGTGCTTCGCCCAGCCCGGCGAGCTCAGATTCAGATGCACATCGCCCGGCCGTACGCCGAGCCAGTACATGGTCGAGAGATGCCCGATCGGATAGCTCACGTGGGTGTGAGCGACGACCTTCGGCCGCGCGGTGGTTCCGGAGGTGAAGTAGAGGAACAAGAGCTCGTCGGCACGCGTCGGCCGCGCGGGCGTGAACGCCGCGGCGGCGTCCCGTGCCCGCTGGTAGCCGACCCATCCCGGCACCGCGTCCCCCACCGCGATGCGCAGCGGCGCCCCCGTGAGGCCGGCGAAGCGGCCGGCGAGGCTCGCGAGCGTCACCACCGCCTTGACGCGCCCGCGCTCGAGGCGATCCTTCAGATCATCGCGCTCGAGCAGCGTGGTCGCCGGGATGATGACCGCGCCCATGCGGATGGCCGCCAGCATCGTCTCCCAGAGCGGCACACAGTTCGGCAGCATGATGAGGATGCGATCGCCGGGCTCGACTCCGTGTGCGGCGAGCGCCCCGGCGACCCGCGCCGAGCGGCGGGCGAGCTCGGCAAAGCTCAGCGACTCGTCCGTGCCCTCGTCGTCGACGAGTCGCAGCGCCGGCGCCTCGTTGCCGGCGGCCATCACGTCGAAGTAGTCGCGCGCCCAGTTGAAATACTCGAACGCCGGCCAGCGGAATTCGCGCCGCGCGCGCGCGCCATCCTCCCGCCACTCGAGCAGCTGATCCCGCAACCCGATGAATTCGCGGCTGGCGTTCATGTGTCCCCCGCGGCCGACCGGGGCAGCTTAACATTGCACCTCGCCGGCGCCGCCGCGGGCGCCGATGCCGGGTCGGTGGCGGGTATAAATGACAGATTTCACAGTGAGTTACGCATGAAACCACAAGCAAGGTCTTCTCCATGAGCACCGCCCGACTCGAGGCGTTCACCGACGGCGTGATCGCGATCATCATCACGATCATGGTGCTCGACATCCACGTCCCGCAGGGGCGTGATCTCGCGGCGCTGCAGGCCGATGTCCCGGTGCTGCTCGCCTATGTGCTGAGCTACGTGAACGTCGGCATCTTCTGGAACAACCACCATCACATGCTGCACGTCACCGAGCGCGTCAACGGACGGGTGTTGTGGGCGAACCTCGGGCTGCTCTTCTGGCTGTCGCTGATCCCGTTCGTGATCCGCTGGATAGACGAGGCGGGATTCGCGCCATTGCCCACCGCCGCCTACGGCGTGGTGCTGGTGTGCGCCGCCGTGAGCTACATCGTGCTGCAGCAGCAGATCATCGCGCTCAACGGCCGCCAGTCGCGCCTCGCGGTGGCGCTCGGCGATGACCTCAAGGGCAAGCTCTCGCTCGTCTTCTATCTCGCGGCGGTGGTGCTCGCCTTCATCCGCCCCTGGATCGCGATCGCGCTCTATGTCACCGTCGCCCTCATCTGGCTCGTGCCCGACCGGCGCATCGAGGCGCTGGTGAAGAACTAGGAGCGCACACCCATGAGCGGTATCCCGAGCGTCACCGCAGTCATCGGCGCAACGCCCTTCGCCGTCACGCTCACCGACGACCTCGGCCACCGCTGGGTCGCCGACGAGCCCCGCGAGGCCGGGGGCGCGAACGAGGGGCCGACGCCCGAGCGGCTGCTGCTCGGCAGCCTCGGCGCCTGCACCGCCATTACGCTGCGCATGTATGCCGGCCGCAAAACCTGGCCGCTGCTCGGGGTCGAGGTGCAGCTCGAGCTCAATCCCACGGGAGCGCCCGGCGCCGGCATCAACGAGATCCGGCGGCGCATCGCGCTGCGCGGGGAGCTCACTCCCGGGCAGCGCGAACGGTTGCTCGAGATCGCGAACAAGTGCCCGATCCACCGGCTGCTCACCGGCGAGGTACGCATCGTGAGTGAGCTCCTGTGAACCGGAGTTCACAGGCGGTGATCGAGCGCCTCGAGGCACGCAGTGCCGAAATCGGCGGGGGGCTCACGATCCGGCGCGCGCTGCCGCACCTGCGGCGCCGCACGGTCGGCGCGTGGTGCTTCCTCGATCACGCCGGGCCGCTCGATCACGCTGCGGGCGGCGGACTGCGTGTCGGGCCGCATCCGCACATCGGGCTGCAGACCTTCACCTGGATGATCGAGGGCGAGGTCGTACACCGCGACAGCCTCGGCAACGAGCAGCTGATCACGCCGGGCCAGGTCAACCTGATGACCGCCGGCCGCGGCATCGCCCATGCGGAGGACTCGGCGCCGGGGCGCGCCGGACGGCTGCATGCGGCGCAGCTGTGGATCGCGCTGCCCGACGCCGAGCGCCAGCGCGCGCCCGCCTTCCGCAACTACCCCGAGTTGCCGCTGGTCGAGACCGGCGGCTTCCGCGTGCGGGTGCTCGCCGGGAGCGCGCTCGGCGGCACCTCGCCCGCGGAGGTCTACTCCCCGCTCGTCGGCCTCGATCTCACGGCCGAGACTCCCGCCTCGCTCGCTCTGCCGCTCGAGCCCGCCTTCGAGCATGCCGCGCTCACCCTGAGCGGGCGCGCCGGGATCGAAGGCGAGGCGCTCGTGCCGGGAATCCTGCTCTACCTCGGCGCCGGCCGGCGCGAGCTCAGCGTCCGCTGCGAGGAGCCCGTGCGGCTGCTGCTCATCGGCGGCGTGCCGTTCGCCGAGGAGGTCCTTCTGTGGTGGAACTTCGTGGCGCGCACGAGCGCGGAGATCGAGCAGGCGACCGGCGACTGGAATGCCGGGCGCCGCTTCGGCACCGTCGCCGGCAGCCCTTCCCCGCCCCTCGTCGCCCCGGAGGCGGCACGCCTGCGCGCGGCGCACCCGTGACGGCGGCGCTCAACCGCGCCCGAATACGCGGATCGCCGCCCCGTTCACGGCGCGCGCGGCTTCCGAGGCGAGGAACACCACGACGTCGGCCACCGCTTCCGGCTGCACCCAGCGCGTCACGTCGGCTTTCGGCATGGCGGCGCGATTGGCGGGCGTGTCGATGGTTCCCGGCAGGATCGCATTCACCGTGATGTTGCGATCCCGCAGCTCGGCGGCGAGCGCCTCGGTGAGCCGCTCGACGCCCGCCTTGGAAGCGGTGTAGGCGCCCATGCCGGCGCCGGCGCGCGTGGCGGCGCCCGCGCCCACGTTGACGATGCGTCCGGCGCCGCTCGCGATGAGGTAGGGCAGCGCCGCCTGACAGGCGACGACCGCGGTCTTCAGGTTCATCGCGAACATCAGCTCCCAGGTGGCGACCGACCCCTGCTCGAGCGTCTCCGAGCGAAAGCCGCCCGCGATGTTGGCGAGCACGTGAATCGCCCCGGCGGGGGAAGCCACGCTGCGCATGGCTGCCTGCGCGGCTTCCGCGGACGTGAGATCCACGCCCCCGACGAGCATGTGTCCACCGGCGAATTCCTGCGCGAGCGCCGGCGGGACGGAGGCGCGATCGAGGAGCCCGAGGCGTGCACCGCGCGCGGCGAAGCGCCGCGCGAGGGCCGTTCCGAGCGCGCCGAAGGCGCCGGTGATGACCACGGTGGCTTTGTCCGGCAGCGGCATCGCTCAACCTCCGGGCCGCGGGCAGGCCGAGATCGCAACCAGGTAGTAGGCTGCGTCCCCGCCCGCGGCGATGACGCAGCGCGTCGCCGGTGCGATCCGCACCGCATCGAGGGGCGCGAGCCCGACGGCGTCGGCGCCGCAGCGCAGCTCGAGCTGCGTGAGCGCGAGCAGCAGCGTCACCGGCGCGCTCGCTTCGAATCGTCCCGACTGGGTCACGTTAGCGCGCGCGAGGCTCGAAGTGAACCGCTCGCGCCGGGTCATCACGTTGAGATCCGTGACGTTGCCGCCGATCGGCTCACCGCAGGCCGCCACCTCCCCCGGGAACGCGAGCGGCGGAGTTGCCGGCGAGAGACACACCGGCGGCTGCCCGGCGATCGACACGGTGAGCATGCCGGCGAGCGCGGCCATGCGGCGCTCGATGCCCGGAAAGCGCGAGAACGGGCCCGGGGCGTGGATCTCCGCGATACTCACCCGCCAGTCGAAGCGCTCGAGGTCGCTGCCCGCGGGTTCCACGGCGACTTCGCGGGTGAGTCCGCCGCCGTTCTTCCACGGTACGGCGACACGCTGCGCAGCGCGCAGCACCTCGAACGGACCGGTGTGCGCGGGCACGGGTCGCCTCAGCCGCCCGCCAGCTTCTGCCTCAGGTACACGAAGCTCAGCGCCCACATCTCCGCCGCCTGCTTGTGGTCGGCGGCCGCCGCGTGACCGCCGTCGGTGTTCTCGTAGAAGAGGACCTCGTGGCCCTGGGCCTCCATGCGGGCCGCCATCTTGCGGGCGTGCACCGGGGTCACCCGGTCGTCGCTGGTCGCGGTGACGAAGAACACCGGCGGGTAGCGCTCGCCCTGCTTCACGTTCTGATAGGGCGAGTACTTGAGTATCCAGGCACGATCGGCGGGTTTGTCGGGATCGCCGTACTCGGCCTCCCAGGAGGCGCCGGCGCCGATATGGGTGTAGCGGATCATGTCGATCAGCGGCACCTGGCACACCACCGCTCCGAAGAGTGCGGGACGCTCGACCATGTTGGCGCTCACCAGCAGGCCGCCGTTCGATCCGCCCATGATGCCGAGCTGGCGCGAGGTGGTGACGCCGCGCCGCACGATGTCCTGCGCCACCGCCTGGAAGTCGTCGAAGGCCTTCTGACGGTTCGCGAGCAGCGCCGCCTGGTGCCAGGCGGGCCCGTACTCGCCGCCGCCGCGGATGTTGGCCACCACGAACACCCCGCCGCGCGTCAGCCACAGCATGCCGAAGTTGGGCGAATAGCTCGGCGTGAGCGAGATCTCGAAGCCCCCGTAGCCGTAGAGCACGGTGGGCGCAGGTCCGGTGAGATTGCGCGAGCGGGTCACGAAGTAAGGGATGCGCGTGCCGTCGCGCGAGGTGGCGAAGAACTGCTCGGTCTTGAGGTTCGAGGCGTCGAAGCGCGCCGGCAGCGACTTGATCGACACGGGTCTGCCCTGCCCGTCGTCGGCGTAGAGCGTCGTCGGGGTCGTGTAGCTCTCGAAGCGAAACTGCGCCTCGGGCCCGAAGTCGTTGGTGCTCACGATGTGCGTCGAGCCACCGGCCGGCAGCGCGAGCGTGCTCTCGCTCCAGCTGCCCGCCGCCTCGGGCCGATACACGCGGATGCTGCCGGTGACGTCGTGATTGACGGCGACGTAGACCGCGTCGCGTCCCGTGGCCACTTCATCGATCGCGCTGCGCGCATCCGGGGTGTAGAGCACCGCCACGGCTGCGCCGCTTCCGGCAGCACCGGACCCGGGCACGGTGTAGGCGATGAGCGAGCCGCGGGCGATGGGCGCGCCCCCGGGCGGCGTCCAGTCCTCGCGCAGCGTGAAAATGAGATGCCTGCCCTGCGCCCCCTTGAGATCGGCGCCGAGCGGCAGCGGCAGCAACTGTGTCGCGCCATCGGCTGCGAGCAGGTGATACTCGGCGGTGAAGAAGCCGATCTGGTGCTGCACGACGGCGAGGGTGCCTGCCGGGTTGTGAAACACGACGCCCGCCGCGGCCACATCGCTCTCGCGCCCCTCGAAGACAGTCCGGGCGCTCGCCAGCGGCTCGCCGCGATTCCAGCGCTTCACGATGCGCGGATAACCCGACGAGGTCATCGAGCCCGGTCCGAAGTCCGTGCCGACGAGCACCGTATCCTCGTCGAGGTAGGTGATGGAGGACTTGGCCTCGGTGAGCTGAAAGCCGTCCCGGACGAAGCTGCGGGTGCCGGGATCGAACTCGCGTACCACCACTGCATCCCCGCCGCCGCGCGAAAGCTCGAGCAGGCAGCGAGTGAGCGAGGGCGTGCACTCGGCCCCCTTCCACACCCAGTTCTCGTGCTCCTCGGCGGCCAGCCGGTCGAGGTCGAGCAGCAGCTCCCAGTGCGGCTCGGTGCTCGCGTAGTCGGCGATGGTGGTGCGCCGCCACACGCCCTTCGGGTGCGCCGCGTCCTGCCAGAAATTGAATGCGTACTGGTGATCGAGCGCACCGAAGGGAATCCTGTCGGTCGCATCGAGCACGCTCAGGATCGAGTCGTAGTCCTTCCGATAGTCGGGGTCGGCCTGCAGGATCGCAGTGGCGCGGGCGTTTTGCGACTTCACCCAGCGCATGGCCCGCGCGCCGTGAACGTCCTCGAGCCAAAGGTACGGATCGGCGGCGGCGGCGGCGGCCGCCTGTTGAGGCTTCTCGTTCACTTTCGCTCCCGCGAGCAGCGCGCCGCCGAGCACGGTCCACAGGCCCGTCCAGATCAGCGCTCGTCGCCCGCCCATAAGCCGTCCCCTCGGCGCCCGCTCGTCGTGCATCGCTAGATGGCCGGGCGACGCGCGTAAATGCCGAAACCGCAGATCCCCGCGTAGCAGACCGCCGGCACGATGAGCGCGGCCTTGAGATCGACGAGGTCGGCGGCGTGCCCGGTGATCCACGGCACCACCGCCCCGCCGACGATGGCGACGCAGATGATACCCGAGCCCTCGGCGGCCCGCGGGCCGAGACCCTCGCAGGCGAGCGAGAAGATGGTCGGGAACATGATCGAGTTGAACAACCCGATCGCGAGCAGGGACCAGCCGGATGCCGCGCCCGTGGTGTTGGCGGAGATGAGCAGCAGCCCGATCACCGTGGCGGCGGCCGCCGCGAGCACCTTGCCCGGCGAGAAGACGCGCAGCAGGTACGCGCCGATGAAGCGCCCCACCATGGCGCCGCCCCAGTAGAAGGGGACGTGCTTGCCGGCGGCCTCCTGGCCGAGTCCGAGCACGCTCGATTGCATGAGGTAATTGACCATCAGCGAGCCGATCGCGACTTCGGCGCCGACGTACAGGAAAATGCACAGCGTCCCGTAGCTGAAGCGCGTCTGCTTCAGGAGGTTGAGCGAGTGGCGCAGCGTCGGCGACTCGCTCGGGGTCTCGGCGAGGCGGTTGCGGCGCAACCACACGAGCACGGCCACCACCGCCAGCGCCGTGGCGAGCCCGAGATAGGTGTTGACGATGACCTGCGTCTCGCGCGCCCGGTAGAGCTGCAGCGCCCGGCCGGCGAGCTCCGCGGAGCCCGCCTGGCTCACCGATCCGAGGATGAGGATCGAGCCCACGTAGGGAAAGATCGTCGTCCCGAGGGAATTGAAGGCCTGGGCGAAGGTCAGGCGGCTGTGGGCCGTCTGCGGCCTGCCGAGCATGGTGATGAGCGGATTCGCGACCACCTGCACGATCGTGATGCCGGCGGCGAGCACGAAGATGGCGCCGAGGAAGGTGATGAACAGCCCCGAGGAGGATGCCGGCACGAACAGCAGGCACCCCGCGAGCATGGTGAGCAGCCCGATCGCCGCGGCGCGCATGTAGCCGACGCGTGTGACGATCGCGGCACCCGGGATGGAGATGAGGAAATAAGCGGCGAAGAACGCCGACTGCACCAGCATCACTTCGGCGTAGTTGAGCGTGAACAGGCCCTTGAGCTTCGGAATGATGACGTCGTTCAGGCTGGTGATGCCGCCGAAGATGAAAAACAGCGCGACCACGAACAGCCGCAGGTCGCGGACGTCGGGCTCCCCGGAGCCTATGGCTCCTCCCACGACTCGGTCGGCACGTCGGTGGGTACCGGCAGGGAGCGGATGTAGGTGACCAGTGTCCACACTCCCTCGGCTCCGAGCACGCCGCCGAATGCCGGCATGCCCCGGGGGCGGCCGTAGTAGATGGAGCTGAAGACCTCCGCGTCCGCACCGCCGTAACGCCAGCGTCCGTCCGCGAGATCAGGCGCAATGCTACCGGTGCCGGCGGTGCCGTGGCAGCCGTCGCAATTCATCGCGGTGAACAGCTGCGCGCCGCTGCGCGCGACGGCCGCGTCGCCGGCGTGCGGATTGCTGAGCACGCCGCCGGGCGGGATGACGCCGCCCGCCGCGACGTGCGCTTCGTAGGCGATCGCAGATGGTGGACCCGCCTGCGCGACAGCCGGCGCCTCGGTGCGCGCGCAGGCAGCGAGCGCCGCGCACGCGAGCAGTACCACAGCGCCCGGCAGCCGCCTGTGAGTTACAGGCCGAAGATCCACACCATGCCGCCCTGGCTCGTGTGCCGTGCGATGTTCCTGATGAAGTCCGCGGGCGATCGCACGTCGCTCGGATCATCCGAGCGCGTGTCTCCCGAGAGCAGCTTCCAGTCGCCGCCGATTCCGGCATAGACCGCGACGTATTGCCGCCCGTCGGGACCGCGGTAGGTCATCGGATTGCCGACCACGCCGGATCCCACCTTGAACTTCGAGAGCAGCCGGCCGGTGCGGGCGTCGACGGACTTGAACCAGCCGTCGAGCGTTCCGTAGAACACCACATCGCCCGCCGTGACCAGTGCGCCGCTCCAGCTCGGGAACGGCTCCCTGTCCTCCCACACCTTGCGTCCCGTGGCCGCGTCCCAGGCGATGAACGCGCCGAGGTAGCCGCCGGGTCCGGCCGAATAAGGCGCGTCGAAGCCCATGTAGGGCGTGCCCTTGAGATAGGTGGCACGCGCGGCGGCGAAGCTCATGCAGAAATTGTTGCTCGAGCTGTAGAACCAGTGGGTGCGGGGCGAGTATGCCGCCGGCGACGACGGGCTCACGCCACCTTCGAGACTCGGGCAGATGCCCTGCACGTTGCCCCGGGATACGCCCGTCTGCATGGCCGGCTCGACTACCGGCCGGCCAGTCGCAAGGTCCACCGACTTCGCCCAGGTGACGCGGGCGAAGGGTGCCGCGACCAGCAGCCGCCCGTTCGCGCGATCGAGCGTGTACGCGAAGCCATTCTTGTCGAAATGCACCAGCGTCCGGGTCGGATGTCCGTCGATGGTGAGATCCGCGAGAATCATCGCGCCGGTCGCGTCGTAGTCCCAGCTGTCATGGGGCGTGAACTGATAGGCCCACACCAGCGCTCCGGTCTCGGGCCGCCGGGCGAGCACGCTCGCGGTCCACTTGTTGTCCCCGGGCCGCCGCTCGGCATCGTAAGGAGCGGCGTTGCCGGTGCCGTAGTAGATGAGATCGAGCTGCGGGTCGTAGGAGATCGAGCCCCACACCGGCGCGCCGCCGTTCTTCCAGCTGTCGCCCGGCCAGCTGCGCGCCCCCTCGTCGACCGCGCCACCATAGGGCGGACGGAAGGTGTTCGGCCGCACCAGCATGTCCGTATCGGGCCCGAGATTGTGCGCCGTCCACACGATGCGCCCGCTCCTGAGATCGAGCGCCTTCACCCAGCCGTAGATGCCGAACTCGCCGCCCGATGCGCCGACGATCACGCGATCGCCGACGACGAGCGGCGCCATGGTGACGGTCTCGCCGCCGCGCACGTCGGCGATCTGCGTATTCCACAGCTCGCGGCCCGAGCGTGCATCGACCGCGACCGTATGCCCGTCGAGCAGGTTGTAGATGACCTTACCGTCGGCGTAGAACGCCCCGCGGTTCACCGAGTCGCAGCAGGCTTCCCCGATCGCATCGGCGCTCACCTCCGGGCGGTACTTCCAGCGCAGTGGATAGCCCTCGCGGGAGAGATCGAAGGCGTAGAGCACGTTCGGCCACGGAGTCACCACGTACATCGTGTCGCCGACGACGAGCGGCTGCCCCTCGTGCCCGCCCAGCACCCCGGTCGAGAAGGTCCACACCGGGTGCAGCGTGCGCGCGTTCTGCGCGTTGATCTGGGTGAGCCCGCTGTAGCGCGTCGCGGCGTAGTCCTTCGACGGCATGCGCCATTC
>DASQIC010000048.1:0-32374 GCA_035631755.1 Steroidobacteraceae bacterium
GCCCGCGGCCTGGGCGAGCGACGCACGCACGTGCATCGACGACGACTTGGGTTCTTGGCCGTCTCCGGCAGCACAATCAGAATCCAGGCTGCGCATGAAACCACCATGGCGTTACCTCGCCGGTTTCACGTGGAACGTCCAATCCGGATTCGGTCGGCCTGCCAGCGCGATCGCGCTGCTGCTCGAACAGAAAGGCCGGCTGAGCCGCGTTACAGGCGCATCGGCATGACGACGTATCGAGTGTTCGTCGTGCCCGGCGCCCGGATGAGGCAGCTGCTGTTCGAGTCGGTGAGCGCGATCTCCACCTTGTCACTCTCAATGGCACTCAAGGCATCGAGCAGGTAGTTCACGTTGAAACCGATCTCGACTTCCTCTCCCTTGTAAGACACCTCGACCTGGTCCTCGGCTTCTTCCTGCTCCGGGTTGTGCGCCTGGATGGTGAGCAGATCGGTCCGCGCGGTGAGGCGCACACCGCGGTACTTTTCATTCGAAAGAATGGCAGTTCTTTGCAGGGCGAGCCTCAGGGCCTCGCGGTCCGCTTCCACGGTTTTCGGTGGATTCGACGGGATCACCCGCCCATACTCCGGGAAACGACCATCGATCAGCTTGGAAGTGAAGCGAATATCGCCGATCTGGGCGCGAACGTGATTCGTACCTACCGCCAGCTCGATCGTTCCCTCGGTGCCGAGGATCCGTTGCAGCTCGAGGACTCCTTTGCGCGGGACGATGACCTGGTGGCTCGTCTTCGCCTTCCCGGCAAGCTCCGTTTCGCAGAGCGCGAGCCGGTGGCCGTCGGTCGCAACCGCACGCAGGGACTTGCCGTCGGTCTCGAGCAGAAGACCGTTGAGGTAGTAGCGCACGTCCTGCTGCGCCATCGAGAAATGCGTCTTGTCGATCAGGCGGCGGAATTCCCCCTGCGCAACGGTGACCGTCTGTTGCGCGTTGATTTCGTCGACCAGCGGAAATTCCGCTGCCGGAAGACTCGAGAGCGTGAAGCGGCTGCGTCCCGCGCGCACCGAGACGCGCTCGCCCTCGGTGCTCAGCGTGACGCTCGCCTTCTCCGGCAACGAGCGGAATATATCGAGCAGCTTGCGGCCCGGTACCGTGATGTCGCCGGCCTGCTGCACGGACACCTGGCTCGTCGCCACCAGCTCCACTTCGAGGTCCGTGCCCGTCACGTTCAGGCGGTTGTCGCGCGCGGCCAGCAGAACGTTCGCGAGCACCGGCATCGTCTGACGGCGCTCGACTACGCCGATGACGCTTTGGAGGGGAGCGAGCAGGTCTTCGCGCGCGGCGGTCAGCTTCATGTGAATCACTCTCTTGAAGATCTTCTGATTGGAAAGTCTTTATTGTTATAGCAGTAGAGGCTGTGAAATACGGGAATCATTCGAGCTTTACGTGCCGCAGCAAGTCCTTGGGTCTCGCTCCCGGTCTCATAACATCTGGCATCGACTGCCGATGAGCAGTGCAGGAGCTGTGTATAACTTTACCCCCTTGCCTGTCCACAGTAATCGCACAGACTTGTACCGTCAGCCGGCCAGAGTTCTCAACAGGTTCGAGTAGTCTTCCTTCACGCGCTGCTCGGTGTCGCGCAGCTCCTTGATGCGCTTGCAGGCATGCAGTACGGTGGTGTGATCGCGGCCGCCGAACGCGTCGCCGATCTCGGGCAGGCTGTGATTGGTGAGCTCCTTGGCGAGCGCCATGGCCACCTGGCGGGGACGCGCCACCGAGCGGCTGCGGCGCTTGGACAGCAGATCCGCCATGCGCACCTTGTAGTAGTCGGCGACGGTCTTCTGGATGTTGTCGACTGTGATGAGCTTCGCCTGCAGTGACAGCAGGTCCTTGAGCGCTTCCTTGGCGAATTCCAGCGTGATCGCATGTCCCGTGAAGCGGGAGTTTGCGATCACGCGGCGTAGCGCACCTTCCAGCTCGCGGACGTTCGAGCGGATGCGCTTGGCGACGAAGAAGGCTACCTCCTCCGGCAGGCTCACACCCACGGCATGCGCCTTGGTCATGAGGATCGCCACGCAGGTCTCGAGCTCGGGCGGCTCGATGGCGACCGTGAGTCCCCAGCCGAAGCGCGACTTGAGACGCTCCTCCAGACCGTCGACCTCCTTCGGGTAGCGGTCGCAGCTGAGGATCACCTGGTGCTGGCCCTCGAGCAGCTCGTTGAAGGTGTGGAAGAACTCCTCCTGCGATCGCTCCTTGCCGGCGAAGAACTGGATATCGTCGATCAGCAGCGCGTTCAGCGAGCGGTAGGCGGTCTTGAACTCGTTCATGGAGTTGTGCTGCAGCGCCCGCACCATGTCGCCGACGAAGCGCTCGGAGTGCACGTAGGCGATGCGCGCCTCGGGGTCGCGCTCCTTGATGAGGTGCGCGATGGAGTGCATGAGATGCGTCTTGCCGAGACCGACGCCGCCGTAGAGGAACAGCGGGTTGTAAGCGCGCCCCGGATTTTCCGCCACCTGCAGCGCGGCCGCCTTGGCGAGCTGGTTGCTCTTGCCCTCGACGAAGGTCGCGAAGGTGAAATCCGGGCTGAGCCGTGCGCCGACTACGAGGCCTCCGGCGCGCGGCGCACGCGACGCCGGAGCGCCGCGCAGCGGCGTGCTGCGCGAGCCGACCTCGACGGTGATGATGGGCGCATCGCCCGTGGTCTCGTCGCGCAGCAGCTCGCCGATCCGCGGCAGCAGATTGGCGTTGACCCAGTCGACCACGAAGCGATTGGGGGCCAGGAGCTTCAGCGCACCATTGCCCTCCATGGCCTGCAGCGGACGCACCCAGGTGTTGAACTGCTGCTCGGGAAGCTCCGCCTCCAACGCTCCCATGCAGCGAGTCCAAAGCGACGCTTCCACGCGCGTTGCCTCCGCGACCTTGATGCTCGTGAACGAGTGAGGGAAGGGCCGCGAAGTCTATACCGATCGAGCCGCTCGCTGAAGGCTCGCCGGCCGCGCCGCGTGTATTGACACCTTGGCGCTCAACGGCTTAGCCTTGCCGCCCTTTTTTTTCGCGCCACCTCTTGCGACGGAGCCTGCGGTATGAAGCGTACCTATCAACCGAGCAAAGTGCGCCGCAAGCGCACCCACGGGTTCCGCGCGCGCATGGCGACCAAGGCCGGCCGCAGGGTGCTTGCCCGGCGGCGCGCCAAGGGCCGGCGCCGGCTGATCCCCTGAAGCGGCGCGCGGGCCGGGTGCGCAGTGCGGGGAACCAGCGCGCCGCAGACCCGTTCTCAAGGGTATCGGGGGGCTGCGATGCCGGGGCGGCTCACTCTGCCGGCGCAACTTCGGCTGCGGCGCAAGAGCGACTTCGACGCCGCCTATGCGCGCGGGCGGCGTCTGGCTGATGGATTTTTCACGGTGATTGCGCTGGCGAACGAATCGGGCGTTCCGCGTCTCGGGCTCGCGGTGGCAGTGCGCGCAGCCGGCGGCGCGGTCGCACGCAATCGGCTGCGCCGCCTGATCCGCGAATCCTTCCGCCTCCACCAGCGCGAGCTCGCGCCGCTCGACCTGATCGTGAGCGTCCGCCCCCGCGCACGCACGGCGCCGGCCGCGGAGCTGCGCGCGAGCCTCGCGGCGCTGTGGCGCAAGGCGACCGCCTGATGCGCACGCTCGTCAGGCTCTTCATCCGCGCGTACCAGCTCGCGGTGAGCCCGCTCATCGGCCCGGCATGCCGCTTCTATCCGAGCTGCTCGCAGTACGCGCTCGAGGCCGTCGAGCGCTTCGGCGTGCTGCGCGGTGGCGCTCTCGCGCTGCGGCGCCTCGGGCGCTGCCATCCCTTCCATCCGGGCGGCTTCGATCCGGTGCCGCCGGCGCCCTCGCACCCGCTGCACCCCCATCACGCCCATGATCGCTAGCCCGCGTGTCTATCTGTGGGGCGCGCTCGCGCTGCTGCTGATGCTCGACTACGAGGCGTGGATGCGCGACTACGCCCCGACGCCGGGCACCACGATTGCGGCCCCGGCGGCCGGTCGCGGCGCGCAGCGCGGCACCGCTCCGGCAGCCGATCTCGGCAGCCGGATTCCCGAAGCGCCCGCTGCGGGCGCCGCGTCCGCCGCGGGCGCTTCCACTGCCGCCACGGCTAGCCTGCCGGCCGCCGGCGCGGCTGCGGGAACCGGCGGCGTAGCGGCCACGCCGGCGCCGGCCACGGTCAACGTGCGCACCGACGTCCTCGCCGTCGAGATCGGCACGCGCGGCGGCACGCTCGAGCAGGTCGACCTGCTCGCCTACCCGATGGTGAAGGGCGAGCCCGCGCCGGTGCGCCTCGAGAACCACGACAGTCCCGAGACGATCTACGAGCTCGAGTCGGGTCTCACCGGAGCGGGCGCAGGGCCGTACCCGACCCACCTCGCGGAGTTCGCCAGTGAGCGCGCCGACTACACGCTCGATGGCGCCGCGGAGCTGCGCGTGCCGCTCACCTGGAACGCGGGCGGCATCCGCGTCACCAAGACCTACGTCTTTCGGCGCGGCAGCTATCGCATCGACGTCGACTACCAGGTGCGCAACGGCAGCGCTGCCCCGTGGTCGGCCCGCTCCTACGCGCAGATCCTGCGCAACGACCCGCCCACCAAGCGCTCCTATTTCAACGTCGAGACCTACTCCTTCCACGGGCCCTCGTTCGACGACGGCACCAGGTTCCGCGAGCTCAACGCCGCCGACGCCGAGGACAGTCATCTGTCGATCGAGGTGCGCAACGGCTGGGTCGCCGCGCTTCAGCATCACTTCGTGAGCGCCATCGTGCCGCCGCGCGACGGCACGTACCGCTTCACGCTGAACGTCGCGGGCACCCAGTACCTGCTCGCGGCCACGGGCCCCGGGCAGACGATCGCGCCGGGCGCCAGCGGCAGCTTCAGCGACACGCTGTTCGTGGGACCCAAGCTCCAGAGTCAGCTCGAGGCGACCGCCCCCGAGCTCGATCGGGTGGCCGACTACGGGCGCCTGTGGTTCCTCGCGCGGCCGCTGTTCCTCGCGCTCGCCTTCGTGCACGGGCTGACCGGCAACTGGGGCGTCGCGATCATCGCGGTGACCTTCCTGCTGAAGCTGCTGTTCTACCCGCTCTCGGAAGCGAGCGGCCGGTCGATGGCGCGCATGAAGACGCTGCAGCCGCGCATCAAGAACCTGCAGGAGACCTACGCCGACGACCGCGAGAAGCTCGGCCGCGCGATGATGGAGCTCTACAAGCGCGAGAAGATCAATCCGGTCGCCGGCTGCCTGCCGATCATCATCCAGATCCCGGTGTTCATTGCCTTCTACTGGGTGCTGCTCGAGAGCGTGGAGATGCGCCAGGCGCCGTTCGCCTTCTGGATCCACGACCTCTCGGCGCGCGATCCGTGGTTCATCCTGCCGGCGATCATGGCGGTGGCCATGTTCGTGCAGTACAAGCTCAACCCCGCGCCGCCCGACCCGGTGCAGGCCAAGGTCTTCATGATCATGCCGCTCGCGATGTCGGTGACCTTTGCGTTCTTCCCGGCGGGGCTGGTGCTCTACTGGGTGACCAACACGGTCCTGTCAATCGCGCAGCAGTGGAACATCAACCGGCGGATCGCCGCGGTCGTGGCGGCCAGGAAGACCTGAGCGCCACGGCGCGGCCCTCAGGTGGCCGGGCACTCGTCCTCGAACCCGCCGGGCTCGGCGGGCTCGGGCGCATCGGGTGGCGGGAACGTCTGCCGGAACGTGAAAGCCTGCGCGGACGGGCCCTGACGGCGCAGCGTCTCGAGCCGGGAGATCGCTTCCTGCACCGACGGGCGATGTCCCTGCGGTACCCACCACAGCACCAGGATCGCCTCGCTCATCTTCTCGAACCACTCGCGGCGCCGGCGCAGGATGTCGGCGTGCGCCGAGCGGTACACGAATTGCCGCAGCGAGTCGGCATCGCGCCACACCGACATGTTCACGAGCATGCTCTCGTTCTCGAATGGACGGATCGCCGTGGCGTCGCCGTCCGCGGTCTGCAGCCGCCACACGAAGCCCGTTGAGGCCTCCGCCAGAGCATTGATCCGCGCGAGGTTGGCGACGAACTCCGCCATGATCGGCGAGTCGATCGGTCCCCTGATGATGCCGATGTTCAGTTGTGCGAGCTCGTAAGCGGACATGGCGCCCCCTTGCCCAGGGAGCGGGAGAGCATACCCAAGGAGCGGGTGACGGGATACCGCGGCGGCGCTAGCCTTCCGGGAACGCTCATGACGCGCACCGATACCATCGTCGCTGCGGCGACGCCTCCGGGCCGGGGCGGGATCGGCATCGTGCGCGTCTCGGGGCCGAAGGTGCCGGAGCTGGCCGCGGTGATGCTCGGGGAGCTGCCCCCGCCGCGCCAGGCCAGCTTCGCGCGCTTCCGCGATGCGCACGGCGAGCCGATCGATGCGGGCCTCGCGCTGTTCTTCCCCGCGCCCCGCTCCTACACCGGTGAGCACGTGCTCGAGCTGCATGGCCACGGCGGGCCGCTGGTGATGGAGGCATTGGTGGCGCGGCTGGTCGAGCTCGGCGCGCGCCGCGCGCACGCCGGGGAGTTCACCCAGCGCGCCTTTCTCAACGACAAGCTCGATCTCGCCCAGGCCGAGGCGGTCGCCGATCTGATCGACGCCTCCTCGAGCGAGGCGGCGCGCGCCGCGATGCGCTCGCTCCAGGGGGAGTTCTCCGCCATGGTGCGCGGGCTCACCGAGGCGGTGATCGACCTGCGCACCTACGTCGAGGCGGCGATCGATTTTCCCGAGGAGGAGGTCGACTTCCTCTCCGACCGCGAGCTCGCCGCGCGCTTCGGGGCGGTGCGCGCGCACTTCGACGCCGTGCAGGCGAGCGCGCGCTGCGGCCGGCTGCTGCGCGACGGCATGACGGTGGTGATCGCCGGCCGGCCGAACGCCGGCAAGTCGAGCCTGCTCAACCGCCTGGCGGGCTTCGACGCGGCCATCGTGACGCCGATTCCCGGCACCACGCGCGACGTGGTGCGCGAGCGCATCCATCTCGACGGCATGCCGCTGCACGTGCTCGACACCGCGGGGCTGCGCCGCGGCGGTGACGCGGTGGAGCAGGAGGGCATCCGGCGCGCCGAGGCCGAGATGCGCCGCGCCGACCGGGTGCTGTTCGTCATCGACGCCGCCGCGGATCCGGACGCCGCCGCCTGGGACGAGGAGCGCCCGCGGCTGCCGGCGGCGGTTCCCGTCACGCTGGTGTTCAACAAGTGCGATCTCGCCCCCTGCGCCCACGCCGACGGCGTGCCTCCGCGCCTCGCCGTGTCGGCCCTGACCGGCGCCGGCCTCGAGGCGCTGCGCACCCACCTCAAGGAGTGCATGGGCTACCAGACGGTGGACGGCGGGGCGGTGAGCGCCCGGCTGCGTCACCTCGAGTCGCTCGCCCGGGCGCGCGAGCACACCGAGGAAGCGGCGCGGCAGCTCAGCGAGCGGCGCGCCGGGGAGCTCGTGGCCGAGGAGCTGCGCGCCGCGCAACGCTCGCTCAACGAGATCACCGGCGAGTTCACCAGCGACGACCTCCTCGGTCGGATCTTCGCGGGCTTCTGCATCGGCAAGTAGGGCGCGCGCGGCGCGCCGCGGGCCTGGCGCCCGCTAGCGTGTCGGCGAGCGCACCGACAGGTCCTTGCTGTAGACCACGTTCATCACGTTGTCGTACCAGCCCTGCACCTCGGGCTTCACCAGGTGCTTGTTCACGTAGAAGTAGAGCGGGATCAGCGGCGTGTCGCGCAGCATGAGGCGCTCGGCCTCTTCGAGCAGCGCGCGGCGCTGTGCCGGCTCGGTCGCATCCGCGGCGCGCGCGAGCAGCGCGTCGTAGGCGGCGCTGCGGTAGTGGGGCAGGTTCACCCCGAAGTCGCTCTTGAGGTATTGGGCGAAGGTATAGGCGTCGTTGTAGTCGCCTACCCAGCTCGAGCGGAACATCTCCACGTCGCCGCGATCGATGTCGGCGAGCAGCGTCTTGAACTCGACCTGGGTGAGGCGCACGTCGGCGCCGAGCGCTTCCTTCCACATGGAGGCGACCGCGAGTGCGAGCTTGGTGTGCACCTCGCCCGAGTTGTAGCGCAGCTCGAAGGCGAGCGGGTGCGCGTGCGAGTAGCCCGCCTCCCGGTACAGGCGCTGCGCCTCGGCGATGCGCTCGGGTAAGGGCTCGTCGCGATAGTCGAAGGACTGCGAGGTGTAGTGGTCGACCCCCGGCGGCACCCAGCCGTAGGCGGGCAGCTCTCCCACGCGCAGCACGAGCTGCGCGAGCTTCTCGCGGTCGATCACCAGCGAGAGCGCGCGGCGCAGCCTGGGCTCGTCCCGGAAGGGCGGCCGGCGCAGGTTGAAGCCGTAGTAGTAGGTCGTGAGCTGCGGCGAGACGTGCAGCTCGCCGGCGAGATGCGCCTTGATCCAGTCGAACTGCCCGCGGGGCACGACCGCGGTCACCTCGAGCTCCCCGCCCCGGTAGCGGGTGAGCTCGGCATTCTCGTCGGGGATGATGAGGTACCTGACCGCATCGAGCCGCGTCGCGGCGTTGTTCCAGTACCAGGGATTGCGGCGGAGGAGCACGTACGAGCCCTGCACCCATTCGGCCAGCCGGAAGGCGCCGTCGGACACCATGACGCCCGGGTGGGCGTAGTCCCGGGGGTGGTCTCTCAGAGTCGGCCGGTGCACCGGGCAGGTGCTCGGGTGCGAGAGCAGCGCCGGCAGGTAGGGCGCGGGAGAGGCGAGCGTGATGACGACCGTCGAGTCGTCGGGCGCGCCGACGCCGAGTGACTCGGGGGGTTTGCGCCCGGCGACGATGTCGTTCGCGTTGGCGATGACGTCGACGTAGCCGGCGTAGGCCGAGCCGGTGGCGGGATCGACCAGACGGCGCAGCCCCGCGACGAAGTCCGCCGCCACCACGCGCTCGCCGTTCGACCAGCGCGCATCGCTCCTCAGCGTGAACGTGTAGACCTGCCCGTCGGCGCTCACGCTCCAGCGGCTCGCCACCCCCGGTGCCACGGCGGCGTGATGATCGAGCGTCGTGAGGCCCTCGCACAGGTCGCGCACGATCCCCTGTGCCTCGAAGCCGCGCACCCTCTGCGGGTCGAGGGAGTCGGGGTCCGGGCCCCCGCCGCGCACCAGCAGCTGCGCGCCGTGGCCCGCCGCCCCCGGACCCGGGGCGCCGCCGCTCCCGGAGGGCGCGCACCCACCGAGCGCCGCGGCGGCGAGGAGCGCGGTGAGGCAGGCAGCGCGGGTGTGCAGGTGAGCGCCTGGCGGCCGTCCGCTCATCGGGCGGCTGAGCGCGGCCGCGGGCTGCGGCTCGAGTTGATCTGGGCGCGCAACGCCGCGGCAGCGGCGCGCACCCGCGCGGCGAAGTCCCCGCCGCCCGCGCCGGGGTAGAGGATGGAGCGCGAGGCGCTGATGACGAGGCCCGTGCCCCGGGAGGTCTGGCCGCTGCGGACCACTTCCGCGACGTCGCCCCCCTGGGCGCCGACCCCCGGCACGAGCAGCGTCATGTCGCCGACGATGCGGCGCACCTCGGCGAGCTCGCGCGGGTAGGTGGCGCCGACGACCAGCAGGCAGTTGCCGCGCGAGTTCCAGCGCCGCGCGGCGAGCTGCGCCACGATCTGGTAGAGCCTCAGCCCGCCGGCCTCGAGGTCCTGCAGGTCCGTCGCGCCGGGATTCGAGGTGCGGCAGAGCACGATGACGCCCTTGTCGGCACGGGTGAGGAAGGGCTCGAGCGCATCGCTGCCGAGATACGGGTTCACCGTGACGGCGTCGGCGCCGTAGCGCTCGAAGGCCTCGGTGGCGTAGTGCTCGGCGGTCGAGCCGATATCGCCGCGCTTGGCGTCGAGGATCACCGGCAGCCCGGGGTGGCTCGCGTGGATGTACTCGATCGTGCGCGCGAGTTGCGCCTCCGCGCCGCAGGCGGCGTAGTGCGCGAACTGCGGCTTGTAGGCGCACACCAGGTCCGCCGTGGCGTCGATCACCGCCCTGTTGAACTCGAACAGCGGCTCACGGGCGGCGGCGAGCGCGCCAGGCAGGCGCCCGGCTTCCGGGTCGAGTCCCACGCACAGGAGCGAATCGTTCTTTTCCCAGGCGCGCGTGAGCTGCTGCGTGAAGCCGCTCATGCGACCCGGCTGCGGCCGCCGCGGCCACGCTTCTTCAGGTGCACGAGCAGGATCGACACGGCGGCCGGGGTGACGCCGGGCACGCGGCCCGCCTGGCCGACGGTCGCGGGGCGCGCCTCGGCGAGCTTCTGGCGCACCTCGTGGGAGAGCCCCGTGAGGGCTGCGTAGTCGAGGTCCGCCGGGAGCGTGGTCTCCTCGTTGCGCCGCGCGCGCTCGATCTCCTCCTGCTGCCGCTCGATGTAGCCGGCGTACTTGGCACGCGCCTCGACCTGGAGACGAACCTGGGGCACGAGGCGCGGGTCGTCAGGGGCGCCCTGCCCGGGCGCTGCGTCGGGCCAGTCGGGCGCGCCGGCCACTTCGAGGAGCGCCTCGTAGCTCACTTCGGGCCGGCGCAGCAGCTCGAAGGCGGAAGTCTCGTGCGCGAGCGGACCGCCGAGCACGCGCCCCGCCCATGACGGCGGCAGCTCCGCTGGACGCACTCGCCGCTCGCGCAGCCGTCCGACCTCGAGCTCGGTGAGGCGCTGCTTGGCCTCGAGGAACGCCCAGCGCTCGTCAGTCACGAGGCCGAGCGCGCGGCCCGCGGGCGTCAGGCGCAGGTCCGCATTGTCCTCGCGCAGCAGCAGGCGGTGCTCGGCGCGGCTCGTGAACATGCGGTACGGCTCGCGCGTGCCGCGCGTCACCAGGTCATCGACCAGTACCCCGAGATAGGCTTCGCTGCGCTTCGGCACCCACGGCCCGCGGCCGCTCACGGCGCACGCGGCGTTGATGCCGGCGAGCAGGCCCTGGGCCGCCGCCTCCTCGTAGCCGGTCGTACCATTGATCTGTCCGGCGAAGTACAGGCCCTCGAGAGCACGCGTCTCGAGCGAGGACTTGAGGTCCCGCGGATCGAAGAAGTCGTACTCGATCGCGTAGCCGGGGCGGGTGAGATGGGCGCGCTCGAAGCCACGGATGGTGCGTACGAACTCGCACTGCACCTCGAAGGGAAGACTGGTCGAGATGCCGTTCGGGTACACCTCGTTGGTGTTCAGCCCCTCGGGCTCCACGAACACCGGGTGGGAGGTCTTGTCCGCGAAACGCACGACCTTGTCTTCGACCGAGGGGCAGTAACGGGGGCCGACCCCCTCGATGGCCCCGCTGTATAGGGGCGAGCGATCGGTCGCTGCCCGGATCAGGGCATGAGTCCGCTCGTTAGTCTGCGTAATGAAACAGTTTACCTGCTTTGGATGCTCACTGGAGCTTCCAAGAAACGAAAAGACTGGTGTTGGTACATCACCCGGCTGCGCCGTCATCACCGACCAGTCGAGCGTGCGTCCGTCGATGCGCGGGGGCGTGCCGGTCTTCAGCCGCCCGACCCGCAGCGCAAGCTCCCGCAGCCGGGCCGCGAGGCGGTTCGAGGGGGCATCCCCGGCGCGGCCACCCTGGTAGTTCTCGAGCCCGACGTGGATGCGCCCGGCGAGAAAGGTGCCGACGGTGAGCACCACCGCGCGCGCTTCGAGCGCGACTCCGGTGACGGTGACGACGCCGCGCACCGCCCCGCCCGTCACCGCGAGATCCGCCGCCTCCTGCTGGAAGAGGTCCAGGTTCGGCTGGTTCTCGAGGGCCGAGCGGATGGCCTGCTTGTAGAGCTGGCGGTCGGCCTGAGCGCGGGTCGCGCGGACCGCCGGGCCCTTGCTCGCGTTCAGGATGCGGAACTGGATGCCGGCGCGGTCGGTGGCGCGCGCCATGGCGCCGCCGAGCGCATCGATCTCGCGCACCAGATGTCCCTTGCCGATGCCGCCGACCGCCGGGTTGCAGCTCATCTGCCCGAGCGTCTCGATGCTCTGCGTGAGGAGCAGCGTCTGCGCGCCCATGCGCGCCGAGGCGAGCGCGGCCTCCGTGCCCGCATGCCCGCCGCCGACGACGATCACGTCGTAGCTCCGAGAGAATCGCATTCCAACCGCTCCTCGCGAGGCGCCGCGGCTTTCAGCGCCGCGGGCCGCGTATTGTAGCGGCAGGGCTTCGCGGGCACAGCTCGCGCCGGCGCGTTTCTCAGCGCACTGTTGCGCGTGCCGCGGGCCCGAGCAGCGCGCGCAGCGCCGCGACCTGCGCCGCGGCGAAGGCGCGTGCCTCGACCTCGAAGCGGTTGCGCCGGTAGCCGTGCCGCAGACACTCGAGCAGGTAGCGCGTGACGGTGAGCTCGCCCGACTGCCACTGGCCGAGCACGTGCCAGTACTCGTGCAGCATCAGCCCGGGGTCGGCGAAGAATGAGGCGGCGTCGTCGCGCAGGTAGATGCGGCCGCGGCGCGTGGTGGCGCGCGCGCCGGCGTGCAGCCGCGCGAACCAGGAATGCTCGATGATCCGCACCTCTGCGACGCCGGCGCCCAGCAGCCGCTCGAGCGCGGCGCGCAGCCCCTCGGGCAGCGCTGCTTCGCGCGCGGCGCTCACGATCGGATCCTCAGGCGCGGGTGTGCACCCAGCCCATGCCGGGGCGGAAGCGCAGCGTGCGCACCGGACCCGCGGCGATGTCCTCGGGCAGGAGCTCCACGCCCGCATCGGAGAGGTAATGGCGCACGAGCCCCACCACCGTATCGCACACCGGACGGGCGTGCGATCCCTCGCCGAGGTGCGCCACGATGCGCGCCTGCAGCCGCCGCGCCGCCGGCGCCGCCTCGCGCAGCGTCTCGAGGCAGCGGTCGAGCAGCAACAGCTCGGTGGCGAGGGTCGTGTCGGTGACGTCGGCGGGCTTGGACGCCTTGACGATGCAGCGCAGGTGCAGCAGCGCGCCGGCCTCTTCGGCTGCGTCGTACATGCACACCGCGACCGCGGAGCGCAGCTCGGTGATGAGGATCGTGTCCGCGACCGTCACCTCGAAGCGATCCGGCGCCACGTGGATTTCCGGCGTTTCCATCCGCTCGTGTATACCGCTCCGGCGCCGCACCGCGCGCGGCCGTGTGGCCAAAGTATGAACTGTCGCACGGCGGGCCGCGTAGAATATGCCAATGCGTTCCGCTTCCGCCGTCGCGCGCGCCGCCGGCGTCGCCGCACTGCTCGCATCCGGCGCCGCCGCTGCCGCGGTGGGCGGCACCACACTGTCGTCGATTCGCGTCACCGGCGAGGCCGAGGTGAGCGCGCGACCCGACCGGGTGCAGATCGACATCGGGGTTGCCACGCAGGCGCCGCGCTCGCAGGACTCCGCCGCCGAGAACGCCCGGCAGGTGGACGCGGTGCTGGCGGCGCTGCGCACCGCGGCCGGGCCCGCGGCGCAGCTGAAGACCATCAACTATTCGCTCAACCCCAACTACCAGTACCACCCGAACGGCGGCGAGCCCACCATCACGGGCTACACCGCCACCAACGTCGTGCGCGTGACGCTCGATGAGCTCGCGAAGATGGGCGCCGTGATCGATGCCGCGACCCGCTCGGGCGCCAACCGGGTGCAGGGCATCCAGTTCACGCTGCGCGACCAGGATGCGGTGCGCGCCGAGGCGCTGCGCGAGGCGGCGACCCGCGCGCGCGGCGAGGCGCAGGTGCTCGCCGCCGCGCTCGAGCTGCGCATCGTGCGGGTGCTCACGGTCGAGGAGGCGAGCCCGCGGTTCGTGCCGGTGATGCGCACCTTCGCCGCCGGTCGTGCCGCCGGTGCCGAGGTCGCGACCCCGGTCGAGGCCGGCACGCTCGAGGTCGGCGCCCAGGTGACTCTGACGGTGGAGGTGGCGCCGGCGGCGCATTAGACGCGGCGGGCGCGAGCGGGAGGAGCCGATGGCCACGGTGCGTACACTGCTCGATACGAAGGGACAGGCCGTTCACTCGGTGCAACCCGAGTCCTCGGTGCTCGATGCGATCCGTCTCATGGCCGATCACCACGTCGGCGCGCTGCTCGTCATGAAGGGCGCGACGCTCGAGGGGATCGTCTCCGAGCGCGACTATGCGCGCAAGGTGATCCTGCGCGGGCGCTCTTCGGCGGACACGCCGGTGCGCGACATCATGAGCTCCCCGGTGCTCACCGTAGGGCCCGACGACACGGTGCAGAAGTGCATGCAGCTGGTCACCGAGCGCCGCGTGCGCCACCTGCCGGTGCTGGACGCCGGGCGCGTCATCGGCGTCGTCTCGATCGGCGACCTGGTGAAGGCGGTGATCGCCGAGCAGCAGCAGCAGATCGAGCAGCTCGAGAGCTATATCCACAGCTGACACGCGCCCCCGCGGGAGCGCCCGCGCGGGCACACCCGCCTCGTGCTACTTGCGCCAGTAGGCCGGCCGCAGCAGCACGATCACGCTGAAGATCTCCAGCCGCCCGAGCAGCATCGCCGCCGTGCAGATCCAGATCTGCACGGCGGTGAGCGAGTGGAAGTTGTGCACCCCGCCCGGCGGGCCGAAGCCGTGCGCGGTGTTGTTGATCGAGGCGACGATGGCGGTGAACGCCGGATCGAAGCCGAGCCCGGTCAGCAGCATCGCGAAGGTGAGCAGCGCCACCGTCATGAAGTACAGGAAGATGAAAGCCAGCACCGCGCGCCCCACCTGCTCGGGGATCGGCCGCCCGCCGATGCGCACCGGCGCCATGGCGGCCGGATGGATCAGGAGCTTGAGCTCGCGGCCCGCCTGCCGCGCGAGCAGCAGCGTACGGAACATCTTGATGCCCCCGCCGGTCGAGCCGGTGCTGCACACGATGCACGACAGGAACAGCACCCAGTAGGGGGCGAACACCGGCCAGCTCTGGTAGTCCTCGGTCGTGAGCCCGCTGGTGGTCGCCTGCGAGATGACGGTGAAGGCCGAGTGGCGCAGCGCGGTCATGAAGCCGGGGTACACCCCGTGCCAGCTGAGCAGCGCCGCGATGCCGACGACGCTCACCGAAAGGATCGCGAAGATCGCCTTGCACTCGGGATCGAGCTGGTAGGTCTCGAGGCTGAGGCGCTTGAGCGCGATGAAATGACGCGCGAAGTTGAGCGAGGCGACCAGCATGAGCGCGGCGAGCGTCAGCTCGATCGCCGGGGAGTTGAACCAGGCGATGCTGCGGTCGTGGGTGGAGAAGCCGCCGAGGCCGACGGCCGAGAACGCGTGGCAGATCGCATCGAACCACGACATGCCGCAGACGCGCAGCGCCGCGATGCCGGCGAGCGTGATCAGCGTGTACACCAGCCACAGTGAGCGGGCGGTCTCGGTGATGCGCGGCGCGAGCCGCTCCTCCTTGACCACCGCCTGCCCCTTGTAGAGCTGCATGCCGCCGACGCCGAGCAGCGGCAGCACCGCCAGCGCCATCACGATGACGCCGAGGCCCCCGAACCAGTGCAGCGAGTGGCGCCAGAAGTTGAGCGATGGCGCGAGCGAATCGAGCCCGGTGAGCACCGTGGAGCCGGTGGTGGTGAGTCCGGACATGGCCTCGAAGAACGCCCCCGTGAAGGTGAGGTCCGGCAGCGCGAGCAGCAGCGCCAGCGCCGCCGCGGCGGGCAGCACCAGCCAGCCGAGCGTCACCAGCAGGAAGCCGTCGCGCGGGCGCAGCTCCCGCCGGAAGCGCCAGGTGGCGGCGGCGAGCGCGAGCCCGGCGCCGGCGGTGATCGCGGCGGCGGCGAGGAACTTCGGCCACAGTCCGTCCGCCATGACGAGCGAGCAGCCGACCGGCAGCGCGAAGCAGAGCGCGAAGCCCGCCAGCAGGAGTCCCAGCACATACGCGACCGCGAGCACCGCTTCCCCCGATCGGTCCGCCGCTAGCGCGGCGAGCGCAGGAACAGCCGCTCCACCGCCTCGAGGTGGCGCCGGTCGGCGAGGAACAGGATGACGTGATCGTCGGCGCGCACCACCGTGTCGTGGTGAGCCATGATCACCTGGTCGCCGCGCACCACCGTGCCGATCGAGGCGCCCTCGGGCAGCGGGATCTCGCCCACCATCCGCCCGACCACGCGCGAGCTGCGCTCATCCCCGTGCACGATCGCCTCGAGCGCCTCGGCCGCCCCGTGGTGCAGCGCGTGCACACGCACTACGTCGCCGCGGCGCACGTGCGCGAGCAGCGAGCCGATGGTGATGGTCTGCGGCGAGATGGCGATGTCGATGCTGCCCGACTCCACCAGCTCGGCGTAGGAGGGCCGGTTGATGAGTGCCATCACCTTGGCCGCGCCGAGGCGCCGCGCCAGCATCGCCGCCAGGATGTTGGCCTCCTCGGAGTTGGTGATCGCCGCGAACACGTCGGCGCTGTCGATGTTCTCCTCGATCAGCAGCTCCTCGTCGGCGGCGTCGCCGTGCAGCACGATGGCGCTCTCGAGCAGCTCGGCGATCTTGCGGGCGCGGCGCGCGTCGCGCTCGATGACCTTCACCTGGCTGTCGCGCTCGAGCGTCTTGGCGAGGCGCAGGCCGATGTTGCCGCCGCCGGCGAGGAAGATGCGCTTCACCGCCTCGTCGCCGCGGCGCATCTCGCCCATCACCCGCCGGATGTCGTCGCGCGCGGCGAGGAAGAACACCTCGTCCCCTTCCTCGACCACGGTGGCGCCCTCGGGCGGCACGCTGCGGCCGGCGCGGTAGATCGCCACCACCCGCGCCTCGAGCCCCGGCAGGTGCTGCGTCAGATCGCGCAGTGCGTGACCCACCAGCAGGCCCCCGCGGCGGGTGCGCACCCCGACGAGGCGCACCTTGCCGTCGGCGAAGTCGAGCACCTGCAGCGTGCCGGGATGGTGGATGAGGCGCTCGACGTATTCGGTGACGAGCTGCTCGGGCGAGATGAACATATCCACCGAGAGCGCGTCCGCGCCGAACAGCGCGCGCCGGTCGGTGTACTCCGCCGCGCGGATGCGCGCGATCTTGGTCGGGGTGCGGAACAGCGTGAACGCGACTTCGCAGGCCAGCATGTTGACCTCGTCGCTGGAGGTGAGCGCCACGAGGATGTCGGCCTCGGCCGCGCCCGCGGCCTCGAGCACCGTGGGGTGGGCGGCGTTGCCGGCCACGGTGCGCACGTCGAGGCGATCCTGCAGATCGCGCAGCGTCTCCTCGTTGATGTCCACCACGGTCACCTCGTTTGCCTCCTCGCGCGAGAGGTGCTGGGCCGCGGTGCGCCCGACCTGGCCGGCGCCGAGAATCAGGATCTTCATTCGCGTCGGTCCGAAAAACGGCCGCAGGCCGGTTTTGCCAATTTACAATGGCTCGAGATTCGCATACTGCACCATCAGCCACTTGGTACCCTGGCGCTCGAAGCTCACCTGCACGCGCGCCGTGGCGCCGTTGCCCTCGACATTGAGGACCACGCCCTCGCCGAACTTGCCGTGACGCACGCGCGCGCCGAGGCGCACGCCGGGCGCCGCCGGCTCCGCCGGCCGGAAGCGCCCGACGGCGAGCGGGCGCGCCACCTGCACGCGCGGGCGCACCTCCTCGATCAGCTGCTCGGGGATCTCGCGCACGAAGCGCGACACCTGCCCGTAGCTGTCGATGCCGTGCAGGCGGCGCTGCTCGGCGTAGCTGAGATACAGCCGGCGCATGGCGCGCGTCATGCCGACGTAGCACAGGCGCCGCTCCTCCTCGAGGCTGTCGAGGTCGAGACCGGTGCGCTGGTGCGGAAAGAGGCCCTCCTCCAGGCCGGTGAGGAAGACCAGCGGGAACTCGAGCCCCTTGGCCGAGTGCAGCGTCATCATCTGTACGCAGTCCTCCCACTCCTCGGCCTGGCCCTCGCCGGATTCGAGCGCGGCGTGCGCGAGGAACGCCTCGAGCGGCGCCAGCTGCGCGTCCTCGGGAGCGAAGCCACGCGCCGCGCTCACCAGCTCCTCGAGGTTCTCGACGCGCGCCTCGCCGCGTTCGGCCTTCTCGCGCCGGTAGTGCTCGATGAGGCCGCTGTCCCTGAGTACCTGGTCGACCTGCTCGTGCAGCGCGCGCCCGGCGCCCTCGCGCGTCAGGCGCTCGATGAGCGCGAGGAAGCCGTGGATCGCGCCCCCCGCGCGCGCGCCGAGCTCGCCGGCGCCGGAGACGGCCGCTTCCCACAGCGGCACGCCGCGCACCCGTGCCCGCTCGCGCAGCGTGTCCAGGCTCTTCACCCCCACCCCGCGCGGGGGCAGGTTGACGACGCGCTCGAAAGCGGCGTCGTCGGCGCGGTTGACGGTGAGGCGCAGGTACGCGAGCGCGTCCTTGATCTCGGCGCGCTCGAAGAAACGCAGGCCGCCGTAGACGCGGTAGGGAATGCGGGCGCTGAGGAACGCCTCCTCGAGGACGCGCGACTGCGCGTTCGAGCGGTACAGGATCGCGATCTCGCGCCTCAGGCCCCCGTGGGCGACGTGCTCGCGGATGCGCTGGGTGACGAACTCGGCCTCGTCGCGCTCGTTGAAGGCGGCATAGAGCTGGATCGGCTCGCCGCGCGCCCCGCTCGTCCAGAGCCGCTTGCCGAGCCGGCTGGCGTTGTGCGCGATCAGGCCGTTGGCACCGTCGAGGATGGTGCCGGTCGAGCGGTAGTTCTGCTCGAGCCGGAAGAGCGCCGCGCCCGGATAGTCGCGGCGGAACTGCTGCAGGTTCTCGGCGCGCGCTCCACGGAACCGGTAAATCGACTGGTCGTCGTCGCCCACCACGAAGATCTGTGGGGAAGCTGAGTCCGCCCCCTCGCTCGGCACTTGCACCGCCCCCGGGGCGAGGAGCCGCAGCCAGCGGTACTGAATCGCGTTGGTGTCCTGGAACTCGTCGACCAGCACGTGCCGGAAGCGCCGCCGGTAGTGTGCGAGGAGCCCCGGGTTGTCGCGCCACAGCTCGAAGGCCCGCAGCAGCAGCTCGGCGAAATCCACCATCCCGGCGCGCTCGCAGGCCTGCTCGTAGGCGCCATAGAGGCGAATCAGCTGGCGGCGGGTCGGATCGGACTCGTCAGTGAGCTGCTGCGGGCGCCGGCCCTCGTCCTTGTTGGAGTTGATGAACCACTGCACCTCGCGTGGCACCCAGCGCGCCTCGTCGAGGTCGGCGGCCTTGAGCAGCTTGCGGATGAGGCGCTGCTGATCCTCCGAGTCCATGATCTGGAAGCCCTGCGGGAGGCGCGCCTCGCGCCAGTGCAGCCGCAGCAGCCGGTGCGCGATGCCGTGGAAGGTGCCGATCCACAGTCCCGCCGCCGGGAGCGCGAGCAGCCGCTCGACGCGCGCGCGCATCTCGCCCGCCGCCTTGTTGGTGAAGGTCACCGCGAGGATCGAGTGCGGCGAGACGCCGAGCGCCTGAATTGCCCAGGCGATCCGGTGGGTGAGTACGCGCGTCTTGCCGCTGCCGGCGCCGGCCAGCACCAGCACCGCACCCGGCGGCGCGGTGACCGCGGCGCGCTGCGCGTCGTTCAGGGGATCGAGGATCGCGGACAGATCCATGGCGGGGGCATTCTACGGGAAAGGCCCCCGCTCCTTTACGCGCGCGGCGCCTCGCTTTCCTGGGCGAAGCGCACCAGCGCCACGGCGAAGCTGAGCAGCACCGGGCCGACGATCAGCCCGAGGATGCCGAAGGCCCCCGCCCCGCCGATCGCGCCGACGAAGATCGCGAGCGACGACACTTCGGCGCGGTGCGAGGTGAGGAGCGGGCGCAGGATGTTCTCGCCGATCCACAACGCCGCGGTCCAGCAGGCGAGGAAGAGCGCCGCTCCCCAGCGTCCGGCGAAGGCGAGGTAGAGCACCGCGGGAATGAGCACCACTCCGGCCCCGGCCGGCAGGAAGGCGGCGATGGTCGCCACCACCGCGAACACCACGGGCGAAGGGAGGCCGACCAGGGCGAAGCCGATGCCGACCACGATCCCCTGGATGAGCGCGGTCGCCGCCGAGCCGAACACCACGGCGCGCGTGACGTCGCCGAGATAGGCGAGCAGCCGCGCGCGCCGCTCGCCCTGCATCGGGATGAGACGCGTGAGCGAGGCGAGCATCGCGCGGCCGTCCTGCAGGAAGAAGAACAGCAGAAACAGCATCATGAAGAAGCCGACCAGGGTGCCGAAGACGCCGAGCGCCACGTTGCCGCCGACCGCCGCCGCCTCCCTGAGCAGCGCCTGCAGGCTGTCGGTCATCCAGCCCTGCACCTGCTCGACGCTCACCGAAGCGTTCTCGCGCACCCACTCGACCGCCCCGCCGATCACCGGCACTCCGGCGAGCCGCTCGACGATCTCTGGGTAGGAGAGGAAGCTGCGGCCGCGCAGCGCCTCGATGACCCGCGCCACCTGCCCGGCGAACACCACGCCGAGCACCGCGAGCGGGGCGAGCACGAAGAACGGGGCGAGCCCGGTGAGGATGCCCGCCGAGAGCGCCCGCCGGCCGCGCAGCCTGTGCGTGAGCCGCTCGTGCAGCGGGTGCAGGATGAAGGCGAGTACCGCCGCCCAGCCGATCACCCCGCGCAGCGGCCGCACGGTCTCGTAGAGCGCCCAGCCGATGATGGCCGCAGCCGTGATCTGGAAGCTGCGGGTGTAGAAGCGGGACGGCATGCGGACCTCTGCGCGCGGCACCCGACGCGGGGGACTCAAGCGTAACGGGAAGCCGCAGGCGGCGCGATCGGAAGGCGCGATCAGCGCTCGCGCGCGGGCGCGCCGGCCACCCCCCGGGACGCGAAGCGCGCCACGAACGCGCGGTCGGTGAGGCTGCCGAGGAAGGCGACCAGGGCGGCGCGCTCGGCGGCGGTGAGCGGCGCGCGCGGCAGCCGCCGGTCGTAGTGCGCGCCCCCGGCTGCGCGGGCACCGACCTGCGAGTAATGCCCGAGCACTTCGGCCAGCGTCGCGAAGCGCCCGTCGTGCATGTAGGGCGCGGTGAGCGCCACGTTGCGCAAGCCGGGCACCCGCAGCGGCCGCGTGCTGGTGCCGTTGCTCGCGTAGGAAGCGCGCCCGGTCTCGCCCTGCGCATCGCGCCAGTTGCCGGAGAAGTTGAAGCCCGAATGACAGAGCGCGCAGCCGACCCGCGCCGAGAAGAAGAGCGCCATCCCCTCCTTGGCCTGCTCCGAGAGCGCGCCGGAATCGCCGCCGAAGACGTAGTGGTCGAAGGGTGAGTCGCCCGAGATGAGCGTGCGCTCGAAGGCGGCGATCGCCTGGATGAGGTGATCGAGGCTGACCGCGGCAGGGCTTCCCGGGAAGGCGGCCGCGAAGGCGGCGGCGTACCCGGGTTCGGTGGCCAGCGCGGCGTACACGGCGCTTTCCCGGCCCCCGAGCCCGAGCTCGACCGGGTGCGTGGCGAGGAGCGGCTGGCGCATCTGCGCTTCGAGCGAGCGCACCCGTGGGGTCGACCAGCCGAAGGTGATGTTGTAGGCGACGTTGACGAGCGCGAGCGCGTTGTGGGACAGCAATTGGCCGGTGGCGCCGACGGCGCGTGGCCGCGCATCGGAAAAGGCGCGCGCGGGATCGTGGCAGCTCGCGCAGGCGTAGGCGCCGGTCACCGAGAGCCGCGGCTCGAAGAACAGCCGCTCGCCGAGCGCCACCTTCGCCTGCGACATGGGATTGTCCGGTGGCACCGCCGGCCGCGGAAAGCCCCGCGGCAGCGACCAGTGGTAGCCGGACCTCGCGCTGTCCGGCGGCGGAATTGCGGGGGCCGGGGTCGCGGCGGACGCGGCGGTGAGCGCCCCAGGGAGCAGCGTCGCGACGGCAACGAGCGGGACGCCACCGGCGCGGCGGCGGGACCGTGCCGCCGCCCGCGGGGGCTTCAGCGCCAGCTGGCCGCGGCGCCGGCCCGGGTGAGCGCGGCGGTCTGGCCCGCGATCTGGGCGCGCTCCTGGATCCACTTGTCGAGCTCGTCGACGCCGGCGGCACCCGTTCCCGCGGCGCTCGCACGCTGGGCGGCGACCCAGGCCTTCATCGCCGCGAGCAGCTTGTCGGCGAGCGCACGATTGCCTGCGAACAGGTCGAGGTAGGCTTGCTGGGCGTCGGAGATGCGCTTTACCGCGAGATAAGCCTCGCCGCGATACTCGATCGCGTCGGGGTAACCGGGCTTGAGCGCGAGTGCCTTGTCATAGGCGGCGAGCGCGTCGTCGTAGTGCCCGAGCCGCCGGCTCGTGTAGCCGACATAGTTCCACCCTTCGTAAAGCTGCGGATCGAGCTCGACTGCCTGCTGGAACTTCTCGAGCGAGGAGGCGTAGCGGTCGTGCGCGTCGCGCGCTGCCTTGTCCTTGCGGGAGGCGTCGGTGGCCTGATCGGACTCGGACTGGGCTTTGTCGGCCTTCTTCACGTAGCGCACGCCGTCGTTGTAGAGGGCGTGCGCTTTCTGCTGGGGGGTTTCGACCCGCGGCGCCGCCGCGCTCGGCGCCGGCATGGCGCCGCCGCCGTTTCCGAGCGCGGTCGCAGCCGCGCCGAGCAGCACCGAGGCCGGCAGTAGCTTGAGGAGTCTCGACATGGGTTTGACCTGCCTGGCTCGCGCTTGCGGGGGCACCTATGCTGCCGCCCCCGCCGCGGTCGCGGCAAGAGCCGCAATCGGGCCCGCGCCGCCGACCGCCGTTCCCGGGCGCGCTCACCAGCGGTTGCGCAGCTCCCGCAGCCTCACGAACACCGTGCGGGCGTCGGGGCGCTCGGGCAGGTCGGGGAACGCCTGCCGCAGCCGCGCGATCACCGCGGGGCTCTGCAGCCGGAAGAAGGTGTTGATGCGCTTCTCCTCGGCGAGGGTGGTGACCGGGGCCTCGGCCGGGTCGTGGCCGCGTGCCCGCTCGAGCAGCCGCGCGGCGTCTTCGTTGCCGGGCTCCCGGTCGAGCGTGAACTCGAGGTTGCGGGCGAGGTATTCGTGCCCGGGATAGACGCGCGTCGCCTCGGGCAGGCGCGCAAGCTGCGTCACGAAAGTCTCATAGAGCGCCTGCGGGTCGCCGCCGTTGTAGCAGTTACCCGCCCCGGCGTTGAACAGCGTGTCGCCGCAGTAGAGCGCCGGCGCATCGGCGTGCGAGAGCAGGCAGACGTGCGTCATGGTGTGGCCCGGGGTGTCGAGGCACTCGAGCTCGACGCTGCGCCCGACGCGGATCACGTCCCCGGCGGTGAGACCCCGGTCGACGCCGCCGATGCGCCCCGCGGCGCCGGCGTGGGCCAGCACCCGGGCGCCCGTTGCGGCCCTGAGTCCCGCGTTTCCCCCGGTGTGATCGGCGTGCTCGTGGGTGTTCACGATCTGCGTGATTTCCCAGCCGCGCCGGCGCGCCGCCGTGAGGCACAGCCGCCACTCGAGCGGATCGACCGCGAGCGCCTCGCCGCTCTCGGCGCACGCCACCAGGTAGTGGAAATTGCGCAGCGCGTTTCCCGACCAGATCCGTTCCGTCAGCACTGGAAGCTTTCCCATGTCGCCGGGCCGCAACGTACCCTGAAGGCGCCCCTGCGCGCCATAATGCGCCCATGGCGCACACCTTTCTGTTCGTGCCGGCAGTGTGGACCGCGACCGGAACGTTCTGGCGCGCCGACGGGGAGGCGCTCGAGGCGCTCGGCCGCACCGAGATCGCGCACCGCGAGCAATGCTGGCTGCTCTCCGGCACGCTCAAGGTGCTCGGCGCGCCGCCGGTCGAGTTCGTGCATGCCTACCTGATCGAGCCGCCGGTCGCGGGCCCGAGCGGCGCCGCCATGAAGTGGACCTTCGAGACCGAGACCTTCGGCAAGCTCCGTGGCACCTATGCGGTGGTCGGCGCCTCGATCGTCTCGGTGTACGGCTGCGGGGCATCCGGCTACCACGGCGCCGAGCATCTCGCGCAGGTCGATGACGACAACTACCGCTCGGCGGGGATGCTGCTGCTCGAGGACAAGGTCATCTATTCCTGGCAGATGGATCTCAGGCGCGAGGCCGCAGCCCGGGCAGGTAGTGATCCACCAGCAGAGCCGCGAACAGCCACATGAGGTAGCGCACCGAGAAGCGGAACACCCGCATCGGCAGCTCCGCGCTCGCGCTCACCTTGAGCGCGAGCGCGTAGTAGAGGAAGCCGGCGTTCAGCGCCAGCGCGGCGGCGAGATAGGCGAGGCCGCTCATGCCCGTGAGCCAGGGCAGCAGCGTCACCACGGTGAGCAGCACCGTGTAGAGCAGCACCTGCAGGCGGGTGAACTCCACCCCGTGCGTTACCGGCAGCATGGGAATGCCGGCGCGCGCGTACTCGTCGCGGCGCGCGATCGCCAGCGCCCAGAAATGCGGCGGCGTCCACGCGAAAATGATGAGGAACAGCAGCAGCGCGTTGGGGTCGAGACTGCCGGTCACTGCCGTCCAGCCGAGCACCGGCGGGGCGGCTCCGGCCGCCCCGCCGATCACGATGTTCTGCGAGGTCGCGCGCTTCAGCCACACGGTGTAGATCACCGCGTAGCCGATCAGGGAGAGGAAAGTGAGCGCGGCGGTCAGCAGGTTCACGAGTAACGCGAGCAACGCCATGGCCGTGGCGCCGAGTACCGCGGCGAAGGCGAGTGCGCGGCGCTCGGTCAGGTGGCCGGCGGGCAGCGGGCGGGCGCGGGTGCGCGCCATCTGCTGGTCGATGCGCCGGTCGAGCACGTGGTTGATGGTGGCGGCGCAGGCGGCCGCGAGCGCGATGCCGAGGCTGCCGAAGACGAGCGCCGCCACCGGCGGCATGCCGGGGCTGGCGAGCAGCGTGCCGACGAGCGCGGTGAAGGTGATGAGCGCGACGACCCTGGGCTTGGTGAGCTCGAGATAGAGCCGCCACGGCGGCGGCGCGTGCGGCAGCAGTTGCGGTGTCGTAGCCACGGTGGTCGCTTCCCTCAGCGCACGCTGAGCGAGCGCAGCAGTGCGAGCACCGCGAGCAGCAGCAGCGCGGCGCCCGCAGTGTGCGCGGTGGCGAGCCACAGGGGGAAACCCTTCAGCACCATCGAGACCCCGAGGATGAGCTGCAGCAGCAGCGCTCCGAGCACCGCCCAGGCGCGCAGCCGTGCCGCCCCCAGCCCCCGGTGACGCACCACGTAGAGCGCGGCGACCGCGAGCGCCACGCTGGCCGCGAGCGCGCCGAGGCGGTGGGTGAAGTGGATGGCGACGCGCGCCGGGATGGCGAGCGCGCCGCCCTCGTAGTCGATGTCGAGGCCGTGCCACAGCACGAAGGCGTGGCGGAAATCGCCGTGCGGCCACCAGGCGTGCTGGCAGGTCGGGAAGTCGGGGCAGGCGATGGCGGCGTAGTTGCTGCTGGTCCAGCCGCCGAGCGCGATCTGCACGCCGAGCGCTGCGAGGCCGAGCAGCGCCAGGCTGCGGGCGGGGCCGCTCGCCAGCGCACCGCCGCGGCGCGAGCGACCGGCGCTCTCGAGCGAGGCTGCGCCCCAGGAGCTCACCGGGACCGAGAGCGCGAGCCACCACAGGAGCCCGAGCGTCGTCATGCCGAACAGCAGGTGCAGCGTCACCACCAGCGGCTTCAGTTGCCAGGTGACCGTCAGCATGCCGAGGAGCGCCTGCACGATCACGGTCGCGAGCAGCGCCACCGCGAGCATCGGGCTCGGGCGGGCCGTGCGTGCGGCGAACGCCAGCGCGGCGAGGGCCACGATCAGCAGTGCGAGCGTGCCCGCGGCGTAGCGGTGGATCATCTCGCGCCAGGCCTTGCCGGCATCGAGCGGGCGGCCGGGATAGTGGCTGAGCGCGGCGGCGCTGTGCTCGGCGCCGAGCGGCGTGGCGTGGCCATAGCAGCCCGGCCAGTCGGGGCAGCCGAGACCGGCGGCGGTGAGGCGCACGTAGGCGCCGAGCACGACCACCGCGAAGCACAGCACGACGCCGGCGAGGCACAGGCGGCGCATCCAGCGGGCGAGCGGCATGGGTCGGATCGTAGCTCATCATCAGCTTGCCGAGCGCAGGCTCGTGATCGCCCACAGGACGAGCGCGAGCGCCGCGAAGCACCACCACTGGATGGCATAGGCGAGGTAGCGCAGCGGCGCGAGGCCCGGCGGCTGCCACTCGCGCACGAAGCCGAACGGCGCTTGGGGGTCGAGCAGCAGGATGCGCGCATCCAGCGCGTGGCCGAGCGCCTCGGCCAGCTCGTCCATGGCCGGGAAGCTCGTCACCTTGGGCCAGGGATCCGCGCGCAGCGGCGGCGCACGGCCGCTCGCGAGGCCCGGGCTCGGAAGGTCCGCGACGCGGCCGCTCAGGCGGACTTCCCCCGCATCCGGCAGCGCCACCGCCGGCAGCCGCCGCCGCGAGCCCGTGAACGGCACCCAGCCGCGATCGAGCAGCAGCACGCGGCCATCGGCGCGCGCGAGCGGAGTGAGCACCTCGTATCCGGCGCGCCCGCGCCAGCTGCGGTTGTCGAGCAGGAACTGATGCCGGCCGTCCAGGCGCCCGCTCACGCTCACGCGCTGGAACAGCTCCACCTGCGAGAGCGTCCGCGTGCCGAGCGGCTGCACCGCCTCGGCGCCGCGCGCGAAGCGGGCCGACTGCGCATCGGCGTGCACCCATTTGTGCCACTGCCAGAAGCCGAGCCGCACGCACACAGCGGCCAGCAGCAGCGCGAGCAGCGTGAAGCGCGCCGTGGGGGCGAAGACCCGCCGCCCGAGCCTCAGCCCCATGGCAACGCCCGGCGGCGCCGCGCCGCGCTACACTCGGCACCGCCATGGAAGCGATCGTGTGGCTGCTGATCCTCGGCGCGCTGGCGGCGGTGGTCGTGAGCCTCGCGACCGGCCTCGTTCATCTCTCGCGCGGCGGCGCCGACGACTCGCGCAAGCTGGCGCGCGCGCTCACCATCCGCATCAGCATCTCGCTCGCGCTGTTTGCGCTGCTGATGGTCGCGTGGTACTTCGGGCTCATCTCCCCGCACGGCGTGCAGGCGCTGCCGCCGCACCCCTGAAGGGCTGCGGGGTGTGGCCCGCCGGGGCGCGCTGCGCGAGCCTACAGCCAGTACACGAACACGAACAGGAACAGCCACACCACGTCGACGAAGTGCCAGTACCAGGAAACCGCCTCGAAGGCGAAGTGGCGGTTGGGGCTGAAGTGGCCCTTGATCACACGCAGCCAGATGACCGTCAGCATGATCGCGCCGATCGTCACGTGCAGGCCGTGAAAGCCGGTGAGCATGAAGAAGGTCGAGCCGTAGACCCCGGTCGAGAGCCGCAGGCCCAGGGTGCGGTAGGCCTCGCCGTACTCGTGGATCTGCAGTCCCACGAAGGTGAAGCCGAGCAGGAAGGTGAGCGCCAGAAACAGCGCCAGCATTGCGCGCCGCCCGCCGCGCAGCGCGTGGTGCGCGATGGTGACGGTGAGTCCGCTGGTCAGCAGGATCAGCGTGTTGAGTGCCGGGATGCCGAAGGGCGCCATGACGTTGAAGGTGCCATCTGCGCGCCCGCCGACGTGCCCCGGGCCGTTGCTGGGCCACAGACCCTCGAAGTGCGGCCACAGGACGTAGTTGGTGAAGATCTTCACGCCGTGGCCGCCGAGCCACGGCACCGAGAGCACCCGCGCGTAGAACAGCGCGCCGAAGAAGGCCGCGAAGAACATCACCTCGGAGAAGATGAACCACATCATGCCCATGCGGAACGAGCGGTCGACCTGCAGGTTGTAGATGCCCTGCTGGTTCTCGCCGATCACGGTGGCGAACCACAGGAAGAACAGCAGCGCGAGCAGCACGGCGCCCGGGATGAGCGACCACAGGCCCGACCAGTCGTTGAGGTAGACGACCGCGCCCCACATCACGGTGAAGAGCGCCACCGAGCCGAGGATCGGGTAGGGACTGTGATGCGGAACGTAGTAGTGGCCGGTATCGGGAGCGTGTGCGTCGGTCATGTCGGTATCTTTCAGCGCCGGGTGACGCGCGAGGCGGCGTCGTAGAAGGTGTAGGCGAGCGTGATCACGTCGATGTGGCTCGGGAGCGAGGGGTCGACGATGAAGCGCACCGGCATCTCGCGTCCCTCGTTCACCTTGAAGTGCTGCGGCGAGAAGCAGAAGCACTCGGTCTTGTGGAAGTAGGCGGCCACTTCCGATGGCGAGATGTTGGGCACGGCCTGCGCCACGGTGTCGCGCCCGGTGAGGTTGCGGGCGAAGAACTCGGCGGTATAGAGCTCGCCCGGATGCACGTCGACGCTGCGCTTCACCGGACGGAAGTCCCAGTCGCCGGCGCTGGCGACGTCGGCGAGGAACTCGACGGTCACGGTGCGGCTCACGTCCGGGTGCTCGATCGCCTTGACGCGCTCGAGCAGCTTGGCCTGATCGCCGTAGCCGGTGACCGAGCACAGCACGTTGTAGAGCGGCACCAGCGCGAAACCGAAGCCGAAGCTGCCGAGCGCGATCGCGAGCAGCTTGAGCGCGAGATTGCGGTTGGCGCCCGGCCGCGCGCTCATCTCGCGCCCCGCACCAGCATCAGCACGATGAAACCGACGTAGAAGGCCGCCGCGATCAGCGCGAGGGTGAGCGCCGTACGGCGGACGCGCCGGCGGCGCGCGCGCGCGTCGGGCGCGGCGCCCGGGGACACGGTGGCGGGCGGTGCGGCCGCGGCCGGCATCAGTGCGCCGCCCCGCGTGCGACCAGCGCTTCCCCTGGCGGGTCGGTCCAGGAGTGGAACGGCGGCGGCGAGGAGAGCTCCCACTCGAGGCCGTGCGCCCCCTCCCAGGCCCGGTTGCCGGTGCGTGCACCGCCGCGGACGCACTGGATGATGAGGTACAGGAACAGGAACTGCGCCAGCCCGAATCCGAAGGCGCCGATCGAGGACACCATGTTCCAGTCGGTGAACTGCACGGCGTAGTCGGGGATGCGGCGCGGCATGCCGGCGAGCCCGAGGAAGTGCTGCGGGAAGAACAGCACGTTCACGAAGATGGCCGACAGCCAGAAGTGCCAGGTGCCGAGCTTCAGGTCGTACATGTGCCCGGTCCATTTGGGCAGCCAGTAGTAGATCGCGGCCATGATGCTGAACAGCGCGCCGGTGACGAGCACGTAGTGGAAGTGCGCCACGACGAAATAGGTGTCCTGGTACTGGTAGTCGGCCGGCACCATGGCGAGCATGAGGCCGGAGAAGCCCCCGATCGTGAACAGGAACACGAACGCGAGCGCAAACAGCATCGGCGGCTCGAAGGAGAGCGACCCTTTCCACATGGTGGCGACCCAGTTGAACACCTTCACGCCCGTGGGCACCGCGATCAGCATGGTGGTGAGCATGAAGAACAGCTGCGCAGCGAGCGGCATTCCGACGGTGAACATGTGGTGCGCCCACACGATGAAGGAGAGGAACGCGATCGAGGCGATCGCGTACACCATCGCCTCGTAGCCGAACAGCGGCTTTCTCGAGAAGGTCGGGATGATCTCCGAGATGATGCCGAAGGCCGGCAGGATCATGATGTAGACCTCGGGGTGCCCGAAGAACCAGAAGATGTGCTGGAACATCACCGGGTCGCCGCCGCCCGCGGCGGTGAAGAAGGTGGTGCCGAAGAAGTGATCGGTGAGCAGCATGGTCACCGCGCCGGCGAGCACCGGCATCACCGCGATGAGCAGGTAGGCGGTGATCAGCCACGACCACACGAACAGCGGCATCCGCAGCAGCGTCATGCTCGGGGCGCGCAGGTTCATGATGGTGACGATCACGTTGATGGCGCCGAGGATGGACGACATGCCCATCAGGTGGACCGAGAAGATCAGCATCGGGAACGACGCGCCGGTCTGCAGGATGAGCGGCGGGTACATGGTCCAGCCGCCCGCCGGCGCCCCGCCGGGCACGAACAGCGAGGACAGCAGCAGCGTGAATGCGAACGGCAGGATCCAGAAGCTGAAGTTGTTGAGCCGCGGCAGCGCCATGTCCGGCGCCCCGACCTGCATCGGGATCATCCAGTTCGCGAGTCCCACGAACGCCGGCATGATGACCCCGAAGATCATGATGAGGCCGTGGAGCGTCGTCAGGGTGTTGAAGAACTGCGGATCGAAGAACTGCAGCCCCGGCTTGAAGAGCTCCGCGCGGATCCCCTCGGCGAACATGCCGCCGACGAAGAACATCGTGCCCGAGAGGATCAGGTACATCGTGCCGATGTCCTTGTGATTGGTCGCGAACACCCAGCGCCGCCAGCCATGGGGCTTGTGGTCGTGCTCGTCGTGGGTCGCGGCGGTGGTTGCGTGCTGCTGAGGCATGGCGGAATTCCCCGAAAGTGTCGGACGGAGTGTCAACCGGCGCCGGGCATGGTCGCCGCGGCGGATGCGGGAGCGGGTGCGGCAGGCGCCGCGGTGGCCTGGGCGGGGGCGGCCTGCTTCTGCTCGGCCGCGGTCGACTTCAGCCAGGCGTCGAACTCCGCCTTGGGGCGCGCGTCGACCACGATCGGCATGAAGCCGTGGTCGCGGCCACAGAGCTCGGCGCATTGGCCGCGATACAGCCCCGGCTTGTCGGCATCGACCTTGAACCAGGCCTCGTTGATGAACCCGGGTATGGCGTCCTTCTTCACGCCGAAGTCCGGCAACCACCAGGAGTGGATCACGTCGGCCCCGGTGATCAGCAGGCGCACCTTGGTATCGACCGGCACGACCAGCGGGTGATCGACGTTCAACAGGTAGTGCGGCACGGTGGTCGGATCGATGCCCGAGAGCAGCTCGCGCGCGGCGTTGCTCGCGCGGTCGAGATGCGAGTAGTACATCACCCCGTCGTCGAGGTAGTCGTACTGCCAGCCCCACTGGAAGCCGGTCACCTTGATGGTGAGGGCGCTCCGGGTCGTATCCTCGATCTCGACCAGCACGCGCGCCGCCGGCACCGCCATCGCGATCAGGATGATCACCGGGATCACCGTCCAGACGATCTCCACCTTGGTGTTGTGCACCAGCGTCACGTCGGCGACCGCGCCCCTGGATTTGCGGAAGCTCACCATCGACCAGATCATGACGCCGAACACCACCACGCCGATCACGACGCACACCCAGAAGATGGTCATGTGCAGGTCGTAGATCTTGCGGCTGATGTCGGTGACGCCGCGCGGCATGTTGAGCTCGCCCCAGCCGGAGGCGCGGGCCGGCAGCGCGAGCAGCGCCGCGGGGGCGCCGGAGGCGAGAGACGCGAGTCTTTCCCGGATCGTCATTCGAGTGCCTTACAGCGCGTGCCCGTTGTTCCCAAGGGCGCTGCGCAACAACCAAGCTGCCGAGCCCGCGTGGCTCCCGACGGGCCGCGCACGGCCTTCAGCGCCAGGAGGGTGAGTCGTTGACGCGGCCAATCAGACGCTGCAGCCGCAGCGCCAGGCCGCGTCGCTCCTCTTCGGTCAGAAAGCTGCCCAGCTCGCACGCTCGTCCGTGCGACTCGATGGTGAGCCGGCTCGGATGCAAGCTCGCGGCGGGGCGGCGAAGTTTAACCTGTGCCCAGTGCCGCGGGAACACGACCTCGGCGCGGTGGGCCCGCTCGCGGGACTCGACGCTCACCTGCGACTCGGTCACGGTGATGGTCTGGGAGTGGAAGCGCCGCTCGAGCGAGACCCGTAGCGCCCAGCCGAGCAGCGCGATCTCGAGCCCGAAGAACGGCAGGACCGGCCAGAAGCCCCTGAGCGCGAGGAAGCCGCCGACGCCGACCGGGACGATGCAGCAGCTGGCGAAGAAAAGCTCCGCGCCGCGCACGCTGAGCGAGCAGTTCGGGCGGATCTCGATGCGCAGCGGCTCGACGTCCATGCAACCATTCATGGTAACGCGCGAGCGCGGCTAATCAAATCGCGCGGGGGCTGCGCTCGGTACGCGCCGCGATTCGCGCGGCTGCCCCGGCGAGCACCAGAGTCCCCTCGAGCCCCGGCGCGTGCGCCACGACGGCCAGCGGGGGCTCGCCGAGTGAGCGCTCGAGCGTGGCGAGATTCTCGGCCGTGCGCGCGAGCGATGGCTCGAGGGCGCTCGCGATCCACCCGGCGAAGCCCGCACCGCTCGCGCCGATGGCAAGCCGCGTGAGCCGGGCGTGGTTGAGACACCCGAGACGCAGCCCCACCGTCAGCACGACCGGCACGCCGAGCGCGAGCGCGAGGTCGGCCATCGTCTCGCGCGAGCTGATCGGAGCCAGCCAGCCTCCGGCCCCTTCCACGACGACCCGGTCGGAAACGGCCGCCAGCGCCAGGTAACTGTCTACGATCTTGCGGGTATCGATCTCGAACTTAGCATCATCTGCTGCGATATGTGGCGATATAGCTTGCTCGAAGCAGTAAGGGTTCACCTGCGCGTAGGGTGCCGGCACGCTCGCTGCGACGAGGAGATGAAGCGCATCCGCACTGCGCAGCCCCTCGGGCGTTCGTTCGGCCCCGGAGGCCACCGGCTTCATGACGGCGACGCGCTCCCCGTGCGCGGCGAACCCCCGCGCGAGAGCGCAGGCGACGACCGTCTTGCCGACGCCGGTGTCGGTGCCCGTGACGAAGAGCCCTGCGCCGCTCATGGCGGAACGGCCGGGTGCCGGCCGATCGATCCGGGTGCGATACGCGCCTCGCCGTCCCGCAGCGCCACGGCCGGCCGGCCGGCCGCGCCCCAGCTCGCGCCGTAGATCACCTCGTAGGTCGCGGGCAGCCGATCCCCGCGGCGCAGCGCCTCGTAGGCGCGCTGCATGCGCGCGAGGCGCGCGC
>DASQIC010000049.1:0-33926 GCA_035631755.1 Steroidobacteraceae bacterium
GATGATGGCGAACACCACGAAACCGGCCACCGCGACCGCGAGCGGCCAATAGCCTGCCAGGCTCTTGCGAAATTCCTCGATGTTGATGTCGAGCATCATCACGACGAACAGGAACAGCACCATGACGGCGCCCACGTAAACCAGCACCAGCACCACGGCGAGGAACTCCGCCTCGATGAGCAGCCAGATCGCCGCGGAGCTGACGAAGCACATCACGAGCGCGAGGGCCGAGTACACCGGGTTGCGCGCGCTGATCACACCGAGCGCCGCAAGGATCAGGATGGCGCCGAAGAAGTAGAAGAGCAGCTCGATCAACATGCGCGGGTACGCTCGCTCACCGGTACGGGGCATCCGCGGCGCGGTCGGCGGCGATCATCGCCTCGTAGCGCTCGCCGACCGCGAGCAGCTTGTCCTTGCTCATGATGTTCTCGCCGCGTTTCTCCATGTGGTACTCGTGGATACGGGTGAGCACGATGGCGTCCACCGGGCAGGCCTCCTCGCAGAAGCCGCAGTAGATGCACTTGAAGAGGTCGATGTCGTAGCGCGAGGTGCGCCGGGTGCCGTCGGCGGCCACATCCGAATCGATGGTGATGCACACCGCCGGGCACACCGCCTCGCACAGCTTGCAGGCGATGCAGCGCTCCTGGCCGTTCGGGTAGCGGCGCAGCGCATGCAGCCCGCGAAAGCGCGGCGACTGCGGCGTCTTCTCTTCCGGGTAGTTGAGCGTGTACTTGGCGGTCACGAAGGTGCGCGCCGTGACCATCAGGCCCTTGATGAGCTCCGGCAGCAGAAAGGTCTTGAGCGGATTCACTCGCACGGGTGCGCTCCTTGCGTCACTGGTACCAGGGCCGCGCCCACGGCCCGATGCGGTACACCGCGAGCAGCATCTCGACGCCGATCCACACCAGCGTCACCGGGATGAGCGCCTTCCAGCCGAGCCGCATGATCTGGTCGTAGCGGTAACGCGGGAAGGTGGCGCGGAACCACAGGAACAGGAACAGCAGTACGAAGATCTTGAGACCGAACCACAGGAAACTCGGCTCCCCGAGGAAGGTCGCGCCGATACCCGGCCATCCCTCGAAGGGTGCCTGCCAGCCGCCGAAGAAAAACACCGCGGTGAGAGCCGAGATGAGAATCATGTTGGCGTACTCGGCGAGGAAGAACAGCGCGAATGCGATCCCCGAGTACTCGACATGGAAGCCGGCGACGATCTCCGACTCGCCCTCGGCGACGTCGAAGGGCGCGCGATTGGTCTCCGCCACGCCCGAGATGAAGTACACCACCAGCAGCGGAAACAGCCAGAACCAGTTCCACGACAGGAAACCGCCCTGCTGGGTACGCACGATGGTGCCGAGATTCATGCTGCCGGTGGCCATGAGCACGCCGACCAGCGCGAATCCCATGGCGATCTCGTAGGCGACCATCTGGGCGGCCGAGCGCATCGCCCCGAGGAAGGCGTACTTGGAATTGGTGGCCCAGCCGGCCACGATCACCCCATACACGCCCATCGAGGTGAGCGACAGCAGGTACAGCAGCCCCGCGTCGGCCTTCGACACCACCACCTCGGGCGAGAGCGGAATCACCGCCCAGGCGGCGAAGGCGGGAATGAGCGCAATCATCGGCGCGAGGCGGAACAGCGCCCGGTTGGCGTTGGCCGGCACCACCACTTCCTTCAGCAGCAGCTTCACTACGTCGGCGAACGGCTGGCCGAGGCCAGGGAGCAGTCCGAACAGGCGTACGCGATTCGGACCGCGGCGCAGCTGCATCCAGCCGATCACCTTGCGCTCCCACAGCGTGAGCAGCGCGACGCTCACGATCAGCACCACGGTGATGATCACGATCCACACGGTCGAGCGGCCGTAGTCGGGAAGCGCCAGCCACAAATTCGTCAGTTGCTGCACGCGGATGCCGCCCCTTCAGTAGCTCACCGCGGGCATGCGCCCTTCGCGCGTTTTCTGCAGCGCGGGTGCGCGGCGCACCAGCGCGTCCGTCTGGTACATCGGCACATCGACGAGCCCGCCCCCACCGCGAGCGGCCGCCGCAGCCGCCACCACGTGCGCACCCTGGTAGCCGCGCGGCACCACCGCGGCGCAGGCCCGCTCGAGCTCGTCGCGCACCTCCTCGCAAGACTGGTACTCGAAGCCGGCGACCCCGAGTGCGTTGCCGAGCACCCGCAGCACCTTCCAGCCGGGGCGCGCCGCACCGACCAGCGCAGCCGCCGCTCCCTGGCTCTGCCACACCCCCTCGCAGTTGACGTAGGTTCCCGGGACTTCGGCGAAGGTGCCGATCGGCAGCAGCACGTGCGCCACACGCCTGAGCTCCGCGCCCGCGAACGGCGTGAGGGCGATCACCAGCTCCGCCTTGCCGAGCACGGCCAGGCTGTCGGGGTCGAGCGCATCGATCGAAGGCTCGATGCCGCCGACCAGCACGCAGGCGCGCAGCGGCCGCGCGAGCATGTCGCGCGCCGTGAGTCCGGGCTGCGCCACCGGCTTGCCGCCCGCCTCGCGGTGCGGCAGCGCGCCGGCGAGATAGGCGCCGACTCCGTTACCGCCCTCGGCGAGGCGCCCGAGCGCGGCGCCGGCGATCTGCGCCAGGGCGGCGGCGAGCGCGCGCAGGTCGGCGAACGCGGCGTGACGCGCAGCGAGCGCCCCGAGCCAGACTGCGCGCTTCTCCCCGGTGAGCAGCGCGCGTGCCGCCGCCCGGTGGGCGTCGCTCACCTGCGCGGCGCGCACCGCCGCCTCGAGGTGCGCCGGCACCGGCTGGCCGGCCGCCTGTGCGGTGGCCGCCACCACCGCGGCGAGCTCGCCGGCGAGCGCCGCGGGGCTCGCGGTGAGGCAGGCGGCGAGCGGAAACTCGTAACCGAAGCGCGCCGGGTTCAGCATCGTGACCTGTGCGCCACGCCGCGCCGCCTTGCGCACGCGGTGCGCGAGGATCGGCACCTCGCGGCGCAGGTTCGAGCCGATCACCAGCAGCGCATCGAGTCGGTCGACGTCGGCGATGCGCATGCCGAGTCCCGGGAAGACCGGATCGGCCTGCTGGTCGCGAAAGTCGCGCTGGCGCAGGCGGTGATCGACGTTGTGGGTTCCGAGGCCGCGGGCGATGCGCCCGGTGAGGTACAGCTCCTCGAGCGTGCTGCAGCTGCTCACCAGGAAGCCGCACTCCGCCCGCCGGGCGCCGAGCCCCTCGGCCGCCTCGGTGAGGGCGCGCTCCCAGTCGACCGGCTGCCACTCCGCGCCGCGGCGCACCAGCGGCTGCTCGAGCCGGTCGGGGCTGTAGACACCCTCGTAGCTGAAGCGGTCGCGGTCGGCGATCCAGGTCTCGTTGATCGCCTCGTTCTCGCGCGGCACCACCCGCATCAGCCGCCCGCGCAGCACGTGGCCGAACAGGTTGGTGCCGACCGGGTCGTGCGGGGAGATGAGCGGCGCGGAGCTCATCTCCCACGCGCGCGCGCTGAAGCGGTAGGGCTTCGACACCAGCGCCCCCACCGGGCAGAGGTCGATGACGTTGCCGGAGAGCTCGTGGTTGACGGTGCTTTCGATGTAGCTGCGCAGCGCCATGTGCTCGCCGCGGCCGATCATGCCGAGCTCCTGGACGCCGGCGATCTCCTCGGTGAAGCGCACGCAGCGCGTGCAATGTATGCAGCGGGTCATGTCGGTGGCGATCAGGGGCCCGAGGTTCTCGTCCGCCACCGCGCGCTTGCGCTCGCTGTAGCGCGAGATATCGCGCCCGAAGCCGACCGCCAGGTCCTGCAGCTCGCACTCCCCGCCCTGATCGCAGATCGGGCAGTCGAGCGGGTGGTTGATGAGCAGGAACTCCATGGTGGCCCGCTGCGCACCGATCGCCCGCGGCGACCGGGTGAACACCTTCATGCCTTCCATCACCGGCGTGGCGCACGCCGGCAGCGGCTTCGGCGCCTTCTCCACCTCCACCAGGCACATGCGGCAGTTGGCCGCCACCGACAGCTTGTGGTGGTAGCAGAAGCGCGGCACGTAGGCGCCATGGGCGTCGGTGACGCGGATGATCATCTCGCCCTTGCGCGCCTTGACCGGCACGCCGTCGATCTCGATGTTGACCAGGTCGTCTGCCATGTGTCGGTGAGTGTCCGGGGTGTGCCTCAGGCCGCCCGCGCGCCGAGCGTGTCGCTCACGAGGCTGCGGCCGGCGTGATCGATCATGTACTCGAACTCGTGGCGGTAGTGTTTCAGGAAACTCTGTACCGGCCAGGCCGAGGCGTCGCCGAAGGCGCAAATGGTGTGGCCCTCGATGCGGTTGGCGACGTCGAGCAGCAGGCCGAGCTCCTCGCGGCGCGCGGCGCCGGCCAGCATCCGCTTCAGCATGCGGTTCATCCAGCCGGTGCCCTCGCGGCACGGCGTGCACTGCCCGCACGACTCCGCCATGTAGAAGCGCGAGATGCGCTCGAGTACCCGCACCATGCAGGTGGTCTCGTCCATCACGATGGCCGCACCGGTGCCGAGTGCGGAGCCCGCTGCCTTCACCGAGTCGTAGTCCATGTTGGTCCTGAGCATGATCTCGCCCGGCACCACCGGCACCGAGACGCCGCCGGGAATTACCGCCTTGAGCTTCGCTCCTCCGCGCACCCCGCCGCACAGCCCGAGCAGGTCCGCGAACGGGATACCGAGCGGCAGCTCGATGTTGCGCGGCCGGGCCACGTGGCCCGATACCGAGTAGATGATCGTGCCGCCCGAGTTCGCCGGTCCCAGCGAGGCGAACCAGGCGGGGCCGCGGCGCAGGATGGTCGGTACCGAGGCGAAGCTCAGCGTGTTGTTGACGGTGGTGGGCGCGCCGTACAGGCCGAAGTTCGCCGGAAACGGCGGCTTGAAACGCGGCTTCCCGGGCTTGCCTTCCAGCGATTCGAGCAGCCCGGTCTCCTCGCCGCAGATGTAGGCACCGGCGCCGACGAAGCTGTGCAGGTCGAAATCCACTCCCGAGCCCTGGATGTTGCGGCCGAGCAGGCCCGCCTGGTAGGCCTCGAGCAGCGCCGCCTCGAAGCGCGGCACCGGCTCGCCGAGAAATTCCCCGCGGATGTAGTTGTAGGCCACCGTCGCGTTGGTGGCGTAGCCGGCGATGGCGAGCCCCTCGATGACGGCGTGCGGGTTGTAGCGCAGGATGTCGCGGTCGTGGCAGGTGCCGGGCTCGCTCTCGTCGGAGTTGCACACCAGGTACTTCTGCACCGGCGAGTTGCGCGGCATGAAGCTCCACTTGGTGCCGGTGGGAAAGCCCGCGCCGCCCCGGCCGCGCAACCCCGAAGTCTTCACCGCCTCGATGATCTGCTCGCGCGGCGGCTGTTCCTGCAGCAGCCGCTCCCACACCTGGTAGCCGCCGATCGAGCGGTAGACCGCCAGCGTCCACGAGCGCTCGAGTCTCAAGGGCTCGAAGGCCGTGAGGTTCATGCGCTCGGCGTACCTGCGCTCCAGCTCGCTCACTTGAGCTCGTCCAGGATGCGGTCGAGCTTCTCGGGAGTGAGCTGCTCGTGGAACACGTGATCGACCATCATCATCGGCGCGCCGGTGCAGGCCGCGAGGCATTCCTCCTCGCGCTTGAGGAAGATGCGGCCGTCGGCGGTGCTCTCGTTGGCGCCGATGCCGAGCTTGCGCTGCGCGTGCGCCAGCAGCTCCTCGCCGCCGTTCAGCATGCACGAGATGTTGGTGCAGATGCTGACGTGATGGCGGCCGCAGGGGCGGGTCTCGAACATCGAGTAGAAGCTCGCCACCTCGTACACCTGGATGGGCGGCAGCCCGAGGTACTCGGCGACCGCATCCATCAGGTCCGCGCTGAGGAAGCCGCCGTTCTGCTCCTGGGCCGCGCGCAGCGCCGCCAGGCACGCCGAGCGCTGGCGTCCAGGCGGGAACTTCGCCACCCAGTGATCGATTTCCTGCCGGGTGTGCTCGGCGAGCAGCTGCAGCTTGCTCACGAGCGCGGTGCCGCCGACGCCGATGCTGCTGCGCTCGCCGCTCACCGGTCGATTTCTCCGAACACGATGTCCTGCGAGCCGATGACCGCGACCACGTCGGCGAGCATGTGGCCGCGAACCATCTCCTCCATCGCCGCGAGGTGCGCGAAGCCCGGGGCGCGGCATTTGAGGCGGTAGGGCTTGTTGGCGCCGTCGGACACCAGGTAGATGCCGAACTCGCCCTTGGGCGCCTCGACCGCGGCGTAAGTCTCGCCCTCCGGGACTTCGTAGCCCTCGGTGAAGAACTTGAAGTGATGGATGAGGGACTCCATGCCCTCTTTCATCTGCTCGCGCGACGGAGCGCGGATCTTGGTGTCGTCGATCATCACCGGGCCCGGGTGCGAGCGCAGCCACTCCACGCACTGGCGGACGATGCGGTTCGACTGGCGCATCTCCTCGATGCGCACCAGATAGCGGTCGTAGCAGTCGCCGTTCACGCCGACCGGGATGTCGAACTCCATGCGCGGGTAGACCTCGTAGGGCTGCTTCCGGCGCAGATCCCAGGCCACGCCCGAGCCTCGCAGCATCGGCCCGGAGAAGCCGAGCTGCAGCGCGCGCTCCGGCGACACCACTCCTATGTTGACGGTGCGCTGCTTCCAGATGCGGTTGTCGGTGAGCAGCGCCTCGTAGTCGTCGATCGCGGAGGGGAAGCGCTCGGTGAACGCCTGGATGAAATCCAGCATCGTCCCGGAGCGCGCCTCGTTCAGCCGCGCCACCGCCCGCGCCGAGTGCCACTTGCTCGCCTGATATTTCGGCATCGACTGGGGGAGGTCGCGGTACACGCCGCCGGGGCGGTAGTAGGTCGCGTGCATGCGCGTGCCCGACACCGCCTCGTACACGTCCATGAGCTCCTCGCGCTCCTTGAAGGCGAGCAGGAACACCGTCATGGCGCCGACATCGAGGCTGTGCGAGCCGAGAAACATCAGGTGATTCAGGATGCGCGTGATCTCGTCGAACATGACGCGGATGTAACGGGCGCGCTCCGGCGGCTCGATGCCGAGCAGCCGCTCGATGGCGAGCACGTAGGCATGCTCGTTGCACATCATCGAGACGTAGTCGAGCCGGTCCATGTAGCCGATCGACTGGTTGAAGGGCTTGGATTCGGCGAGCTTCTCGGTGGCGCGATGGAGGAGCCCGATGTGCGGATCGGCCTTGTGGATCACCTCGCCGTCCATCTCCAGCACCAGCCGCAGCACGCCGTGGGCGGCGGGGTGCTGCGGCCCGAAGTTCATGGTGTAGTTGCGGATCTCCGCGACGCGTTCGGCGGCCATCAGCGCGGTACCTGGCGGTCGCGGAGCGCGGGCTCGTAGCGGTGGTCGTGGCGGATCACCTTCGGCACCAGCACCCGGGGAGTGATGCTCACCGGCCGGTACACGACCCGCCGCCGCTCCGGGTCGTACTGCACCTCGACGTTGCCGATGAGGGGGAAGTCCTTGCGGAACGGGTGGCCGATGAAGCCGTAGTCGGTGAGGATGCGCCGCAGGTCCGGGTGGCCCCGGAACACGATGCCGAACAGGTCGAAGGCCTCGCGCTCGTACCAGTTGGCGCTCGCCCACACCTCCGCCACCGAGTCGACCGCCGGCGCGGCGCTGTCCGGACACCTCACCCGCAGCCGCAGGCGGCGATTGTGCGCGATGGAGAGCAGCTGATAGACCACCGCGAAGCGGCCGGGCTCGAGCGGGTCCGGGGCCGCGCGCGCCACCCGGCCGCGGCTGAAGCCGGTGCCGCTGGCGCTCGAGGTCTGCCACTCGTCGCGGCCGTGGTGCAGGTAGTCGATGCCGGCAAGGTCCATCAGCATCGCGAAGCGCAGATCCGGCGCGTCCCGCAGCGTGCGGGCGACGCCGGGCAGCTCGCCGGCTTCGACCTCGTAGGCGAGCTCGTGCGCGAGTGACGGCAGCCGCCGCACGCCACCTTGCAGCTGCGCATCGACCCTGGCAGCGAGTGCCTCGATGAGCTCGCTCAAGCGTCCATCCACTCCATTTGCCGTCACCTGAGGATCGTGCTGGTGCGGGCGATCTTCTTCTGCAGCTGCACGATGCCGTAGATCAGCGCCTCGGCGGTCGGCGGACAGCCGGGTACGTAGATGTCGACCGGAACGATGCGGTCGCAGCCGCGCACCACCGCATAGGAATAGTGGTAGTAGCCGCCGCCGTTGGCACACGAGCCCATCGAGATCACCCAGCGTGGCTCGGCCATCTGGTCGTAGACCTTGCGCAGTGCCGGAGCCATCTTGTTGACCAGCGTGCCGGCGACGATCATGACGTCGGACTGGCGCGGGCTCGGGCGGAACACCACGCCGAAGCGATCGAGGTCGTAACGGGAAGCCCCGGCATGCATCATTTCCACGGCGCAGCACGCCAGTCCGAAGGTCATCGGCCACAGCGAGCCGGTGCGCGCCCAGTTGACGAGCTCGTCAAGGCGCGTGGTGAGGAAGCCGCGCTGCGCGAAGCCCCCGGCTCCTTCCGCCTCTAGTCCCACTCGAGCGCCCCCTTGCGCCACTCGTAGACGAAGCCGACCACGAGGATCGCCAGGAAGATGACCATGGCGATCAGGCCCGCCGTCCCGATCTTGCCGAGAGCGACTGCCCACGGAAACAGGAAGGCGATTTCCAGGTCGAAGACGATGAACAGGATCGCGACCAGGTAGTAGCGCACGTCGAATTTCATGCGGCTGTCTTCGAACGCCTCGAAGCCGCATTCGTAGGGCGAGAGCTTGGCGCGGTCGTCGGGGAAGCGCGTGAAGTAGCGCCCGAGGCCCGTGCCGAGCACCAGCAGCACCACCGCCAGCGCGGCGGCCACGATCAGGAAGATCAGTATGGGCAGGTAGTTCGACAACATTGCAGGTGCTGCGCAAAAAAGGCAGATCGAGCCACGACCTGCCCCCACACAGATAAGCATTGTAGCAGCGCGACCGCCGTTTGGGGCCGATGCGGCGCTGCGCCCTCGTGGCTCTCTGGTGCCGACGGTCGGATTCGAACCGACACGCCTTGCGGCGCTAGCCCCTCAAGCTAGTGTGTCTACCAATTCCACCACGTCGGCTCGTGTCTGCACGTCGCGCGCGCCGACTACTTCGCCGGTGCCGCCGGGGCCGGCACCGGAGCGGGCGCCGGCGCGGGCGGCGCCGCCGGCCGGGCCGCGCCCGCAGGCGGCGCGGACTTGGCGCCGGTCTCGGCCGCCTCCTCCAGAATCGTCTTCTGCGCCTCCTTGTTGGCCGAGGTCCCGAGGTAAGCGAGCGCGAGACTGTTGATCATGAAAATCGCCGCGAAGATTGCCGTGGCACGCGACAGCGCCGTCGACGCGCCACGCGCGCCGAACACCGTTCCCGAAGCGCCCGCGCCGAAACCTGCACCAGCCTCGGCCCCTTTGCCGCGCTGGATCAGCACCAGGGCGATGATCGCGATCGAGGAGAACACCTGCACTATGGTCAAAAGTATGCGCAACATCGGCAAATCCGCTCAGCCCGGCCGCACCGCGGTCAGGATCGCCAGAAACTCATCAGCCTTGAGCGAGGCACCACCGATCAGGCCGCCGTCGACGTCCGGCATGGCGAACAGCTCGGCCGCATTGCCGGCCTTGACGCTGCCCCCGTAGAGAATGCGCGTGGCGTCGGCAATTCTAGCATCCCGGCCCGCGATTCGGGCGCGGATGAAGGCATGGACCTCCTGCGCCTGATCAGGCGTCGCATTGCGCCCGGTACCGATCGCCCACACCGGCTCGTAGGCGATCACGCCGCTCTCGAAACTCCCGGCGCCGCACAACTCCAGCACCACGTCGAGCTGACGCGCGACGACTTCGCGCGTGCGGCCCGCCTCGCGATCGGCGAGTTGCTCGCCGATGCACAGGATCGGCACCAGGCCCTTGCCGTGCGCCGCGGCGAACTTGCGCGCGACCAACTGGTCGCTCTCGCGGTACAGCAGCCGTCGCTCCGAGTGCCCGACGATCACGTACTCGCAACCGACGTCCTTCAGCATGGCGGCCGACACTTCTCCCGTGAAGGCACCCTGCGCATCCGCGGAAACGTCCTGTCCGCCGAGTGCGAGCAGCGAGCCACGCAGCAGCCGCGCGACCTCCTGCAGGTACACGAACGGCGGGCACACCACGCAGCTCGCCGCGGGAGCGGCCGGGCAGTGAGCCAGCAGCTCCTCGATGAGCCGTGCGTTCTCGGAGCGCGACCCGTGCATCTTCCAGTTTCCGGCGACGATGGGGCGGCGCATTCAATGACCTGTGGACCCCGAGGGGCGCGGGATGATAGCGATGCAGCCGGGGTGGCGCAATGCCGCCGGACCCGCGCACTCCTCGGACACGAGAGGTCAGCCGGCGGCGGCCGCCTTGACGACCTCGGCGAGCTCGGTGGCGGCGGCGCGGGTTGCACCCTCGTCCTTGCCCTCAACCATCACCCGGATCACCGGCTCGGTTCCCGAGGGCCGCAGCACCACGCGACCTTCGCCCGCCATATGCCGCTCGATACGCGCCATGGCGTCGCGCACCGCCGGCACCGTCGCCGGGTCGAAGCGCCGCGTCACCTTCACGTTGAGCAGCACCTGCGGAAACTTCTGCATTCCGGAGGCGAGCTCGGCGAGCGAGCGCCCGGTGTGCTTCATGACCGCGAGCACCTGCAGCGCGCTCACCAGCCCGTCTCCGGTGGTGGTCTTGTCGAGGCACAGGATGTGACCCGAGCTCTCGCCACCGAGCATTCCCTGGGTCTCGCGCAGCAGCGCCAGCACGTAACGGTCGCCGACCGCCGCGCGGCGGAACTCGATGCCGCTCGCGCGCAGCCCGAGCTCGAGGCCGAGGTTGCTCATCACGGTGCCGACCACCGGTCCGCGCAGCGTGCCCGCCTGCTTGAACGCGCGCGCCATCACGAACAGCAGCTGATCCCCGTCCACGATGCGCCCGAGGTGATCGACCATCACCAGGCGATCGCCGTCGCCATCGAGCGCAATGCCGACATTGGCGCGCACCCCCGGGACGGTGAGCTGCAGCAGGTCGGGCGCGGTCGATCCGCAGCCATCGTTGATGTTACGGCCATTGGGCGAGCAGCCGATGGGCACGATCTCGGCGCCGAGGTCGGCCAGGATGCGCGGCGCCACCTTGTAGGAAGCGCCGTTGGCGCAGTCGATGACGATCTTCAGTCCCGCGAGATCGACCCCCGGCGACAGGGTCGAGGCGCAGAACTCCTGGTACACGGTGCGCGAGCGGTCGACACGCGTGGCGCGTCCGAGGTTGCGCGAGGTGCGCGTGAGCGGCGGCTGCGCCAGCTCGGCCTCGATCTGCTCCTCGAGGGCATCCGAGAGCTTGCCTCCCGAGGCGTCGAAGAACTTGATGCCGTTGTCGTCGTAGAGATTGTGCGAGGCGCTGATGACCACGCCGAAATCGCACTGGAAACGGCGTGTCATGTAGGCGATGCCCGGGGTCGGCAGTGGCCCGATGAGCATGACGTCGACCCCGGAGGCGACGAACCCCGCCTCGAGCGCCGATTCGAACATGTAGCCCGAGAGCCGGGTGTCCTTGCCGATGAGTACCGTGCCGCCTTCGGGCGCGAGTACGCGTGCGGCGGCGCTCGCGAGATGCAGGGCGAAGTCGACGGTCATCGGGTGCTCGCCCACCCGGCCCCTCACGCCATCGGTTCCAAAATATCGTCGTCCCATGCGAGGCTCACTCCCCGTGTACCGCAGCCGCCACGCGCAGCGCCTCGACCGTCGCCGCCACGTCGTGGGCTCGCACGATGCGCGCCCCGGCCTGCACGGCCAGCAGCGCGAGCACGACGCTGCCGATCAGTCGCTCGCCCTCGGGTCGGCCGGTCAGTTTGCCGATCATGGACTTGCGCGACAAGCCGACCAGCAGCGGCTGCCCGATCTCGCCCAGCGCCTCGAGGCCGCCGAGCAGGCGCAGATTGTGCTCCAGAGTCTTGCCAAAGCCGAAGCCCGGGTCGATGACCAGCCGCTCGGGCGAGAAGCCGGCTGCGAGGCAGCTGCGGACCCGCTCGGCGAGGAATGCCTTGACCTCGTTCACGACGTCCCGGTATGCGGGGGCGAGCTGCATGGTGCGCGGCTCGCCCTGCATGTGCATGAGGCACACCGCGCAACCGCTGCCGAGCGCCGCCTCGAGGGCCTGCGGCTCGCGCAGCGCCCGCACGTCGTTGATGAAGCCGGCGCCCGCCGCGGCGGCGGCGCGCATCACCTCGGGCTTGCTGGTGTCGACGGAGATGATGGCGGCCGTGGCGGCGCGCAGCCGCTCGATCACCGGTATGACGCGCCGCAGCTCCCCTTCGACGGTGACCGGGGCGGCGCCCGGACGGGTCGATTCGCCACCCACGTCGAGGAGCGCCGCACCCTCCTGCGCCAGGCGCACGCCGTGGGCTACGGCGGCGTCCGCGTCGAGAAAGTGCCCACCATCGGAGAAGGAATCGGGCGTCACGTTGAGAACGCCCATCACCACCGGCCGGGTGAGGTCCAGCGTGCGATCGGCGCAACGGAGCAATGCCGGCGGGTTTGACATCGGTTTGGACGTTTCTCCCGGGGCCTCCAGGGGTGCGCCGCATGCGGCGCACGGGTGACCAGGGATGGTCACCCCGGGCTTGCGCGCAGCAGGGACTGCGCAGCGCAATGGATCTACCGCGGTCCCGAAGGTCCTTTTTCTCGCTCGCAGCCGCTCCGCGGCCGGCGTGAAATCAGTGCTGACCCGCCGGGATTGCTCCGCCGGTCGGCTCAACCGGCGGCGTCGGCGGCTTGTTGGTCAGCGAGTCGTCCCAGCCGGCGGGTGGCTTCGGCGTCTTGCCGGCCATGACGTCCTTGAGCTGCTCCTCGTCGATGGTCTCGTACTTCATGAGCGCATCGGCCATCGCGTGCAGCTTCTCGAGCGAGCTGGTGAGGATCTCGCGCGCGCGCTTGAAGTTGGACTCGATCACGCGCCGCACCTCCTCGTCGATCGCGTGCGCGGTGACGTCCGACACCTGCTTGTGCTGCGTGACGCTGCGCCCGAGGAACACCTCGCCGGTCTCCTCCGAGTAGGTGAGCGGTCCGAGCTTATCCGACAGACCCCACTTGGTGACCATGTTGCGCGCCAGTTCGGTGGCCCGCTCGATGTCGTTGGATGCGCCGGTCGTGACCGATTCGGGTCCGAAGATCAGCTCCTCGGCGATGCGCCCGCCGAACAGCGTGGTGATCGCGCTCTCGATGCGACGCTTGGACAGGCTGTAGCGGTCCTGCTCCGGCAGGAACTGTGTGACGCCGAGCGCCCGTCCGCGCGGGATGATGGTCACCTTGTACACCGGGTCGTGCTCGGGCACCGTCATGCCGACGATCGCGTGTCCGGCCTCGTGATAGGCGGTCATGCGTTTCTCGGCCTCGCTCATCACCATGGAGCGCCGCTCCGCGCCCATCATGATCTTGTCCTTGGCCTGCTCGAACTCCTCCATGCCCACGATGCGCTTGTTGGCACGCGCGGCGAACAGCGCCGCCTCGTTGACCAGGTTGGCGAGGTCGGCTCCGGAGAAGCCCGGCGTGCCGCGCGCGATCAGCGCCGGCTTCACGTCGTCGGCCAGCGGCACGCGTCGCATGTGCACCCGCAGGATCTGCTCGCGCCCGCGCACGTCGGGCAGCGGCACGACCACCTGCCGGTCGAAGCGCCCGGGCCGCAGCAGCGCCGGATCGAGCACGTCGGGGCGATTGGTGGCGGCGATGACGATGATGCCTTCGTTGCCCTCGAAGCCGTCCATCTCGACCAGCAGTTGATTGAGGGTCTGCTCGCGCTCGTCGTGGCCACCGCCCAGACCCGCGCCGCGATGCCGGCCGACCGCATCGATCTCGTCGATGAAGATGATGCACGGTGCGTGCTTCTTCGCCTGCTCGAACATGTCGCGCACGCGCGAGGCGCCGACGCCGACGAACATCTCGACGAAGTCGGAGCCCGAAATGGTGAAGAACGGCACCTTGGCCTCGCCGGCGATGGCGCGGGCGAGCAGCGTCTTGCCGGTACCGGGCGAGCCCACCATGAGCACGCCCTTGGGGATCTTGCCGCCGAGCTTCTGGAACTTCCCCGGGTCCTTGAGGAAGTCGACGATCTCGCCTACCTCCTGTTTCGCCTCGTCGACCCCCGCCACATCGGCGAAAGTGACGTTCACCTGATCCTCGCCCAGCAGCCGCGCGCGGCTCTTGCCGAAGGACATGGCCCCGCGGCCGCCCGAGGCGCCCTGCATCTGCCGGAGCATGTACACGAACACCACGATCAGCAGCAGGGCTGGGGCCAGCTGCAGCAGCAGCTGGCCCATGTAATTCGGCTGTTTCGGCGCTCGCCCCTCGATGCGCACGTCGGCCTTCTCGAGCGCGCCGATGAGCGCGGTGTAATCGGTCTCGGGGTTGAAGGTCTTGAAGGCGGACTTGTCCTTGCGCTCCCCGTAGATCATCTCGCCCTGGAGCACCACCGAGTCGACGCGGCCCGCCTTGACGTCGTCGAGGAAGGTCGAGTACGCGACCTCCTGGGGCTGGCCGACGGTCGGCATGTAGCGGCTGAACACCAGCAGCAGCACGATGACGATCACGACCCACAGCAGGATGTTCTTTGTCAAATCGTTCAAAGGCTTCCGTCCTTCGGTTGAGCGCCGGACAGGGGGCTCGGGTTCAACCTACACCAAGCGAAACTGCATGGCCAGCAGGTAGATCTCGGGGCTGCGGGCCCGGGAAGCATGGGGTTTGACCAGCTTCACACGCCCGAATCCGCCCCTCGCCTTACCCACCAGCTCCTCGAAGCCGGATCCCTGAAAGACCTTGATCAGGGCACTCCCACCCGGCTTCAAGACGCGGGCGGCCATCTCGAGGGCGAGCTCGCCGAGCTCCATCGAGCGCGGCTGATCGATGGCATCGACCCCGCTCAAGGAAGGCGCCATGTCCGACAGCACCAGGTCCACCTGCCCCGCCGGTGCGAGCGCCAGCACGCGCTCGAACACCTCGGGCTCGCGGATGTCCCCCGGGACGAACTCGACGCCCGGCAAGGCCTCCATCGGCAGGAGGTCGCTGGCGATGACCCGGCCCTTCGGTCCCACGCGGCGGCGGGCGTACTGGCTCCAGGCGCCCGGCGCCGCCCCGAGATCCAGGCACACGCACCCCGGCTTCAGCAGCCTCTCACGGCGGTCGATCTCCTCGAGCTTGAACACCGCGCGCGAGCGCCAGCCCTGATCCCGTGCCCGCTGCACATAGGGGTCCGAGAAGTGCTCTTTCAGCCAGCGGTGGCTGCTGCGGGTCCGGCGGCTCATAGAATGAATGGATGGCAACCCGTGCGCACGATCAGCCGCCGCCGGCCACGGCGCTCTCCGAGCGCCAGCGCCGCCACCTGCGCCGGCTCGCCCACGCCCTCAAGCCGGTCGTACGGCTCGGCAACGCGGGCCTGACCGAGGCGGTGGTGCTCGAGGCCGCGCGTGCGCTGCGCGATCACGAGCTCATCAAGGTGAAGACTCCGGGCGGGGACCGCGCGGCGCGCGAGGAGCTGCTGCGCTCGCTCGCCGCCCGCACCGGCAGCGCGCTGGTGCAGCGCGTCGGCAACGTGGCGGTGCTCTACCGGCCGAACGCCGAGCTGCCGCGCATCCTGCTGCCGGACGCCTGAGCGCGCCGGCGCGCGCGCGGCGCGCGCCCTATCTGAAGCGCACCGCGACAATTTCGAAGGAGCGCGTGCCGCCGGGGGCCGCCACGTCCACGACCTCGCCCACGGCCTTGCCGATCAGCGCGCGCGCAATGGGCGAGGTCACCGAGATGCGCCCCGCGCGAATATCCGCTTCATCCTCGCCGGCGATCTGGTAAACGACGCGCGCACCGCCGGCCTGATCTTCGAGCTCGACGGTGGCTCCGAAGACCACCTTGCCGGTGTCGGGGACCGTCGCCGGATCGATTACCTCGGCATTGGCGAGCTTGCGCTCGATCTCGGTGATGCGCCCCTCGATGAATCCCTGTTGCTCGCGCGCCGCGTGATACTCGGCGTTCTCCGACAGGTCGCCGTGCCCGCGCGCCTCGGCGATCGCCTTGATGATGCGGGGGCGGTCCTCGCTCTTGAGGCGCTTGAGCTCCGCACGCAGCGCCTCGGCGCCGCGCATCGTCATGGGGGTGCGCCTCATGAAGCGGCCGCCTCGAGATGCAGATCCTGCAGCCGGTTGACCTCGACCTCGTCGAGATGATCGAGCGCCTCGCAGGTCGCCAGTCCCGCCGCCACCGTCGTGTAATAGGTGACATGGCGGTGCACCGCCTCGCGCCGGATCGAATGCGACTCGCGGATCGCCTGCTTGCCCTCGGTGGTGTTGACGATCAGGTCGATCTCATCGTTCTTGATCATGTCGACGATGTGCGGCCGGCCCTCGCGAACCTTGTTGACACGCCGGCAAGCGACTCCCGCCTCGCTGAGCGAGCGCGCCGTACCCTCGGTCGCGACCAGCTCGAAGCCGCGCTCGACGAGCTTGCGGGCGAGCTGCGCCGCGCCGGGCTTGTCACGATCGCGGACACTGATGAAGCACACCCCCTTGCGCGGCAGCGTCACGCCCGAGGCGCTCTGCGCCTTGGCGTAGGCCTCGCCGAAGGTGCGCCCGGTGCCCATCACCTCGCCGGTGGACTTCATCTCCGGGCCGAGGATCGGATCGGCCTCGGGGAACTTGACGAACGGAAACACCGCCTCCTTGACGGAGAAATAATGCGGCACGCGCTCCACCGCGCCAACCAGCTGCTTGAGCTTGCGGCCGGTCATGACGCGCGCGGCGACCTTGGCGAGCGGCAGCCCCGTCGCCTTGGAGACGAACGGCACGGTGCGCGAGGCGCGCGGATTCACTTCGAGCACGTAGATGACACCTGCCTGGATCGCGAACTGCACGTTCATCAGGCCGACTACGTTGAGCGCCCGGGCCAGCCGGCGCGTCTGCTCGCGCAGCTCCGACTGCAGCTCGCGCGACAGGCTCGCCGGCGGCAGCGAGCAGCCCGAATCGCCCGAGTGCACGCCCGCCTGCTCGATGTGCTCCATGATGCCGCCGATCAGCACGTCCTCGCCGTCGCACACCGCGTCGACGTCGACCTCGATGGCGAGGTCGAGGAAGCGGTCGAGCAGCACGGGGCTGTCGTTCGAGACCTGCACGGCGTTGGTCATGTAGGCGCGCAGGTCGTCCTCGCCGAACACCACCTCCATCGCCCGGCCGCCGAGCACGTAGGAGGGGCGCACGATGAGCGGAAAACCCACCTCGCGCGCCAGGCGCACGCCCTGATCCTCGGTGCGCGCGGTGGCGTTGGCGGGCTGCTTGAGACCGAGCGCGTGCACCAGCACCTGGAAGCGCTCGCGGTCCTCGGCGATGTCGATCGAGTCGGGCGAGGTGCCGATGATCGGCGCCCCGGCCGCTTCCAGCGCCCGCGACAGCTTGAGCGGCGTCTGGCCGCCGAACTGCACGATGACGCCCTCGGGCTTCTCCTTGGCGAGGATCTCGAGGACGTCCTCGAGGGTGAGCGGCTCGAAGTACAGGCGGTCGGAGGTGTCGTAATCGGTCGACACGGTCTCCGGGTTGCAGTTGACCATGATGGTCTCGAAACCGTCGTCGCGCAGCTGCAGCGCCGCGTGCACGCAGCAGTAGTCGAACTCGATGCCCTGTCCGATGCGGTTCGGTCCCCCGCCGAGGATCATGATCTTGCGCCTGGACGTCGGGTTGGCCTCGCATTCCTCCTCGTAGGTCGAGTACAGGTAGGCGGTGGAGGTGGCAAATTCGGCCGCACAGGTGTCGACGCGCTTGTACACCGGCACGATGCCGAGCTCGTGGCGCTTGTCGCGCAGCGCTCTCTCCGGCATGTCGAGCAGCCTTCCTAAGCGGCTGTCGGAGAAGCCCCGGCGCTTCAGCCCCCGCAAGCGCTCGGCGGTGAGCGCGCCGAAGCCGTGCTCGCGCACCGTGCGCTCCTGCTCGATGAGCTCCTCGAGCTGCGCGAGGAACCACGGATCGATGCGACTCAGCTCGGCGATGCGCGCCAGCGGCCAGCCGGCGCGGAACGCATCCGCCACGTAGAGGATGCGGTCGGGACCGGGGGCACGCAGCTCGTGCGCGAGGCGGTCCTGCGCCTCCTCGCTCAAGGGCAGCGCGAGCCGCGGGGTGAGTCCGTCGAGCCCGGTCTCCAGAGCGCGCAGTGCCTTCTGCAGCGACTCCTGGAAGGTGCGACCGATCGCCATGACCTCGCCGACGGATTTCATCTGGGTCGTCAGACGGTCGTTGACCGCCGGGAATTTCTCGAAGGTGAAGCGCGGCACCTTCACCACCACGTAGTCGATCGACGGCTCGAAGGACGCCGGCGTCGCTCCCCCGGTGATGTCGTTCTTCAGCTCAGCGAGCGTGTAGCCGACGGCGAGCTTGGCGGCGACCTTGGCGATCGGAAAGCCGGTCGCCTTGGAGGCGAGCGCGGAGGAGCGCGACACCCGCGGGTTCATCTCGATCACCAGCAGGCGGCCGTCCTGCGGGTTGACCGCGAATTGCACGTTGGAGCCGCCGGTGTCGACGCCGATCTTGCGCAGCACCGCCACCGCGGCGTCGCGCATGCGCTGGTATTCCTTGTCGGTGAGGGTGAGCGCCGGGGCGACCGTGATCGAGTCGCCGGTGTGCACGCCCATGGGATCGAGATTCTCGATGGAGCAGATGACGATGCAGTTGTCCTGGTGGTCGCGCACCACCTCCATCTCGAATTCCTTCCAGCCGATCACCGATTCTTCCAGCAGCACCTCGCCGGTCGGCGAGGCATCGAGGCCGCGCGCGACGATCTCTTCGAGCTCCTCGCGGTTGTAGCCGATGCCGCCGCCGCTGCCGCCGAGCGTGAACGAGGGACGCACCACCAGCGGATAGCCGATCTCCCCGGCGATCGCCAGCGCCTCATCGAGACTGCGCGCGATCTGCGACTGTGGCGTCTCGAGGCCGATCTCGCGCATCGCGTTGCGGAACAGCTCGCGATCCTCGGCCATGTCGATGGCAGCGCGCGAGGCGGCGATCAGCTCGACCTCGAATTTCTCCAGCACCCCCTCGCGCACCAGGTCGAGCGCGGTGTTGAGAGCGGTCTGGCCGCCCATGGTGGGCAGCAGGGCATCCGGGCGCTCCTTCTCGATGATGCGTGCCACGGTGCGGGCGTTCACCGGCTCGATGTAGATGGCATCGGCCATCTCCGGGTCGGTCATGATGGTCGCGGGGTTGGAGTTGACCAGGATGACGCGGTAGCCCTCCTCGCGCAGCGCCTTGCACGCCTGGGCGCCGGAGTAATCGAATTCGCACGCCTGGCCGATGATGATCGGACCGGCCCCGATGATCAGGATGCTCTCGATGTCGGTCCGCTTGGGCATCAGCGGCCGGCAACGTGCTGGCGCAGGGTGTCCTCGGCCAGCTTCAGCTGCGCCTGCAGGCGGCGCAGCATCAGGTGGTTGAAGCGTTCGAATAACGGCTTCATGTCGTGCGGGCCAGGGCTCGCCTCCGGGTGGCCCTGGAAGCCGAACACCGGCCGCTCGCTGAAGGAGAGGCCCTGCAGCGAGCCATCGAACAGCGAGCGGTGCGTCGCCTTCACGTTGGCCGGGAGCGTGCTCTCATCGACGGCGAAACCGTGATTCTGGCTGGTGATGAACACCCGGCCCGATTCGAGGTCCTGCACCGGATGGTTGGCGCCGTGATGGCCGAACTTCATCTTCACCGTACGCGCGCCGGCGGCGAGCCCGAGGATCTGATGGCCGAGGCAGATGCCGAACACCGGCAGGTCGGTCTCGAGGAACTTGCGCACCGCCGCGATCGCGTACTCGCACGGCTCCGGATCGCCCGGCCCGTTGGAGAGGAACACGCCGTCGGGCTCGAGGGCGAGCGCGTCGTCCGCCGAAGTCTGTGCCGGCACCACGGTCATGCGGCAGCCGGAATCCGCCAGCACCCGCAGGATGTTGCGCTTGATGCCGAAGTCGTAGGCGACGACGTGCAGGCGCTGCTGCGAGCGGATCGGCGAGCGCGCCGCTTCGGGCCAGATCGTGCCCTCGTTCCACTGGAAGATCCGCTTGGTGCTCACGACCTTCGCCAGGTCCATGCCCTTGAGGCCGGGAAACCTGCGCGCCGCCTTGATCGCGGCCGCCTCATCGAGCTGCTCGCCGGTCATGATGCAGCCGGCCTGCGCACCTTTCTCACGCAGGATGCGCGTGAGCTTGCGGGTGTCGATGCCGGCGATCGCCACCAGCCGGCCGCGCTCGAGGAACTCGGGCAGCGACTCGTTGAGGCGCCAGTTGCTCGGCAGCCGGGGCAGATCACGTACCACCAGCCCCGCCGCGTAGATCTGCGCCGACTCGAGATCCTCCGGTGTGGTGCCGGTGTTGCCGATGTGCGGACAGGTGAGCGTGACGATCTGGCGCGCGTAGGAGGGATCGGTGAGGATTTCCTGGTAACCGCTGAGTGCGGTATTGAATACGACTTCCCCCGTGGTGTTGCCTCTCGCTCCGATCGACTGGCCGCGGAAGATCGTTCCGTCGGCCAGCGCGAGCACCGCAGGTGAGCTCACAGTGATCAAATCTCCCTGGCGCACATACACAAAGCGGGAGGAGTTCTCATCGAACATCCTCCCGCCTTGCATGGACTAACCCGTACACGGATTAGGCGGAAATTTTACGGGCTAGGCGGGCAACGTGTCCACGGAAAATTCCCCAGCTGGTCGAGTCCCGCAAGCCTCGCGCCAGCTCACCATTAATGCCCTAAGTAGCTGTTTTTAAAGCGAGCAGGTCACGCACCCCATAGCGTCCCGGGGGCCGTGACGCCAGCCAGAGCGCGGCCGTGAGCGCCCCCCGGGCGAACACCGCCCGGTCCGTCGCCCGGTGCTCGAGGCGCAGCTCCTCCCCGGGCCCCGAGAAGCGCACGGCATGCTCCCCGACGAGGTCCCCGGCGCGCAGCGCGAGGACGCCGATCTCATCGCCCCGGCGTCCGGCGCCCGCCTCCGCGGGCGCGCCGCGCCCTTCCCGTGCGGCGCGTGCCGCGGCGGCGAGCGCCAGCGCGGTGCCCGAGGGCGCATCGCGCTTGGTGCGATGATGGGCCTCGAAGACGTCGACATCGAACTCCGCCGGGAGCGCCGCGGCGGCGATGCGCACCAGCTCGATGAGCAGCGCCACGGCGAGGCTCGTGTTCGGTGCCACGAGCAGCGCGATGTCGCGCGCGGCGGCATCGAGCTCGGGCGCGAGCCCGGGGGCGAGTCCCGTAGTCCCGATGAGCAGCGCCCGCCGGGCGGCGCGACAGGCCGCGAGGTTCGCCGCCGCCGCCGCGGGCACGCTGAAGTCGATCGCCACATCCGCGCCGCCGAGCGCGCGCGGCAAGTCGGCGCTCACGCGCACCTCGAGCGCCGCCGTGCCCGCAAGCTCCCCGGCATCGCGCCCGAGAGCGGCGCTCGCGGGCGAGGCCACCGCGCCGGTGATGCGCAGCGCGGGAAAGTCGCCCGCAGAGCGCACCAGCGCCCGGCCCATGCGGCCCGTGACACCGATGAGCACGACGCGAATCATGACTCGCGCGCGAAAAAGCGCCGGACGCCCTCGAAGAAGCCCTTCTCCCGCGGCGCGTGCTTGTCGGGGTGGGTCTTGAGCGACTCCTCGAGCCGATGGATCAGCTCGCGCTGCTCGGCGGACAGATGCACCGGTGTCTCGACCACCACACGGCAGAACAGATCCCCGCGCGCGCTGCCGCGCACCGCCTTGACACCCTTGTCGCGCAGGCGGAACACGCGCCCCGACTGCGTCTCGGCCGGGATCTTCAGCGCCACATCGCCCTCGAGTGTCGGCACCGAGACCGTGCCGCCGAGCGCCGCGGTGGCGAAGCTCACCGGCACTTCGCAGGAGAGGTGCTCACCGTCGCGCTCGAAGATCGGGTGCTCGCGCACCTGGATCTCCACATAAAGGTCCCCGGCCGGACCGCCGTTGCGCCCCGCTTCACCTTCGCCGGCGAGCCGCACGCGGTCGCCCGTATCGACCCCCGCGGGCACCTTCACCGACAGCTTGCGGCTGCGCCGTACGCGCCCCTGCCCGAGGCAGGTGTCGCAGGGGTTGCGGATGATGGCGCCGGTGCCGCGGCAGCGCGGACAGGTCTGCTGCAGTTGGAAGAAACCCTGCGAGATGCGCACCTGGCCCGCGCCCCCGCAACTCTCGCAGGTCGCCGGCTGGCTGCCCTTGGCGGCGCCGCTGCCGTGACAGGTCTCGCACTCGGTGAGCTTGGCGACCTCGATCTCGACCGTGTGGCCGAACACGGCCTGGTCGAGCTCGAGCTCGAGCTCGTAGCGCAGGTCCGCACCGCGGAACACCTGCGAGCGGCCGCCGCGGCGCGCGCCCCCGAAGATGTCGCCGAATACGTCTCCGAAGATATCGCTGAAGGCGTCTCCCGGGCCGAAGCCGCCGCGCCCGCCGCCGCGCGACGCCGCCTCGACGCCGGCGTGGCCGTGCTGATCGTAGAGCGCGCGCCTGTGCGGGTCGGTGAGCACCTCGGAGGCCTCCTTGGCCTCCTTGAAGCGCTCCTCCGCTTCCCGGTCGTTGGGGTTGCGGTCCGGGTGATATTTCATCGCCAGGCGCCGGTACGCCTGCTTGATCTGCGCTTCGGTCGCCGTCCGCGGTACGTCGAGTACCTTGTAGTAATCGCGCTTAGACATCTGGGGACGTCAGCACGGGGCGCCCGCGAGCGCCTTCAGGAAGCCTTGCGTCCCTTGTCCTTGACCTCTTCGAATTCCGCGTCGACCACGTCCTCGCGGCCCGCCCCACCGGCGCCACCGCCGGACTGCGTACCGGCGCCGCCCGCCGCGGCCGCGCCCTCGGCGCCGGCTCCCGGTCCCGCAGCGCCCTGCTGCGCGGCGTAGGCGCGCTGCGCGATGCTCGCCGCGGCCTGCTCGAGCGTTTCGGTCTTCTTGGCGATGACGTTGCGGTCGTCGCTCTTGAGAGCGGTGCGCAGGTCCGACACCGCCGACTCGACCTTGGCGCGCTCGCCGGCATCGACCTTGTCGCCGAGGCTCTGCAGCGACTTCTCCACCGCGTGGATCAGGGCGTCGGCCTTGTTGCGCGTCTCGACCAGCTCGCGGAAGCGCTTGTCCTCCTCGGCGTGCGCCTCGGCATCGCGCACCATGCGCTTGATCTCCTCCTCGCCGAGGCCGCTCGAGGCCTTGATGACGATCTTCTGCTCCTTGCCGGTGGCCTTGTCCTTGGCCGAGACGTTGAGGATGCCGTTCGCGTCGATGTCGAAGGACACCTCGATCTGCGGCATGCCCCGCGGCGCCGGCGGGATGTCCGACAGGTCGAACTTGCCGAGCGACTTGTTGTCGGCAGCGCGATCGCGCTCGCCCTGCAGCACGTGGATGGTCACCGCCGTCTGGTTGTCATCGGCGGTCGAGAACACGTTCGATGCGCGGGTGGGGATCGTGGTGTTCTTCTCGATCAGGCGCGTCATGACCCCGCCGAGGGTCTCGATGCCGAGCGACAGCGGCGTCACATCGAGCAGCAGCACGTCCTTCACTTCGCCCGCGAGCACGCCCGCCTGGATCGCCGCGCCGACCGCGACGGCCTCGTCGGGGTTCACGTCCTTGCGCGGCTCCTTGCCGAAGAGATCCTTGACGTACTTCTGCACCAGCGGCATGCGCGTCTGGCCGCCGACCAGGATCACCTCGGCGATGTCCGTGGTGGACACGCCCGCATCCTTCAGCGCGGTCTTGCACGGCGCTACGGTCTTCTGCACCAGGTCCTCGACCAGCGACTCGAGCTTGGCGCGCGTGAGCTTGATGTTGAGGTGCTTCGGTCCCGAGGCATCGGCCGTGATGTACGGCAGATTGATGTCGGTCTGCTGCGTCGAAGACAGCTCGATCTTGGCCTTCTCGGCGGCCTCCTTGAGGCGCTGCATGGCGAGCGGGTCCTTGCGCACGTCGACGCCGGACTCGTTCTGGAACTGCTCGGCGAGGAAATTGATGATGCGCAGGTCGAAATCCTCGCCGCCGAGGAAGGTATCGCCGTTGGTCGACAGCACCTCGAACTGGCGCTCGCCGTCGACTTCGGCAATCTCGATGATGGAAATATCGAAGGTGCCGCCCCCGAGGTCGTACACCGCGATCTTGCGGTCACTGCCCTGCTTGTCGAGCCCGTAGGCGAGCGCCGCCGCGGTCGGCTCGTTGATGATGCGCTTGACCTGCAGCCCGGCGATGCGCCCGGCGTCCTTGGTCGCCTGGCGCTGGGAATCGTTGAAGTAGGCCGGCACGGTGATCACGGCCTCGGACACGGCCTCGCCGAGATAGTCCTCGGCGGTCTTCTTCATCTTCATGAGCACGCGCGCCGAGATCTCCGGCGGGGCCATCTTCTTGCCCTGCACCTCGACCCAGGCGTCGCCGTTGTCGGCTCGGGCGATCTTGTACGGGACCATCTTGACGTCGCGCTGGACCACCTCGTCCTCGAACTTGCGTCCGATGAGGCGCTTGATTGCGAACAGGGTGTTCTGCGGATTGGTGACGGCCTGGCGCTTGGCGGGCTGGCCGACGATCACCTCGTTGTCCTTGGTGAAGGCCACGATCGAGGGGGTGGTGCGGTCACCCTCGCTGTTCTCGATCACGCGCGGCTTGCCGCCCTCCATGATCGCTACGCAGGAGTTGGTCGTGCCGAGGTCGATGCCGATTACCTTTGCCATGGGGTCACTCCGCCGGAATTCTCTCGCAAAAGAGGGATGTTCTAGAGCCTCTTCTTAGGGATCACGGGCCGCCCTTTCAAGCCCGCCTGAGCCGGCGCCCTCATTCCGGGGCCCGGGCGACCACCACCCGTGCCGGCCGCAGCAGCCGGCCGTTGAGCTCGTAGCCGCGCTGAACGACCTTCAATACCGAGTTCGGCTCTGCCGTGGCGGACTCCTGGGTCATCATCGCCTCGTGGCGGGCGGGATCGAAGGGCTCCCCGAGGGGATCGATCGGACTCACCCCGAGCTTCTCCAGCGCCCGCTTCAGGAGCCGCAGCGTCGCCTCCTGCCCCTGCCGCAGACTGCCGGCATCGGCCTGCCCGGCGTTCTCTGCCGCGGCCTCCAGGCTGTCCGTCACCGGCAGCAGCTCGGCGGCGAACTTCTCCAGGCCGTAGCGGTTGGCCGCCTCGATGTCGCGCGCGGCACGCTTGCGCACGTTGTCGAGCTCGGCGGCGGCACGCAGGTACTGCTCCAGGTTGCCGCGGGCGCGCTCCTCGGCTGCCTCGAGCGAGCGCTGCAGACGCTCGAGCTCGGTCAGGCCGGCCGCCTCGCCCGCCAGCCCGTCGGGGGGGTCGCCGGCAGCGCCTGCCAGGGCCTCTCCGGACTCCTTCGCACTCATCTTCAAGGAACCTCCGCGGAAGATACCTGACGGAACCGCGCCCTCTCTCCCGGCGGGAGGACGGCGCGCGCCCCACGTGGCCGCAGCGTGGGGCTCAGCGGCGCGAATTCAAGGCGGCCCCGAGAAGCTTGGCGGTCATATCGACGATCGGGATGACCCGCTCATAGGCCATGCGCGTCGGCCCGATGACTCCGAGCACGCCGACCACGGCGTCGCCGGCGGCGTAGGGGGCGGTGACGACGCTGCAGTCATCGAGGATCTGGTAGCCGGATTCGTGGCCGATGAAGATCTGCACGCCTTCGGCCTTCAGGCTCTGGTCGAGCAGGTGCAGGAAGTCGCGCTTCTCGTTGAAGGCCTCGAACAGGCGCCGCAGCTTCTCCACGCTGGTCAGCTCGGCGACGCCCATCAGATTGGTCTCGCCCTTGATCACGTACTCCAGCCGGCCCTCGCTGCCGCCCTCGAACACCTGCTGCGCGACGGAGATCGCATCCAGCATGATGTGGTTCATGTGCGCATGGGTTTCCGAGAGCTGGCGCACGATCTCCTGACGCGCCTCGCGCAGCGTGCGCCCGCGGCACTGCTCGTTCAGGTAGTTCGAGGCGCGCTTGAGCTCGTCGGGCGAGTAACGCCGCTCGAGCTGCAGGATGCGGTTCTGCACCTCGCGGTCGTTGAACACCAGCACCACCAGCACCCGGTTCTCCGACAGCCCCACGAACTCGATCTGGGTGATCGAAGCCTGGCGCGGGCGCGGCACCGTGACCACCCCGGCGAGCTGCGTGGCGCTCGAGAGCAGTTGCGACACCGAGGCAATGAGCGCGGTCGGGTTGTCGCGGTCGGCTTCCAGCTGGCGGCGGATCTCGGCGCTCGCGCCCTCGTCAAGCGGGCGCAGCTGCAGCAGCGTGTCGACGAAGAACCGGTAGCCCTTGTCGGTCGGTATGCGGCCGGCGGAGGTGTGCGGGGAGGCGACGAAGCCGAGCTCCTCGAGATCGGCCATGACGTTGCGGACCGTCGCCGAGGAGAGCTGCAGCCCGGACTCGCGCGACAGCGCCCGCGAGCCGACCGGCTGCCCCTCGCGGATGTAGGTCTCGATGAGTATCCGCAGCAGGTGCTGAGCCCGCTCGCCCAAGACCTCGTCCCGAGCATCGTGCGCCATAGCCGGGAAGCTAGCCACGCGGCTCGGTGAGCGTCAAGCAAAGCGCGATGCAGACCGCCGTGGCTGCGGGCACCCCGGGGGCTGCGGCGGGCCGGGGTTCAGGCCCCGCGGCATTGGCCCGGGGTGGCGCCAGCGTGTTACAAAGACCCGCCTCGCGTTGCCGGCGGGGCGCTACTTGCGGAACCTGCGATGGCATTTCCCGTGCGCAGCTGCGCGCTGATCGGCCGATTCACCGATCCGCGCGTGGCCGAGACTCTCAACGCGCTGCTGCCGCACCTCAACAGCCGCGGCGTGCAGGTGCTGGTGAGCGACGCATCGCCCGCCATCGACTCCGCGGCGGTGGTGCGCGTGCCGGAGCCCTCCCTCGGCCAGCGGGCCGACCTGGTGATCGCGATCGGCGGCGACGGCACGCTGCTCTACGCGGCGCGCCTGGTGGCGCACTACGGGGTGCCGCTGCTCGGGGTGAATCGCGGACGGCTCGGGTTCCTCACCGACATCATGCCCCAGGACCTGCTGCCCTCGATCGACGCAGCGCTGCGCGGGGGACTGCAGGCCGACGAGCGGCCGCTGCTCGCGGCGCGCCTGCACGGAACCGGCGGTCGCCTGGCGCAGGCGCTCGCGCTCAACGATGTGGTCATGCAGAAGCACGACACCGGCCGCACCCTCGACTTCGAGACGCGTATCGACCAGCGGTACGTCAATACGCACGACGGCGACGGCATCATCGTGGCGAGCGCCACCGGCTCGACCGCGTATGCGCTGTCGTGCGGCGGACCGATCATCGAGCCGCACCTCGAGGCGCTGGTGATCGCGCCGATCTGCGCCCACACCCTCTCCGACCGTCCGATCGTGGTGTCGCTGCGCTCGGTGGTCGAGGTGGGCCTCCTCGAGCGCCCCGACACCCAGGCGAACGTCACCTGCGACGGACTGCTGCTCGGTGCCCTGACCCCCGGTGACCGCCTCGAGGTGAGCGCCGCGGACGAGCGCGTCACGCTGCTGCATCCCCCGGGCCACGACTACTACAAGCTGCTGCGCTCCAAGCTCCACTGGGGCCGGGGCGGCTTCGAGCGCTGACGCCGGTGCTCACTCACCTGCAGATCAGCGACTTCGCCATCATCGACGCGGTGGAGCTCGAGCTGCGCACCGGGCTCACGGTGCTGACGGGCGAGACGGGCGCCGGCAAGTCGATCGTGGTCGACGCGTTGCAGCTGCTCGCCGGCGGCCGTGCCGGCTCGGAGGTGGTACGCCACGGAGCCGAGCGCGCCGAGGTCTCCGGTACCTTCGACCTCGGCCGCGCGCCACGCGAGCTCAAGCAGTGGCTCGAGGAGCAGTCGGTCGGCGCGGACGCCGAGCTGGTGGTGCGCCGCGTGGTGGGCGCCGACGGGCGCTCGCGCGCCTATCTGAACGGCCAGTCGGTGGCGGTGCAGTCGCTGCGCGAGGTCGGCGGAATCCTCATCGACATCCACGGCCAGCACGAATTCCAGTCGCTGACGCGCAGCAGCGCGCAACGCGAGCTGCTCGACAGCTACGGCTCGCTCACCGCCCTCACCGCTCAGGTGGGCATCGCCCACCGCATGTGGCTCGGCCTCCTCAACCGCACGCTCGAGCTCGAGAGCAAGGCGCGCGACCGCGACGCGCGACTCGAGCTCCTGCGTTACCAGGTGCAGGAGCTCGCGGGCCTGCGGCTGCAGGAGGGCGAGATCGCGGGCCTCACCGAGGAGCGCGCGCGCCTCAGCAACCGCGGCCGGCTCGCCAGCGGGGCCCAGGCGGCGCTCGGTGAGCTCTACGAGAACGATGCCGCCAGCGCGCACGCCGTGGTCAGCCGCGCGCTGCAGGGGCTGCGCGCCCTCGCCGCGCTCGATGCCAAGCTCGGCGCCCTGCTGCCACTGCTCGAGGAGTCGTCGGTGCACATCCGCGAGGCGGCGCGCGAGCTCGAGCGCTACCGCGACACGCTCGACGTCGATGCCGCCCGCCAAGACGAGGTCGAGCGGCGGCTCGCCGCCATCGAGGAGCTCGCGCGCAAGCACCGCGTGCCTCCCGCCGACCTCGCCGGGCGCGGCGCGCAGCTGCGCTCGGAGCTCGAGTCGCTCGAGCGCGCGGATATCGACCTCGCGGTGCTGCGCAAAGAGCTCGGCGCGGCGCTCGAGTCCTACCGCACTCGCGCCCAGGAGCTCTCCGGCAAGCGCGTGCAGGCGGCCCGCGCGCTCGGCAAGGACATCAGCGCGCGCATGCAGACGCTCGGGATGTCGGGCGGTCGCTTCGAGGCCGACGTCACCCAGGACGGCAACGGCGAACCGACCCAGCACGGGATCGACCGCATCGAATTCCGCGTCACCGCCAACCCGGGCTCACCGCCGCGCGCACTCGCCAAGGTGGCCTCGGGCGGGGAGCTCGCGCGGCTGTCGCTCGCGGTCCAGGTATCGTGCGCGGCGCCGGACGAGCACTGCATGGTGTTCGACGAGGTGGATGCCGGCATCGGCGGCGCGGTCGCGGAGATCGTCGGGCGGGAGCTGCGCGCGCTCGGCGAGCGCGGCCAGGTGCTCTGCGTCACGCACCTGCCGCAGGTCGCCTGCCAGGCGCACCACCACCTGCGGGTCACCAAGCTCACCGACGGCCGCAGCACCCGCACCACGCTCGCCGCGCTCACCGGCGAGGAGCGCGTCGAGGAGCTCGCGCGGATGCTCGGTGGAATCGAAGTCAGCGCCCGGGCACGCGAGCACGCCCGCGAGATGCTCGCCGGCGCGGGCGCGGGGCCGGGCGCGGCGCGCGCCGGCTCGGGCGACGCGAGCGACACCGGCCGGCGTCCGCCGGCCGCCAGGCGGCGCTAGCCCCGCGCCGTCCTCAACCGCCGGTCTTGCGCTTGCGGTAGGGGCAGTTCGGCCGCTCGCAACGCCCGTAGAGAATCAGCGAGTGATCGCGGATCGAGAAGCCGAGCTGACCTGCGACGGTGGTCTGGCGCTGCTCGATCCCGGAGTCCATGAACTCCTCCACTCGCCCGCAGTCGACGCACACGATGTGGTCGTGGTGCGTGCCCTGGTTGAGCTCGAACACCGCCATGCCGTCCTCGAAGTGATGGCGCGTGACGAGGCCGGCCGCTTCGAACTGCGTGAGCACCCGATAGACGGTAGCGAGGCCGATGTCTCCGTTGGACTCGAGCAGCGTGCGGTAGATGTCCTCGGCGGAGAGGTGCCGGGTGCTGCTGCCTTCGAGAATCTCGAGGATCTTCAGCCGCGGCAGCGTTACCTTCAGACCGGCCTTGCGCAGGTCCTTGCCTTCCACGCGTGCTCTCCGGCGAATCGGGCCGCGCCCGAAGGAGGCGCGTGCGATCCGCAATCAGGTATCATTTCCCGAGCTCAGATTATCCCCCATCGCACCCGCATGCGCCTACTCATCCCGGGACCCGCGGCCCTGATGCTCGCCGCGACGCTGCTTTGCGGCTGCGTCTATCGCATGAACATCCAGCAGGGCAATTACCTCGAGGGCAGGACCGTGGCCAAGCTCGAGGTCGGCATGACGCGTACCCAGGTGCGCTACCTGCTCGGCACGCCGATGGTTCCGGACCTGTTCGACAAGGACCGCTGGGACTACGTCTACTATTTCCAGGGCGGCCGCCTGCACCGGCCCGAGCAGCGCCACCTGGTGGTGTTCTTCAAGGGCGACAAGGTGAGCCGTGTCGAACGCGACAACGTGCCCGACAGCGCCCCGCGTGCACCCGAACAGGGCTCGATCGAGGTGTTCCCCAAGATCTGAGGAGCTGGCGGCCGCCGCCGCTCAGCCTGCACGTGCGCCCCTGCGGCGCTCGCGCGCCAGCCGCTCGCGCCGTCGCGCGCGCGGATCGCGCGTGAGCGGCCGGTAGATCTCGATGCGATCGCCGTCGGCGCAGGGCTCGCCGCGCTCGCGCGGCTCGCCGAATATGCCGACCGGGCTCGAGTCCCAGATGCCCGCATCGAGGCCTGCTGCGGGTCCGGCGGCGCGCCGCGCCGCCACCAGCGCATCGCCGATGGTCGCCTCCGGCGGCAACTGCACGGTCCACAGGTACTGCCGCTCACGGGTCGCGTAGACGACCGTGCAGCGCTTGCCGGCCGCGGGCCCGCTCACGGCTGCTCACGGGCGCGCGCCACGAACGCCTCCACCAGCGAGCCGACCGTGTGCGCGAACAGCGGCTCGAACACCAGACCGGTGAGCGCGTTGCGGAACGCAAAGCGCATCTCGAGCTCGACGCGACAGCCGCCGGCATCCACGGGCGTCAGCAGCCACCGCCCTTCGAGCGTGCGAAACGGCCCGCTGACGAGCTGCATGCGCACGCTGCGGTCGGGCTCGAGCGCGTTGCGCGTGGTGAACTCCCCGTGCAGCGCCCCCTGGCGCACGCCGATGGTGGCGACGATCTCCGCGGGGGTACGCGCGCGCACGCTCGCGTGCGTGCACCACGGCAGAAACTTCGGGTAGCTCTCGATGTCGTTGATGAGCGCGAACAGCCTGGCCGGCGGACGGTTGACGAGCGCCGAGCGCTTGACCTCTCGCATGGCTCATTGTCCCATTAGCCTCAGCGAATGACCAAAGCCGACGCCCCGCCCCGCCTGATCGCCGAGAACCGCAAGGCGCGCTTCGACTACTTCATCGAGGAGCGTTACGAGGCAGGACTCGCGCTGCAGGGTTGGGAAGTCAAGGCGATGCGAGCCGGGCGCGCGCAACTCAAGGAAGCCTACGTGTACCTGCGCGGCGGCGAGGCCTTCCTGATCGGTGCGCACCTCGCGCCGCTGCCCTCCACCTCGACCCACCTGACGCCCGACCCGGTGCGCACCCGCAAGCTGCTGCTCAACAGGAGCGAGCTGCAGGGGCTGATCGGCGCCGTCGAGCGGCGCGGCTACACGCTGGTGCCGCTCGAGCTCTACTGGAAAAGCGGGCGCGCCAAGCTCGCGCTCGGACTCGCCAAGGGCAAGAAGCAGCACGACAAGCGCGCCGCGGAGAAGGACCGCGACTGGCAGCGCGACAAGGCGCGGCTGCTGCGCCGCGGGTGAGGCGCGCCGCCGTCCCGGGGAAGGCGCGCGCGGCGCCACGACCCCCCGGCAGGACCGGGGCGCTTTGAGGTATGCTGCGCCGGCACCGTGAAGGGGGCGACCGGTTTCGACGTGGGTCACGAACCTTCAGGGGCGTACCGAGGCGCAGTGCCCTCGTTAAAAATGCTGCAACTCATAGTTGCCAACGACGACAACTACGCTCTGGCTGCCTAACCGCAGCTGACCTCTGGACGGCTCGTGCCTGTGCGACCGGCTCAGGGGACGCGTTCACAGGATCGCGCTCCGGCGTTGCGAGCAGGCCGGTGCGTTAAGAGTCACTGATCGCTGGCGCAGCGTCTTCCCTGCTGCTCGGGTAGCGATGCGCGAGAAACAAAGAGACAGCTACGTACGTAGAGCCTGAAGTCTAGGGCTTGCGGACGGGGGTTCGATCGAGGGTCGCACCGGTCCGCGAGGACCGGGTGAGAACGGAGCTCACATCGGTGAAACCTGACGGCGCCCTTCCAGGGCGGCATGGCAACGCCGAGGGGTAGGAAGAGGGCCAACCTCAGGCCTGCCCTGTAGAGACTCATAGATCCGCCGACGGCTTGTTGCCCGGGCGGACACTAGGATCCAGCGGGACTGCACCGCCGGATAACACGCTCCGCATCCGCGCTGCATCGGCAGGCGCGGATGAAGGCATAGTCCGGCCCGCGGCGAAAGCTGCGGATGTGCTGTCCCCCCGCCTCCACCATTGGCGGATCCCGGCCGAAGGGCCGGGATCCGGTGGCGCATAGGATACAAAGCCAACTAGAACCTGCCCGTACCGGCGCGCAGGAGGTCTCCCCAAACGAGCTCCCGGCGCGAAAGGTCGAAAACCATCTAAGTTTGCCTCCTTGGACCCTTCCTGAGGGCCTCCCGGAGCCTCACTTAGACGGTTTTCCACCTATTGCCGGCTCAGACCCTCCGGAGGGACCCGCACGCTGCGCGCTGTTCAGCTCTGCGGCACGGCGGGCGAGCGGCCATCGAGCGAGGTCAATGATCCGTAAAGATCCGGGCGGCGGTCGCGGAACACGAACCAGTTGTCGCGCAGCTGGCGCGCCGCCTCGAGATCGAACTCGTGCACGAGCACCGCGTCGCCCTCCTCAGGCGCTTCGGCGACTTTCGCGCCCATGGGGTCGGCGATGAACGAGGAGCCGTAGAAGCGGATGTACAGCCCCGTGGGGTCCTGCAGCGAGCGTTCGAGGCCGTAGCGGTTCGCGGCGATGAGCGGCGTCAGGTTCGCGGCGGCATGGCCCTGCTGCGTGCGCTGCCAATGCTCGCGTGAGTTCACCGGTAACGCGGGCGGCGGCTCGGTCCCGATCGCGGTGGGGAAAAAGAACAGCTCCGCGCCGAGCAGCGCCATGACGCGCGCGGTCTCCGGAAACCACTGGTCCCAGCAGATACCGACCCCGATGCGCGCGAAGCGCGTATTCCACACCCTGAAGCCGGTGTCGCCCGGGGAGAAGTAGCTCTTCTCCTGGTAGCCGGGGCCGTTGGGGATGTGGCTCTTGCGGTAGATGCCGAGATGGGTGCCGTCGGCGTCGAGAATCGCGATGGAATTGAAGTACGCGGGACCTGCACGCTCGAAGAAGCTGACCGGCAGCACGACGCCGAGCTCGCGCGCCACGGCACTGAAGTGGCGCACGGCCGGATCGTCGGCGACGCCGTGCGCGAGGCCGAGATGGCGCACATCCTGCTCGATGCAGAAATACGGCGTCTCGAACAGCTCCGGCAGCAGGATGACCTGCGCCCCCTGCGCGGCGGCCTTGCGCACCAGCTGCTCGGCGCGGGCGATGTTGCCGCGCGTGTCCCAGTCGCAGGACATCTGCAGCGCCGCGACCGTCACCGGCCGCGGCGGCTTGCGCAAGTGCTCCGGATCCTTCGACATCGCTCACCCGCCACTACGCTTTGAGGGAGGCAGGCGGCGATTCTACTAGGTCGGCTCGCTCACCTCTTGGTGAACGGCACCAGCATCGGCGTGTGCTCCCGGTATTTCCGGTAGGCATCGCCGTGGAAGCTGATGAGGTCGTGCTCTTCGAGCTGGATCGCCACCAGCATGTAGCCCGTCGTCGCGATCGCAAACAGCAGATGCCCCTGCGTCATCCTCGGCGTCGCCCAGAAGGCGAGCAGGAAGCCGAGGTAGAGGGGATGCCGCACGAGTCTGTAGAGAAACGGGATCACGAAGTGCGGGTACTCGTACTCGACGCCGCGCAGATAGCGGGTCACCTGCTTCAGCCCGAAAAGGTCGAAGTGGTCGATGAGGAAGGTGCACAGGAGCACCGTGAGCCAGCCGAGGACCGAGAGCGCAACGAGGATCGTGGCGAGCGCGCCGCTGCCCGCGTCCCAGATGACCCCGGTCATCGGCCGCCACTGCCACATGAGAAGGATGAGGCACAGGCTCGCAACCAGCACATAGGTGGTGCGCTCGATCGGTTTCGGAATCAGCGTGGTCCAGACGCGCTTGAACCCCTGA
>DASQIC010000050.1:0-10030 GCA_035631755.1 Steroidobacteraceae bacterium
GGCGGTCGGGGGTCCGCTCGATCCCGACGCCGCCGGCGGGCTGCAGCTGCCCGCGGACTTCAGGCTCTATCACTGAGCCGACCCGACCCAGGCAGAGGCTGCGGGCCGCGCGCTGAGCTGCGCGCCGCGCGTGGCCGGGCCGCTCGTACGGCGAGGCGTCACGGGCGCGTCGCCCGGCCGTCACTTGCGCAGCGTGAACTCCGCGCTGCAGTAGGGACACTTCGCCCAGCCGGTCTCCCGGATCGGCAGATAGACGCGCGGATGCGAGTTCCACAGATACATCTGCGGCATCGGGCAGGAGAGCGGCAGGTCCTCCTCCGTCACCTCGTACTGATTCTGAGCGTTCGGTTGAATGAGCGGTCGATCGGCTGCGGGCATGACGGGATTATACGCGCGCCATCGGCGCCTCATCCTTCATCGTGGCGTTCCAGATGCGCGTCACCTCGGAGCGCGTGTCGCGAAATTCCGTCGCCGGCACCAGCGCCGCACGCCCGGCGAGCGCCAGGTGGTGGGCAGCGGCACGGTAGGCGCGGTAGGCGTCGGTGAGGACGTCGACGCTCGACTGCGGAACGAGATCGGCGGAGGCGACCGACTCGAGCTGGCGGATGGTATCGGCAAACATGACGACCGGCGGGTGGCGCTCGGCCCAGTTGAGCGCCCAGTACTGGGCGAGGAACTCGATGTCGGCGATCCCGCCCGGATCCTGCTTGATGTCGAAGCGCTCGGGGCTGCCGCGGGCGAGCTCACGGCGCATCCGCTCGCGCATGGCACACACCTCGGCACGCAGGCGCTCGCGTCGCACGTGGTGACAGAGGATCTCGAGGCGCACGCGCTCGAACTCCTCGCGCAGCGCCACCGCGCCGGCGACGCTGCGCGCGTGCAGCAGCGCCTGGTGCTCCCAGGTCCACGCCTCGCGCCGCTGGTACTCGGCGAATGCCCCGATGTTGGTGACCAGCAGGCCGCCCTTGCCGCTCGGGCGCAGTCGCACGTCGACCTCGTAGAGCCGTCCGGCGGCCGAGTGCATGGTGAGCAGGTGCACGATGCGCTGCGCCAGGCGCACGAAGAACAGCTGGTTGTCGATCGGACGCGCGCCGGTGGTCTCCTGGCGCTCCCCGTGTGAGTCGTGCAGGAACACCAGGTCGAGGTCCGACGAGTAGCCGAGCTCCATGCCGCCGAGCTTGCCGTAGCCCACCGCGCAGATGCTCACCGGCCGCCGGCTGCCGGCCTCGCCGCAGGTGGGCACGCCGTACTGCGCGGTGATCTGGCGCCAGCCGAGTTCGAGCGCCCGCTCGACGATGAGCTCGGCGACGTCGGTGAGCCGGTCGCTCACCTGCATGAGCGGCAGCGCGCCGGTGAGATCGGCGACCGCGATGCGGAACAGCGCGGCGCTCTGGAAGTGCCGCAGCGCCTCCACCTGCCGCTCGGGGTCGTCCTCGGCGAGCTGCTGCTCGCGCTGCTCGAGCTCGTGGGCGAGCGAAGCGCGCGTCGGCAGCGCCGAGAGCAGCCGCGCGTCGATCAGCTCATCGAGCAGCAGCGGCTGCGCGGCGATCTGCGCCGCGAGGAAATCGCCGTGGCCGAGGAGCTCGACGAGCCGCGCGCGTGCCGGGCCGTTCTCGGTGAGGAGTGCGAAATAGGCGGAGCGCTTGCCGGTGGCCTCGATGATGGTCAGGCTGCGGCGCAGCACTGCGAGCGGCTCGCGGCTGTGCGCCACGTCCTGAAGCAGCGCCGGCAACAGCGCCTGCAGCCGCCGGCGGCCCGGCTCGTCGAGCTTTCGCACCAGTTGTGATGCGCGCAGCTCGAGCAGCAGCCGCGCGGCCTCGAGCCCGTCGGCAAAGCCGGCACGCGTGAGCGCTTCGGCGAGCGCCGCCGCCTCGGCGCGGTTGTCCCAGAACCTCCCGAGGTCGATCCTGACGGCGGCATCGTCGCGGGTGACGCCCCCGAGGATCACCTGGCGGAAGTGCCCCTGCACGCGCTCGCGGTGGGCGGCGAGCTCGGCGCTCAGCGCCGGCCAGTCGCGCGCACCCATCGCCAGCGCGATGCGCTCGCGCGCCAGCGGCTCCGCCGGCAGCGTGTGCACCTGCGCGTCGCCGAGCATCTGCAGCCGGTTCTCGAGGCGCCGCAGAAAGATGTAGGCGGCGTCGAGCTCGGCGACGGCCTCCGGGGGCAGCAGCCGCGTCTCGCCGAGCCGCGCGAGCGCCGCCCGCAGCGCCGGGGTCTGCAGCCGGCGGTCGCGCCCGCCGCGGGTGAGCTGCAGCGCCTGCACGATGAACTCGATCTCGCGGATGCCGCCGGGGCCGAGCTTGATGTCGTCGGCGAGCTCGCGCCGCTCGACCTCGCGCTCGATGAGCGCCTTCATCTCGCGCAGGCTCTCGAAGACCCCGTAATCGAGGTAGCGCCGGTAGACGAACGGCCGCACCGCGGACGCCGTGAGCGCAGCCCAGCGCTCGGGTGAGGTGATCGCGCGGGCCTTGACGTAGGCGTAGCGCTCCCAGTCGCGACCGTGACGCGGCAGGTAGTCCTCGAAGGAACCGAAGCTCGCGACCAGGGGACCGGAGTCGCCGAACGGCCGCAGCCGCAGGTCGACGCGCAGCACGAAGCCTTCCGCGGTCGGCGTCTCGAGCAGCCGCACCACCGCCTGGCCGAGACGCGTGAAGAACTCCTCGTTGGCGATGGCGCGCGTGCCGTCGGTCTCGCCGTGCTCGGGAAACAGCAGCACCAGATCGACGTCGGAGGAGAAGTTGAGCTCGCCGCCGCCGAGCTTGCCCATGCCGACCACGACCAGCGGCTGCACCGCGCCGGTCACGGAGCGCGGTTCCCCGTAGCGCGCGACCAGTGCGTGCCTCCCGTAGGCCGCGGCCGCGGCGATCGCGGCATCGGCGAAGGCGGTGAGATCGCCGAGCGTCTCTTCGAGGCCGGCCGAGCCCGCGAGATCCCGCCAGGCGATGCGCGCGAACTCACGCCGCCGCCAGCGGCGCAGCAGGCTCTGTGCCTGCGCCTCGGTAGTCTCGGGTGCGAGCTGCGGCGCCCGGCCGGCGAGCTCGGCGGCGCTCGAGTGCCGCTGCAGATCCCCGCCGGTGATCAGCCCGGGAAGCAGACCCGGATCGGCGACGAAGGACCGTGCCAGGAAATCGCTGGCCGCGAGCACGGACTCGAGCGGATCACGCACCTCGGACGGGGCGCACGCGAGGGCGGCCCGGCTCTCCTCGCCGAGCGCTTCGAGCGAGCGTCGTACGAGAGCCTCGAGTGCGGCGCTGCGGGTACCGTCCCCGGCGCTGGCGCGCATCAGGGGCGGCGGCGCGACGGGCTGCGCCCCGCCCGCATCAGTTCCAGACATTGCCCCCGAGGTCGTGGACCGCTGCGGTGTCGAGGCGGCGGCTCAGACCCCGAAAGCGCGAGGCGGTCGCATAGATCTGGGCGCCGTCGGAGGCATCGATCGAGGCGCTGTCCCCTTCGATCAGGCTGTTGTCGATGTGGACATTGGCGGCGCGTGCGGACACGCCCACGCCCGTCGCCCGGATGTGGCTGTTGGTGATGTGAATCTCGCAGCCGTCCTCGGCGGTGACGGCATCGCCGTCGAACTCGAGGTTGCGGTTGTCGATGTGCAGCAGCCGGGCGCCCTGGCACACGATCGGCTCGTGACGGCGCTCGAGCGGCGCGTTGGTGATGCCCGCGTCACGGCCGCGGGCGGCGCCGCTCGCTGGCGGCGTGTTGGTGCCCGCTTCGATGGTGTAGCCCGGCCCCGCCTCGAGCACCTGCCCCGCGGTGCGCGCCGACGGGCCGGCCCGCACGGCCGCCGAAACGAAGCGCTGCGGCGGTGTGGCCGCCGGTGCTTCCTCCGCTGCCGGCGCCGGCGGGGCGGCGCCCGCGACCTCCGCCGGGGATGCGGCGCCCTGCCCAGCGGCGGGCGCCGGTGTCGCAGCGGGGGCTGCGGATGCTGCTGCAGGAGCCGCACGGGGCGGCGCGGTGGACGGCGTCGCGGCTGCGGCTCCCGCGGGAGCGGCCAACAGCTGGTCGACGCGCACCATGCGCAGCTCGCCGGTGTCCTTCATGCGCACCGTGAAAGTCCGGCTCTGCGGATCGGCCGCCACGACCTCGAGCCGGTCGTTGCGCTCGAGGGCGGCCTTCGCCCAGCCCATCTCGTCCTGTCCCTGGCTGCCACACGCAGCGAGTCCCAGGGCGGCTAAGCACCCCGCGGCGAAGCACGCGCGAGTCCTGACGTTGTCCATGGCGAGCCTCCTCCGAGCGGACCCTCGTCAGGGACGATAAACCAAAAAAACAGGCCCCACGAGGGGGCCTGCAAATGTTGCGCGGAATAGGGGGTCTTGTTCCGCGTCTTTCGGGGCAGTGCCCGGCATGGCGCCGGGGCACGAGCCCTTAACTCTTATGTTAAGCGTATCGAGTGACTCTTTAGGAATCGATACCTCTTTAGAGAGGGGGTCCCTACATGTCCATTCCGCCCATGCCGCCCGGTGGACCTGCGTGGGTGTGCTCTTCCTCCTTGGGAGCCTCGGCCACCATGACCTCGGTGGTGAGCAGCAGTCCCGCCACGGAGGCGGCGTTCTGCAGCGCAAGACGCGTGACCTTGGTCGGGTCCAGGATGCCCTCCTCGAGCAGATCCCCGAACTTGCCCGTGGCCGCGTTGTAACCGAAGGCGCCCTTGCCTTCCTTCACGCGGTTGAGCACCACCGCGGCGTCCTCGCCGGCGTTGTCGACGATCTGGCGCAGCGGCTCCTCGATCGCGCGCGACAGGATGCGGATGCCGACCGTCTGGTCCTCGTTGGCGCCCTCGAGCTTGTCGAGCGCCTTCTGGGCACGGATCAGCGCCACGCCGCCGCCCGGCACCACGCCCTCTTCCACCGCGGCGCGAGTCGCGTGCAGCGCGTCCTCCACGCGGGCCTTCTTCTCCTTCATCTCGATCTCGGTGGCCGCGCCGACCTTGACCAGGGCCACGCCGCCCGAGAGCTTGGCGACCCGCTCCTGCAGCTTCTCCTTGTCGTAGTCGGAGGTCGCTTCCTCGATCTGCTGACGGATCGACTCGATGCGCGCCTTGATGTCGGCGGGCTTGCCGGCGCCGTCGATGATCGTGGTGTTCTCCTTCTCCACGACCACCTTCTTCGCCTCGCCGAGATCGTTGAGCGTCGCCTTCTCGAGCGACAGCCCGACCTCGTCGGCGATCACGGTGCCGCCGGTGAGCGTCGCGATGTCCTGCAGCATGGCCTTGCGGCGGTCGCCGAAGCCCGGCGCCTTGACCGAGGCCACCTTGAGGATGCCGCGGATGTTGTTCACGACCAGCGTCGCGAGCGCCTCACCCTCGACATCCTCGGCCACCACCAGCAGCGGCCGGCCGGACTTCGCCACGCCCTCGAGCAGCGGCAGGAGCTCCCGGATGTTGGAGATCTTCTTGTCGACCAGCAGGATCACCGGCTTCTCGAGCTCGGTGGTCTGGTTGTGCTGGTTATTGATGAAGTACGGCGAGAGGTAGCCGCGGTCGAACTGCATGCCTTCGACGACTTCCAGCTCGTTGGTGAGGCCCGAGCCCTCCTCGACCGTGATGACGCCTTCCTTGCCGACCTTCTCCATCGCTTCCGCGATGGTCTTGCCGATCGACTCGTCGGAGTTCGCCGAGATCGTGCCGACCTGGGCGATGGCCTTGGAGTCCTTGCAGGGCTTGGAGAGCTTCTTCAGCTCCTCGACGGCCGTCTCGACGGCCTTGTCGACGCCGCGCTTGACGTCCATGGGGTTGCGCCCCGCGGAAACGGCCTTGAGGCCCTCGCGGATGATCGCCTGGGCGAGCACGGTGGCGGTGGTGGTGCCGTCGCCGGCCTCGTCGGAGGTATTGGACGCGACTTCCTTCACCATCTGCGCGCCCATGTTCTCGAACTTGTCTTTGAGCTCGATCTCCTTGGCGACCGAGACGCCGTCCTTGGTGACGGTGGGGGCGCCGAAGCTCTTCTCGAGCACGGCATTGCGTCCCTTGGGACCGAGTGTCGCCTTGACGGCGTTGGCGAGGACATTCACGCCCCTGAACATGCGGGAGCGCGCGTCGTCGCTGAAGCGGACTTCTTTGGCTGCCATTGTCGTGATCCTCGCTACTTGCCTTCAATCACGGCCATGACGTCTTCCTCGCGCATGACCACAAGCTCTTCCCCGTCGACTTTGACCTCCGTCCCGCTGTACTTGCCGAACAGGATCTTGTCGCCGACCTTCACATCGAGCGGCCGCACCTGGCCGTCTTCGAGAATCTTGCCCTTGCCGACCGCGACGATTTTTCCCTGCACCGGCTTCTCGGCTGCAGTATCGGGAATCACGATGCCGCCCGGGGAGGTACGCTCCTCCTCGAGGCGCTTCACGATGACGCGGTCATGAAGAGGACGAATCTTCATGGTGAACGCTCCTTCAATCAGTTGATTACCTTGATCTTATTGCGCCGGAGCGCTGTTAGCACTCTCCAGGCGCGGCTGCTAATGATAGGCGGCGGGCCCCCGAATTCAAGTCGCTCCCGGAATTTTTTTTGCGATGATTCCCGACCGGTCCGAGAATGAATCCCAGTTCCTGCGGTCCATCCGGGACTTGAGCTATAAGTGCCCTCGAGATGAGATCCCCGATTAGACATATTCTCATTGCAGCCCTCGGGCTGATCCTGGCGGGCCATATCGTGCCGGCTCGGGCGCTGGCCCAGGCAGCGCAGTCCGGGCAGCCTGCCCCCGCCGTCCCGCCCCGGGGCATCGACCGGCTCTTGGGGGCGCCAAAGTCGAGTGGTGACGATTTCCTGCCCCCCGACCAGGCCTTTCGCTTCGACGCGCTCGCGGCCGGGAGCGATCAGGTACGGCTCAACTGGGAGATCGCCGACGGCTATTACCTGTACCGGGCGCGGATCAAGGTGGTCGATCTCACCCCCGCCACGCAGCTCGGCCCGGTGCAGATGCCGCCGGGACAGTTCAAGACCGACGAGTACTTCGGGCGCCAGGAGATCTATCACCACGAGCTCACCGCGAGCGTGCCCGTCGCGCGCGCGGTGGGGGGCGAGATTGAGCTGCATCTGCAGGTGACTTACCAGGGCTGCGCGGAGGCGGGGCTCTGCTACCCCCCGATCACCAAGTCCGTCCTCGTCACGCTCCGCTCCGGGACCGGCGCCGCCTCGGGCGGATCGGGCGGCAGCGCTTCGGCGGGAGGTGGTGGCGAGCAGGAACGTTTCGCCGCGCTCATTCAGAGCGGGAGCGCGCTCACCATGCTCGGCTGGTTCTATCTCGCGGGCCTGGCCCTCGCCTTCACCCCGTGCGTGCTGCCCATGGTGCCGATCCTCTCCGGGATCCTCGCCGGGGGCCGCGCGCGCCTCACGACGGCGCGCGCCTTTGCGCTCTCGGTTGCCTATGTGCTCGGCATGGCGCTCACCTATACGCTCGCCGGCATTGCCTGCGCGGCCGCGGGCCGTCAGGTGCAGGCACTGTTCCAGCAGTGGTGGGTGCTCGCGCTCTTTGCGGCGCTGTTCGTGGCGCTGGCGCTGTCGATGTTCGGACTGTTCACGGTGCAGATGCCGGTCGCGATCCAGACCCGCATCGCGAGCCTGAGCAACCGCCAGTCCGCCGGTACCTTCGGCGGCGCCGCGGTGATGGGCGCACTCTCGGCACTCATCGTCACGACCTGCGTGGGACCGGCTCTCGTCGGCGCGCTGCTCGTCATCAGCCAGACCGGCGAGATCGCCCGCGGCGGCGCGGCGTTGTTTGCGATGAGCATCGGCATGGGAACGCCGCTGCTGGTGGTCGGCGCCTCGGCGGGGAAGCTGCTGCCGAAGGCCGGACCCTGGATGGACGCCGTGAAGAAGCTCTTCGGCGTGCTGATGCTCGCCGTCGCCGCCTGGATGCTCGCGCGCGTGCTGCCGGACCGCCTGATGCTGCTCGTGTGGGCCGTGCCCGCGCTCACCCTCGCGTTCCTGCTGTGGGCGGAGACGCGCACACGCTCGGCGGCGGCCTGGGCGCTGCGCACCGCGGGCCTCGCGGCGGGGCTCTACGGCGTCGCGCTCGCCGCCGGATCCGCGCTCGGCGGCACCGATCCGCTCGCACCGATCCCGGCTTTCGCCGCCAGGCACCATGAGCTCGCCTTCCGCCCGATCAAGTCGGTGGCGGACCTCGAGCGCGAGGTGACCGCAGCACGATCGCAGGGACACGGCGCGCTGGTCGATTTCACCGCGGACTGGTGCACCTCCTGCAAGGAGATGAATCGCTATACCTTCACCGATCCGGCCGTGCAGGCGGCCCTCGTCAACGCCTCACTCCTGCGTGCCGATGTGACCGCGAACGACGCGGACGATCAGGCGCTGCTGAAGCACTTCGGTATCTTCGGACCCCCGACGATCGCCTTCTACGGCCCCGACGGCTTTGAGCGCGAGCGCTACCGCGTGGTCGGCTACATGAAGGCCGATGCCTTCGCGGCCCGGGCGCGCGAAGCGTTCCAGGCCCCGCCGTGAGCGGGCGCCGCGCGACCCCTCGCCGCACTCTCGCCGTTGCTGCCGTGCTGCTCGCCTCGGGGGCCCTCGGCTTCCTGTGGCAGCGGTTGACGGCTCCCGCGTCCTCGACTCTGCGCGCGGCGGCGCCGGGACCCGACGCAGCAGCGGCGGCTGCCAGCGGGGCTCCGGCCGTGGCGGGAGCGGCCGCGGCGCGAGACGCGAGCCCGCCGGAGCAACGGGTGCCGGAGTCATTGCCGGATTTTTCGCTGCCGGGAATGGATGGCGTGCAGCACAGGCTCGCGGACTGGCACGGCCACACACTAGTGGTGAATTTCTGGGCGACCTGGTGCGACCCCTGCCGGCACGAGATCCCGCTGCTCATGGCGCTGCGCCGCGAGCACCGCCGCGAAGGGCTCGAGGTCGTCGGGATCGCCGTCGACTACCGCGAGCCGGTCGAGAAGTTCGCCCGGCACGTGGGGATCGATTACCCCGTGCTGATCGGCGACAAGGGCGGGCTCGAAGCGGTCGCCTCCTTCGGCATGGACACGGTGCTCCCCTTCAGCGTCTTCGCGGACCGCCAGGGCAGAATCGTCACGCTGAAAGTCGGGGAGTTGCACCGGGACGAGGCGAACCTCATTCTTGATCGATTGCGCGCCCTCGACGAGGGGCGTCTCGGCCTCGCCGAGGCCCGCCAGCAGATCGACGCCGGGGTCCGGCGCCTTGCGGCCTCGAGGGCCGCCTCCCCCGCTGGCACCGCGGTGCAATAGCCGCTTTTCGCGCCAGATCCTGACAAATCCCGCCAGAAGTATCCCAAATCGCGGCGAAGTAGGGTACATTCGCGGCGCTTGCCTGTGAGCGCGACCGATAAGAAGACGCCCGCCCATGGCCCGAGTGCTGTTGTTGAACGGCCCGAACCTGAATCTGCTCGGCACCCGGGAGCCCGCGGTTTATGGCTCCGACACGCTGGAGTCGATCGAGAAGCGCTCGGCCGACCTCGCCCGCGAGGCCGGGCATGAGCTGATCGCCTATCAGAGCAACGCCGAACACGAGCTGATCGGGCGCATCCAGCGCGCCCCCGCCGAGGGCGTCGGCTTCCTCATCTTCAATCCCGGCGGCTTCACCCACACGAGCGTCGCGCTGCGCGACGCGCTGCTCGGGGTGCGGCTGCCGTTCATCGAGATCCATCTCTCCAACCCCCAGGCGCGCGAGCCGTTTCGCCGCCATTCCTATTTCTCGGACATCGCGGTCGGGGTGATCGCCGGCTTCGGCGCCTTCGGCTACGAGCTGGCGGTGCGCGCCGCCGTGCGGCACCTCGCCCGGGGCGGCTGAGGGCCGGCGGCATGGACATACGAAAAATCAAAAAGCTGATCGAGCTGCTCGAAGAGTCCGGCATCGCGGAGATCGAGATCAAGGAGGGCGAGGAGGCCGTGCGCATCAGCCGCATGCCCCCGCCCGCCGCGGGTGTTCCGCTCACGCAGGTCGCGCACCCGGCCGCGCCGGCGGCCGCTGTCGCGGGAAGGATGCCGGAAGTGCCGGCGGCCGCGCTCGCCGACGCCGGGGCCGGCAGGCCAAAGCCGGGCGAGCACG
>DASQIC010000051.1:0-26441 GCA_035631755.1 Steroidobacteraceae bacterium
CCCGCCCTTCGGTCTAAGCTTCCGCGGTTGCCCATTCGCGCCAGACCGCACTCGCAACTCCAAGCAGGACCGGGCCGACGAACACGCCTACCAGCCCAAATGCCGCCAGCCCGCCGAGTGCACCGAACATGACCAGCAGAAAAGGAACCCGAGTGACACTGCTGATGAGGAGAGGCCGCAGCAGGTTGTCGGTGGGGTGCACGAGCAGAATGCCCCACGCCAGCAGCAAGATCCCCTTCCACGTATGTCCGGCGAGCAGAAGTCCCACAGCGAGTGGAGCCCATATGAAGGCCGTGCCCAGAAGAGGTGCCGTCGACATCAGGCCAGTGAGGGCACCGAGGATAGCAGGGGCCTCGAGTCCAAAAATCCAGTATCCGATGCCGGCAATCACGCCTTGTGCCAGTGCCGTCACGAGTAGTCCGTAGACCACTGCCCGCGTCATCACACCGGCGGCACGCACGGAACGATCCAGCCGATCGTCAAAGAATCGCCTGCCGACGCGCTGGATCTGACGAACCAGCAGGTCGCCGTCACGATAGAAGAAGAACAACGTGAGCATGGCTACCAGGAGCTTGGCGACGTTTCGGCCCACACCACTGAGCAAGGCGCCGAGCCGCCCACTCCAGCGTTGGAGGCCGTCGGCAATCTCGCGGCCGAGGGCCGCAGGATCACTGGTGTATCGGTTGAGGCCATCCTGCAGCCAGGCGCCCAACCAGGGGATGTCGCGAACGGCTGCGGGCAGTGTGTGGGGTCCCTGTGAAAGGTACGTCGTAACAATGCCGTAAGCGTCGACGAGTTCGTGCTCTATCAGCACCAGGAGCCAGAAGAGAGGTGCAATGGCAACCGCGGCGATTAGCAGAGTCATCAGCGACGCGGCGATTGTGTTGAAGCGCCGGAACGGAATGCGCAGTCGGCAGTACAGCGGCCAGGTGACGTAAGCCAGGATGGCGGCCCAGAGTATCGGGGAGAGGAAGGGCCTCAGCACGAGGAGGCAAAGGAATCCCAGAATGCCCAGGAGCAGTCCGAAAAGGGCACGTCTCAGAAGAAGGGAGCTACTCACTGACTGGCTGTCAGGCACCCGGATATCCATACATTCTGCAGTATCGAGCATATCTCGACCGGCGGAGCTACGGACAAACCCTCATGTGCTCGATCGGTCGTGGCGTCCGGGCAGTCAAGGGATGAAGGTGGACCTCACCGTTCGCGGGCGTCTTGCGGCGGACGGCCCAAACGAGCTGCCCGGGAGTAAAGCGCGCGACGCTGTTTCGGTCAGCGCCCGGAAGCGGCCGAGGTCACGCGCACGCCGTCGGCAATGTTGTCGCCCGGATACATGACCACGCGCGTTCCCTCTGACACACCGCCGAGCACCTCTGCGAACAGAGGTCCGCGATGATCGATCCGGACCGGCACGCGCTGCGCGCGGCCATTGCTCCCGACGGCGTAGACCGACCATTGCGCACCGGAACGGAACAACGCGCCCGTCGGCAGTCTGAGCGCGGTGTCATTCCGGTACACCTGGATATGCGCATCCAGCCGGTAAGCTTCCCCGAGCGAGGCCCAGCGATCGCGCGGGGACACGAAGTCGACCAGAATGTTGACCCGTTGTTCCTCGACGCCGAGCGCGGACACCTTGGTGAAACCCCACGGCTCGATGCGGCGCACTCGTCCCCGCAGGGGTTCGGCACCACCCCAGTTGTCGAACGTCACCGGCGCTCCGGGCGCCACGCGGGTGGCCTCATTCGTCAGCGCCTCGATCACCACCTCGAGGTTGGCGAGGTCGCCGATCTCGATGAGCGGCGCACCGACGGCGACGTTGCCGGCGCTCTTCTGCTGCACGCGCAGCACCCACCCGGCGATTGGTGCCTTCAGCACCCAGTCGGCCTCCGGGTGGTTGCCCGCGCGCGCGCGGCTGACGGCCGCCACGGCGATGTCGACGTCGTGCCGTGCCACATGCACGTCGGCGTTCGCGCCGTCGAGCTCCCTCTGGGCCATGAGAAAAGTCAGTTCATCGGCGTCGAGCTTCGCGGCAGGAATCAGCTTGGACTCGGCGAGCCTGCGACTGCGCTCGACTTCGAGGCGCGCCTGGGCGAGACCGACCTGACTCTGCGCCACTCGCGCCGCGGCGCGCTCTTCGGCGGCCCGGGCTGCCTCGACGCGGCGTCGCAGTTCGAGCTCGGTCCGGCTGTCGAGCAGCGCGGGAATAACGGGCCGCAGTCGCGCCACCGGCTCGCCGGCCGCGATCGCATCTCCCTCGCGCAGCGAAATCCGCTCCAGTTCCCCGGCCAAGGGCGCGGAGAGCACATAGTGATCGCGGATCCGGGTCTTTGCCTGCTCGTCGACCGTTTCTTCGAGCGCCCCGCGCGTGACGGTTGCGACTTCGACCGGCACCGGCGCGGGCATCAGCAGCCACAGCAGGAATGCCGCGATCCCCAGCACCGTACCGGCGAGCAGCCAGCGTTTACGCACCGTCATGACTAGTCCCGCGTCTTCAGCACCGCCACCAGATCGAGCCGGTCGATCCGCTGGCGCACGATGAGGGCGCTCAGCACCCCCGACATTACGACGGCGGCCGCGGCGAATACATAGGTCTGCGGCGTGATGATGACCGGAATGCGGAAGGTTTCGCTGTGCATCAGCTCGGTGAGCACGACGGCCAATCCGCGCCCGCACCACAGACCGAGCGGGACACCCAATCCGATCTCGATCGCCAGTTCCCCGAGCAACAGGGTGGAGACTTCCGCGCGGCTGAAGCCCAGCACGCGCAGGCTCGCCAGCTCCCAGGCCCGCTCGGCGAGCGAGATGCGCGCGCTGTTGTAGATCACGCCCACCGCGATGGTCGCCGCGAAGATCGTGAAGATGGAGGTGAAGACCAGCACATTGCGCGCCGAGGTTTCCCGGAAGCTCGCCAGCGAACTCTCCTTGATCTGCAGTGAGGCGACGCTCGGGGTCGCGCGGATGCGCGCAAAGAGCGCCGCCCGCCCGCTGGCATCGAGGTGCAGATCGAAGGCGCTCATCGCGTCGCCTTCGTCCATCAGGCGGTTGAGCGCGGCGCGATTCATGTAGCCGAAGAGGCCGAACAGATCCTTCACCACGCCGACGACGATCAGGTCGCGTCGCACGCGTGACCCTTCCAGCGCCTCGACCTCGATCGGTTCGCCGGGCCTCACCGCGAGCCGCTGCGCGAGCAGGCTGGAGAGCAGCATTCCCTGCGCCGGTATGTCGACGGCTCGCTGTCGCTCGTCCAGCGGGCGGCGCAGCGCAGGTGCCGCCTCGAGCCCCAGGATCGCAGTGCGGTAGGTGTGCTGCGCATTGCGGAGCTGGACCGCAACAGCGCGGTAAGGCTCGGCCTGCAGAACACCAGGCAGATGCGCGACTTCGAATCGCGCTTCGCTGCCGCGGGGCTCGGCAAACGCGATCACCGCATCGCCGCGCTCGATGGCGTTGAATTGAGTGTCGACCAGGTAGTTGACTGCATCCCACCAGAAGGTGCCCGAGACGATGAGGGCGACCGACGCCGCCACGCCGGCGATGGCCAGCAGCGAGCGTACCGGGCGCCGCTCGAGGTTGCGCAGCATCATGCGCGTTGCGGTTGCGAGCCAGCGCGCCAGCCCGATCCGCTCGAGCAGCAGCCGGCGGTAGCGGGGCGGCGAGGGCGGACGCATCGCCTGCGCGGGCGACAGCCGCACGATCTGCCGGATGGCGAGCAGCGCGCCGCCGGCGCCGGCGGCGAAGCTGATGGCGGCGGCGATCGTCAGCAGCGCGGGCTCGAGGCGGAACTCGGCGACCGGGAAATGAAAGTATGCGCTGTACAGGCCGGTCATGTATCTGCCGAAGGCGAGCCCGACGGCGATCCCCAAAGCGATGCCGATGCCGATCACCACCGCTACGAACTGCAGGTAGTGCGCCACGATCGCGTCGTTGCCGAAGCCGAGCGCCTTCAGGGCCGCAATCTGCTCGCGCTGGGTGGCGATCTGACGGCCGAGCACGACGTTCAGAAGAAACGCCGCGACCCATACGAACAGCGACGGCATCACGGTGCCGAGTACCCGCTGCTCGTTCATCTCCTGGGTGACGATGCGATGCGACCGTTGATCGGCACGGCCGTAGGCGCCGCGCCCGCCGTAGGGACGCAGGACCTCATCGACGCTGCGCAGCACCTGTGCGTCCGAGGCGCCTGGCGCGCGAATTACGGTGAGATGGTTGAAGGCGTGACGCAGATCGTATGCCGACGCCAGACGCTCCCCGTCGAGCCAGAAGACGCCGACGCCCTTCGGATCGGGGAAGGTGCCACCCACCGAAGGGTTGATGTACTCCGGAGAGAGGCCGATGCCGACGATGTCGAGCTGCGTGCGCTTGCCGTTCAGCAGCACCGTGACGTGATCGCCCGGCTGCAGGCGACGCGCCGCCGCGAATCCCTCGTCCACCAGCGCTTCCAGTGCCGCGCCGGGCTCGATCATGCGACCGCGGCGCAGGTACAGGCGATTGAGCCGTGGACCGGTGGACGTTGGAATCCCGACGAGCTGGGCGATCAGCGGTTCGGCGACGCCGTCCAGCAGCAACTGACTGCCGCCGATCACGTTTGCTTCTGCGTCGAGCACTCCGGGAATGCGGACGACTTGGTCCACGACCGCCTGCGGGGCGCGCTTGAGATCGGCGAACACCTCGCCGAAGTGAAATTGCGCATAAAATCCGTCGCGCGCGCGCGCGAGCGCCTGGTAGGTACCCACGCTGCCGAGAAAGCCGCCGCTCGCCGAGGCGACCACCAGCGCAATGGTGACCACCTGGCCCTTGATGGCCCAGAGATCCCGGCGCAACTTCCTGCCGAGCAGGCTCACCAGCCCAGCTCCGCGGGCGAGGCCCTGGTGGTGTTGGTCTCGATCTGTGCGATCCGCCCGTCCGCCAGATGCAACACCCGGTCCGCCATGCGCCCGATGACGGCGTTGTGGGTAATGACCACCGTGGTCGTCGCGAGCTCGGTATTGATGCGCGCGATCGCCTCGAGAACGAGGCGCCCGGTCTGGTGATCGAGGGCTCCGGTCGGCTCGTCACACAGCAGCAATTCCGGTCGCTTGACGATGGCGCGCGCGATGGCGACGCGCTGCTGCTCGCCACCGGAGAGCTGGGCGGGGAAATGATCGAGCCGCTCGGAGAGTCCGACCCAGGCGAGTGCTTCCTCGGGCTTCATCGGGCGAGTGGCGATCTCGGTGACGAGCGCGACGTTCTCGCGCACCGTGAGGCTCGGGATCAGGTTATAGAACTGAAATACGAAGCCGACGTGTTCGCGGCGGAAGCGCGTCAGGTCCGCTTCGCTCGCCCGCCCGAGATCATGGTCGTTCCAGAACGCGGTGCCGCGGGTCGGCGTGTCGAGACCGCCCAGAATGTTCAGCAAGGTCGACTTGCCGCTGCCCGACGGGCCGAGCAGGACCACCAGTTCTCCGGGGTAGATGTCGAGGTCGACACCGGTGAGCGCGTGCACGGTCACCTCGCCCATGACGTAGTCCTTGGCGAGGCCGCGGGCTCGCAGCGAGGGCGCGCAACTGCGCGGAGTTTGCACCGCACAAATGCTGCCTGTGAACCGGCCGCGTCGACAATCGCGGATTCTACGGACCGCCGTGGACGTCGAGCGGCGCAGCGCCCACACGAACTGCGAACCAGGCCGCGGCGAGCGAGGCGACGCGCTCGAGCGCGCCCGGCTCGACGAACAGATGCGTGGCGCCCGGAACGACCTCGAGCCGCGTTTCGCAGCTCATCCGCGCGAGAGCCTCGCGATTGAGCGCCAGCACCTCGTGGTCGTCGCCGCCGACGATCAGCAGCGTGGGAGCGCGCACCTGCGCGAGGGCGCTGCCCGCGAGGTCCGGCCGGCCGCCGCGGGACACCACCGCCGCGATCGCCGGCAGGCGCGCCGCGGCCGCGAGTGCCGCCGCCGCCCCGGTGCTCGCTCCGAAGTAAGCGACCGCGCAGCCCTGTAGAGACGGCTCGGCCAGAGTCCACTGAGTGGCGGCCGTCAGCCGCGCGGTCAGCAGCGGGATGTCGAAGCGCAGCCTGGCGGTGCGCGCGTCGAGCGCTTCCTCTTCCTCGGTCAGCAGGTCGAAGAGCAATGAGCCGAGCCCGGCGTGCCCGAGCTGTTCTGCGACGTAGGTATTGCGCGGGCTGAGGCGGCCGCTCCCGCTGCCGTGGGCGAAGAGCACCACGAGACGCGCCGCCGCCGGCAGGCGCAGCAATCCGGGCAAATCGCCCTTGCCGATGGCGATGCGCACCGGCCGGGCCGCGGTGCTCGTGCGGGTGGTGCGCATCGCGAGACCTCCCTGACTCACAGCGCGCGGCATGATAAGCCCGCTCGGGCGAATCCGTACAGCCTGGCCGCTGCTTGAGCGTGACCCGCACGGATCACGATCGCGCGCTCCGCGGGGAGGAGCGTGGCTAGGTACAAATGCAGAGTCGGACCGCAGCGACTTCGGCGTACGCTCCGATCGTGACTCTGGCCATCAGCTCACCCGCGTTCGCTGCCAACGGCGCGATTCCGAAGCGCTTCACCGCTGACGGCGACGATGTGTCGCCGCCGCTCGAGTGGCGGGGAGCGCCGCCCGAGACGCGCAGCTTCGTACTGGTCGTCGACGACCCGGACGCCCCGGATCCGCGCGCTCCGCAGGGAACCTGGGTGCACTGGGTGCTCTACGACATCCCGGCCGACGCGCACAGCCTGGCCGCGGATGCCCGCCTGCAGGGGCTGCCGCCCGGCACGCGCGAGGGACTCAACGACTGGAGGCGCACCGGCTACGGAGGCCCGGCCCCGCCGACCGGGCGCCATCGGTACTTCCACCGGCTCTATGCGCTCGGCGTCGTTCTGCCCGACCTCGAGTATCCCACCAAGGCACGGTTACTCAATGCCATGAAGGGCCGCGTGCTCGCGGAGGCGCAGCTGATCGGCACCTATCAGCGGGGCGATTGAGACTTCGGCGGGCGGGACGCGCGCCTCAGGTCAGGCCGAAGAGCTTCGCCGCCTGCTTCAGGGTGACCCACACGCCGATCGCGATCGGAACCCCGACCGCGATCCAGGCCGCCGTCACTACCCAGCCAGGAGAGGGCTGCCCGTCACCCGCGTGGCCGGCGGGCGTGGCGGCGGCGCCGTGCCTGTCGGCCGCATCGAGCTCCGCCTCCTGCTGCGGAGTCATGAAGTGCTTGTCGGCTACCGGGCGCACGAGAATGTTGCAGATGAGGCCGAGGACGAGGATCCCTGCGAGGATGTACATGGTAATGGTGTACACCTGTGCGTGAGCCACCCCGTGATTCAGCTGGTATTCGCGGATGTAGTTCACGATCACCGGCCCGAAGATGCCGGCCGCCGACCAGGCCGTGAGCAGCCGCCCGTGGATGGCGCCGACCATGCGCGTGCCGAACAGGTCCGCCAGGTACGCCGGGACCGTGGCGAAGCCGCCGCCGTACATGGAGATGATGATGCAGAAGAAGCCGACGAACAGCGCCATGCTGCCGATCGCGGCCGTCCAGGGGATCGAGGAATAAAGCGCGATGCCGAGCAGGAAGAACACCATATAGGTGGGCTTGCGGCCGATGTAGTCCGAGAACGAGGCCCAGCAGAACCGCCCGGCAATATTGAACAGCGACAACAGCCCGGTGAAGCCCGCGGCGAGCGTCGCGATCGCGGCGTGCTGCGCCGGGCTCAGCTGCTCGAACGATTCGTTCACGCCGATCAGGCGGCCGCCGAACACCTCCTGCAGGAGCGGGGAGGCCATGCCGATGATGCCGATACCGGCCGTCACGTTGAGGGTGAGGACGCCCCACACGAACCAGAACTGCGGCGTGCGCGTGGCGACATTCAGGTGCACGTTGCGCGTGGTGATCAGCGCCTTGCCGGCCTTCGGCTCCCAGCCCTTCGGCTTCCAGCCCGGCGCCGGCAGGCGATAGCCGAGCGAGCCGGCGATCATGTAGATGAAGTAGATGGCTCCGAGCGTCAGGAACGTCTGCCACACGCCGACCGAGGTCGAGGTCTCGTAGAGCTTCATCAGCTTATCCGCGAGCGGCGCGCCGATCATGGCGCCGCCGCCGAAGCCCATGATGGCCATGCCGGTCGCCATGCCGCGCCGGTCCGGGAACCACTTGATCAGGGTCGAGACCGGAGAGATGTAACCGAGGCCGAGCCCGAGCCCGCCGATGATTCCTGAGCCCACCCACAGCAGCCAGATCTGGTGGAGCGTCACGCCGAACGCCGAGATCACCAGGCCGCCGCACCACAGGAACGCAGCCGCGAACCCCGCCTTGCGCGGGCCGACGCGCTCGAGCCAGCCGCCCCAGAGCGCGGAGGCGGTTCCGAGGAACACGAAGAACAAGGTGTACATCCACCCGAGCATGGAGATCTTCCAGTCGCAGGTGGTGGTGAAAACCATGGCGAGGAAGTCCATGTCCTTCGGACAATCGATCGCTTTGGTGATGCCGAGCGCCTTGTGCAGCGGCAGCCAGAACACCGAGAAGCCGTAGGCCATGCCGATGCACAGGTGGATCGCAAGCGCGCACGGCGGTACCAGCCAGCGGTTGTAGCCGGCCTTGGCGATGTAGCGCTGCTTGTCGAAAAGACCCAATGCGGTCACGTTCGCTGACATTCGACGCTCCTCTTTGTGCTCATGGTTGGCAGGAGTCACCCCGGGCGAGCCGGCTCCCACGGAGCGGCTGCGGGCATCGCAATCGACGCATTTTGGTCTTTTTGTTACCCTAGGGTCAGCGCACTATGCAGCGAAAGCCCCGCCGGCGACAAGCCTCGCGGGGCGTTTTAATATCCGGGTGCGACAACCAAGCGTACATCACGCCCGGGGCTAGGTGGCAGAGTGGTCATGCAGCGGCCTGCAAAGCCGTCTACGCCGGTTCGATTCCGACCCTAGCCTCCACATCGATATCTGCCGGGGCCCGTAAGGGCGCAGCGAACTCGCCCGAAACCCCGCCAATAGATCGTGCTGCGAGCTAGTGCCTGAAGCGATCCGGATCGCTGCGGCCGCACGGGTGTCCGCTCATGCGCGACCCGCGGTGGCGCGCTCGGGCGCGAGCGCCTCATCGAGCGCCGCGATCAGTGCGGCCATCTCGGCGGGCGCCGTATAGTGCAGGAACGAGAGCCGCAGCGCACCGCTCGCGGGGTCCACTCCGAGCGCCTCGAGGAGGCGCACCGCGTAGAAATCCCCGTAACCGGCCATGAAGCCGCGCGCCGCGAGGCGCCGGCCCGCCTCGGCGGGCGCGACCGCGTGCGGCACGAAGGCCACCGTTGCAGCACGCTCGTGCGCTTGCCCCGGCCCGAGGAGGCGGATGTCGCGCCGCTCGCGCAGGTGCGCGAGCAGCTGCTCGAGGAGCGGCAGCTCGGCGGCGCGCAGCGCCGTGCGCACGCGCTGTGCGCGGCCGGCGGCGGGTGCGCCCGGATGGTGATGCGCATCGAGGGCGTCGAAGTACTCGGCGATGCCGCGTGCGGCGGCGACCTGGGCGTGATCAGGTCCGGCCGGCACCAGGCGCTTGCGCGGTTCTTCGGCGTTGAAATAATGACCCTGGTTCGCGAGGCGCTCGAGCAGCTCGCGGCGGATCACCATGGCGCCCTGATGCGGGCCGTAGGTCTTGTAGAGCGAGAAGAGATACACGTCGGCACCGAGCGCCGGCACGTCCGGCAGCCCGTGCGGCGCCCAGGCGACGCCATCGACCACGGTGAGAACGCCGGCGGCGCGCGCCCGGGCGGTGATCTCGGCCACCGGATTGATGTGCGCCACGACGTTCGAGGCATGCGGAAAGGCGAGCAGGCGCGTGCGTGCGGTGAGCAGCGTCTCGAGCTCGTCCAAGTCGAGGCGGCCGCTTTCCGGGTCGACGTGCCACTCGCGCACGGTGATGCCGTACGCCGCCAGGCGGCGCCACGCGCCGCTATTGGCCTCGTGATCCTGGTTGGTGACCACGATCTCGTCGCCACTGCCGAGGAGGGCGCGCACGGCCTGCGCCAGCACGTAGGTGTTCTGCGAGGTCGAGGGCCCGAAGTGCAGCTCGGGGGCGCTCACGCCGAGGTAGCCGGCGAGGCGCTCGCGCGCGGCATCCATCCATTCGCCGGCCTCGCTGGAGGTGCGGTGCACGTAGTAGGGCTGAACTTTGAGCCGCCGGTAGTACTCCCCGAGACGCTCGACCACCTGGGCGCAAGCGTAGGAGCCGCCGGCGTTCTCGAAGAACGCCTGGCCGGCGAGGCTCGGCTCGGCGAACGCCGGGAACTGCTTCCTGACGAAACCGAGATCGAGCGGCGCGCCGCCGTCTGTGGCGCCCATGGGTTCTCCGTCCGGCCACCAGGGCCGCGGATCTTATAACAGGTGCACGCCGGGCGGCCGGCGCAAGGTGAGCGCGAGGCTGCCGCCGAGCGCCACCGCCGCGAGCACCAGACCCGCGAGGAAGGTGGCCGCGGGTCCGCGGGTCTGCCACAGCTCCCCCGCCACCAGGCTCGCGCCGAGCAGGGCCACCCCGGTCGCGAAGTTGAGGAGCCCGAACGCCGTGCCGCGCGCCTCGACGGGCGCGGCATCCACGACGAGCGCCGCGAGCACGCCCTGCGTGAGTCCGAGGTGCAGGCCCCAGATGCCGACGCCTGCGAGGACGAGCGGCAGCCCCGGCGCGGCCGCGAGCAGTGCGTCGGCGAGGACCAGGACGAGGAGCCCGGCGACGAGCAGCCAGCGCCGGTCGATGCGATCCGAGAGCTTGCCGGCCGGGTAGGCCGCGGCGGCGTACACCACGTTCATGAGCACCAGCACGAGCGGCACGAGCGCCGTGCCGAGCCCGGCATCGCGCGCCCGCAGCACCAGGAACGCCTCGCTGAAGCGCGAGAGCGTCATGACGACCGCGAGCGCGACCAGTATCCAGAAAGGCCGGCCAAGACGCGCGAGCTCGGCACGACGGACGGGTGCGCGCGCGGCGCGGGGGCGCGCCACGGCGGGCTCGCGCACCGCGAGAACGAGCACCGCGACCGCGGCCAGCCCGGGGATGCCGGCGAGCAGGAACACCCTGCGGAAATCGTTCGCGGTGACTTCCATCAGCGCGAGCGCCAGCAGCGGCCCCGCGAAGGCGCCCACGGTATCGAGCGACTGACGCAGGCCGAAGGCCGCACCGCGCAACGGCGCCGGCACCAGATCCGCGATCAGCGCATCGCGCGGGGCGCCACGGATGCCCTTGCCGAGGCGGTCGGAGAAGCGCGCCGCCAGCACCCAGCCGGCGGACGGGGCGAACGCGAACCAGGGTTTCGAGAGCGCGCCGAGGCCGTAGCCGACCACGGTGAGCGCCTTGCGCCGCCCGAGCCGGTCGCTCACCGAGCCGGAGAAGAGCCGCGTGATCGAGGCGGTGCCCTCGCCGATACCCTCGATCAGGCCGACGACCGCCGCGCTCGCTCCGAGGACCGACACGAGGAACACCGGCAGCAGGCTGTGGATCATCTCGGAGGAGATGTCCATGAGAAGGCTCACGACACCGAGCGCCCAGACGCCGCGCGGCAGACGCCCGCTGGAGGTCGCCGGCGCCCCGCTCACGAGCGCAGCCGCAGCCCCTGCGGATCGTAGAGCGGCTCGAGCCGCACGACCGCCGGGCGCATCTCGCCCAGGATGTCGATCTCGAAGCGCTCCCCGTCGCGCGCGAGGGCGGTCGGCACGTAGCCGGCGGCCAGGCTCTTCCCGATGCAGAACCCGAAGGCGCCGGAGGTCACGTAACCGACCGCGGCGCCGTCCTTCATGATCGACTCGTAGCCGATCACGTCGGCATCCAGCGCCTCGACCTCGAGGATCACGAAGCGGCGCTTCGGACCCGCTGCGCGCTCGGCGAGTGCGGCGGAGCGGCCGGTGAACTCCGCCTTGGTGAAGTCGACGAAGCGGTCGAGGCCGGTCTCTCCCGGGGTGTAATCCGGCCGGAAGTCCTTGTTGAACGAGCCGTAGCCCTTCTCGAGACGGAGCGACGAAAGGGCGCGGCCGCCGAAGTGCGCGAGGCCCAGGTCGCGGCCCGCCTCGAGCACATCGTCGTAGAGCGTGGCGAAGTAGTCGGGGGTGGTCCAGATCTCGTAGCCGAGCTCACCGGTGAAGCCCGCGCGGGTGAGGATCGCGGGCGCGAAGCCGACGGCCGTCTCGCGCACGTCGAACAGCCGGAAAGCCGCCGCCGAGAGGTCGATGCGCACCAGCCGCTGAACGAGCTCGCGCGATCGCGGCCCGGCGATCGAGAGGCCGGCGAGGGTCGAAGCGGTCGAGCGGACGAACACATCCGGCGGCGGCTCCGCGCCGGCGAACCAGCGCAGGTGAAACTCCTCGGCGAAGCCCGAGCCGACGACCATGAAGCGGTCCTCGGCGAGACACGCCATCGACATGTCGCCCGCGATGCGCCCGGCGCAATTCAGCATCGGGGCGAGCGCGAAGCGCCCGGGCCGCGGGATGCGCCAGGCGAACACCCGGTCGAGCCAGGCGCGGGCGCCGCGCCCGGTGACCTCGTACTTGCCGTAGTTGGTGGTCTCGTAGAGGCCGACCGCGCCGCGCACCGCGCGGCACTCCTCGCGCACGACCGGGAAGGCTTCCGAGCGCCGGTAGGTCGGTGTCTCGGCGGCCTGCATCCCGGCGGGCGCAAACCACAGCGCGTGCTCGAGCCCGAAGTTCGCGCCCATCACCGCACCGGCGGCTTTGAGGCGGTCGTAGATCGGCGAGCGGCGCACGGGACGCGCGGCCGGCAGCTCCTCGTTGGGGTAGGCGAGGCGGAAGCGGCGCGAGTAGTTCTCGGGCACCTTGATCGAGGTGTACTTCGGCGTGGCGAAGGCGCCGAAGCGCGCGACGTCCATGGAGAGGATGTCCTGCCCGGGGTCGCCCTCGGCCATCCAGCGCGACAGCACGAGTCCGATGCCGCCGCCCTGACTGAAGCCGGCCATCACCGCGCAGGCGACCCAGTAGTTGCGCAGCCCACGCACCGGGCCCACGAGCGGGTTGCCATCGGGCGCGAAGGTGAAGGGACCGTTGACCGCCTTGCGGATGCCGACGCGCCCGAGCGCCGGGAAGTGGCGGAAGCCGACCTCGAAGTAGGGCGCCAGCCGCTCGAAGTCCTCGGGCAGGAGCTGCATCGCGAAGTCGTCCGGGGTCGCGAGCGGCGACCACACGACGCCCTGCGGCTCGTAGGTGCCGATCAGGGCGCCGCCGCGCTCCTGGCGCAGGTAGATCTCGCCCGAGTAGTCGGTGGTGTTCACGAACTCGCGCGCACGGCCCGCGAGCTCGGGCAGGTCCTCGGTGATGAGGTAGTGGTGCTCCATCGCGAGCACCGGCAGCTCGATGCCGACCATGTGGCCGACCTCGCGCGCCCAGAGTCCCGCGCAGTTGACCACGTGCTCGGCGCGCACCGTGCCGCGCACGGTGACGACGTCCCAGGAGCCGTCGCGCCGTGCGACGAGCGAGCGCACGGGCGTGAAGCGCTCCACCGAGGCGCCGAGCTCTCGCGCCGCCTTGATGTAGGCGTGGGTGGTGCCGGACGGGTCGCAGTGCCCGCCGTCGGCGCGCCACAGCGCGCCGATGAAATGACTCGGATCGATCAGCGGATTGAGCTCGCACGCCTGCGCGAGCGAGATCATCTCGGTCTCCATGCCGAGGTAGCGGGCGCGCGAGCAGATGAGCCTCAGGCTGTCGAGCTCGCCCTCAGTCGCCGCCAGCATGAGCCCGCCGTTCGGGTGCAGCCCGCACGACTGGCCGGAGAGCGCCTCGATCTCGCGGTAGAGATCGATGGTGTATTTCTGCAGCCGCGAGATGTTGGCGTCGCCGTTGAAGGTGTGCATGCCCCCGGCGGCGTGCCAGGTCGAGCCCGAGGTGAGCTCGCTCTTCTCGAGCAGCAGCGCGTCCGTCCAGCCGCTGCGAGCGAGGTGATAGAGCACGCTCGCGCCGACCACACCGCCGCCGATCACCACCGCTCTCGCGGAACTCTTCATGGAAGCTCATCCCCGCACAATGCGCCCACAGTAACATCCGCGGCCCGCACGAGAGCGAAGGGCCGTCCGCCCGACTCGAGCCACTCGCGCAGGTGCTGCGCGGTGGTGGCCGGGGTGAGGAGGAGCAGCCCCGCCGGGAGCGCTGCGAGGATCACCGGCACCTGGGCGATCAGGGTGGCGGCGGCGCATCCGGCGGGGAAGGCTTCGGCGTCGAGGTCGAGGCGACAGCCGCGGGCGAGGAGCTCGCGCACCGCGGCGCCGGCGAGGTGGAGCTTCGCGAGCGCCGAGGAAAGCTCCACCACCGCGGCGCACCCGGCGTACTCGGACTGAGACTGCCCCGCACGCGCGCCGGGGGCGGCGGGCGCGGTGATGAGCAGCCAGCGCTCGGGGCGCACGCACAGCACGAGCTGCCCGCCGGCCGCCGCGAGCCGTCCGGGCGCGGGGAGCGTCACGCCACGCTGCCGGGCGCGGGCCTCGAGCTCGCCCGCCTGATGGCGTAGCGCCGCGACCTCGATGAGATCGGCGGCGAGCCCCGAGAGCTCGACGCCGGCAGCGCTCTGCGCTGGCGCGCGGCGCCCGGCCGCCTGCCGTTCAGGAGCGGACACGGACATTCTCCGGGTCGAGCCGGTGGGCGCTCGTGATCTCGACCGGGATGGCGAGGCCATGGACCGGGGACACGGCGAGCAGCCGCTCGCCGAGGCGGCGGCGGCCGCCGGCCAGCAGCGCGAGCGCGATCCAGCCGCCGAGCTCGACCGACGGCGTGCACGAAGTCAGGTAGCCCTCGCTCGGGGCCGGTGAGCCCTGCCCGACGAGCTGCATGCCGTTACGGAGCGGGCGCGCGCTCTCGAGGGGACGGACGCCGACGAGCTGGAGGCGATCCGGGGCGGTGAGGCCGGGGCGCAGCCCGAGCGTGCGGCCGATGAAATCCCCGCTTTTCTTCAGCAATCGCCCGAGTCCGAGGTCGGCTGCGGTCGTGTTGCCGTTGAGCTCCGCGGTGGTCACGTGGCCCTTCTCGATGCGCAGCGTGTTGAGTGCATCGAGTCCGTAAGGCGCCAAGCCGAGGGGCCTCCCGGCCTCGAGCACGGCCGTCCAGGCCCTGAGCGCGTGCGCGGCCGGCACGGCGAGCTCGTAGGCGAGCTCGCCCGAGAAGGAGATGCGAAACACCCGCCCCGGGATCCCGGCGATCGTTGCTGCGGCAACCGCCATGAAGGGAAAGGCCTCGTTCGAGAGGTCGAGACCTTCGACCACCTTGGCCACCACCGCGCGCGCGCGCGGGCCGGCGACTGCGAACTGCGCCCAGTGGTCGGCGACGTCGGTGATCACCACGTCGAGCTCGCGGCACACGGTCTGCAGGTGAAACTCCAGGTGCTCGAGCACCGCGGCGGCGTTCGCGGTGGTCGTGGTGACGAGAAAATGGCCGGCCGCGAGGCGGGACGTCGTGCCGTCGTCGAAGAGCATCCCGTCCTCGCGCAGCATGATCCCGTAGCGCGCGCGCCCGACCGCGAGCGTGGAGAAGGTATTGGCGTAGACGAAGTCGAGGAAGCGCGCGGCGTCCGGTCCCTGCACGTCGAGCTTGCCGAGCGTCGACACGTCGGTGAGACCGACCGCGGCGCGCACCGTGCGGGCCTCGCGCAGCACCGCGTCCCAGCCCGCGGGCCGGGCGTAGGCGAGCGGACGCAGCCACAGTCCCAGGTTGGCGAAGGTTGCACCGGCCGCTTCGTGCCACTCGTGCAGCGGCAGGCGGCGCCTGGGGCGGTAGTGCGCGCGGACCTCGCCGCCGGCGAGCGCCGCGAAGGGTACCGGCGTCGCAAAGGGCCGCGGCCGCGACTCGCCGACTCTCGCGAGCGGCTCGCCGCGCGCCGCCGCGAGCACCGCGCTGCCGACGAGGCCCCCGATGCGCCCCTGGTCGGTCGCCATGCCGTGGGTGGTGAAGCGCTTCATGTGCTCGACGTGCTCGTAGCCCTCGCGGCAGGCGAGGCGCACGTCGGCGGTGGTCACATCGTTCTGCAGATCGACGAAGGCCTTGCCGGGCGCCTCGACTTCCCACAGGGGCTCGAGGGGCGTCGCTTCCGGATCGGGCGGCAGGCCGGAGTCGAGCGCTGTGGCGCTCGCGGCGCGCCCGAGCTCGGCGGCGATCGCAGCGGCCGCGCTCGCGCCGTCCTCAGCCGCCGCAGCGAGCCCGGTCAAGCCCCGCGCGGCGCCGGCGAGCCTCCCGAAGCGGGGCGCGAGCTCGGCGGTGAAGGCCGCGATCGGCTGGCGCCATACAAGCGGCGCGCCGAGCTGGACGGCGAGCGCAGTCGCAGGCGTGTAGCCGCCCGAGACGGCGAGGCTGTCGGCCTCGAGCGAGCGGCGCTTGCCGCCGCGCCGGTCCGCGATGCTCACCGTGCGCACGGCCTGCCAGCCCGAGACCGCGGTAACCACGGCGCCCGCGTGCACTTCGATGCCGAGCCCTCGGGCGCGGTCGGCGGCGAGCGAGTGCTCACGCGGATCGATCACCCCGGCGCAGGCGACTCCGGCGGCGGCGAGCGCGAACACCGCGTCGTAGGCGGGATCGTTGTTGAGGAAGAAGGCGGGACGGCGCCCGATCGCGACGCCAAAACGATGCAGGTAGCTGGCGGCGGCGCCGGCCAGCATGACGCCGGGCAGATCGTTGCCCGGGAAGGCGATGAGCCGCTCGGGCGCCCCGGTGGCGAGCAGCACGCGCCTGACGCGCAGGATCCACAAGCGCTCGCGCAGCCCGCCGAAGCGCTCGCTCTCCGCGCCATCGAGCGACTCGAGCGCCCCGAACACTCCGTGGCCATAGGCCCCGAGCACGGTGGTGCGGAGCAGGCAGCGCACCGCGGGCGATGCGGCGAGGCGCACGCGCGCCGCCTCGCGCCACGCGGACCCGCGCGCGTCCAGCAGCGAGCTGCCACCGAGAACGAGGTCCCGCTCGGCGAGCACGACCCGCAAGCCGCTCGCGCCGAGGCGGCAGGCGGCCGCGAGGCCCGCGGTCCCTGCGCCGACCACGAGCACGTCGGCGTGCGCGTGCACGATCTCACCAGGCGGGGCGGCCGGGGCGTGATCACCGACGCTCGCCTCGAGACGGCCGAGGCCCGCGGCGCGGCGGATGAGGGGCTCGTAGAGCCGCTCCCACGCCCAGCCCGGCGCCATGAAAGTCTTGTAGTAGAAGCCCGCCGGCAGAAAGCGCCCGAGGAGATCGTTGACGGCGAGCGCATCGAAGGCGAGCGAGGGCCAGCGGTTCTGGCTCTCGGCCACGAGGCCGGCGCGCAGCGGGAGCGTCGTCGCGGGGCGATTCGGCTCGCGGCCGCCCGCGGTCAGCACGTCGACGAGCGCGCACGGCTCGTCGGGCCCCGCGGTCACGACCCCGCGCGGCCGGTGGTACTTGAAGCTCCGGCCCGCGAGCAGCAGCCCGTTGGCGAGCAGCGCAGAGGCGAGCGTGTCGCCCGCGAGCCCCTCGAGCTCGCGCCCGTCGAAGCGAAACGAGAGCGGCCGCTGCGGATCGGTGAGGAGCCCGCGGGCGATGCGCGAGGGACCCCGCATCAGAGGGGCTCCTCCGGAGGCGGCGGGGGCTCGTCCGCCGGCGCACCGACCCATTGGATGTCGTGGGTGAGCGTGTGCCGCCGGACCTTGAGGAGCCGCCGGCATCCGCCGGCGTGCAGCCACCACTCGAGGTGCCAGCCGAGCGGATTCGCCCGCTCGTAGACGTAGGCGACGAAGGCCGCGGGATCCGCCTCGGGCGCGGGCCGCACCGCGAGCGCATCGCCCCGGTAGCGAAACTCGATCTCGTCGCGCTCGCCGCACCATGGGCAGGGAATCCGCAGCACCTGAAAAGCTCCCCGTCAGTGCAGCCAGGGGAAGGGGCCGGCGCCGCGCTCGTCGATCGTGCGTCCGGCGGCGAAGCGGCCGAGATCGAGGTGCGCGGCGAGCGGGTGCGGCGCGCCGCGGGCGATCAGGTGCGCGGTGGTGAGCCCGCCGGCGGGAATCGCCTTGAAGCCGCCGTAGCACCAGCCGCCGTTCACGATCAGCCCCTCGAGCGGCGTGCGGGAGATGATCGGCGAGCCATCCATGGTCATGTCCATGACGCCGCCCCACTGCCGCAGCACCTTCACGCGCGCGAGTCCCGGCAGCAGCGTCACGGCGGCGGCCGCCACTTCCTCGACCATGGGGAGCGTGCCGCGCTGGCCGTAGGTGTTGTAGCCGTCGATCGCCCCGCCGAAGATGAGCCCGCCCTTGTCCGACTGACTGATATAGAAGTGTCCGGCGCCGTAGGTGAGCACCACGTCGAGCACCGGCTTCAGGCCCTCGCTCACGAAAGCCTGCAGCACGTGGGTCTCGAGCGGGAGCCGCACGCCCGCCATGCGCGCGAGCTCGGACGAGAAGCCGGCGACCGCGAGGCACACCGTGTCGGCGGCGATGAAGCCGCGGGTGGTCTCGACGCCGGCCACCCGAGCGGCGTCGCGGCGGATGCCGGTGACCTCGCAGTGCTCCACGATGTCGACGCCGGCCTCGCACGCCGCGCGCGCGTAGCCCCAGGCGACCGCATCGTGCCGGACGGTGCCGCCGCGCGGCTGCAGGAACCCGCCGAGCACCGGGTAACGACCGTTGTCGAGATCGATGAGCGGCACCCGGCGCCTGACGGCCTCGCGGTCGAGCTCCTCGGCATCCACGCCGAGAACGCGCATCAGATTGGCACGGCGCGTGAACAGATCACGCTGCGCCTCGGTATGGAACAGGTTCAGCGTACCGCGCTGACTCACCATGGCGTTGAAGTTCAGCGTGCGCTCGAGTCCCTCCCAGAGCTTCAACGACAGCTCGTAGAAGCGGATGTTGTCGGGCTGGGAGTAGTTCGAGCGGATGATGGTCGTGTTGCGCCCGACGTTACCGAGTCCGAGCGCGCCGCGCTCGAGCACCGCAACGTCGCGGATGCCGAACTCGGTGGCGAGGTAGAAGGCGGTGGCGAGCCCGTGACCGCCGCCGCCGACGATCACGACGCGATAGCCCGGCCGGGGTGAGGCCTTCGCCCAGGCGCTCGACCAGCCGCGCTGCCCGGTGAGTCCCTCGCGCAGCAATCGCCACAGCGAGTAACGGCCGCTCGAGACGCGCCGCGGGGGGCCTGAGTTCGCGGGAGAGTGCGGCGGCGGCGACATCGGTGGGTGCCATGATAAAGGTGTCGCGCGCGCCGTACACGCGCGGGCGCGCGCGGGTCCACCCTTGACGCGCGCGGTGGCAACCGACAACGTGTGTGGGTGGCGCGCCTGCTCAAGTCGCTGTGTGTGGCCGCGGCCCTGGCGCTCGGACCCGGCTCCCCGCTCGACGCGGCGGTGGTCGTCTCGTCGAAGCTCTCGAGCGAGTCGGCCATGCTCGGGGAGATGATCCGGCTGCTGCTGAACGCGCACGGCATCCCGACGGTCGACCGCATGACTCTCGGCGCGACCCCGGTGGTGCGCCAGGCGCTGCTCACCGGCGCGATCGACCTGTACGTCGAGTACACCGGCAACGCCGGCTTTTTCTTCAACGACGCTGCCGATCCCGCCTGGAAGAACCTCGAGGCCGGCTACCGGCTGGGCTCCGGGCTCGACTTCGCCGCGCACCGCATCGTGTGGCTCACGCCCGCCGACGCCAGCAATTCCTGGGCGCTCGCCGTGCGGCGCGACGTCGCGGCGGAGAACCACCTCGAGACACTGACCGACTTCGGCCGCTGGGTCGCGCAGGGGGGTAAGGCGGTGCTCGCCTGCTCGGCCGAGTTCGCCAATGCCGGCACGCTGCGCGCGCTCGAAGCGACGTACGGCTTCACGCTGCGCTCCGACCAGATGATCGTGCTCGCCGGCGGGGAGACCGCGGCCACCATCACCGCCGCGGCCGCGAACACCAATGGCGTCAACACCGCGATGGTGTACGGCACCGACGGCGGTATCGTCGCGGCCAACCTGGTGCTGCTCGAGGACGACCGCCACGAGCAGCCGGTGTACGCGCCGGTGCCGATGATCCGCGCTGCGGTTCTCGAGCAGTACCCGCAGATCGCCGCCATCGTCAAGCCGCTCATGCAGAGCTTCACCCGCGAGACGCTCCAGCAGCTCAACGCGCGCGTGCAGGTCGACGGCGAGTCGGCCGAGTCGGTGGCGCGCGAGTACCTCGAGGCGAAGGGCTTCCTGAAGTGACGGGTCCGCGTCGCTTACGCCTGGATCCGCTCGGGGCGCTGCTGGTCGCGGCCGGGGCCGCGGCGGTCGTCTTCCTGCCCTTCGTGCTCTTCAAGGCGAACCGCATCGTGCCGGGCGAGCCGCGCGCGCTCGCGCAGGTCCTGCCCGAGTGGGGGGCGCTCGCGTACCAGGCGGCGCTGCTGGCGGCGGGGATCGTCGCGCTCCTCGTGTCCGAAGCGCGCACCCGCCTCGCCGTCGCGCTGCTCGCGGTCGTGGCGGTGGCGCTCGCCGCCGGGGCTGCCGGGGATGCGCTCACGCCGCCCGGCAACCGGGTGGTGCGCATCGCGCCGGGCGGCGCCTTCTGGGTGCTGCTGATCGGGCTCGGCCTGATGGCGACGGATGCCGTCACGCGGCTGCGCCCGGGACCGCTGGTGCGCGTGCTCTATCTCGCCGGCTCGCTCGCCGTGCTCGGCCTCACACTCGAGCACGGCACCTTCGATCATCTCTCGGTGATGCGCGAGTACGCGGTCAATGCGGCCCGCTTCGGGCCGGAGCTGCGCCGGCACGTGCTGCTCGCGTTCGGCTCGCTCGCCGCCGCCGTGGTGGTGGCGCTGCCGCTCGGCGTCGTCTGCCATCGCGCGCCTAAGCTCCGGCCGGGGATCCTGGCCGCGCTCAACGTGGTGCAGACGATTCCCGCGATCGCGCTCTTCGGAATCCTCATGGCGCCGCTCGGAGCACTGGCCGCCGCAGTGCCGCTCGCCGGCCGGCTCGGCGTGAGCGGCATCGGCGCGGCTCCCGCGGCGGTGGCGCTGTTCCTCTATTCGCTGCTGCCGGTGGTCGCCAACACCGCCACGGGCCTGAAGCGCGTGTCGCGCGCGGCAGTCGAGGCGGCACACGGCATGGGGATGACGAGCTGGCAGGTGCTCACGGGGGTCGAGCTCATTCTCGCGCTGCCGGTGATCCTCACCGGGATCCGCGTGGTGCTGGTGCAGAACATCGGCATGGTGACGGTAGCGGCGCTCATCGGCGGCGGCGGCCTCGGCGCCTTCGTCTTCCAGGGAATAGGGCAGACGGCGATCGACCTGGTGCTGCTCGGGGCGATCCCGATCGTGGCGCTGGCGTTCTCGACCGCCCTGGTGCTCGATGCGCTGGTCGAGGTCATGGAGCGCTCGCGGGCATGATCACGCTCGAGAGCCTGACCAAGCGCTACGGCGAGGCGACCGTGGTCGACGCCGTGTCGCTCACCGTCGAGCGCAACTCGATCACGGTGATCGTCGGTACCTCGGGCTCGGGCAAGTCGACGCTGCTGCGCATGATCAACCGCCTGGTGGAGCCGACCAGCGGCCGGGTGCTCCTCGACGGCCGCGACACGCGCGCGGAGCCGGCGCACCTGCTGCGCCGGCGGATCGGCTACGTGATCCAGGGAAACGGGCTCTTTCCTCATCGCACCGTGGCGGAGAACATCGCCACGGTGCCGCGGCTCCTCGGCTGGGACTCGCAGCGCATCGCCGCGCGCGTGCGGGAGCTCCTCGAGGTCTTCCAGCTCGACCCCGCGCAGTACGCCGATGCCCTGCCGCACCAGCTCTCCGGCGGCCAGCAGCAGCGCGTGGGAGTCGCGCGCGCACTCGCGGCGGGAGCCGCGGTGCTCCTCATGGACGAGCCCTTCGGTGCGCTCGATCCCATCATCCGCGCCAAGGCTCAGGACGATCTCCTCGACATCCAGCGCCGCTACGGCACCACCGTGGTGCTGGTGACGCACGACATGGAGGAGGCCTTCAGGCTCGGGACCCGCGTGGCTGTCATGAGCCAGGGCCGGGTGCTGCAGTACGATCGGCCGGCGGTGCTGCTCACGCACCCGGCGGACTCCTTCGTGTCGCGCATGACCGGATTCGCGGACCGTGCGATGCGCCTCCTCTCGCTCACCACCGCCGCCGAGGCGGCGGTGCCGGGAGCCGCGGAGGGGCCGGCGGTGCCGGGCTCGGCATCGTTGCGCGAGGTGCTGTCCGAGCTGGTGTGGAGCGGCGCGGAGTCGGCCACGGTGCTCAATGCCGACGGCACGCCGCGCGGACGCCTCACGGTTGCGGCGATCCTCGCCCGCGGGCGGCCCTGAGTCGTGCCGCGTCCCGCCACGCTCGTGCGGCTCGCGGCGCTTGCGCTGCTCCTCGCTTTTCTCGCCGTGCCGCAACGCTTCGCGCCACTCTTTGCGCCGCTCACGCAGTATGGCGCGCCGCCCATCTACGATCAGGGCAATCTCGCGCTGCTGGCGCTCGCCCAGCTCGGCACGGTGTGCCTGGCGGCCGCCGCGAGCACGGTGGTGGCGGTCGGGCTCGCAATTCTGGTGACGCGCGAGATCGGCGCACAGTTCCTGCCGCTGTCGCGCACGCTGGTGCACGTCGGTCAGACTTTTCCGCCGGTCGCGGTGCTCGCGGTCGCGGTGCCGCTGGTCGGCTTCGGCGAGAAGCCGACGCTGATCGCGCTCTTCGCCTACGGGCTGCTGCCGATCTTCGAGAACACGCTGGTGGGGCTGCGGACCTGTCCGCCCGCGGTGCTCGAGGCGGCGAGCGGCATGGGCCTCGGCGCCCGCGAGCGGCTGCTGTCGGTGGAGCTGCCGCTCGCACTGCCGCTGATCCTCGAGGGGGTGCGCCTGTCGCTCGTCATCAACGTCGGCACCGCGACCATCGGATCGACCGTGGCGGCCAAGGGCCTGGGCGAAGTGATCATCGCGGGGCTCCTCTCGAGCAACACCGCGTTCATCCTCCAGGGGGGCCTCGTGACCGGGCTCATGGCGATCCTGCTCTACGACGGTCTGGTCGCACTCGAGCGGCGGCTGCTGCGACCGGTCAGCCTCGACTGACCCGCGGGACTGAGACTCACGACGAGGCCGGGGCGTGGCGCGGGCGTAGAATAGCCCCGTGACCCGGGCGATGAACGATTCCGACTCACCGACCGCGACCGTGCTGCGCACGCGGCAGGCCGCGGTCGAGATGCCGACGATGCTGCTGATCGTCGCGACCTACGCGGCGTGGCTCGGCATCACGTTCGCCTACGGCCGCTGGCCGCTTCTGGTGGTGGCTCCCATCGGCGCGCTGCTCGTGACGCTGCATGGCTCGCTGCAGCACGAGATCGTCCACGGTCATCCAACCCGCTGGCGCAGCGTCAACCGCCTGTTCGCCCTCGTGCCGTTGTCGCTGTGGCTGCCGTTCGACAGTTACGTGCGCACGCACCTCGCGCATCATATCGATGAGCGCATCACCGATCCGATCGACGATCCGGAGTCCTACTACTTCACGGCACGCGACTGGGAGCGGCTGGGGCCGATCGGCCGCGCCATCGTGCGCGTCCAGCAGACGCTCGCCGGGCGGGTCACGGTCGGGGCGTTCTGGGCCATCGGCCGGTACCTGCACGGCGAGTGGCGCGCCATCCTCGAGGACCGGCCGGGCGTGCGGGCGATCTGGATCGAGCACCTGCTGTGGTGCGTGCCGGTGATCGCGTGGGTCAAGCTCGTGTGCGGCATGCCGATCTGGCTGTACGCGCTCACGATCGCCATTCCGGGGACCAGCATCACGCTCATCCGCTCGTTCGCCGAGCATCGCGCGCGAGCCCACGTACGCGCGCGCATCGCACTCGTCGAGGGCTCGTGGATTCTGGGGCCGCTCTATCTCTTCAACAACCTGCACGCGCTGCATCACGAGGCGCCGTGGATACCGTGGTACGAGTACCCGGCCCGCTACCGGGTAAACCGCGCGCGGCTCATCGCGGAGAACGAGGGGCTCGTCTACCACACGTATTTCGACGTCGCCCGCCGCTTCCTTTTCCGCCCGCACGACACGCCGCTGCATCCGACGGATCGCGTGCCCGTTGAATCATGAACGAGGCAGAAGCACGCGAGAGTTTTCAGCGCGAGGCGCTCGCCTCGTGGACCGCGTACCAGGAAACCGGCCGCCATCTGACGCCCCAGGAAGTGCGCGCGTGGCTCAGCACCTGGGGTACTGAGGCGGAAGCGCCTCTTCCGGAGTGCCACGAGTAATCCTGCGCGCGGGCACCTGGTCACGCCGGAATGCGAGCTCCACGGGGCTTGACATACAAATGACATACATCTAGGATGGCCAGCTCATGGCGATCCTCACGGTTCGGCTCACCGAGGAAGAAGCGCGGCTGCTCGAGCGGCGCTCCCGCCGTGCGGGGATGAAGAGGGCGAGCTTCGTGCGCAAGCTCATCCGGGAGCAGCCCTTTGAGACCGCCGGCGACGTGCTCGCGGATGCTGCGAGGCGCATGGGGGATGCGCGCCTGCGGATACGGCGCGGATGAGGCGCTACCTCCTCGACTCGTCCTTTGTCATCGATCTGCTCAACGAAATCGCCGACAACGACGTCGAAGGTGTCGCGCTCAAGTGGCTGCGAATGAATCGGCCGGCGCGGCTCTGGATCAGTCCCGTGACCCTCGCCGAGGTTCTCGAGGGCGCCGAAGACGTGGAAGCCGTCAAGGCGTACTTGAGCCGCTACGGCTGGCAGGGCATCCATCGCAGCCAGGCGGAGAGGGCCGCACTTCGGCAACGCCGCGCCGCGGATCGGATGGGCGAGAACGATGCCTGGCAGGCCGCCGTGGCGGAGTGCATGAAGGCGAGGGTCTTGGGGCACGACGACGCCTTCAAGCGCCTCGGTGCCGGCTACGAGGACTTCCGCCGTGCGTAAACGCTGCGGGGTACCCGCCGCGGCCACGAAGACGGGCATCGGCGCGGTCTCTGCGTCGCCGAACGCCCTCAGGCAGGACGCTCGTATCCGGCGGCCTTCGCTTCCCGGTCCCAGTCGAGCAACGTCGCGTAGGATGCCGCCTCCGCCGCGGCGAACCCCTCGAGCAGCAGCTCATCGGCGAGCGGGGCGAACCAGGGCCGCGCGGCCGCGCCCGTGAACGCCTCACGCAGCCGCGCGATGAGATCGGCGGGAGCGCCGGCTGCGGCCACGAAAGCGGGTATCGGCGCGATCTGCGTCGAGGCGAGCACCCGGATCCCGTCGGTAAGCTCCGGCGCATGGCGCGCGATCAGCAGATGCCAGTAGGCATCGAGCGGACCGACATCGATCCGCCCCTCGCGCACGCTGTCGAGAACGCGCCGCGCGGTGACGAGCTCGCCCACCATCTCGCGGTAGAGCGCCGGACGAGCGGGAGTGCGGTAAGGAAGCAGGTGATGGCGCAAGGCGTTGAAGCCGGAGTGCGAGTGGGCCACGGTCCAGCCGGCACGACCGCCGAAGCTATCCTCGAGCGTTCGATAGGGCGCGTCCTCGCGCACGATGAGATCGGTGCGATACACGGCGCGCCCGTGCGCCCAGGGGGCCCGCGGAATGGGCGCGGCGATCGGCACCACCGCCGCCATGCTCAGCGCGACGGGGAAGCCGCACATGAGCACGGCGCCGAGGTCGGGCCGGGTCCACAGCGCCTCGAGCGGCTGGGGAGCGGGGTAGGGGAGATAACGCAGCGCGACGCCCGCCTCGCCGGTCACCTGCCCGAGAAGCGTGCGCCAGGCGGCCTCGACCCCGGGGGTCACCGCGTACATGCGGGCGTTCATGATCCACTCGGTCACCGCTCGCCCTCGCGGTCGTCAGCCCGCCAGCATCAGCTCGCGCGTGCGCCGTGCGACGTAGTCCGCCACGCCCTCGCGCACCGCCGGATCGAGCGGCGGCGGCACGTATTCGGCCAGCAGCTTCTTCCAGATCGCCGTGGCGCGCTCGGTGGCGCTGCGGCTGCCGGCGTCGCGCCAGTTCTCGAAGCTCGACCAGTCGGAAAGCAGCGGCCGATAGAACGCCGACTCGTAGCGCGCCAGCGTATGCGGCGCGCCGAAGAAGTGGCCGCCGACGTCGACGCCCTTGATCGCTTCCACCGCGAGGTCGTCCTCGCTGAACGTCACCGGCTTCAGCATCTCCGCCCAGTTGCGCAGCAGCTCGGCGTCCACCACGATCTTCTCGAGCGAAGCGGAGAGTCCCCCCTCGAGCCAGCCCGCGGCGTGGTTGATGAGGTGGCTGTGGCTGAGGATCGCCGCCTGCAGCGAGAACGCAGTCTCGTAGGTCGACTGCGCATCGACGGTCGGCGCGGCATTCACGGCGCTGGTGCGCACCGGCAGGCGCAGGCGCCGGCCGATCTGCGCCGCCGCCAGTACCGCGTTGACGTACTCGGGCGTGCCGAAGGCCGGCGAGCCCGTGCGCATGTCGACGTTCGAGGTGAAGCCGCCGAGGACGCAGGGCGCGCCGGGGCGCAGCAGCTGACAGAGCGCGACGATCGCGAGCGCCTCGGCGGTCTGCTGCACGAGCGCGCCGGCGAGCGTCACCGGGGCCATCGCGCCCATGAGCGTGAAGGGCGTGATGACG
>DASQIC010000052.1:0-32847 GCA_035631755.1 Steroidobacteraceae bacterium
CCTAAGTGCGCATCGACGTACTTCGCGTCGATCGAGACCCCGGAGCGGCCGTCCCCGCCGGGGCTGCCCTCCGCAGCCTCGTAGGAGACCGACTCGAGGAGGCGCTCCATCACCGTGTGCAGCCGGCGTGCGCCGATGTTCTCGGTCCGCTCGTTCACCTGGAAGGCGATCTCGGCGATGCGCCGCACGCCGTCGGCGGCGAATTGCACCTCGACGCCCTCGGTCGCCATCAGCGCCCGGTACTGCGTGGTGAGCGAGGCGTCCGGCTCGGTGAGGATGCGCACGAAGTCCTCGACGCCGAGCGAGTCGAGCTCGACCCGGATCGGCAACCGCCCCTGGAGCTCGGGGATCAGGTCCGAGGGCTTCGACAGGCTGAAGGCCCCCGAGGCGATGAACAGCACGTGGTCGGTCTTCACCGGGCCGTACTTGGTCGCCACCGTCGAGCCCTCGACCAGCGGCAGCAGATCGCGCTGCACGCCCTCGCGCGAGACGTCCGCACCGAGCGTCTCCTGGCGGCGCGTCACTTTGTCGATCTCGTCGATGAACACGATGCCGTTCTGCTCGGCGTTGGCGAGCGCCTGGATCTTGAGCTCCTCCTCGTTGATGAGCTTGCCGGCCTCCTCGTCCGTGAGCAGCTTGAGCGCCTCGCGCACCTTCACCTTACGGGTGCGGGTGCGTTGCCCGCCGAGGTTCTGGAACATCGACTGCAGCTGCTGCTGCATCTCTTCCATGCCGGGCGGGGCCATGATCTCGACGCCCACGGGCATGGCGCGCAGCTCGATCTCGACCTCGCGATCGTCGAGCTCGTGCTCGCGCAGCATCTTGCGGAACTTCTGCCGCGTCTCGCCGTCCCGCGCCGGGGCCGGCTCGTCGGTGGAGAAGCCCATCATGCGCGGCTTGGGCAGCAGCGCATCGAGCACCCGCTCCTCGGCGGCATCGAGCGCGCGCTCGCGCACCTTCGCCATGGCCTGCTCGCGGGTGTTCTTGACGGCGACGTCGGCCAGCTCCTTGACGATCGAGTCGACGTCGCGGCCCACGTAGCCGACCTCGGTGAACTTGGTGGCTTCCACCTTCACGAACGGCGCGTTGGCGAGCTTGGCGAGGCGCCGGGCGATCTCGGTCTTGCCGACGCCGGTCGGGCCGATCATGAGGATGTTCTTGGGCGTGATCTCCTGGCGCAGCGGCTCCTGCACCTGCATGCGGCGCCAGCGGTTGCGCAGCGCGATGGCCACGGCGCGCTTGGCGGCGTGCTGGCCGATGATGTGCTTGTCGAGCTCCTGGACGATCCGGCGGGGAGTGAGTTCGGATGACATGGTGGCTCAGACCCCCACGCCCCTGCGACCGTTCAATTCCTCGATGACCAGGTTGCGGTTGGTGTAGATGCAGATGTCGGCGGCGATGTTGAGCGAGCGCTCGACGATCGCGCGCGCATCCAGGCTCGAGCCCTCGAGCAGCGCGCGCGCGGCCGCGAGCGCGTACTGGCCGCCCGAGCCGATCGCCGCCACGGCATAGTCGGGCTCGATCACGTCGCCGTTGCCGGAGATCACCAGGAGCTTCTCCGGGTCACCGACCAGCAGCAGCGCCTCGAGCCGGCGCAGATAGCGGTCGGAGCGCCAGTCCTTGGCGAGCTCGATGGCGGCGCGGGTGAGGTTGCCGTACTTCTCGAGCTTGCCCTCGAAGCGCTCGAACAGCGTGAACGCATCGGCCGTGCCCCCGGCGAAACCGGCCAGCACCTTGTCGTCGAAGAGCCGCCGTACCTTGCGCGCGTTGCCCTTCATGACCGTCGTGCCGAGGGTCACCTGCCCGTCGCCGCCGAGCGCGACCGCGCCGTCGCGCCGCACGCCGAGGATGGTCGTGCCATGGGGATCGAAGAGTGGGCGTTCGCTCATGTACTCAGCCCTTGCGACGCGCCCGCGGATGCGCAGCGTCGTAAATGCGGGCGAGGTGCTGGAAGTCAAGGTGAGTATAGATCTGGGTGGTGGAGATGTCCGCGTGCCCGAGCAGCTCCTGCACGCCACGCAGCTCGCCGCCCGACTCGAGCAGGTGCGAGGCGAAGGAGTGGCGGAACAGGTGCGGGTGCACGTGCTGCGAGAGCCCCTGGCGCCGCGCCCAGTAATCCACCCTGGCCTGGACCGCCCGCGGCCCGAGCCGCCCGCCGCTGCGGGAGACGAACAGCGCCGGCTCCTGCGGCCGGGCAAACGCGGCGCGCTCTTTGAGCCAGGCCCGCAGCGCCGCCAGGGCGTGCCGGCCGACGGGCACGATGCGCGTCTTGCGGCCCTTGCCGAGCACCCGCACGGTGCGGTCCGGGAGATCGAGATGGCCGACGTCGAGACCGACGAGCTCCGCGAGGCGCAGCCCCGAGGAGTACAGCAGCTCCATCAGCGCCCGGTCGCGCGCGCTGAGCGCCTCGTCACCGGGAATCTCGAGCAGCCGTGCCATCTGGTCGGCGTCGAGCGTCTGCGGGAGCCGGCGTGCCGCCTTCGGAGCGCGCACTTCGAGCGCCGGATTGGGCGCGCTGCGGGCGCCGCGGCGCCGGCCGGACGGCGTGCCCGCCGCGGCGTGCTCGCGCTCGAGGAAGCGGTAGAAGCTGCGCACCGCCGAGAGCCGCCGCTGGATGCTGCGTGGCGCGAGTCCCGCGGCGTGCGAGTGGGCCGCAAAGGCACGGATGTGCTGACTGTCGAGAGCGCTCCAGTCGGTGAGTCCCAACCGGTCGCAGTACCGGACCAGCGCCGCGAGGTCGCGTGCATAGCCCGCGTCGGTGTGCGCGGAGAGTCGCTGCTCGGAACTAAGGTAGCGACGGAAGCGGGCGAGGCACTCGAGCGCCGCGGGACTCAAGCGCGCCTTAAGGGGGTGAGCTCAGGTCGCCGCCGCGCTCAGCGTGTCGGCGATCAGCTCCCCCATGCGGGAGAGGAACTCGGTGCTCATCCCGGGGTGGAAACGGTCCCGGTCGGCGCTGCCGAGCGCCAGCAGCCCGAGCGAGCCCTTGGCTCCGAGCGGCACCAGCGCCACCGAGCCGAGCACCGCCCCATCGGGCCCGAACAGGAACTCGCGCTGCGAGTCGCGCGCCTGACCGCAGCGCGGCCGGCCGCTCGCGAGCAGGCTGTCGAAGGAGTGCAGGTTCGGGTCATCGGCCGGCACCGTGCGAACGAAGCGCTCGGGCGGCCCGGCGGACGGCGCACCGATCAACACCAGCACTGCGTGAAAAGCGTCGAAGTCCTCACGCAGCCCGGACTCGATGCGCGCGATGGCTTCCGCCCGCGGCGTCGCGTGCAGCAGCCGCCGCGTAAAGCGGTGCAGCCGCTCGGCGACGCCCTCGTTGGCGCGGGCCACACGCAGGAGCTCTGCCAGCTTGCCCTCGAGGCCGGCGAGCTTCTCGCGCAGCACCTCGATCTGACGCTCGACCAGCGAGATCGCCGCGCCGCCCCGGGCGTGCGGGAGCTTGAGGCGTGCGAGCACCGCCTGGTGGCGCTCGAAGAAATCGGGATTGCGCTGCAGATACTCCGCGATCGATTCCTCTTCGGATTGCGCCGCCGCAAGGCCCCGCGCTTCTCTTGTCGTCATGGGTCTAGACCTCGACGTGACCTTCGAACGCAACCTCGGCCGGGCCGGCCAGCCAGATGTGCTCCCCGGGACCCGCCCAGTTTACCTGCAACTCGCCGCCGCGCACGCTCACCCGCACCTCGCCCTCGAGCAGTCCGCGGCGCCGCGCCACCGCGACCGCGGCGCAGGCGCCGGTGCCGCAGCTCAAGGTCTCGCCCACGCCGCGCTCGTGCACGCGCAGCCGGATGTGGCGGCGGTCGACGATCTCGAGGAAGCCGACGTTCACCCGCTGCGGGAAGCGGGGGTGGTGCTCGATCGCAGCACCCAGACTCGCCACCGGTGCCGTGTCCACCGCGGCGACGGTGAGAACGGCATGCGGGTTGCCGAGCGATACCGCGCCGATCGCGAGCCGGGTGCCCTCGACCTCGAGGGGGTAAGAGTCGGCTTCCGCGGCGGCCTCGAAGGGGAGCGAGCGGGGATCGAAATTGGGGATGCCGAGATCGACCGAGATGCGGTCGCCGCCGCCGCCGATGCGCGCCTCGACCACCCCGGCGGGGCTCTCGAGCGCGACGGAGCCGCCCGCGGTGCGGCCGCGCCGGTGCAGCAGCGCGGCGATGCAGCGCGCGCCGTTGCCGCACTGCTCGACCTCGGCCCCGTCGGCGTTGAAGACACGATAGTAGACCGCGGTACCGGCGCGCCGCGGTGCCTCGAGAACGAGCGCCTGGTCGAAGCCGATACCGGTGCGGCGGTCGGCGAGGCGGCGCAGTCTCGCGGGCTCGAGCGCCGCCGCTTGCGCGGGCGCATCGAACACGACGAAATCGTTGCCGACCCCGTGCATCTTCGTGAAGTCGATGCGCATCGCGAAGCCAAGCATAGCCGAAGGCCGGGTACCGAGCCTCAGCGACCGAGCGCCGCGCGATCGCGGTACAGGCACCGGTCCATGACCGTGAAGATCCCGGCACGCTGCGCACGCTCGGCCGCGGCGTCATCGATGACGCCGTCCTGCAGCCACAGCGCCGGGAGCTTCAGAAGGATGCACTCGTCGACGATCCCGGCGACGTGCTCGCTGCGGCGGAACACGTCGACGATGTCGACGCGCTCGCCCGGCCCGAGCATCTGCCCCAGCCGCTCGAGCGAGGGCACGGCGCGCTCGCCGAGGATCGTCCCGCCAGCCGGCGTCACCGGGATGATGCGGTAGCCAAAGCCCTGCAGTGCGCGCGCGACGCGGTGACTCGGCCGCGCCGGGTTCGCCGAGAGCCCGACCACTGCCACCGTGCGCGCCGCGCGCAGGAGGCGCGCGATCTCGGCGGCGGATGGGTTGCTGAACATCGCTGCTCCGGGCGGCTTCGGGGGTGCTCCCGGCTGGCCTTGCGGGCCGCCGCGCGTCTAGTCTAGTGGGGTGGCAGGCGAGGAATACAGCGTACGCATCGAGCCGCACGGGCGAACCCTGCGCGTCGCCCGCGGCCAGGCGGTGCTCGAGGCGGCGCTCGCGGCGGGGCTGAACCTCCCGCACAGCTGCAAGTCCGGACATTGCAGCTCCTGCCGCGCGCGCCTCATCGCCGGCGAGATCCATTACCCGGGCGTGCAGCCGCCCGGCATCACGCCCGAGGAGGTGCGCGCCGGCTACGTGCTGCTCTGCCAGGCGCGGGCGCGCTCGGACCTCGCGGTCGAGGCGCGTCTCATCGCCAACGTGGCCGACGTCGAGATCAAGACCCTGCCGTCCCGCATCGCGCGCCTCACGCCGCTCGCCCCCGATGTGCTCCAGGTCATGCTGCGGCTGCCCGCGGTAGAGCCGCTGCGTTTCCACGCGGGGCAGTACCTCGACGTGCTGCTCGAGGCGGGTAAGCGGCGCAGCTTCTCGATCGCGAGCCCGCCGCACGACAGCGAACTGCTCGAGCTGCACGTGCGGCGGGTCGCCGGCGGCGGCTTCACCGAGCGGTTGTTCGGCGGCGGCGGACCGAAGGGCGGAGCGCCGCTCGCGGTCGGCTCGCTGCTGAGGATCGAAGGGCCGCTCGGGCAGTTCAGCTACCGCAACGGCGCGGGGCCCGTCATCATGGTGGCGGGCGGCACGGGCTTTGCGCCCCTCAAATCGATGCTGCGTCACGTGCTCGAGACCGGCATCCGCCGCCCGATCCACTTCTACTGGGGGGCGCGGCATGCCCGCGACGTGTACGAGGAGGGGCTGGTGCTGGGGTGGACGCACGCGCACGCCGGGCTCAGGTTCACCGCGGTGCTCTCGGAGGCGACCCTCGCGGAGGCGACTCACCATCGTACCGGCTGGGTGCACGAGGCGGTGGTCGCCGACTACCCGCAGCTTTCGGCCTTCGAGGTGTACGCAGCGGGTCCGCCGGCCATGATCGAGGCGATGCGCGCGGAGTTCCCGCGCCACGGCCTGCCGGCGGGGCGGCTCTACTTCGATTCCTTCGACTACGCGCCGGATTCGGCACGCGCCCGGGTGGCGCTGTAGAGTGGCTTCCCGCCCGGGCGGAAGGCCTGCATGAAGTCCATGACGCACGCGGCGATCACCGGCTGGGGCAAGTGCCTGCCTCCGGCGGTGCTCAGCAACCACGACCTCGCCACCATCCTCGACACCAGCGACGAGTGGATCGTGAGCCGCACCGGGATCCGCGAGCGGCGCATCTCGCACGTGGGCTTGAGCGAGCTCGCCTACGTCGCCGCGGCCCGGGCGCTCGCCGCCGCCGGGCTCGAGGGCGGGCGCATCGAGCTCATCGCCTTCGGCAGCTGCAGCTACGACGACCAGGTGCCGAACATGGCCTCCGGCATCCAGGCGCGCATCGGCGCGAGGTGCGCAGCCGCCTTCGACATCAACACCGCCTGCACCAGCTTTCTCTACGGCCTGTCGGCCGCCACCGCGCTGATCCGCACCGGCGTGGTGCGCAACGCGCTGGTGATCGGCGCCGAGCTCATCTCGCCCTTCATGGACTGGAGCGACCGCGACGTCGCGGTGCTGTTCGGCGACGGCGCAGCGGCGGTGGTCCTCGAGGCGAGCGAGCACGAAGAGGGGCTGCTCGCCGAGAAGCTCGGCTGCTACGGCGAGGCGCGCGAGATCCTGCGGGTGCAGGGTATGGGCGGGCGCTACGCCAACCGGGGGCTGCTCTACGGCATCACCCGCTGGCAGTTCGAGGGCCAGGAGATCTTCAAGCGCGCCGTGCAGGGGATGGCGGCGGCGAGCGAGGAGGCGCTCGCGCGCCTCGGCGTCGGCTCGGCGGACGTCGACCTCGTGGTGCCGCATCAGGCGAACCTGCGCATCATCGAAGCCGTGGCGCGCCGCGCCCGAGTGCCGATGGAGCGCGTGTTCGTGAACGTGCAGCGTTATGGGAACATGTCGTCCGCCACCGTGCCGGTGGCGCTGTGCGAGGCGCTCGAGGAGCAGCGGGTGCGTCCCGGAGCGCTGCTGCTCATGCCCGGCTTCGGCGGGGGCCTGTCCTTCTGCGCGCACGCGGTGCGCTGGGGCGCGCGCATCGCCCCGCTCGGAGCGAGCGACGCCGCGCTGCCGCCCAATGAGGCGAGCGCGCTCGAGCTCATCCGCGCCTGCCTCGAGCGCAAGACGCGCATGGTGATGCCGGCGCCCGGCGCGCCGCTCGCCTAACGGCGGGCGCTGCCCTGCGCCTTCTTCTTGCGCTTGGCCGGGTCCTTGGGACGCAGCTTCCCGAAGGAGCCCTGATAGATCTTGCCGCGGCGTGTTCTCGGATCGCCTTTACCCACGAATACCACTCCCGTTCGTCCGCCCAATGAAAAGGGCCGGCCGCCGATGCCAGAAGGCTCGCACGACCGGCCCCCAGTCAGCCTGGAAGCTTACCAGCGCTTCGGGCCGCCGCCGCCTCCGCGGTTACCGCCGCCGCCCGTACGCTCCTGGGCCTCGTTGACCCGCAGCGGGCGTCCGCCGAGCTCCTTGCCGTTGAGATTCTGGATGGCGCGCGAGGCGTCGGCGCGCGACATTTCCACGAAGCCGAAGCCGCGCGGCCGGCCGGTGTCGCGATCGGTGATGATGCTCACCGACTCGACCGTACCGTGCTGCGCGAACAGCTCGCGCACCTCGGCGTCAGTGGCTGAAAACGGCAGGTTGCCCACATAGATCTTCGTCATGCAATCAAACTCCTGAAAGGTACAGTTACCGGCAGGAGTGTCGCCGAGGATATGTTTCCGAACCGTCGGCGCGCACGCTGCCCCCTGGTCGAGAACGATTCGGCTTTTCAGACTCGGAAGCCAACTCGCAAACAAGGCGGGTGGCAGGCGGCAGGAAAGGGAAAGGTCACGAACCGGCGCGGACGATACCCCAACGGCGGGGCGGGGCACAAGCTCGGAACGCGCAAATCCGCGATTGGGGCGGTGGTCAGCGTCGCAAGCGCCCGGCGAGCTGCTCGAGCGCGCGGATCTGCAGCACCGTGGAGTCGGACGCCGGCAGCAGTTGGTTGGCATGGCGGACGAAGGAGGGGATCTCGCTCGCCGGCAGCGGCTTGCTGATCAGGTACCCCTGCGCGAAATCGCACCCCAGGCGGCGCAGCAGGTTCCAGGCGTCGGGGGTTTCCACCCCCTCGGCGACCACCTTAAGTCGCATGCTGTGGCCGAGCTCGATGGTCGAGGTGACGATGGTGGCGGCCCCGCCGGCGGCCTGGGCGATCAGCGAGCGGTCGATCTTGAGCTCATCCACCGGCAGGTGGCTCAGCTGCGAGAGCGAGGAATGCCCGGTGCCGAAGTCGTCGATCGCAAAGCGCACCCCCGCGATGCGCAGCAACTGCATGTTGCGCGCCGCGCCGTGGGGATCGCGCATCACGGCGCTCTCGGTGATCTCGAGCAGCAGCATGTGCGGCGGCACCCCGTGGCGACGCAGCAGCTCGAGGATCTCCTCGACCAGCTCGGGATCGAGGATGTCGGGAGCGGAGAGATTCACCGCCAGCTCGAGGTCGAGCCCCGCGCGGCGCCACTCGCCCATCTGCCGCACCGCCGCGCCGAGCACCCAGTTGGTCAGCCGGCGCGAGCCGCCGGTGCTCTCGGCGAGTGGCACGAACTCGGCGGGCGACACCGGGCCGAGCTGCGGATGGGTCCAGCGCACCAGCGCCTCGAGCGAGCGCACCGAGCGCGTCGCCATGGTGAGCAGCGGCTGGTAGACGAGCCTGAGCGCGCCGGCATCGATCGCACCGCGCAGGTCGGTGATGAGCGTGAGGCGCCGTCGGTGCTGATCATCGCGCCCCGCGCGGTACATCGCGACCCGGTTACGCGTCTCGCCGGCGTCCTCGAGCGCCACCTGCACCCGCTGCAGCAGCTCCTCGGCCGTGCGACCGTGCTCGGGCACCAGGCACACCCCACAGGCGACGTGCAGGTCGAGACCGATGCCGGCGAGGTGAAAGCCGGTATGGATCACGCCGGCGAGCTGACCGGCGTAGAGCGGCGCGCGAGCGGCGGAGCAGTCCGGCGCGATCACCAGGAACTGGGTCTCGCCGATGCGCGCCACGGTGTCGGCGGCGGCGACGTTCTGCCGCAGCCGATGCGCGACCTCGCGCAGCACGTCGTCGCCGACCGAGAGCCCGAGCGAGGCGTTGATGTCGCGCAGGTTCCGCAGGTCGACCAGCACCAGCGCACCCGCGCTGCTCCGCTCGCCCTTGCCCACCAGGCGCTCGAGCGCCTGGCTGGCGAACAGACGGTTCGGCAACCGGGTCAGGGGGTCGTGCAGCGCGTGGAAGGTGATGTCGGCCTCGCGCTCGGCGATGTTGCGCTGCATGGCGTTGAAGGTCTGCGCGAGGCTGTTGAACTCGTCGGCCCCCGAGACGCTGACCGCAGTGTCGTACTGGCCCTTCTGGATGCGCTGCGCGGCGCGCACCAGCTCGCCGATCGGCGCGGTGGCGCTGCGCCCGAGGATCGCGCCCACGGTCGCGGCCAGCAGCAGCGCGATGCCGTCGATCGCCAGCATCGCATCGCGCAGGTCGCGGTAGGGCGCGAGCACCGCGCGCTGGGATTTCAACAGCAGCACCTCGACGGGGTTGCCGAGCGTGTCGAGCGAGCGGGCCAGAGTGAGGTAGTCGCGCTCGCCGAGCCGCGCGATGCGCGGCGGCGCGTTCGCGTCCGCCGCCGGAGCGGCCAGCCCGGCGCCGCGCAGCGCCGCGGGCAGCGTCGAGGCGATGCGCAGCACGCCGTCGTTGCCGTGCACCAGCAGCGCGACCTCGGAACCGACCAGGTCCTGGATGCGCCGCGCGAGCGCGTCGTCCGCCACGAAGCCCATCGCCACCCAGGCGATGACCTCGGGAGTGCGTACCGGCGCGAGCACGATCTCGTAGGAGCTCGGGCCGAACACCATGAAGGCAGGCTGGTCGCGCGCCCCGGTGCCTTCGCCGATCAGCGCCTCGAGAGCCCGGTCAGCACCGGCGGCCGCCGGCGCCGAGGAGGCGAGCACGCGGCCGTGCGTATCGAGCACCAGCACGATGTCGGCACCGATACGCCGGGCGTTGTTGCGGGCGGCCGAGAGGATGGTGAGGGTATCGCCGCTCGCGACCGCCTCGCGGAAGCCAAAGTCGGCGGCGGTGACGGCGACGCCGTTGGCGAGCTGACCGGCGCGGAAGCGCAGCAGCTGCAGCGCCAGGGCCGCGCCGGAGCTGAGCTGCTCGGCGGCCCGCGTTCCCACCGTTGCCCGGGTGTTGGCCAGCACTGCGGCCAGCGTCACAGTTTGCGTGACGATCACCAGACCGATGATCAGCACGAGAAGCCGTTTGCGGAAACTGCCCATCGAAACACGCTCGAATGATGCATTGCATCCTAGGCGTCCCGCACCGCTTGTTGCGAGGACCTGAACGCGGGAATGAGACCTCGAGCACGGACCGGTCCGAGCGCAGCGGCCCCCCGGCTGACAGCCGGGGTGATGGTCGTGCTCGGCGCATTCGCCGCGGCGCGCGGCGCGGCCGCGGCCACCCTGGTGATCACGGTGCATACCGCCGACGGCCAGGCGCTGCCAGGCGCGGTGATCACCGCCTGGCCAGCGGAGGGAACGGCGCGCCACGCCCCGCCGGCACACGCCGTCATGGACCAGGTGAACCGCGCCTTCGTGCCGGACCTGGTGGTGATCCCGGTCGGCTCTACGGTGACCTTCCCCAACAGCGACACCGTAAGCCACCAGATCTATTCCTTCTCCCCGGCCAAGCGCTTCCAGCTGCCGCTCTACCGCGGCAAACCCTATCCGCCGGTGCACTTCGACACGCCGGGCGTCGTGACTCTCGGCTGCAACATCCACGACGAGATGCTCGCTTACCTCGTGGTGACCGACGCCCCCTACTTCGGGCGCACCGACACCCGGGGCACCTGGTCGGCCGAGGTGGCGCGCGGACGCTACAAGATCGCGGTGTGGCATCCGCGGCTGCGCGACAGCGGCGCGGACCTCGAGCGCGAGCTCACCGTGGGCGACACCGACAACGCCGAGATCACGCTGCGCCTCGCCAAGCCGCTGCAGCCCGCGCCGATCGCCGACCGGCCGCATTCCTGGGACTACTGAGGAGCCGCGCCCGCATGAGCCCGAGCGAACCGCACCCCGCGCCCGTGAGGCGCCGTGCCGCCGGCATCGTGGCAATCACGCTCGGGCTGCTCGCCGGTGTCGCGCGTGCCGACGACTGGGAGGCGAGCCTCGATCTGCGGCTCGTCAACTCGAACGGCTATCCCTCCTTCATGGACGGCGGCGTGAGCGGCGTGCGCTTCGACAAGGACGACTCGGGGCTGGCGCTCGGCCGGGCGCGCTTCGCGCTCAATCAGTCACTCGGCGAGCTGTGGCTGGTGCATCTCGACGTCTCCGCCTGGGGAGGCGACGCCGACAACAACCCCGTCGGCGCGACCGAAGCCTACCTGCAGTTCCGCCCTTACCCGTTCGCCGGCTACCGCCTGCGCATCAAGGCGGGCGCGTTCTATCCCCCGGTGTCGCTCGAGAACCGCGCCTCGGGCTGGGAATCGCCCTACACCCTCTCGTTCTCGGCGATCGACAGCTGGCTCGCCGAGGAGGTGCGCACGATCGGCGTCGAGGCTCAGCTCGACTGGCTCGGCACACGACTCGGGCACGACTTCGATCTCGGGGTCACCGGCGGGGCCTTCGGCTGGAACGAGGAAGCCGGCGGGGTGCTCGCCGAGGACGGCTTCATGCTGATCGACCGGCAGACGCCGATCGGCGGGCGCATCGGCCAGCCGGGCGCCGGTCCCTTCGGGCCGGCGGTGCCGTTCCGCCAGTTCGACGGCCGCGCCGGGCTCTATGGCGGCCTCGAAGCGCGCTGGTTCGACCGGCTGGTAGTGCAGGCGCTGCGCTACGACAACCGCGCCGACCCGACCGCGCTCGACACCGTGTCGAACGTCATGGCCTGGGAGACCACCTTCGACAGCGCCGGCGCGCGGCTCGAGACCGAGGACGGCTGGACTGCGATCGGGCAGTGGATGAAGGGCAACACCGCGATCGCCCCGGGGGGCTTCAGCCTGGTGTGGCCCTTCAAGGCGGAGTACGCGCTCGTCTCGCGGCGGCTCGGCCGGCACAGCCTCAGCGCACGCTACGACCGCTTCGAGGTGGACGATAACTTCGGCGCCGGCGATGGCACCGAGCGCGGGCATGCCTGGACCGCGGCGTGGGTGTTCACACCCGATGAGCACTGGCGCTTCACGCTCGAGTGGCTGCGTGTCACCAGCAGCTCCTACAACCGCAACGACGCCTTCGGGCTGCCGGCGCTCGCCACCGAGACGCAGCTGCAGCTCGCGGTGCGCTACGCACTCGGCTCGGCGATCCGTTAGTTCAGCGGTAGCGCGCCAGTACCTTCGCCAGACCCTGCGATCCGGGTGACAGCCGCTCGTAGGGGATGCTGTTGAGCGGGGCCTCGGGCGTGCCGTTCACCTGGTGGAACTCGTGCTGCGAACCCTCGTCGAGGAACAGCAGTCCCGTGAGGTACTCGCCGCTCTTCATGCGCTCCTGGATGTGCGCCGCGGCAGTGGCGCGGTTGGTCGGGTCGTAGGCGCCGTCGAGCTTGCGCAGCACGATGCGGCTGCCATCGTGCATCACCACCGGCAGCGCCTCGCCTTCCTTGTAGTCGGCGGTGATCTCGCGCTCGAGCGGCACGAAATCGGCGTGTACGGCGGGCTCGTAGTGCTCGCGCGTGTAGGCGTAGCTCTTGGTCGAGCCCTCGTGGTCGTTGAAGGTCACGCACGGCGAGAGTACGTCGATGAGCGCGAAGCCCCGGTGCTTGAAGCCCGCCTGGATGAGCGGCACCAGCTGCTGCTTGTCGCCGGAGAAGCTGCGCGCCACGAACGAGGCGCCGAGGGTCATGGCGAGCAGCACCGGGTCGATCGGCGGCTGGAGGTTGGTCTCGCCCTTCTTGGCCCTGGTGCCGATGTCCGCCGAGGCGGAGAACTGTCCCTTGGTGAGGCCGTACACGCCGTTGTTCTCGATGATGTACAGCATGTCGAGGTTGCGGCGGATGGCGTGGCAGAACTGCCCGAGCCCGATCGAGAGCGTGTCGCCGTCGCCCGAAACGCCGATGTAGTGAAGCTTGCGGTTGGCGGCATTTGCCCCCATGGCGATCGAGGGCATGCGGCCGTGCACCGAGTTGAAGCCGTGGCCGCCGCTCACGAAGTAGGCGGTGGTCTTCGAGGAGCAGCCGATGCCGGAGAGTTTCACCACGTTCTGCGGCTCGAGCGCCAGTCCCCAGGTCGCCTCGACGATCGCCGCGGTGATCGAATCGTGGCCGCAGCCCGCGCACAGCGTTGACAGCGCCCCCTCGTAGTCGCGGCGCGTGAGGCCGAGCGCATTGCGCGGCAGCGACGGGTGGGCGACCTTGGGCTTAGCGATGAAAGTCATGGCGAGACTCCGTGCAACGGCAATTCCCGGCGGTGGTCAGCCACGGGCCGCCGCGTCCCGGGGCTTCATCCCACGCTCGTGCTGCAGCTCCGCGAGCACCCCGTCGACGATGAACGCGGAGGAGATGGGTAGTCCGCTGTAGTGCAGCAGCGAGCGCAGCTTGCCCTTCTCGACGGCGGTCTCGAGCGTGAGCAGCGAGCGCAGCTGCGCGTCGCGGTTCTGCTCGACGATGAACAGCAGCTCGTGGCTCACGAGGAACTTCTCGACGTCCTCGCTGAACGGGAAGGCGCGCACGCGCATGTAGTCCACGGCGACGCCGCGGTGCCCGAGCAGGTCGCGCGCCTCGCGGATCGCGCCGTCGCAGCTGCCGAGGGACACGATGCCGATCTTCGAGTCCGCGGTCGCATCGATCGCCGCGCGCGGCACCAGTCGTTTCGCCGTCGCCCACTTGCGCAGCAGCCGGTCGAGCACCACCTGGTATTCGGCCGAGTCCTCGGTGTAGGCGCCGTACTGGGTATGTCCCGAGCCGCGCGCGAAATACGCCGCCTTGGGATCGACGCCGGGGAGCGTGCGGTAGGGGATGCCGTCATCGTCCACGTCGAGAAAGCGGTAGAACTTCTTGAGCTTGAGGACTTCTTCCTTGCCGAGCACCTTGCCGCGATCGGGCTGGTAGCTGTCGTCCCACTTCAGGTCGCGGCACATCCAGTCGTTCATGCCGATGTCGAGATCGGAGAGCACCAGCACCGGAGTCTGCAGCCGCTCGGCGAGGTCGAAGGCCTGCACCGCCATGTAGAAGCATTCCTCGGGGTTGGCGGGGTAGAGGCACACGTGGCGCGTGTCGCCGTGCGAGGCAAAGGCCGCCTTGAGGACGTCGCCCTGCTGGGTGCGCGTCGGCATACCGGTCGAGGGACCGACGCGCTGAATGTCGAAGATCACCGCCGGCACCTCGGCGTAGTAGGCGAGCCCGAGGAACTCGTTCATGAGCGAGATGCCGGGACCGGAGGTCGCGGTGAAGGCGCGCGCGCCGTTCCACATCGCGCCGATCGTCATGCCGATGGCCGCGAGCTCGTCCTCCGCCTGGATGAAGGCGAAGTTCTTCGCCCCGGTGTCCTTGTCGACGCGCATGCGGTCGGCGAACATCTTGAACGCGTCCATCAGCGAAGTGGACGGGGTGATCGGGTACCAGGCCGCGACCGTGGCGCCGGCGAAGACGCATCCGAGAGCCGCCGCCGTGTTGCCGTCGATCATGATGTGCCCGGCGGTGCCGTCCATCTTCTCGACGCGCAGCGGCAGCGGGCAGGCGAACTGCCCGCGCGCGTAGTCGTAGCCGAGCTGGATCGCCTTCATGTTGCTCTCGACCAGCTGCGGCTTCCTGGCGTAGGTCTCGGCGAGGAGCTCGCGGATATGCGCGAGGTCCAGGTCGAGCAGCGCCGCCAGTACGCCCGCATAGCAGATGTTCTTCATCAGGATGCGGGTGCGCACGCCGTTGAAGTTCTCGTTGCAGAGCCGCGCGAGCGGCACCCCCAGCACGGTGATGTCGTCGCGCTTCAGCAGCGCCGGCCGCGGCCAGGTGGAGTCGTAGACCAGGTAGCCGCCGGGGGCGACTTCGCGCACGTCGCGCGTGTAGGTCTCGGCGTTCATGGCCACCATGAGGTCGACGGTACCTGCGCGTGCCACGTAGCCCGCGCGGGTGAGGCGGATCTCGTACCAGGTGGGCAGGCCCTGGATGTTCGAGGGGAAGTAGTTCTTGCCCATCACCGGGATGCCGCTCCTGAAGATCGATTTCATGAGCAGCGTGTTGGCGCTCGCCGAGCCGGTGCCGTTCACCGTGGCGATCTTGATGGTGAAGTCGTTGACGCGCGTGGCTGTGGGGGACATGGCTCGCTTCGGATCTGGCATGCGGCGGATGAGGTTCAGGCGATCTTCGCCGGCCGCGCCACCGGCTCCGGCGGCTCGGCGGCGGCGTGCGGCCAGTGGAGCTCGGACTTCTGCATGTCCCAGGCGGCGGTCGGACAGCGCTCCGCGCACAGGCCGCAGTGCACGCACAGATCCTCGTCCTTGACCATCACACGGGCGGTCTGCGGGAGCGGGGCCGACACGTACAGCGGCTGCGCGAGATTCCTGGCCGGCGCCTTGAGGCGGCCACGGAGCTCGGCCTCCGGCCCATTGTGGGTGATGGTGAGGCAATCCACCGGGCAGATGTCGAGACAGGCGTCGCATTCGATGCACAGCTTCGCGGTGAACACCGTCTGCACGTCGCAGTTGAGGCAGCGCTGCACCTCCTGCTCGACCTGCTCGGCGGTGAAGCCGAGCTCGACCTCGATGTTGAGCTTCTTGAAGCGCTCCTTGAGCGAGACGTGCGGCATGAGGCGCCGCTCGACCGGCGTGTAGTCGTTCGAGTACGACCACTCGTGCATGCCCATCTTGCGGCTCTGCAGGTTCATGCCCGGCGCCGGCCGCTCGCTCACCGGGCGGCCCTGGCAGTGGTTGTGGATGGAGACCGCCGCCTGATGGCCGTGCTCGACCGCCCAGATGATGTTCTTGGGCCCGAAGGCGGCGTCGCCGCCGAAGAACACGCCCGCGCGCGTCGACTGGAAGGTGACCGGGTCGATGACCGGCACGTTCCAGCGGTCGAACTCGATCCCGAGATCGCGCTCGATCCACGGGAAGGCGTTCTCCTGGCCGATGGCGAGGATCACGTCGTCGGCCGGCAGGAACTCCTCGCCCACGATGCGCTCGGCGGTGATGCGCCCGGCGGCGTCGAGCTCGTACTCCATGCGCTCGAACAGCATGCCCTTGAGGCGCCCATCCTCCACCACGAAGCTCTTCGGCGAGCGGTTGACGACGATCTCGACGCTCTCCTCCTCGGCATCCTCGAGCTCCCACGTGGAGGCCTTGAAGAAGCCGCGCGGCTTGCGCGCCATCACCTTGACGCTCTCGGCGCCGAGGCGAAGGCTGGTACGGCAGCAGTCCATGGCGGTGTTGCCGACGCCGATGATGAGGACGCGCTTGCCGACCGCCTCGATGTGGCCGAAGGCGACCGACTCGAGCCAGGCGATGCCGATGTGAATGTTGGCCGCGCCCGCCTCGCGCCCGGGGAGCCTGAGCTCCTTGCCCTTCGGCGCGCCCGAGCCCACGAACACCGCGTCGAAGGCGCCCGCAGCGAGGAGCTCACGCAGACTCGCCACGGGGGTGTTGAGCCTCAGGTCCACCCCCATGCCGGTGATCATTGCGATCTCTTCGTTGAGCACCGTGGCGGGCAGGCGGAACGAAGGGATGTTGGTGCGCATCAGCCCGCCGGGCTCGCCGTACTGCTCGAAGATGGTCACCTCGTAGCCGAGCGGCATGAGGTCGTTGGCCACCGTGAGCGAGGCGCAGCCGGCGCCGATGCAGGCGATGCGCCGGCCGTTCTTCACCTTCGGGATCTGCGGCAGCCGGCCGGTGATGTCATCGCGGTGATCGGCGGCGACGCGCTTCAACCGGCAGATCGCCACCGGCTTCTGCTCGATGCGGCCGCGGCGGCAGGCCGGCTCGCACGGCCGGTCGCACACCCGCCCGAGGATCCCCGGGAAGACGTTCGAGTGCCGGTTCACCATGTAGGCGTCGGTGAAGCGGCCCTGGGCGATCAGACGGATGTACTCGGGGACATCGGTGTGAGCCGGGCAGGCCCACTGGCAATCCACAACTCGATGGTAGTAGTCGGGATGGGAGGTGTCGGTCGGTTCCATTCGAGCCCTATGCGCCCTCGAGGACCGAGAGTATAGAGGCGCGACGCGGCTTGTGATCGTTGTTAACGCATACGTAATGCGCACTCAATCTCAAGTTCCGCACCGCAAATACCGCCGGCCCCACCATTTGCTGCATTGCAGCAATGCTACCCGATCGCGACTGCCTATACTGCGCCTTCCATGCAGGGTCCGATCGCCACCGAGCTGAGGCTCCGCCGTGCCGCCCGCGTGCTCGAAGTGAGCTTCGCCGACGGCAGCCGCTTCGAGCTGCCCTTCGAGTACCTGCGCGTGCACTCCCCGTCCGCCGAGGTACAGGGCCACGGCCCGGGGCAGGAAGTGCTGGTGCTCGGCAAGGAGAACGTCGGCATCAGGGCGGTCGAGCCGGTGGGGCAATACGCCGTGAAGCTCGTCTTCGACGACGGTCACGACACCGGGCTCTACACCTGGAAGTACCTGCACGAGCTCGGCCGCGAGCGCGCGGCGAAGTGGGCGCGCTACGAGGAGCGGCGCGCGCGGGCGCGGCCCGGAGCCTAAGCGCACGCCCTGAAAAGAAGACGGGCCAGACATCGCTGTCCGGCCCGTCCGTTGCAAGACCCCCCTGAACGGGCGCGATTCTAGCGCATCGGCCGCGGGAGGGTGCAAGCAGCGAAGCGAAGTGCTTCGGTCCGATCGACTAGAATGTGTCTCATCACTAACCTCCGCGCACACCATGGCCGACGAGCGCTCCACTGACTTCGGCTTTCAGCGCGTGCCGCTCGAGGACAAGGCGCGGCGCGTGCGCGGCGTATTCGATTCGGTCGCGGACCGCTACGACCTCATGAACGACCTGATGTCGGCCGGCACGCACCGCCTGTGGAAACGTTTTACTCTGGCTCTCGCGAACCTGCGCCCCGGGCAGCGCGCGCTCGATGTGGCCGGCGGCAGCGGGGATCTGGCGGCGGGGCTGGCACGGCAGGTGGGCGAGCGCGGCCTGGTGGTGCTCGCCGACATCAACGCCGCCATGCTCGCGCGCGGGCGCGACCGGCTGATCGACGCAGGCGCAGCCGCCAATGTCGCCTGCGTTCAATGCGACGCCGAGCGGCTGCCGTTCGCGCCGGACACCTTCGACTGCGTCACCATCGGCTTTGGCCTGCGCAACGTGACCGACAAGGCGGCGGCGCTCGCCTCGATGCGCCGGGCGCTGCGGCCCGGCGGGCAGCTGCTGGTGCTCGAGTTCTCGCACCTCAAGCTCACCGCCCTGAAGCCCCTCTATGACGCCTACTCGTTGCGCGTGCTGCCGCTGCTCGGCCGCTATGTGGCGGGCGATGAGGCGAGCTACCGCTACCTCGCCGAATCGATCCGCATGCACCCCGACCAGGAGACGCTGCTCGCGATGATGCGCGACGCCGGCCTCGAGGGCTGCCGCTACCACAACCTCTCCGGCGGCATCGTCGCCGTGCATCGCGGCTACAAGTGCTGAGCGGGACGCTCGCCAACGTCCTCAACCGCGGCCTGCCGCGCTCGGTGCGCGCGCGGCAGCTGACCGCCGAGCTCGCCGGCCGCAGTCTCGCGCTCGAGGTGCGCGGCTTCGGCACGCTGCTTCTGACCTCGAACGGCGTCGAGGTCAGCGTCACGCCGGGCGCCGGCGCGGCGGCGGCCGATGCCGGGCTCAGCGTCGGCCCTCTGAGCCTGTTCGCGCTCGCCGGCGAGGGCGCGCAGGCCGCGGTACAGCGCGGCGACGCCGCGATGTCGGGCGATACCGAGATCGCCGCCAGGTTCCGCGAGCTCCTGACGCTGCTCAAGCCCGATGCCGAGGAAGAACTCTCGCTCGTGCTCGGCGACGTGGTGGCCCACCGGCTCGGGCGCCTCGCCGCGCTCGCCGCCGCCTGGAGCGCGCGCGCCGCCGACACCGCGTGGCGCAGCACCGCCGATTACCTCGCCCACGAGCGCGCCGACCTCGTGCCGCGCCACGAGGGCGAGCAGTTCCTGCGCGGCGTCGAGGCGCTGCGCGAGGACCTCGACCGCCTCGCGGCGCGCATCGAGCTGCTCGCGCGGCGGCGCGGGCCGCCGGCGCACCGGCCGCGCGCGCCGTGAAGCTGCGGGTCCTGCTGCGGCTGCTGGAGATCCAGCGGGTGCTGCTCAGGCACCGCCTGGACGAATACGTCCGCGCGACTCATCTATATAGGCCGCTGCAGTTCCTCCTGTACCTGTCGCCGGGCGTGTGGCTCGAGCGGCGCCGCGGCGGGGCGCGCGGCGAGCGGCTGCGGCTCGCACTGCAGGAGCTCGGGCCGATCTTCGTGAAGTTCGGGCAGGCGGTATCGACGCGCCGCGACCTGCTGCCGCCCGACATCGCCGACGAGCTCGCGAAGCTCCAGGACCGCGTGCCGCCCTTCGACGGCGCCGTGGCGCGGCAGCTCGTCGAGGCCAGCTACGGGCGGCCGGTCGCCCAGATGTTCGCCGCCTTCGACGAGGCACCGCTCGCCGCCGCTTCCATCGCCCAGGTGCACCCGGCGAGGCTGCCGGACGGCAGGGAGGTCGTGGTCAAGGTGCTGCGCCCGGGAATGCGCGCCGTGATCGAGCGCGATCTCGAGGTGCTGCACGCGCTCGCCGACCTCGCCGAGCGCTACTGGCGCGAGGGGCGGCGCCTTAAGCCCCGCGAGCTCGTGGACGAGTACCACAAGACGGTGCTCGATGAGCTCGATCTCATGCGCGAGGCCGCCAACGCCTCGCAGCTGAAGCGCAACTTCGCGGGCTCCGAGCTGCTCAAGGTCCCGGAAGTCCACTGGGACTACTGCCGCACCGACGTCATGGTGATGGAGCGCATCCGCGGCGTGCCGATCAGCGACCTGGCGGCGCTCAAGGCCGCGGGCACCAACATTGCGCGCCTCGCCGAGAACGGCGTGCGCATCTTCTTCACGCAGGTGTTCCGCCACAATTTCTTCCATGCCGACATGCACCCGGGGAACATCTTCGTCATCATCGACGATCCGCAGCGGCCGCGCTACGCCGCGGTCGACTTCGGCATCGTCGGCACGCTCGATCCGCGCGACCAGCACTACCTGGCCGAGAACTTCCTGGCGGTGTTCGAGCGCGACTACCGGCGCGTCGCGCAGCTGCACCTCGAGTCGGGCTGGGTGCCGGCCGGCACGCGCATCGACGAGATGGAGTCGGCGGTGCGCACCGTGCTCGAGCCGATCTTCGACCGGCCGCTGAAGGACATCTCCTTCGGACGGATACTGCTGCGCCTGTTCGAGATCTCGCGGCGCTTCGACATGAAGATCCAGCCGCAGCTGCTGCTGCTGCAGAAGACGCTGCTCAACGTCGAGGGCTTAGGCCGCGAGCTCTACCCCGAGCTCGACATCTGGAGCACCGCGAGCCCGATCCTGCGCGAGTGGATGCGCGAGCGCACCAGCCCGCGAGCGCTGTTCGCGAGCCTGCGCGCGCACGCGCCCGAGGTCCTCGAGACGCTGCGCCAGCTGCCGGGGCTGCTCGCGGCAGCGCTGCGCCGCTTAGGGCGCTGAGTGCAGCGCGCTCTTACCGAGGGGTCGATCCCCGTCACGCTGTTCAGGTTCGCGCTGCCGATCCTGTACGCCAACGTCCTGCAATCCCTCAACGGCTCGGTGAACTCCGTGTGGGTGGGGCGCTTTCTCGGCGAGGCGGCGCTCACCGCGACCTCCAACGCCAACACGGTGATGTTCCTGCTGATCGGCGCCGCCTTCGGCGTGGCGCTCGCGGCCACGATCCTGGTCGGCCAGTGCATCGGCGCCAACGACGTCGCCAGCACCAAGCGCGTGGTCGGCACCAGCGCCACCTTCTTCACGGGCATCTCGGTGGCGATGGCGGCCGCGGGACTCACGCTGTGCCGGCCGCTGCTCATCGCCATGAGCACGCCCGCGGCCTCGCTCGACCTCGCGGTGGCCTACATGCGCGTGATATTCCTCGCGCTCCCCTTCCTCTATCTGTATGCGTACGTCGGCGCGATGCTGCGCGGCGCCGGCGACTCGAAGACGCCCTTCTACTTCATGCTGCTGTCGGTCGGCCTAGATATCGCGCTCAATCCGCTGTTCATCTTCGGCGCGGGTCCGATCCCGCGCCTCGGGATCGCGGGCTCGGCGCTCGCCACCTTCGTCGCCCAGGCCGTGAGCCTCACCGCGCTCATCCGCCACCTCTATCGGCGGCGCCACCTGCTGGTGCTGCACAAGGATGAGCTCGCGCTCCTCAGGGTCGATTGGTCGGTAGTCGCGACGCTGGTGAAGAAGGGCCTGCCCATGAGCGCGCAGATGCTGGTGCTGTCGCGCTCCGGCGGGCTCATGATCACCCTCGTCAACCGCTTCGGGGTCGACACCACGGCCGCGTTCGGCGCGGCGCTGCAGCTGTGGAATTACATCCAGATGCCGGCCTTCGCGGTCGCCATGGCGATGTCGGCCATGACGGCGCAGAACGTCGGCGCCGCCAAGTGGGACCGGGTCACGCAGATTGCGCGCGTCGGGGTCTTCTACAACGTGGTGCTGTGCGGGGCGATCGCGCTCGCCATGGAGCTGCTCGACCAGGAGCTGTTCGCGCTGTTCGTGCCGGCCGGCTCCGCGGCGCTCGGCGTTGCAACGCACCTCAATCGCGTGGTCACGCCCTCGTTCGTGTTCTTCGGCGTGGCGGTGGCGCTGTTCGGCGTGGTGCGCGCCACCGGCGCCGTCATGGCACCGCTCGTCATCCTTACGATCACGCTCCTCGTGGTGCGCTTCCCGCTCGCGGAAGCTTACCTCGACCGCTACCAGGTGGACGCCGTGTGGTGGAGCTTCCCGATCTCGTCGGCGCTCTCGGCGCTGCTGGCGGTGCTCTATTACCGCTACGGCGGCTGGCGCGGCGCGCACATGATGGCGGCGGGCGCGCGGCAGACAGCGCCGCGCTCTTGACGCGGAGGCGCACGCGCCGCGTGAGGAATCCCGACGCCGATCAACCCAGCGGCGGCGGGCTGTCGCGCGGCTCGATCCACAGTGCCCGCGCCCGCCCGCACAGCTCGCCCTTGCCGTCAAAGAGCGCCGTGCCCGCCTCGTGCTTGCGCCCGCTCGAGCCGATCTGCCAGCCGACGACCGTGCAGGACTCCCCGACGTGCACCCGCCGGTCGACGTGGGCGGTGAATTCCGCGAGCAGCATCATGCGGTCGTCGGGCGCGACCGCGTAGTAGCCGGGACAGTCGAGCGCCGCCGACATGAACTCGGCGTGCACCTTGCCGTCGCCGCTGTCGAGGGAGGCATCGGGGACCCAGGGCGCTGCGACCAGGCCGCGCTCCGCGACCGGACCCGCGAACACCCGCATGCCGTCGCCGCGCACGCGCTGCGTGCCGCACACGAAGCAGGTCGGGAAGCGGTGATAGCGGAAGCCCGCGTAGTGGCGCGAGGCTTCCACCGCCTCGAGGTACTCGGGAGCGGGCGGCGCATCGATGGCGAGCTGCGCCGGCCGCGCTTCCCCGATCGCCTCGGCACCGTTCAGCACCCGCAGCACCCCCTCCGGGAGCTCCTCGACGCTGAGCGGGGTATCGAGCGGCGGCGGGCGGATGAGGCGCACGGTCACGGTGCGCGCCGCGCAGCCCGCCACCAGGCCGGCGAAATAGCCGCCGTTGGCGGAGGCCGGCGGCCCGCGGAAACGCGACGCTATCCTCACGGTCTTCATGCGCCCGCCCCAGAATGAGCGCGCTCTAGCGCGCGCGCAACTCGCGCAGCCAGGCGGCGGGATCCGCGCCGCGCTCGAGCACCTCGACGAGCGCCGAGCCGACCACGACGCCGTCCACGTGGCCGCGCAGCCGCTCGACCTGCGCACGCGTGCGGATGCCGAACCCGGCGCACACCGGGAGCGCCGCGCTCGCGCGCACCCGCTCGAGGTAGGCGATCACCTCGTCGGGCACCGCGACGTTGCGCCCGGTGGTGCCGGTCATGGTGACCGCGTAGACGAACCCCTGGCTGCCGGCGCACAAGGCCGCGAGGCGCTGCGGCTCCGTGACCGGAGTGACCATCTGCACCAGCGCGATACCGCGCGCGCCGAGCGCCGCGGACAGCTCGCTCGCCTCGTCGAGCGGCAGGTCCGGCACGATGAACCCGGCGATGCCGGCACGCGCGGCGCCGTCGGCGAGCGCGTCGATTCCGAACGCGAGCAGCGGATTGAGGTAGCTCATGAGCAGCAGCGGCGTGCGGACGGCCTCGAGCCGCGCCACCTCGGCGAGGATCCAGCGCAGCGTCACACCTTGCGAGAGCGCCGCGAGGCTCGCACGCTGGATGGTGACGCCGTCGGCCATGGGGTCCGTGAACGGCACGCCGATCTCGACGACGTCGGCCGCGGCGGCGATGGCCTCGAGCTGCGCGGTGAACTGCGCGCGCTTCGGGAAGCCCGCCGTCAGGTAGGCGACGAGCGCGGGCTCGCCGCCCGCGGCGGCGGTGCGGATGGCGCTCGTGATGCGCTGGTGCGGGCTCATGGCGCAGCCTCCGCGAGCAGCGTGCGCTGCAGCGTCGGCATGTCCTTGTCGCCGCGCCCGGAGAGGCACACGAGGACGGTGCCGCCCGGATGGGCGCGTGCCCAGCGCTCCGCGGCGGCCAGCGCGTGCGCACTTTCGATCGCCGGCAGGATCCCCTCGCACTCGCTCAGGGCGCGTACCTGCGCGAGCGACTCCTCATCGCTCGCCGTCTCGTAACGCACCCTGCCGAGCGCGGCGAGCAAAGCATGCTCGGGCCCGACGCCCGGGTAGTCGAGCCCCGCGGACACCGAGTGCGTCTCCTGCACCTGGCCGTCCGCATCCTGCAGCAGCATCGAGTAGGTGCCGTGCAGCACCCCGGGCCGCCCGTAGGCGACGGTCGCGGCGTTGTCGCCGAGTCCGGCCCCGCGTCCGCCGGCCTCGACGCCGATGATCTCGACGGCGGCATCGGCGATGAACGCATGGAAGGCGCCGATCGAGTTCGAGCCGCCGCCGACGCAGGCGATGAGCGCATCGGGAAGGCGGCCGGCCGCGGCCAGCATCTGCGCGCGCGCCTCGCGCCCGATGACGGCCTGGAGCTCGCGCACCAGGTAAGGATAGGGGTGGGGTCCGACGACCGAGCCGATGAGGTAGTACGTCCCGAGCGGATCCGACACCCAGTCGCGCAGCGCCTCGTCGATCGCGGCGCGCAGCGTGCGGTCGCCGCTCGTGACCGGCACGACCGTGGCGCCGAGCAGGCGCATGCGTCCGACGTTCGGGGCCTGGCGCTCCATGTCCACGGCGCCCATGTACACGGTGCAGGGCAGGCCGAGCCGCGCACAGGCCGCGGCGCTCGCCACGCCGTGCTGCCCGGCGCCGGTCTCCGCGACGATGCGCCGCGCGCCGAGGCGCCGCGCGAGCAGCGCCTGACCCGTGGCGTTGTTGATCTTGTGGGCGCCGGTGTGGGCCAGATCCTCGCGCTTGATCCAAAGCTGCGCACCCCAGCGCGCGGAGAGGCGCGCCGCGTGCGTGAGCGCCGTGGGCCGCCCCGCCCAGGAGGTGAGCTGGCCGGCGAGCTCCTGCTGGAACTCGCGCGCATGGAGATGCTCGCGCACCCCGCGCTCGAGCCGCTCGAGCGGCGGGATGAGGGTTTCGGGAACGTAACGTCCGCCGAAGGGGCCGAAGCGGCCGCGCGCATCGGGGAGGTCTCCGGCGATCAGCGCCGCGAGCATTTTTCCGGCTTCGGACGGGGCGACACTCATGACTCAACCTCACTCGAGCGGGCCGCCGCAGCACGGGCCGCGGCGACGAACTCCATGATCCTGAGCGGACTCTTCACACCGAGGCGCGTCTCGACGCCGCTCGAGACGTCCACGCCGAAGGGGCGGACGGCGGCGATCGCCGGCGCGACGTTGGCCGGATCGAGGCCGCCGGCGAGCACGAGCCGGGTGCGCAGCGCGAGGCGCCGCGCCGCGCTCCAGTCGCTCGTCGTGCCCGTGCCGCTCGCCGGGCCCTCGAAGAGGATGCGCGGCGGCAGCGCCGCCGCGCCGTCCGCGCTGCGCACGACGGGCAGCAGCTCGAGCGCCGACGGCAGCCGCAGTGAGGCAAGGTCGGTCGCATCCGTCTGCAGCACGTCGGGACAGAACACGCGCAGCATCTCATCGAGCGCCGGCTGCTGCGGGTGGCGTGTCACCGCCACGCAACGCACGCGGCCGCGCGCCGGGCGCGCGAGCTGCGCGGCGGCTTCCGGGGTGAGCTGCCGCGGCGATGCGGCGAATACGAAGCCGATCGCGTCCACCCCCGCCTCGAGCGCGGTCGCGATCGCATCGGGAGTCGTCATGCCGCAGATCTTGATCCACATCGGCGCTGCGCCTCCGGCGTTCAATGCGCGGCGCGCGCGGCGCGCCCGGCGCCGAGCAGCGCCGCGGCGAGCACTTGCGGATCGTCGCCGCGCATGAGCGCGCTGCCGACCAGCGCGAGTGAGTAGCCGGCGGCCGCGACGGCACGCGCGTCCTGCGGCGTGGCGACGCCGCTCTCCGCCACCCGCGGCACCCCGGCCGGCAGCAGCGGCGCGAGCTCGAGCAGGCGCCCGGGCACCACCTCGAGGGTGGCGAGGTCGCGGCAGTTCACTCCGGCGAGCAGTGCGCTCGCACCGCGGCGCGCGGCGACCAGCTCGTGCATCAGCGCGATATCGCGCGCATCGAAGGCCTCGAGCAGCACGAAGAGCCCGAGCGCGCCCGCGCAGTCGATGAGCGCGCGGGTGTCCTCCTGCGGCAGCATGCGCAGGATCACCAGCACCCCGCCGGCGCCCGCCGCCCGCGCCTCGAACACCTGGTACGGGTCGACGAGGAAGTCCTTGCGCATGGCCGGCACACCGAGGGGGCTGAGGACCTGCGCCGCGGCGCTCAAGTGGACGAGCGAGCCATCGAAGCGGCTGGGCTCGGTGAGCACCGAGACCGCGGCGGCGCCGGCGCGCGCGTAGCAGGCGACCCGCGCCGCGACGTCCTCGCCCGGGGACCTGAGCTGCCCCCCGGCCGGCGAGCGCAGCTTCAGCTCCGCGATGAGATCGAAGCCGCTCGCATCGAGCTTCAGCGGCGGTGGCGCGGGCGTGGCGCGCGCGGCCGACTCGAGTCCCGCGAGCGAGCGGCGGCGCGCCGCGGCACGCACCCGCTCGCGGCTGCCCGCCGCCATCTGCTCGAGGAACGCGCTCATGCGGGGCCTGCCGGTCCGGGGGCAGCCGTGCGCGCCTGCGCGCGCAGCGCCTCGAGCAGAGCGCGTGCCGCCCCGCCGTCGAGCGCCGCCCGGGCGCGGGCGATTCCCGCGCGCGGCCCGGCTGCCTCGCCCGCCACCTCGAGCGCGAGCGCCGTGCCGAGCAGCAGGCAGTCGCGATGCGCCCCGTGGTCCGTCCCGCAGAGCACCGCCTCGAGCGCGCGCGCGTTGTAGGCGGCGTCGCCGCCGGCGAGCGCCGCCGGCGGGCATGCGGCGAGCCCGTAGTCGGCCGGCTCGCGCACCCCGACGGTGACCCGCTGCGGCCGGACATCGAATACGGTGAACGCGCCGATGGGAGTCGGCTCGTCCCAGCCGCCCGCGCCGTGCACGACGAAGGCGCGCTCCAGGGGTAAGCCAGCGAGCGTGTCGGCCATGAGGCGCGCGACCTCGAGACTGTAAGCGCCGATCAAATGCAGCGGCGGCTGCGCCGGATTCACCAGGGGACCTAAGATGTTGAACACGGTGCGCACGCCGAGCGCGGCGCGAATGGGCGCGACCCGCGCGGTTGCCGGGTGGTAGTGCGGCGCGAACAGGTAGGTGAACCCGGTGGCGGCGAGGCAGGCACCCGCGGACGCGCCGTCGCCCGGAATCGCCACGCCGAGCGCCTCGAGCACGTCGGCGCTGCCGCAGCGGCTCGAGACCGAGCGGTTGCCGTGCTTCACGACCGGCAGACCGCAGGCGGCGGCGAGCAGCGCCGTGCCGGTGGAGATGTTCAGGCTCCCGGAGGCATCGCCGCCCGTTCCCACGATGTCGATGGCGCGCAGGTCCTGCGGGATATCGGGACGGCGCGCCAGGCGGCGCATGGTGAGCGCGAAGCCGCGCACTTCGTCCGCCACCACGCCTTTGGTCGAAAGCGCCGCGAGCAGCGCCCCCGCCATGGCGGGGGCGAGCTCGGCGCCGGTCAGGTGCGCGAGCAGCTCCTCGGCCTGCGCCTGGCTCAGGTCGCGCCGCTCGGACAGCTGCTGCAGCAGCTCACGCGGCGCCGGCATCGGATGCTCCCCGCTCAGCCGCAGAGTACCCGAGAAAATTCTCGAGCAGCCTCGGACCCGAGGGCGTCAGGATGCTCTCGGGGTGGAATTGCACGCCCTCGACCGCGAGCCTGCGGTGGCGAACCGCCATGATCTCGCCCTCATCGGTGCGCGCCGTCACCTCGAGCACCTCCGGCAGCGACTCCGGAGCGGCGATCAGCGAGTGATAACGCCCGACCTCGCAGGGCTGCGGGAGCCCCGCGAACAGCGCGCTGCCGTCATGGCGCACGAGCGAGGTCTTGCCGTGCATGAGGCGCGCGGCGCGCACCACCTTGCCGCCGAACACCTCGACGATCGACTGATGCCCGAGGCACACGCCGAGAACCGGAATCGATCCCGCGAAGGTGCGGATCATGTCCATGGAGACGCCGGCGTCGTACGGGGTGCCGGGCCCGGGCGAGATGCACAGATGCGTAGGTTGAAGCGCGCGCGCCTCGGGCGGGGTGAGGGCGTCGTTGCGGTAAACGCTCACCTCGGCGCCGAGCACCAGGAACGCCTGCACCAGGTTGTAGGTGAAGGAGTCGTAGTTGTCGATGAGCAGGAGGTGCGGCTTCATCACAACCCCTCCTCCGCGAGCTCGAGCGCCCGCACCATGGCGGCGCTCTTGGCGAGCACCTCCTCGTGCTCGGTGGCCGGAACGCTGTCGGCGACGATGCCGGCGCCCGCCTGATAGCTGTATTCATCGCCCGTGAATACCAGCGTGCGGATGGTGATCGCGTGGTCCATGTCGCCGCGGGCGCCGAAGTAGCCGACCGTGCCGCCATAGAGGCCGCGGCGCACGGGCTCGAGCTCGTCGATGATCTGCATCGCGCGCACCTTCGGCGCCCCCACCAGCGTCCCGGCCGGGAACGCCGCGGCGAACAGGTCGAAGGCGTCGCGCCCCGCGCCGAGCTCGCCGTGCACCCCGCTCACCATGTGCATGACGTGGCTGTAGCGCTCGATGGCGCGGTAGGGATCCACGGTGACGCTGCCGGCGCAGGCGACCCTGCCGAGGTCGTTGCGGGCGAGGTCGACGAGCATCACGTGCTCGGCGTTCTCCTTGGGATCGGCGCGCAGCTCGGTCTCGCGCGCCGAGTCGAGCGCGGCGTCGGCGCCGCGCGGGCGGGTGCCGGCGATCGGGCGCAGCTGGGCGCGGCGGCCGGAGAGCTTCACCAGCGCCTCGGGGGACGAGCCCACCACCGCTACCTCGCCGAGCGCGCAGTAGTACATATAAGGAGAGGGGTTGATGAGGCGCAGAGCGCGGTACGCCTGGAACGGGTCGAGCTCGTGGCGGCCGGAGAAGCGGCTCGCCAGCACCATCTGGTAGACATCGCCGGCCGCGATGTATTCCTGCGTGCGCCTCACGCCCGCCATGTAAGCCTCGCGCGTCCAGGCCGCGGCGGGCGGCGAGTAGCGCCCCGGCCGGCGGCCGTTCGGCAGCGCGCCGCGCAGCGCCCGCACGACCTCGCGCTTAAGCGCACGCCGCTCGGCCTCCCCTCCCGCGTGCAGCAGCGCGATGCCGCGCGTCAGGTGATCGAACACCAGCACCGAGCGCGGCGCGACGTAGTGGAGCGCGGGCACGCCGTGGTCGGTACGCGTGCGTGCCGGCAGCCGCTCGAAGTAGCGCACCACGTCGTAGGCGGCGTAGCCCACCAGTCCGCCGGCGAGCGGCACGCCGGGAATACCGGGCATCGGCTGCGGCGCGGCGGCGAGCGCGGCGCGCAGCCCCGCGAGCATCTCGGCGCCGCTGGCTGGCAGCGCGCGCCGCTCGCTCCCGATGTTGAATGCGGTATCGTCGAGCCGCACCTCCAGCCCGTCGCCGAAGCCGATGAAGGAATAGCGGCCGAGCCGCTCGCCGCCTTCGACGCTCTCGAGCAGGAAGCGTGGCGCGAACGCGCCGAGCTTCATGAACGCCGAGACCGGTGTGTCGAGGTCACCGGTGATGTCGAAGGCGGTCTGCAAGGCCGATACTCCAAGGAATCACGAAGACAACAAAAAACCCATCCCGGGGTCATCCGGAGATGGGTTTCTGGTGCCGTTAAATCGCTTTAAGTCGCGGGGAAAAAGCTAACCGTCAGCCCACTCCGTTATGAGGGGCGCCACCACCAGGAAGCGCTGACGGGCCGGTGCGACATGTTGCGATCGAGTATCCCTGCGAGGACGCGGGGCGTCAAGCGGGTAGCGACAGCCCCCCGGCAAGCCGGAAAATACTGCCCTGTCCCTGGAGTGCGATCGGCTGAACCGCAGCGCCATGTTTCGCTAGAATGCGCGCCCGGCGCGGCGGCATTGCCTGCCCACAAACCCACTAACCCGAAAGCAAACCCGTGAGCTTCAAAGAGCTGCTGGAAAGCTGGCGCGAGACGGCGGCGGCGCCGCGGACCGCGACCACGTTCGCCGTGCACCTGCCGCTGGATGAGGCCGCGCAGCTCGCCGCGCTCGCGGAGATGTTCCCGGGGCGGGCCCCCGAGCAGCTGATCACCGAGCTCCTCGGCGCGGCGCTCAAGGAGCTCGCCGCCGCGATGCCCTACGTCGCCGGCCAGCGCGTGATCTCGACCGACGAGCAGGGCGACCCGATCTACGAGGACGTCGGTCCCACGCCGCGCTTCATGGCGCTCACCCGGGCGCATCGCCGTGGCCTCGAGACGGGAAGCAAGGGAGCCGGGCGCGCGCCGCGGGCCGCGGCAAAGACCGCAACGAGCGCCGCCGGGAAATCCGCGCGGCGCCGCCGGCGCTGAAGCCATGCCCTCCTTCGACGCCGTCTCCGAGCTCAACCAGCACGAAGTCGCGAACGCGGTCGATCAGGCGAATCGCGAGCTGTCGCAGCGCTTCGACTTCAAGGACACCGGGGCGCGCTTCGAGCTCAAGGAATTCACCGTCACGCTGCACGCGCAGGTGGACTTTCAGCTCAAGCAGATGCTCGAGATCGTGAGGCTGCGGCTCGGCAAGCGCGGCATCGATCTGAAGTGCCTCGAGGTCAAGGAGCCGCAGACGACGCTCTCGGCCGCGCACCAGGAGGTCCTGCTGCGGCACGGAATCGACGCCGAGACCGCTAAGCTCCTCACGCGCCTCGTCAAGGACTCGAAGCTCAGGGTGCAGGCGAGCCTGCAGGGCGACAAGGTGCGGGTGAGCGGCAAGCAGCGCGACGATCTGCAGGCTGCGATCGCACTGCTGCGCGGCGCCAAGCTCGACCGGCCGCTGCAGTTCACCAATTTCCGCGATTAGTGCGGCGCGGGCCGGGCGGCGCCGAGCCGTGTAATGGCGCGGCACAGCGCCTCGGTGGCATCGAGGACGCTCGGCCCTAAGCGGCTCAGGCCCTGATCCTCGAAGGCGAGCAGCCGGCCGTCGCGCACGGCCCGCAGCGTCCCGAAGCGCTTCCAGTCCGCGAGCCAGCCGGCGCTCTCGCCGGGCGGCCCCGCCGCGATGATGATGTCCGGATCGCGGGCGATGACCGCCTCGATGTCGATCACCGGCCCCGCCTCGGGGAGATCGGCGAACACATTGCGCGCGCCGCAGAGCTCGAGCGCGTCGGTCATGAGGTGCTGGCCGCCGACGGTGTAGATGGGACGATTCCACACCTGAAGCAGCACGCTCGGGTGCCGCGCGCCGCCCCAGGCGCCGGCGGAGGCGCGCTCGAGCGCGGCGAGGCGCGCCTCGATGCCGCGTGCCGCGGCCTCGGCCTGCGGACCGGTGCCGGCGAGCACGCCTAAGCGGCGGATCGAGGGCGCGAGGTCCTTGAGGCGCTCTGCCTGCTGCTCGTACACCGGGATGGCGAGCCGCGCGATCTTCTCGCGCTGCGCGGGGTTGCCGCCCGCCGGCCAGGCCACGACCACGTCCGGGTGAATCCGCACCAGCCGCTCGAGGTCGATCGAGACGGCATCGCCGATGCGCGCTACGCGCTTCGCCCCGGGCGGCACGTCCGAGTATTCGACCGTCGCCACCACCTCGTGCCCCGCGCCCGCGGCGAACAGCATCTCCGCCCCGCCGGGAGACAGGCTCACGATACGCAGCGGGGCCGAGCGCACCGTAACCGCCCGGCCGGCGTCGTCGGTGACGGTGCGCGTGGCCGGCGCCGGCTCGAGGGCAGCCGCGAGCGGCACAGCCAGCGCCAGAGCGATTGGGACGACGAATTTCGGTCCGATCGGCGACACAGAGCCGGTACTCTACTCGCCCCCGGGAACCCACGGCGCGGCGGGCCGGCGCTGCCACCGAAGGCAGCGGGCGCCGGCCGGGCTGTGGACTTAAGCTGCCCGCGTCGCGGCGAGCGCCGCCTCTCCGCCGCTGCTCTCGAGCACGCGCGCCACCGCGTGCACGGTCGCGGCGATGCGCACCGCGCTCTGCACCGCCTCGCGCTCGAGCCCGTGCGCGCGCACCTGTCGCTCGTGCGAGGCGACGCAGGTGCCGCAGCCGTTGATGGCGGAGACCGCGAGCGACAGCAGCTCGAAGTCCGCCCTGGCTATGCCGGGGTTGCCGAGCACGTTCATGCGCAGCCGCGCCGGGAGCCTGGCGTACTCGCCGTCCTCCACCAGGTGCAGGAAGCGGTAGTAGACGTTGTTCATGCCCATGATCGCCGCCGCGGCGTGCGCGCCGGTGACGTGCGCGGCATCGAGGTGCGCGGCGGCGAGCGCGCCGAGATCGCGGCTGAAGGCCGCGTTGCGCGAGGCGAGCGCGCTCGCGAGCGCCACCGCCCAGATCTGCCGCTCGCTGAGTCCCGGCGCCCCGGCGGGCGTGAGCACGGCACCTAAGTTCAGCTGCAGGTCGCGCGCGTACGCGGGGAGCGATTCGCGAATGGCTTCCAGGGTCTTCATGTCAGGCCGCCTTCAGGGTCTCTTCGCCCTTCTGCCAGTTGCAGGGGCAGAGCTCGTCGGTCTGCAGCGCATCGAGCACCCGCAGCACTTCTTCCGGGTTGCGGCCGACCGAGAGGTCGGTGACGTAGACGAAGCGGATCACGCCTTGCGGGTCGACGATGTAGGTGGCGCGCTGGGCGACGCCGGCCTCGCGGTCGAGGATGCCGAGCGCCGTGGACAGCTCGCGCTTGATGTCGGAGAGCATCGGGAACGGCAGCGCCTTCAGCTCCTGGCGCTCGCGCCGCCAGGCGAGGTGCACGAACTCGCTGTCGATGCTGACCCCGAGCAGCTGCGCCTCGCGGGCGCGGAACTCGCCCTCCAGCCTGCCGAAGGCGGCGATCTCGGTGGGACACACGAAGGTGAAATCCTTGGGCCAGAAGAACACCACCTGCCACTTGCCGGGGAAGCTCTGGTGGGTGAAGGGCTGGAATGCGCTCGCGGCATCGCTCGACACGACGCCGGTGAGGGCGAACTCGGGGAAACGCTGGCCTACGCCTGACATGCTCGGATCTCCTGTGGGCAGCTGACGGGCCGACGCCCGATGTGACGCCATCCTGCGCGGGCGCCCCTTATCAATCCAATCGATTGATTCTATAATATCGATAGATGGCATATATCGGAACACGGACCTGGCCGGCATGGCTGCGGAACTGAAGCTCAAGGACCTGCGCTACCTGGTGGCGCTGGCCGAGCAGCGCCACTTCGGCCGCGCCGC
>DASQIC010000053.1:0-76329 GCA_035631755.1 Steroidobacteraceae bacterium
GCCCGGTGGCACGCTCACCTCGCTCACCGCCACCACGAAGTAGAGGTCGTTGATGGTCTGCGACACGAGGCCGACGAGCCCCCGGCCGATGAGGAGGCCGAGCGCCGCGCCGCAAGCGGCGCCCGCGAGTCCGAGCACCGCCGCCTCGCCCAGCACCATCGTGAGCACCTCGCGCCGCGTCGCGCCGAGCGCCCGCAGCACACCGATGATGGTGCGCCGCTGCAGCACCGCGAAGCTCACCGCCCCGTAGATGAGCAGCGTCCCGACCAGAAGCGCGAGCAGGCTCATCGCCTTGAGATTGGTGGTGAACGCATCGGTCATCGCCAGCGTCTCGCGCGCCCCGGCTCGTGTCGTGCGCAGCGTCAGCTCGGGGGGCAGGAGTGCGGCCAGCGCGCGCTCGAGCGCCGCACTCTCGCGCGCCGGCGCAATGCGCAGGTCGATTCTCGACAGCCTGCCCGTCGTCCCGAGCCATTCCTGCGCCTGGGCGACGTCGGTGAGTATCACATCGTCGAGACCCGCCCTCGTGCCGGCGAGGCGCGCGATGAGCGTGGCGCGGTGCGGCACGCCGCCGACCGCGAGCTCGAAGCTCTCGCCTTCCCGGACGCCGAGCCCATCGGCCGCGGCCGCATTCATGACGACCGCGCCGGGCTCGGTGAACCAGCCGCGCGCCTGCTCGAGGCCCTGCACGGCAAAGGCCGCCGGGCGGTCGGCTCCACGCCCAAGCTCCGCGCTCGCGAACGGATCGATGCCGATCAGTTGCAGGATCCGGCCGCCCGCCGTTACGTAGCCGGCGACGACCGGAGCGAAGCGCACGCGCGTGGTGCCCGGATCGTCGAGCGCCGTGCGCAGCCGTACGTAGAGCTGCTCGTCGATGCCGGCTGGCCCCCCCGCGATCTGGTGGGTGGCGGCGCCATTCACCGCCGCCGCCGAGAGCTCGAAGGCGCGGCGCGCGCTCGCCGTCGCGACATCGACCGCCACGATGGTGCCGACGCCGAGCGCGAGGCCGACGAGCGCGAGGGCGAGCTGCGCCGGATGGCGCAGCAGGTGCCGCAGGCTCGCCGCGTGCAGCGCCTTCACGCTCCCCGTCCCGCGAGCGGCGCGGGCCGCTCGTGCAGCCGCCCCTCACGCAGCTCCAGCACCCGGTCGGCAGTTGCGGCGAGGGCCTCATCGTGCGTCACCATGACGAGCGTCGCACCGCGCGAGCGCGTCAGGGCGAGCAGCACCGGCAGCACCTCGCCGGCCGTCTGATCGTCGAGATTGCCGGTGGGCTCATCGGCGAGCAGCAGCTTCGGCTCGTGCACCAGCGCCCGGGCGATGGCGACGCGCTGCTGCTCGCCGCCGGAGAGCTGATCGACCGCGCTGTGTGCGCGGCTCCCGAGACCGACGCTCTCGAGCGCGGCGAGACTGCGCGTGCGGGCCGCCGCGCCGCGCACGCCATTCAGCTCGAGCACCAGGCGCACATTCTCGGCGACGTCGAGCGTCGGGATGAGGTTGAAGAACTGGTAGACGAAGCCGACGTGCGCGCGGCGAAACCGCGTGCGGGCGGGCTCGCCGAGGGAGCTCACCTCGCGCCCGTCGATCTCGACCGTGCCGCTGTCGGCGCGGTCGATGCCGCTGATGAGATTGAGGAGTGTCGACTTGCCGGAGCCGCTGCGCCCCATGATCGCCACGCGCTCGGCGGAGCGCACCTCGGCGTCGAGCCGATCGAGCACGTGATGGACACGCGAGCCTTCGCGGAAGCTGCGGGAGAGTTGCCGGATCGTCAGCATCGGAGCGCATTGTAGAATCGGCGCCATGATCACCGTCCACCATCTCAACAACTCCCGTTCGCAGCGGGTGCTGTGGCTGCTCGAGGAGCTCGGCTGCGAGTACCAGGTCGTGAAGTACCAGCGCGACCCGCACACCCTGCTCGCGCCGCCGGAGCTGCGCAGCATCCACCCGCTGGGAAAGTCCCCGGTGGTCACCGACGGAGCTCAGACGCTGGCCGAATCCGGCGCCATCCTCGAGTACCTGATCGAGCGCTACGGGAACGGACGACTGCGGCCGCCCGCCGGGAGCCCCGAGCGGCTGCGTTACACCTATTGGCTGCACTATGCGGAAGGCTCGGCGATGCCGCCGCTGCTGCTGAAGCTGGTGTTCATCCGCCTGCCGCGCGCCGTGCCCTCGCTCATCCGCCCCATCGTGCGTGCAGTCGCTCGGCGCGCACAGGAGAGCCTCATAGACCCGCAGCTCAAGACCCACATCGACTTCTGGGAGGGGGAGCTTCAGAGAGCCACCTGGTTCGCCGGCGAGGAGCTCACCGGCGCGGACATACAGATGAGTTTCCCGCTCGAAGCCGCGGCGGCGCGCGCCGGGATCGCACTCGGCTCCAGGGTGAGCGGGTTTCTCGAGCGCATCCACGCGCGGCCCGCCTACCGGCGGGCGCTCGAGGCGGGCGGCGAGTTCCGCCTGGCGCGCTAGATCCTCGTCTGGCACCCCCGGTCCGGATCGGCGACACTCTCGCCCCGCCGCGGTCCTCAAGCCGTGCCGTGCACGGCCCGCAGCCTTCACGAAGGGAAGCCCATGACATTGCCAGCGCGAGCCCGCGCACCCGTCACTCTCACCCTCGCTGCGGCGGCCGCCGCGTTATTGGCTGGCGCGCTCCCGGCGCCGGCGCAGCAGCCCTCTGCGGGCGCCTCCCCGCCGAGCACACCTGCCGCCCAGGGCGCCGCTGCGGCGGTCAAGAAGGCTCCCGCCAAGGGAGCCGTCGCCGAGGGCGAGGCGAGCGAAAAGAGCGCCCAGAGCTACAGTCTCGGCCTCATCTGGGGCGAGGAGCTGCGCACCCACGGCGTCACGCCCGATTCGATCAGCACGGCGCGTATCGCCCAGGGCGTGCACGATGCGATCACCGGCAAGGTCGCGGTGTCGGACAAGGACCGCGACAACCTGCGCGCGCTCGCGGCCTCACCGGGCGAGGCCAACCACAAGGCGGCGGCCAAATTCCTCGCGGAGAACGGCAAGAAGCCGGGCATCACCACGACCAGGAGCGGCCTTCAGTACCAGGAGCTCAGGGCCGGCAGTGGAGATTCGCCGAAGGCGAGCGACTCGGTGGTCGTCAACTATCGCGGCACGCTGCTCGACGGCACCGAGTTCGACAGCTCCTACAAGCGCGGCGAGCCGGCGACCTTCGAGGTCGATCGCGTCATTCCGGGCTGGACCGAGGCGCTGCAGCTCATGAAGCCGGGCGCCAAGTGGAAGCTCTATATCCCGCCGCAGCTCGCCTATGACCTCCGGCCGCGCGCGCCGATCCCGCCGGGCGCGATGCTGATCTTCGACGTCGAGCTCGTGAGCGTGAAGCCCGCGGCCGCGCCGGCCTCGCCGCCGAAGTAACCGGGTCGGCGCCGGGGCTTCAGGGCTCGGCGGCGTTCTCGCCCGGCGCGAAGCGCATCGGCTTCGTGACCCCGAGGCGCTTGAGCTCCTGCAACAGGCTCTCGGCGAGCTCGCCGTAGGCCGCGCGCTCGAACACCGGCGCCGCCGTCCAGTCGTACGCCCAGGGATGGGCCGCACGCAGCGCCTCGGGCTCATCGAGGTAGCGGGGGATCACGTGCGCGTGCAGCGCCGGCTCCTCGTTGCCGAAAATCGCATAGTTGATGCGCAGCGCCGCCGTCACTTTGAGGAGCGCATCGCCGAGCCGCGTCATGTCGGTGAGGAAGGCGCCGCGGGCGTGGGCATCCAGAGAGTTGAGATTCGCAACCACCGGATCCGGCAGCAGCAGGAGGTAGCCGCGCACGAACTGCCGCTCGCCGAACACCGCCCACCCGGAATAGAGCCGCGCGACGACCCGCGGATTGCGCCCCGCCCGCGCCTCGTTCACCTGGCTGTGAATCCTGGTGAGGGGCTCGGCTGCGGAGTCGTTCCTCATGAGCCCTTCAGCAGGCCACATCGAGTCCACGGAGCGCGCGCACCGTGCTCTCGTAGCCCTCGTGGACGATGCCATGCCAGCCGCGGCCGCGCGCGGTGGCGATGTTGTCGGCGCGGTCGTCGATGAACACGGTCGCCGCCGGCTCGAGGGCGAAGCGCCGCTCGGCCTCGGCGTAGATGCCCGCGTGCGGCTTCATGACGCCGGCCAGATAGGACGGCAGGGCGCCGTGCCCGATGCGGTGGAAGCGGTACTCGCGCGACAGGTGCGCCCAGTGCAGATCGCCGATATTCGACAGCAGGTAGACCCGGCGCGCTTCGCTCAGGCGGTGGGCGAGCTCGACCATCTGCGGCTCGAGCTCGAACATGTCGATCCAGTACGCGTACAGCTCCTCGACGGAGACCGGCTTCGGGGCGAGGGCGGCGAGGCGCTCGAGCAGCCCGCCGCCGTGCAACCGCCCGGACTCGTGATCCTCGAGCGCGGCGCGCGCCAGCACCGAGTGCAGGTCGTCCGCCTCGACCCCGCGCGATCTCAGCAGCTCGAGCAGCGGCCGGTACTTGAGGCGCACGAACACCCAGCCGATGTCGAAGACTACGTTGCGGATCGGGGAGGCAATCATGAACAACTCGCTTCGGTGCCGGGAGCCTCGCTTGAAATTTTCTTTCCCGGGCCGCCGTGAACCCATTGCGCTGCGCAGTCCCTGCTGCGCGCAAGCCCAGGGCGGCCATCCCTGGCCGCCCGCTCGCCGCGTGCGGCTCGCCCCTGGGGGCTGCGGGAAAAACATCCCTGTTTTTCACGCCCCGGGAAAGAAAATTTCAACCGAGCCTCCCCCTCGACATTCGCGATGTTCACGAGCGCTCCCTGCTCAGAGGGCCAGCGGGTCGACGCCGCCGCCGTCGCCGGGGCGGGTGTTGACCGCCACCACCGTGGCGCGCGGGAAGAAGTTGAACTCGGTGGCGCTGGCGCGCGTGTAGGCGCCCATCGCGCGCCCGATGATCAGGTCGCCGGCCTTGAGCGGCGGCAGCATGAGGTTCTCGGCGATGACGTCGATGCTGTCGCAGGTCGGGCCGGCGAGCACCGAGGGCAGCCGCTCGGCGCCATCGCGCAGCGGCTCGACCGGATAGCGCGCGTGATCGTAGAGCTGGCCGCTGTAGGAGCCGTAGAGCCCGTCGTCGAGGTAATACCACCAGTGGCCCTCGCGCTGGGCGCGCCCCATCACCGAGGCGACGCCGATCGCGGCGGGCCCGACGATGTAGCGTCCCGGCTCGGCGATCACCCGCACCCGTTTCGGCAGCGCCGCGAGCGCTGCACGCAGCGGCGCGCAGAAACGCCCGATGTCCTGCACGGGCTGCGCGTAGTCGATCGGAAAGCCGCCACCGATGTCGAGCGTGTCGAAGACGCCGAGCCTCTCGCGGCGCGCCGCCGCCATGAGCCTGGTGCAGGCCGCGAGCGCCTCGACCTGCTTGGTCGCGTCGGTGGTCTGCGAGCCGACATGGAACGACAAGCCGCGCACGCCGACGCCGAGGCCGGCCGCGATCCGCGCCAGCTCGAGCACCGCCTCCGGGTCGCAGCCGAACTTGCGCGACAGGTCGACCACCGCGCCGGGCGAGCGGAACGAGACGCGCAGCAGCAGCTGCGCCGCCTCGCGGTGGCGGGCGAACTTGCGCACCTCGTCGGGGTTGTCGGCGACGAAGGTGCGCACGCCGAACTCGAGAGCATTGGCGATGTCCGCGGGACGCTTGATGGGATGGGTATGGATGCAGCGCTCGGGCGGCACGCCGAGCCGCGCGACCAGCTGCACTTCGCCGCTGGTCGCCAGGTCGAGGTAACCGCCCTCCTCGATCACCGTGCGCACCACCGCCGGGTGCGGCAGGGGCTTGAGTGCGTAATGCAGGTCGACGTGCGGCAGCGCCTTGCGGAGCTTGCGGAACTGCACCCGCACGCGCTCGCAGTCGAGGATCAGAAGCGGCGAGCCGAACTCCCGCACCAGGCGGCGGATTTCTGCGGGCTGGAACGGGTCGATGAATCGCGGGCGGGGCACCGGCAAAGCTTACGGCAGTCTACCTACGGCTGTCTTACGGCAGCACCGCCATCGTGCCGCTGCCCTCGTCGCTCTGGGCGACGCTGCTCGCGGCACGCCGCAGACGGTCGCGGATCGCGTCCCAGCGCTCGCCCTCGGGGACATCCTGCACGAGGATCCGTTGGCAGCCGGCCCGGTCGAGCGTGCGCAGATTGTTATAGAGGTCGCGAGCGTAGCTCTCCGGCCGGCGCCCCGCGTTGATCCAGGTGACGTACTTGTGCGAGCGCAGCGGCAGACGCTGTGCCAGCACGGCGATGCGCTTGCCGCCGCGCGAGGCCGCATCCGCCTGTGCGTCGATCTCACCCGCCGGCACGATCGTCATGGGCGTCGATGGCGCGTAATGGGCGGGCGTGCTCCCCGGGACGCGCGGCGACTCCTGCGCCGCGCCGATCGCGAGGTCACCCACCACGGCGCGGATCTGTCCGGCCGTGACGCTGCCGGGGCGCAGCAGGCGCACGATCGGGCCCTCGAAGGCTACTATGGTCGACTCGAGCCCGAGCTGGCATTCGCCGCCGTCGAGCACCAGGCGCACCGAGTCGCCGAGCTCCTCGCGCACGTGCTCGGCGCGCGTCGGCGAGAGGCGGCCGTAGCGGTTGGCGGACGGGGCGGCGATGCCACCGCCGAACGCCGTGAGCAGCTGCTGCGCCATGGGATGTGCCGGCACGCGGATCGCGATCGTGTCCTGCCCACCGGTGACCACGTCGTGTACGTGCGCGGCGCGCGGCATGACCATGGTGAGCGGTCCCGGCCAGAAGGCCTCGGCGAGCTTGATCGCGCCCTCCGGCACCTCGCGCACCCAGCGGTGCAGATAGCGCGGGCTGTCGAGGTGCACGATCACCGGATGGCTGGCGGGGCGCCCCTTGGCCTCGAAGATCCGGCGCACCGCGGCCGGGTTCTGCGCGTTGGCGCCGAGTCCGTAGACGGTTTCCGTCGGAAAAGCCACCAGCTCGCCGTTGCGCAGCGCCTGCACGGCGGTCTCGATCTCAACCTGAGTGGCTCTGACGACGCGGACCATAGGGATGGGAGCGATTCTAGCAAGCCGCGGGCGCTACAACCGGTTGTCGCAGCAAAGCATCAGCCTGCGACAACATGCTGCTGCCTCCCGGGAAAATTACTCCAATGCGGTGCGTACCCAGCCGTTCGGCGAGTGCCTGAGCTCGTACGCGGGCCAGTAGTGCTTGTCGAGCTTGAGTGTGATCACCTCGGGCGCGTTGTTCCAGGTGATGGTCTTCAGGCGCACCGATGAGCGGTCGGGCCGGCCGGTGACGGCCCTGAGAAAAGTGTCGAGATCCGGTGTCGGCGCGCCGTCGACTTCGACAATGCGCCGCCCGGGGAAGAGTCCGTAGCGCGTGGCCGGCGATCCATAAGCGAAGTACGCGACATACACGCCGCGGGGCGGGATGGCGCGCTGTGCGGTCATCGAGCGGTGCGGCGACTGCAGCGTCGCTCCTGCCCACTCGACCATGCGCTCGAGGTCGCTACCGGGGAGCTCCGCGGTCGGCACCTCGAGGGTCTGCTCGCCCTGGCCGCGCCACACCGTGACGTGCACCAGATCCTTGTCGGCCGCGGCCCGCTCGACCTCGCGGAATCGCGTCACGACCTGACCGTCGATCGCGAGCAGCAGGTCGCCCTGCTGCAGGAGGCGCGAGGCCGGCGAGCCGCCGACGAGCCGCACCACCGAGAGCACCTGGCGGCGCGTCGGGGTGTGCTGCGCCAGGCGCTGCGTCCAGCCCTCCGACAGGCCGATCTCGCGCGCGCTCGCGAGCGGCAGCGGGTTGAGCTCGGCCTCGAGCGAGTGCAGCGCGCGCCCCGTGCGCACCCGGTCGAGCATGTCGGCCGCGAGATCGATCGGGACGCCGCGGTTTTCCTGGGCGAGCTCGCGGCCGTTCTCGTAGGCGAAGCTCGACCAGGTGCCGAGCACGTTGCCCGCCTTGTCGGACAGCACGCCGTCGAAGTCGGCCGGCGGATTCACCAGCTGCACGGTCTCGAGGTTGCTGTCGCGGAAGCGCATGGTGCGCGACAGCGGCAGCTCGAGCGGCTCGATGCTGGCGATCTCGGTGGAGCGCGAGCGCATCTGGCTGTCGGCGCCGAGACCCACGACCCACACCGGCTCGCCGGCGTTGAGCTCACGGGAGCTGAGCTTCGCGCTCCTGACGGGCGTCGAGCCGATCAGCTTCGGGTCGTAGGCGACCACCGCGTAGTTGTGGAGCGGATGCACGTACACGACGCGGCCGGGCACCTGCACCGTGCCCGCGAAGGAGATCGCGACGTCGCCGAGCGGCACCGGGACGGTGTTGCGGTCCACGACGACCAGCCCGCGGGCGGCGTCCACCACGAGGCCCGTGCCGTGATAGTTGCGCTCGGTGATTCCCGACACCGAGTACGGCATGTCGAAGGCCACCATGACGAGCGAGGGAGCGAGCGCGTTCTGGCGCGGATCGCTGAACTTCGGATAGACAGTGGAGCTCACCTCCGGGGGCTTCGGCGCCGGTCCCGGCGCGAGATCCTTGCAGTCCCAGAGGCCGCGCGCGTCGTCGCGGTCGCAATGGTGCGCGGGGAACCACAGGCGGTCGATGCGGATCGGACGCAGCTGGCTGCCGTTCGGATCGTCGATGGTGCTGTAGCGCACCGTGGCGTAGTCGCCGCTGCCGAGCTGGGCGAGGCCGGCCTCGAAGTCGGCGAGGCCGTCGGTGGCGTGGCCGTTGAGCGCCGTAATCAGCGCGCCGCGCGGGATCGCCGCGGCGCCGAACACGTAGCCCGGGTTGGCGACGTATACGCCGCGGGTCGGCACGTTGTAGGCGCGCGCCATCTGGTACGACATGCGGTTGACGACCGCATCCCCGAACTCGGCATAGGCGCCCGGCGTGATCGCATTCAAGTCGCCGACCGGAAGCTGCGCCGACACCGGCTTGCCACCACGCTCGAGCTCGACTTGCACCTGTTGCCCGACCGAGCTGTCGAGAACTTCCTCGAGCGGCTCGAACTGCGTCAGGTAGTGGCCGTTCAGGCGCACCAGGATGTCGCCGGGCTGCAGCACGTTCTCGCTCGGCGAGCCGGGCAGCACCTCGGTCACCACCAGCATGCCGGTGAAGCGCGGGAAGCTCTTGCGCACGTCGGCCTCGGTGCGCGCATCGAGCCCCAGGCGGTCGAGCTCGTCGTAGGGCATGTAGTTGAAGACCGAGTAGAGGGTGCCGCGCGGCACGGGCTTCCCCTCCTGGATCAGGTTGAGCGCGCGCCGCACGCGCCCGAGCGGCAGATAGAAGCTGGACGCCGCACCGGTTGCGCCGCCCGCGTTGAGCCCGACCACCCGCCCGCGGATGTCGATCACCGGGGAGCCGGACGAGCCACCTGAGGTGCCGGAGGCCGCCTGCAGGTAGAAGGTGTTGAAGTCGTTGTACTTCGCGACGCCGTACTCGGGCGCGTCGCGGTCGAGCCGGGCGAGCGTGCCGGCGAGGATCGAGAGCTGCTCGCCGGCATTGTTGCCGACTACGCGGATCTCGCGCCCGATCTGCGCACCCTCCGGATAAAGCGGCAGGGCTTTCGGCTTGATGAAGCGCAGCTTCTTCGGGTCGTAACGGTAGAAGCCGAAGTCGTGGACCGGGTCGCGGTACACCGGGAAGAGCTGCACTTCCTCGCGGTTGAGAAACGTCGCTTCCGAAGTCACCGGCCCTGGCGTCACCACGTGGCGGTTGGTGAGGATCAGGCCGCGCTCGGCATCGACCACGAAGCCGGTCGCCTGGGCGGTAGTGTTCCACTCGGTATCGAACGCCCGCACCATGTCGACGTCGATCGAGACCACGCTCCCTGCGATGCGCTCGAGGGTGACGGCCCAGTCGGGATTGGCTTCGACCGCGGCGGCCTGCTGCGCGATCTGCGGAGCCGCGGCTCCGGGCCCGCCCGGTGTCGGCGTCGGCACAGGCGGGGATTGCGGCTCGACGCCCGGATTGCCGGGCGACAGCGGCTGTGGCGAGGGCACCGGCGAGGGCTGCGGCGCCGGCGGCGGGACCGGAGCGGGAGCGGGCGCGGCCTGCGGGGCCGCATGCGGCGGATCGGCTGCCGCACCGATCGCGGCGCAGGCGGCGATGACGGCGAGCAGCGCGAGTCGCACGAATCGCATCGGGAGCGGCTTCGCTAGCGTCCGAGCAGAACGAGCAGCCACACCGCGGTGAGGAGCACGAAGGACATGAGCACCGCGGCGGAGCCGATGTCCTTGGCGAGACCCGCGAGGGCGTGGCGCTCGAAGCCGATCCGGTCGACGGTCGCCTCGATGGCGCTGTTGACGAGCTCTACGACCAGGGTGAGCAGCACCGGCGCGACGAGCAGCGCACGCTCGACGCCGCTCCTCCCGAGCCACAGGCCGAGCGGGATGACGACGGCGGCAAAGGCGAGCTCCTGGCGGAATGCCGCCTCGTCGCGGAAGGCGCCCGCGAGCCCGCGCAGGCTCGCGCCGAGCGCGCGCAGCACACGGGTGAGGCCGCGGGGCTTGTACCGGTCTAGTGCTGCGTCGTTGGCGTCCATGTGAGGTCCAGGTGGCGCGCGGCGCGCACATCGTCGAGGCGCCGCACCGGCATGGTATGCGGTGCGCTGCGCACGCGCTCGGGTTCCTGCTGCGCCTCCTTCTGAATCTGTGCCATGGCCGCCACAAAGGCATCCAGGACGTCCTTGGTCTCGGTCTCGGTCGGCTCGATGAGCAGGCACTCGGGCACGATCAGCGGGAAGTAAGTGGTCGGCGCGTGGAAGCCGAGGTCGAGCAGCCGCTTGGCGAAGTCCATCGCGGTCACGCCGAGCTCGCGCGCCTGGCGCTTGAGCGTAAGGATGAACTCGTGGCTGGCGCGGCGGTCCGGGTAGGCGGCCTCGAAGCCCGCAGCCTGCAGGCGCTTCAAGAGGTAGTTGGCGTTGAGCGTGGCGTACTCGCCCACGGCGCGCATCCCGTCACGCCCGAGGAGTCGCATGTAGATGTAGGCGCGCAGCAGCACACCGGCGTTGCCCATGAAGGCCGACAGCCGCCCGATCGACTGCGGCAGGTCGCTCTCGGCGAGCCAGCGGTAGCGCTCCCCTTCCCTGCCGACGATCGGAATCGGCAGGAACGGCACGAGGCGCGCCGCGACCCCCACCGCGCCCGCGCCCGGTCCGCCGCCGCCGTGGGGTGTGGAGAAGGTCTTGTGCAGATTCATGTGCATGCAATCGAAGCCCATGTCCCCGGGGCGCACCTTTCCCAGGATCGCATTGAGATTCGCGCCGTCGTAGTAGAGGAGTCCGCCGGCCTCGTGCACCACGCGCGCCACCTCCTCGATGCCGCGATCGAACACCCCGAGCGTCGAGGGGTTGGTGAGCATGATGCCCGCAGTGTTGGGACCGACCGCGGCCTTCAAGGCCTCCAGATCGACGTCCCCGGAGGCGTCGACGGGGACCTCGCGCACCACGCAGCCGCACATGGTCGCGGTCGCGGGGTTGGTGCCGTGGGCGGCCTCGGGGACGATGATCTCGTTGCGCTTCAGGTCCCCGCGCGCGCGGTGATAGGCGCGGATCATGGCGACACCGGCGAACTCCCCGTGGGCACCCGCCATGGGCGAGAGCGCCACGCCCTGCATGCCGGTGACTTCCTTCAGCATCTCCTGCAGCTCGTACATGCAGGCGAGGAACCCCTGGCCGTGCGACTCGGGCGCGAGCGGGTGGCGAGCGAGGAACTGCGGCAGCATCGCGTACTGGTTGCAGGCCCTGGGGTTGTACTTCATCGTGCACGAGCCCAGGGGATAGAAGTGCGTGTCGATGGAGAAGTTGAGCTGCGACAGGCGGGTGAAGTGCCGCACCGCCTCGAGCTCGCCGACCTCCGGGAGCGCCGGCGCCTTGCCCCGCCGCAGCTTCGCCGGGAGGTCGGCGAGCGGCGCGGCACCGACGTCCTGGGGCCACTGATCGCTCGCGCCGCGTCCCGCGCGCGAGTACTCGAAAATCACTTTTTCACGGGTAGGCATCTCAGGAATCCTTCTCAGGCGGCACGCACTGCCTGCATCGCCTCGTTGAGCGCGGCGCGGTAGCGCTCGATGTCGGCCGCGGTCCTGGTCTCGGTCGCGCACACGAGCAGCGCCGGACCGAGCTCCGGGTAATAAGGCGCGAGGTCGAGTCCGCCGAGAATGCCGCGGGCGGCGAGCGCCTTGAGGACCGGCGCCACGGGGCGGTCGAGCAGCAGCACCGCCTCGTGGAAGCAGGGTCCGCTGAAGGCGAGGCGCACACCGGGCGTGCGCGTGAGCGCACCGAGGAGCTCGCGGCTGCGGGCATGGGAGGCGGCCGCGGTGCGCTCAAGTCCCTGCGGGCCCATGAGCGACAGATAGATCGTCGCCGCGGTCACAGCCAGGCCCTGGTTGGTGCAGATGTTCGAGGTCGCCTTGGCGCGGCGGATGTGCTGCTCGCGCGCCTGCAGCGTCAGCGTGAATCCCTCGCGTCCCTCGGTATCGAGCGTGCGGCCGACGATGCGGCCGGGCATCTGCCGCACGTACTCCATCCGGGTCGTCATGAAGCCGAAGTACGGGCCGCCCGATGACAGCGGCACGCCGAGCGGCTGGCCTTCGCCGACGGCGATGTCGGCGCCCCTGGCTCCCCACTCGCCCGGCGGTTTGAGGAGCGCCAGCGAGGTCGGGTTGACCACGGCGATGACGAGAATGTTGCGCTCGTGCGCCCAGTCGGTGAGCGCATCGACGTCCTCGAGGCGGCCGAAGAAGTTCGGCTGCTGGATGACGAGCGCGGTCAGGTCCTCGCCTGCGTACCTGCCGAGCGAGGCCGGGAGCGTCACACCCTCGACGGTGCAATAGGGCAGCTCCTCGAAGCGCAGCCCCTGGTTGCTCGCCATCGCCACCGCCACCCGCCGGTAGTGGGGATGGAGCGTCGTCGGCACGAGGATGCGCGCCGACTTCGACTTGCGGTTGGCGCGCACCGCCATGAGCGCGGCTTCCGCGGTCGCCGAGGCGCCGTCGTACATCGAGGCGTTGGCGACATCCATGCCGGTGAGGCGCGCGATCATGGTCTGGAACTCGTAGATCAACTGCAGCGTGCCCTGGCTGGCTTCCGCCTGATAGGGTGTGTAGGCGCTGTAGAACTCGCCGCGCGTGGTGATGGCCCACACGGCCGCGGGGATGTGGTGCTCATAGGCGCCGGCGCCGAGGAAGCTCAAGGGAGTGCCATCCTGGGCCGCGCGCTCGCTCATCAACCGCCCGATCTCCATCTCGTTGAGCGCCGCGGGCACTCCGGCGAGCGAGCTCGCCCGAAGCGCTGGCGGGATCTCCGCGAACAGATCCTCGATGCCGCGCGCGCCGATGGCCTGGAGCATCGCCGCGACGTCGGCCTCGGTGTGGGGAATGAAGGCCATCAGCCGCCCTCCGCTGCCACGACTTTCTGATAGTCCCCGGCCGACAGGAGTTCCGCGGCCGCAACTGCGCCGGCGGCCGGCCGCATGCGCATCAGCCAGCCCGCCCCGTAGGGGTCGGAGTTGACCGTCTCGGGCGCATCGGCGAGCGCGGGATTGCCGGCGGTGATCTCGCCCGCGAGCGGCGCGTAGACGTCCGAGGCGGCTTTCACCGATTCGACCACCGCGCACGGCTCGTCCTGCTTCACCGTGCGGCCGGCATCGGGCACTTCGACGAACACCAGGTCGCCGAGCGCATGCTGCGCGTGATCGGTGATGCCGATCTCCACCGTGCCGTCGGCGAGCGTGCGCACCCACTCGTGGGACTTGGTGTATTTGAGGTCCGCGGGAACGTTGCTCATGAATCGCTTCCTTCGCGTCAGTCGTCGCAGGTTAAGTGACCAGGGACTTGCCAAAACGCACGAACGGCGGCTTCACCACTCTCGCATTCAGCAGCTTGCCGCGGATATCCACCTGCACCCGCGCGGGCGTGGCTGCGGGCACGCGCGCCAGCGCAATCGAGCGCTCGAGCGTCGGGGAGAAGGTGCCGCTGGTGATCTCGCCCTCGCCCACGCCGGGTACGAGGACCTTCTGGTGGTCGCGCAGCACGCCGCGATCCTCCAGCAGCAGACCGACGAGCTTCGGTCCCGGGCCGCGCGCACGGATCGCCTCGAGTGCCTCGCGCCCGACGAAGGCGCGCCCCGGCGGCTCGAGCGCCACGGTCCAGGCGAGGCCCGACTCGAACGGATCGGTGCTCTCGTTCATGTCGTGGCCGTAGAGATTCATGCCGGCCTCCAGTCGCAGCGTGTCGCGCGCTCCGAGGCCGCAGGACGCGACCCCCAGGGCATTCAGCTTTCGCCACGCCGGTACTGCATCCGCCGCCGGCATCATGATCTCGAAGCCGTCCTCGCCCGTGTACCCGGTGCGCGCGACGAACCAGCGGCCGAGCTCGCGCCCGACGAACACGCCGAGCCCGAGCGCCGCTTCCCGGTCGGCGGCGGCGAGGAGCTCCAGCGCCCTGGCGCGAGCTTCCGGGCCCTGGATCGCCAGCATGGCGAGATCGGTGCGCTCGGTGACCTCGAGGCCGAAGGAGGCGGCGTGGGTGCGGATCCAGGCGAGATCCTTGTCGCGGGTGCCGGCGTTCACCACCGCGCGGAACCAGCTCTCGGTGAGGAAGTACACGATGAGATCGTCGATGACCCCGCCGCGCTCGTTGAGCATGCAGGAGTAGAGCGCCTTGCCCGCGGCCTTGAGCTTGCCGACGTCGTTGGCGAGCAGCTGTGCGAGGAAGGCGCGCACCCGCGGCCCTTTGAGGTCGACGACGCACATGTGCGAGACGTCGAAAACGCCGGCGGCGCGTCGCACCGCGTGATGCTCGGCGATCTGGGAGCCGTACTGCACCGGCATGTCCCAGCCGCCGAAGTCGACGATGCGGGCGCCGAGCTCCTGGTGCAGCGCGAACAACGGTGTCTTACGTCCCACTCAGGTCCTCCAGCGAACCAAGACGCGGCACACGCCCCTCACCCGAGGCGCCTGCCGCCCTTCTGTCCGGTGACCTGAGAGATCAGGCGCCTTAAGCGCCGCTCCCCTTCGGTGGGTGGATGCCGATCCACCGCTCTCCAGAAGCCCCGCGGTGCGCTCGAAGCGCTTCCGCCGTCTGCCGTTCTTGTGCCTGAGCGTTTCCGGGCGGAATTGCGCCTTCGGCGTTCCGGCTCGCGCCGGACACTCTCCGGACAGACCGATTCGGGCGGAGCGCATGATAGCAGCCCCGGCAAGTGCCGCCCAAGGGCGGTGACGGTAAGATCCCTTCCGCATGAGCCTTCCCCGCCGCACCTCGGTCCAGGTTCCCATCGGAGCGGTCCGCGTCGGTGGACACGCGCCGATCGTGGTGCAGTCCATGACCAATACCGACACCGCCGACGTCGAAGGCACGGCGCGGCAGGTGCAGGCGCTCTCGCGCGCGGGCTCGGAGCTGGTGCGCATCACCGTGAACACCAGCGAAGCCGCCGCGGCGGTTGCACCGATCCGCGCATGGCTCGATCGCGCCGGTGTCACGGTGCCGTTGATCGGCGACTTTCACTTCAACGGGCACAAGCTCCTGCGCGAGCACCCCGACTGCGCGGCGGCGCTGGCCAAATACCGGATCAACCCCGGCAACGTCGGCCGCGGCAGCAAGCGCGACCCACAGTTCGCCGAGATGATCGAGATCGCCTGCCGCCACGAAAAGCCGGTGCGCATCGGGGTGAACTGGGGAAGTCTCGACTCCGATCTGCTGACGCGCCTCATGGACGAGAACTCCGCGCGCGCCGAGCCGCTCGATGCGCAGGCGGTGATGCGCAATGCCGTGGTGCTCTCGGCCTTGAGCGCCGCCCAGCGCGCCGAGGAGCTCGGACTCCCCCACGATCGCATCATCCTCTCGGCCAAGGTGAGCGGCGTGCAGGACCTGATCGCGATCTATCGCGACCTCGCATCGCGCTGCGACTATCCGCTGCACCTTGGGCTCACCGAGGCGGGCATGGGCTCGAAGGGCATCGTCGCCTCGACCGCCGGCATGGCGGTGCTGCTGCAGGAAGGCATCGGCGACACCATCCGGGTGTCGCTCACGCCCGAGCCCGGCGGCGATCGCACTGAGGAAGTGATCGTCGCGCAGCAGATCCTGCAGACCATGGGGTTGCGGGCGTTCACGCCACAGGTGGTGGCGTGCCCGGGCTGCGGGCGCACCACCAGCAGCTTCTTCCAGGAGCTCGCCCAGCAGATCCAGGCGCACATCCGCGAGCGCATGCCGCAGTGGCGGCGCGAGTACGCCGGCGTCGAGAACATGACGGTCGCGGTCATGGGCTGCGTGGTGAACGGCCCCGGAGAGAGCAAGCACGCCGACCTCGGCATCAGCCTGCCGGGCACGGGCGAACGCCCCGTGGCGCCGGTCTACGAGGACGGCGAGAAGACCGTCACGCTCAAGGGCGAGCGGATCGCCGAGGAATTCCAGCAGATCGTCGAGCGCTACGTGGCGCGCCGCTACCCGCGCCTCGAGGGCACGAAGCCGTGAGCGAGCTCGCCTCACGCAAATGCAAGCCCTGCACAGGCGGCACCCCGCCGCTCGCTGCCGCCGAGGTCGCGAGACTCCTCGCGCAGCTCTCCACGGCGTGGAAGGTGACCGACGAAGGCGGCGCGATCCGCCGCGAGTACGCCTTCCGCGACTTCTACCGCACCATGAGCTTCGTCAACGCGCTCGCGCACATTGCCAACATCGAGGACCATCACCCGGATCTCGAGATCGGCTACAACTACTGCCGGGTCACCTTCACCACCCACGCCGTGCGCGGGCTCTCCGAGAACGACTTCGTGTGCGCCGCCAAGGTGGACCTGATCCCGCTCGCCTGAGCCGTGCCCGAGGGCCGAGCGTCGTGCCGCTCGGCCGAGCGTCGTGCCGCCGGCCGAGCGGGTGAGGGTTTGCCAGGCGATAGTTAAGCAATCCCTTAACTATCGGCGAAGTGAGATACGCGCGCCGGCCCTGCCCGCTCGACCGGTCACGGGGCGCGCGCCGCCCGGGGGAGCTCGCCGGTCACCCCGAGTGCACGGCGGATGAAGAAGCGGCGCAGCTCCTCGCTGCGGTTGACCCACGAGAGCCCGTGCCGGGCGAGGCGCGCGAGCGGACCCGTCCCGTGCGCGAGCAGCCGGTCGAAGGCGTCGATGGCGCTGGCCATGACAGCGACCTCGCTCTTGCGCCAGCGCTCGTAGGCACGAAGCGGGCCGAGCGCCCCCGGATCTTCGCGCCGCGCGGCCGCCGCGAGCACCAGCTCCGCGAGGGCTGCGGCATCGAGCAGCCCGAGGTTCACCCCCTGCCCGGCGAGCGGATGCACGACGTGCGCCGCATCGCCGATCAGGGCCACGCGCCGCGCGACGTAGCGCGGCGCAGCGAGCCGGCGCAGCGGGAACGACTGACGCTCGCTCACGAGATGCGTGGCGCCGAGCGCCAGATCCGACGCCCGGTCGAGCTCACGCGCGAACTCGGCCGCCGGGGCGGCGATCAGCCGCGCGGCGAGGGCATCGTCAGCGGACCAGACGATCGAGCTCGTGCCGTCGGCGAGCGGCAGGAAGGCGAGCGTCCCGTCTCTCATGAAGCGCTGCCAGGCGGTCGACTCGTGCGGGCGCGCGGTAGCTACCCCTGCGACGATGGCGGTCTGGCCGTAACCGCTGATCTGCGCGCTGAGGCCCGCCGCGGCGCGCAGCGCCGACTGCGCGCCGTCGGCGCCGACCGCGAGCCGCGCGGTCAGCCTGCCGGTGCTGGTTTCGATGTCGACCCCCTCCTCGGTGATCGCGAGCGCGGCGAACTGTGCCGCCTCGAGGTGACCGCCGGCGGCAACCAGGGCCTCGAGCAGCGCGCTCTGCAGCAGCCGGTTCTCGACGACGTAGCCGAGGTTCGGCTCGCCGACGTCGGCGGCGTCGAATACCAGCGCGCCCGCGGCGGTCGCGGCGACCCCCTCGTGCCAGATGCGCATGCGCTCGTAGGCGCACAGCCGCGGACCGGCGATGCGGTCCCAGGCTCCCGCAGCGCGCAGCGTGCGCTCGCTGGCGCGCGACAGCGCGACCACGCGAGCATCGGGCAGCGAGCGCGGTGGCGGCGGCGCCGGAAGGCGCGGTTCGATCACCACCACGCGCAGCGGCGCGGCGCCGGGCGAGCCGCGCGCCAGGAGCGCGGCGGCGCAGGCGCCCGCCGGTCCGCCGCCCACTACCGCGACGTCAAACATGGCGCAGCGGCAATCCGCGGGCGAGCCGCGGGGTCGGTCCGCCGAAGCCGGCGCTGACGCGCGCCAGCGCGCTCTTCGCCGGGGGCAGCAGGTCGAAGACGAGCAGGCCGAGGTCGCGCAGCAGCTGCACCGGGGCACGCGGATCCCCGAAGACTTTCACCAGCGAGTCGGTGAAGCGCACTACCCCGCCCCGGTCGCGTGCGCGCCAGGCGGCGAAGCGCTCAAGCAGCGCCGGCGCACCGATGTCGCCCGAGGCACCGGCGATCGTCTCGGCGAGCATCGCGGCGTCGCGCAGCCCCAGATTGAAGCCCTGGCCCGCCACCGGGTGCAGCGCCTGCGCGGCGTTGCCGATCAGCACGGTGCGCTCGGCCACCGGGGCGCTCGCACGCGCCAGAGCGAGCGGATAGGAGGCGCGGTGCCCGGCGCGCACGAACCGTCCCGCGCGCCAGCCGAAGCGCGCCTGCAGCTGCGCGAGGTAAGCCGCGTCATCGAGCGCGAGCACCGCCGGGGCCTGCTCCCGGCGCGCGGCCCAGATGACGCCGAGCGTACCGTCGGCAAGCGGCAGCACCGCCAGCGGTCCCTCGGGGGTGAAACGCTCCCAGGCCGCGCCCTGGTGCGGGCTGTCGCTCGCGACATTGGCGACGATGGCAACCTGCCCGTAGTCCTGTACCGTGGCGCCGATGCCGGCCGCGGCGCGGACCTGCGATTGCGCGCCGTCGGCGCCGACCACGAGCCGCGCCACCACCGGCTCGCTCGCGCCGGACTCGCGCAGCACGCGGAATTGCACCCGCTGCGCACCGATCGCCACGTCCGCGATGCGCGCCGGGACGCGCAGCGTGAGGTTGGCAGCGCCCTCGAGCACGCCCCAGAGCGCCGTGCCGACGCGCCGGTTCGGGACGACGTAGCCGAAGGCCTCGATACCGTGCTCGGCGGCCGTGAGGCGCACGAAGCCGAAGCGGCCGGCGTCCGAGACGTGGATGGTGCGGATCGGCGAGGCCTCGGGTGCGATCGCATCCCACACGGACAATCCCTCGAAGATCCGCCGGCTGGCGTTGCCGAGCGCCGTGCTGCGCTCGTCGAAGCTCGGCTGGGTGGCGGCGCCGAAGGGCACGCTCTCGACCAGCAGCACCCGCACGCCGGTGGGCGCGAGCGCCGCGGCCAGGCTCGCGCCCACCATGCCCCCGCCGACCACGGCGACATCGACTTCGAGCGGAGTAACGCGTGTGGACATGCCCGGCTCGGCGCTCAGCCGTGCGCCATCAGTGCCTCGATCTGCCCGGCGTCTTTCGGCACGCGTGCGCTGAGGACCTCGGCGCCCCGCCGGGTCACCAGCACGTCGTCCTCGATGCGGATGCCGATGTTGCGGAAGCGCCGCGGCACGCCGCGCGCCCCGGCCGGCAGGTAGATGCCGGGCTCGACGGTGAGCGTCATGCCGGGCTCGAGCACCCGCCACTCATCTCCCACCTTGTAGTCGCCGACGTCGTGCACGTCGAGGCCCAGCCAGTGGCCGGTGCGGTGCATGAAGAAGCGGCGATAGGCGCCGGCGCGGATCAGCGAGCCGACGCGCCCCCTGAGCAGTCCGAGCCTGACCAGGCCCTGGGTGATGACACGCACCGCCGCCTCGTGCGGGTCGTTCCAGTGGTTGCCGGGACGCACGCGCGCGATGGCGGCGAGATTCGCCTCGAGCACCACCTCGTAGACCGCGCGCTGCTCGGGGCTGAAGCGGCCGTTGACCGGGTAGGTGCGGGTGATGTCCGAGGCGTAGCACTCGAACTCGCAGCCGGCATCCACCAGCAGCAGCTCGCCGTCCTCGAGCGGCTGATCGTTGTCGCGATAGTGCAGTACGCAGCTGTTGGCGCCTGCGCCGACGATCGGGGGGTAGGCGGTATCGGCATTGTGGCGGCGAAACTCGTGCAGCAGCTCTGCCATCACCTGGTACTCGGTCGCGCCCGGACGGCAGAAGCGCATCGCCCGCACGTGAGCCCGCGCGGCGATGCCCGCCGCGGTGCGCATCAGCTCGAGCTCGCGCCGCGACTTATAGAGCCGCATGTCGTGCAGCACGTGATCGAGCGCCACGAACTCCTGGGGCGGATGCCGGCCGTTGCGCGCCTGGGTGCGCAGCCCGTTCACCCAGCCGACCACGCGCTGATCGAAGTCCGCGTAGACACCCATGGTGTAGTACACACGTGCCCGGTTCTCGAGCAGCCCGGGCAGGATCTCGTCCATGTCCGCGATCGGGAAAGCATCGTCGGCGCCGAACTCACGCGCCGCCCCGGCGGGACCCGCGCGCCGGCCGTCCCAGGTCTCGCGGGTGCGGTCGCGCTCGCGCACGAACAGGATGTATTCCGCCTGCTCCCGTCCCGGGACCAGCACCGCCACCGCTTCCGGCTCGCCGAAGCCGGTCAGGTACTGGAAATCGCTGTCCTGACGGTAGGGATACTCGACGTCGCCATTGCGGTGCCGGACGGGTGCCGCCGGCAGCACCGCGATCGAGTCGCGCCCCATGAGGCGCATCAGCTGGTGGCGGCGGCGGGCAAACTCGTCTCTCGCCATCGGGGGGGGCGTGCGTCCTCAGTGCAGGGGTGCCGCAGCCGGCAGCGGCGCCCGGCGCGCGGGCGCGAGCTCTTCGTAGAGCAGCTGCACTCCCACCCGCACGAACTCGACCAGCTCGGCGTAGGCGCTCTCGTTCGAGTCCTCGCCCTGCCCGTCCTCCACCCCGGCGCGGGTGATCTCGGTGAAGTCACGCACGATCTCGCCGACCTCCCCGGGCAGGCCGCTGGCGTCGCGGATGGCGCCCGAGCCGAGACCGTAGAGAAAACCCTGACACCACTCGGCGAGCGCCCGGGTGCGCTCGGCGAGCGGCTGCTCATCGGCCGGCAGCAGCGGCTGGAAATCCATCTCGGTCTCATCGAGCGCCGCCAGGGTTGCGGTATAGAGCTCGTGCAGGGTATCGGTCGCATCGCGATCCGCCTGCCCTTCGGGCAGGATCTCGCCCAGGAAGTCCTCGAAGCGGTAATCGACCACGGCGCACAGACACCCGGCGAGCGTGCCGTGGGCTTCGGCGGGCTCGACCAGCGAGCGCTGCGCGGCGAGCAGCTGGCGGACGCGCGTGTAGTCGGGCGAGTTCATGCGGGCGACTCATTATAGTGGAGTGCGGTAATTGACCGCACGAAGAGCCGCGCTCTATAGTCCGCGGCCATGAACGACACGACAAGAACACAACTAGATGTCGAACTGACGCGCCTCGCGAAACGCATCGACGAACTGCTCACCACCCTCGAACACCTCAAGGAAGAAAACCGCGCGCTGCGGGCCCGGCACGAGTCCCTCGCCGGCGAGCGCGCCAGCCTGATGCACAAGAACGAGCAGGTGCGCACGCGCGTCGAGGCCATGATCGGGCGTCTCAAGACCCTGGAGCACAGCTCTTGAGCCCCCCGGACCAGGCACGGGTGAGCGTGCGCATCATGGACAAGGAATATGTCGTCGCCTGTCCCTACGAGGAGCGCTCGGCGCTGCTCGATGCCGCGGAGTTCCTCAACACCCGCATGCGCGAGATCCGCGATGCCGGCAAGGTGGTCGGCCTCGACCGCATCGCCGTCATGGCGGCCCTGAACCTGGCCCACGAGTTCCTCAAGTCGCGCGACCGCGAGTCGAAGGTCGACAGCGGCGCCGGCCACCGGGTGCGGGCGCTGCGCGAGCGGGTGGAAAGCGCCCTCGGCAAGGGTCAGCAGCTCGATCTGTAATGCGACCCTGGTCTCAAGCGCGCCGCGCATGCATGGTGTAGAGTCGTCGTCAGCGTCGCCTGCGGTGTTCGACAAGCGGACCGGGTTACCTCGGACCCTAATTGAAACACCCTCGGGACTGAAGGGCTTGCGGCAGCACTGTGCAGGTCCGCCCTGTAGCGGAAAGCCTTACCTGCGGCAGCTCGTCCCACCTGTTGCTCTGGTTCGAGAGCAACGGTTCGCACCGGCATATGCGGGTGGCGCTGCCTGATTCGCGCTCTGGCGATGCCCGCAGACAGCTGCGGGCATCGCTCGCGGCGCGCCGCCGCGCCGTGAGCCCCGCCGCGCGCGCGCAAGCCGCGCTGCGCGCTGCGCACCACGCCGACCGTGCCCTGCACCTGCGCTGCGGGTGGCGCATCGCGGTGTATGCGGCGCTCCCCGAGGAGCTCGACACCGCCCCGCTCGTCGCGCTGGCGCTGCGCCGTGGCTGCCGCCTCTACCTGCCGCGCATCGACCGTCGGCGGCGCTCGCGCCGCATGCGCTTCGTCGAGATGCACGGGCCGATGCGGGCGAACCGCCTGGGGATCGCCGAGCCCGAGTGTGCGGCCACGATTGGCGCACGCTGGCTCGACCTCGTGTTTCTGCCGCTCGTCGGCTTCGATGCCCAGGGACTGCGGCTCGGGACCGGGGGTGGCTTCTACGACCGTGCTTTTGCGTTCCGGCTGCTGCGCCGCGAGTGGCAGGCACCGCGCCTGGTGGGCTTCGGCTACGCGTTCCAGCAGGTCGAGCGGATCGCCCGGGCGCCACATGACGTGGCTCTGGACGCGGTCGCGACCGACGAAGGGTTCCTGCGATGCACTACTGGCTGATGAAGACCGAGCCGAGCACCTTCGGCGTCGAGCAGCTCGCCGCAGCGCCCCGCCGCACCGCCGCCTGGGACGGCGTACGAAATTATCAGGCGCGCAACATGCTGCGCGATGAGATGCGCCGGGGCGATCAGGCTCTCCTCTACTACTCCAGCTGCGAGGTGCCGGGCATCGTCGCCGTCATGGAGATCGTCAGGGAAGGCTACCCCGACCCGACCGCCTTCGATCGCCGGGATCCGCACTACGATCCGGGCAGTGACCGGAAGAATCCGCGCTGGTTCATGGTGGACGTGCGCCTCAAGCGCCGCCTGGCACGCACCATCGCGCTCGCCGAGCTGCGTGCGCATGCCGCCCGGGAGCTCGCGGGCCTCGCGCTGCTGCGTACCGGCAATCGCCTGTCGATCACGCCGGTCTCGGGCGCGCACTGGAAGTTCATTCTCGCGCTGGAGTGAGCGCGCATCGTGCGCGCGCGTGCGCCGCGCGCACCGTGCAGCACCGCGCGCGAGTCGCAGCGCATCGATCGCCTAGCACACTCGCGCGTCGCTCGCTTGTAATTTCGATTCGCGTGTATATACTCGGATCCCGGACTAACCCGTCAAATTGGAGAGCCAACATGGCGAAGGCAAAGAAGAAGGCCAAGAAGAAAGCTAGCAAGAAGAAATAGGTCTTAACTCGGCGGCCGCACCAGTGGCCGCCGAGTCGCATTCGAGGACTGTGCCCGCTCACATGGCGGGCACAGTCGTTTCTGAGGTCCCCTCACTGGTCGGAGACGACGATGACGGCGGACAGCGAGGCAAAGAAGCGCCGCGCGGCGCTGGCGGCGCTCGAGATGGTAGAGCGCGGCGCCGTCATCGGGATCGGCACGGGGTCGACCGTCAACCTCCTCATCGAGGCTCTGGCGCGCGACCGCGGCCGGGTGCGCCGCGCGGTCTCCAGCTCCCAGGCGAGCAGCGCGCGGCTCGCCGCGGCCGGCATCGAGGTCCTCGACCTGAACGATCTCGGCGAGCTCGGGCTCTATATCGACGGCGCCGACGAGGCGACGCCGGCGCGCGAGCTGATCAAGGGGGGCGGTGGCGCGCTCACCCGCGAGAAGGTCATCGCCGCGGCTGCTGGGCGCTTCGTGTGCATCATCGACGACTCGAAGCTGGTCGAGACTCTGGGCCGCTTCCCGCTGCCCGTGGAAGTGATCCCCATGGCGCGCGAGTACCTCGCGCGGCAGCTCGCCGCGCGCGGCGGTCGTCCCGTGTGGCGCCAGGGCTTCGTCACCGACAACGGCAACCATATCCTCGACGTCCACGGGCTCGCCATCCGCGAGCCGGTCGCGCTCGAGCGTGAGCTCAACCAGCTCGCGGGCGTCGTTACGGTGGGACTCTTCGCCGCCCGCCCGGCGGACGTGCTGCTCGTCGGCACTGCGAGCGGGGTCGAAACCCGCTGAGCGCGCCGTCACCTCGTCAGCCCGTCACGCAGCGGCGTGTGGGCGTTGGAGCGTGCCGCTGGCTTTCATCACCAGATCGCGCAGCGTGGCGCCGGAGTGCTCCGTGCCCGCGATCAGCGCGTTCACCTTGTCGACGTACGCCTGGTGGTGCTTGCCGTAGTGATAGTCGAGCGTTTCGCGCGACATGTATGGCTCGAGCGCGTCGCGGGCATAGGGAAGCGGGGGCAAGGTGATAGCCGATCCGACAGTCGCCATGGCGGGATCCTCCTTAACAGCCGGTGCTGCGCCGTCCGTGAGCGCGGCGCTGCTCAGGTGGACAGCGGGCGGGGGATTTAGTGCCGGGCCGCCAGTGCCGGCCCAAAGGAGAAGGCCCGCCGGGGGGCGGGCCTTCGTCTGTTGGCTGGGGGACTAGGATTCGAACCTAGGTAAACGGAGTCAGAGTCCGTTGTCCTACCGCTAGACGATCCCCCATGGTCCATTGGCGAAAATAGCCTGCGGCTATTTTCGCAGAAACAGCGCCGGGGTTCATTTCGGCGCGGGCAAAAGGCGCGGCTTTTGCCCGCGAGTGTTCGTCTAACGCTTCGAGTACTGCGTCCCGCGCCGCGCCTTGCGGCGCCCGACCTTCTTGCGCTCCACCTCGCGGGCATCGCGGGTGACGAACCCCGCAGCGCGCAGCGGCTTGCGCAGGTTCTCATCGTACTCGATCAGCGCTCGCGTGATGCCGTGACGGATCGCACCCGCCTGTCCGGTGGTGCCCCCGCCCGCGACCTTGACGGTGATGTCGAACTGGCTGTGCAGTTTCACCGCATCCAGCGGCTGGCGGACGATCATCCGGCCGGTCTCGCGTCCGAAGAACTCGTCCAGCGAGCGGTCGTTGACCGTGATGCGCCCGCTGCCGGGCTTGAGGTAGACACGCGCCGTGGCGGTCTTGCGCCGGCCGGTACCGTAGTGATTCGGGGTCGCGGGCATGGTTTCGGTCCTATGCGATCGGCAGCGGTTTCGGCTGCTGCGCCTGGTGCGGATGCTCGCCGCCGGCGAACACGTGGAGCTTGCGGAACATGCGCCGGCCGAGCGGGTTCTTCGGCAGCATGCCCTTCACGGCGAACTCGATCGCACGCTCGGGATGCTCGCTGAGGAGCTTCTCGAGCGAGATCGACTTGATGCCGCCGATGTGCCCGGTGTGATGGTAGTAGATCTTGTCGCTCAGCTTGCGCCCCGTGACGCGGATCTTGTGCGCGTTCACCACCACGATGTGATCGCCCATGTCGACGTGCGGACTGTAGTCGGCCTTGTGCTTGCCCCGCAGGCGATGGGCAATCTGCGAGGCGAGCCGCCCGAGCGTCTTGTCGCTGGCATCGACGATGAACCAGTCGCCGCGGACACTGCCGCGGTTGGCGAATACGGTCTTCATTAAGCTTACCCGCGGGGGCCCGGGGCCGAAAAAAGGCGGGGAAGTTTACTCAAGGCCCTGCCGCAATGCAAAGCACCCGCCGCAGCCCGGTCAGCCGGGCGGCGGACACCCTATAATAGACCCCCAGGATATGGGGTCAGGCCGCATTTCCCGCGACTCTGCGATCGCTGCTGTCGATCGGGCGCTGCGCGCGCTTCTCGCACCGGCGCCGGCCGCCCGCCCGGCGCCGGGCGGCCCCGGGTCTGCCCAGGGCCTGAGCGACACCGATCGCCGCGAGAGTGCCGCGCTGATGCGCGTCAACCATGCCGGCGAGCTCGCGGCGCAGGCGCTCTACCACGGACAGGCGCTGATGGCGCACTCCGACGCCACGCGCACGCTGCTGCTCGAGGCAGCGCGCGCCGAATCCGATCACCTCGCCTGGTGCGAGACGCGCCTGCGGGAGCTCGGCGCACGCACCAGCCTGCTCGATCCGCTCTGGTACGCGGGCTCCTTCGCGATCGGGGCGCTGGCCGCGCTCATGGGGGATCGCGCCAGCCTCGGCTTCGTGGTCGAGACCGAGCGCCAGGTGGAGGGACACCTCGGAGCGCACCTCGGCCGACTCCCGCCGGCCGATACCCGCAGCCGTGCCATACTGCAAGTCATGAGGGCGGAGGAGATCGCGCACGGGGCAACCGCCGCCGCGGCCGGAGGTACGCAGCTGCCGGCGCCGGTGAGCGCCCTGATGCGGCTCACCGCGCGCGTCATGACCGGAACGGCCTACTGGATCTGACGGTCTCGCCGCGCAACTGGACGCCGCCACACTGGATGGACCATGATCGTTCTGGGGGAGCCGGTATGGAAGAGAACATCAAGCCGCTGAGCGAAATCCCGGCGATCAATCGCTTCCTGAGCTATTGCCGGATACGCGCCGTCCCGTCCAAGACCGTGGTGATTCACGCCGGCGATCTGCCGGACGTCCTCTACTACATCATCAGCGGCTCGGTGGAAGTGATGATCGAGGATGAGGAAGGCAACGAGATGGTGCTCGCCTACCTCAACCGCGGGCAGTTCTTCGGCGAGATGGGCCTGTTCTACGAGCAGCCGACCCGCAGCGCCTGGGTGCGCACCCGCAACCAGTGCGAGCTCGCCGAGATGACCTACCCGCGCTTCCGGCAAATCGCCGCCGAGAGCCCCGGGCTGGTGTTCGAGCTCGCGACGCAGCTCGCGACCCGCCTCGACCGCACCAACCGCAAGCTCGGCGACCTCGCCTTCGTCGACGTCACCGGGCGCGTCGCGCACGCGATCATGGATCTGTGCGGCGAGCCCGACGCCATGACCCACCCGGAAGGCATGCAGATCAAGGTGAGCCGCCAGGAGCTCTCGCGCCTGGTCGGCTGCTCGCGCGAGATGGCGGGCCGGGTGCTCAAGGTGCTCGAGGAACAGGGGCTGCTGCGCGCCACCGGCAAGACCATCGTGGTCTTCAACGCCCGACCCAAGATGAAGACCCGGCCGGTGATCGTGCCCGCCAAGCCGGCGGGCCCTGGCAGGGCGACCGGTCAGGTCGTCGCGGATGAGGACGAGGACGAAGACGACGATGATGACGAGTAGCCGCGCCTGAGGCGCGGTGGTAGCCGCGCCTCAGCGCGCGCGCCGCTCCGCGGCACGGCCGCGCGCCGCCGGTCCGCCCGCAGTGCCCGCCACCCGCTCGATCTGCGCACGCATCTCGCGAATGGTGCGCGCATAGTCGCCGCTGCCGAAGATCGCCGAGCCCGCCACGAAGGTATCGGCCCCGGCCCGGGCCACGGCGGCGATGTTGTCGGTCTTGACGCCGCCGTCGACCTCGAGACGCACCTCGCGGCCCGCCGCATCGATGCGCCGCCGCGCGTCGGCGAGCTTCTCCAGCGCCGCGGGAATGAACTGCTGCCCGGCGAATCCCGGGTTCACCGACATGATGAGCACCAGGTCGAGCGCTCCGAGCGTGTAATCGAGCCAGTCGAGCGGCGTCGCGGGGTTGAACACCAGGCCCGGGCGGCAGCCGTGCTCGCGGATCAGGTGAATGGTGCGATCGACGTGCTCGCTCGCCTCGGGGTGAAAGCTGATGAAGGTCGCGCCGGCCGCGGCGAAGTCCGGCACCAGCCGATCGACCGGGCGCACCATGAGGTGCACGTCGATCGGGGCACGCACGCCGTGCTTGCGCAGCGCCTCGCACACCAGCGGTCCGATGGTGAGATTCGGCACGTAGTGGTTGTCCATCACGTCGAAATGGATGAGATCGGCGCCGGCCTCGAGCACCGCCTCGACCTCGGCGCCGAGCCGGGCGAAGTCGGCCGAGAGAATCGACGGGGCGATCCAGGGCTGCAGCATGGCGACAGTCTAACCGAAGCGCTCCCCCGGCGCGGCGGCGGCAGCGCGGCGCCGTCAGCGCGGCGCCGTCAGCGGGTGATGCGCGCGAGCGCCTCGCGGTACTTGTCGCTGGTGCGCGCGATGATGTCCGGCGGCAGGTGCGGTCCCGGGGCCTGCTTGTTCCAATCGAGCGTCTCGAGGTAATCGCGCACGAACTGCTTGTCGAAGCTCGGCGGGCTCGCGCCGGGCAGATAGCTGTCGGCGGGCCAGAAGCGCGAGGAATCCGGGGTGAGCGCCTCGTCGGCCAGCGTGAGCGTGCCGGCGGCGTCGACGCCGAACTCGAACTTGGTGTCGGCGATGATGATGCCGCGCTCGCGGGCGTGCGCCGCGGCGCAGCGGTAGAGCGCGAGCGCGGTGTCGCGCACCGCGGCGGCGAGCCGCGGACCGATGAGCTTCTCCACCGCCGCGAAGCTGATGTTCTCGTCGTGCCGGCCCGAGGGTGCCTTGGTGGCGGGGGTGAAGATCGGCTGCGGCAGCTCGCCGGCGAGCGGCAGGCCTCTGGGGAGCTCGATGCCACAGAGCGCGCCGCTCGCCTGGTAGTCCTTCCAGCCCGAGCCGATCAGGTAGCCACGCACCACCGCCTCGATGGGCAGCACCTCGAGCCGCCGCACGATCACCGCGCGACCCTCGAGCAGCGCGCGCTCGCGCGGATCCTTCACCACCTCAGCGGGGTCGCGCCCGGTCAGGTGATTCGGCACCAGATCCCGCAGGCGCGCGAACCAGAAGTTGGAGATGGCGGTGAGCACGCGGCCCTTGTCCGGGATCGGATCCGGCAGCACGACGTCGAAGGCCGACAGGCGGTCGGTGGTGACGATGAGCAGCGTCGCGGCATCGACCGCGTAGAGGTCGCGCACCTTGCCCTCGTGGATGCGCGCGAGGCCGGAGAGCGCGGTGCGGTAGACGGTGGGGGCTGACATGTGCTTGGTACTATACGTTGACATGACGGCAGGCATGAAATGGACCGGCAAGCTCGTGGGCGGACTGCTCGGCATGCTCACCCTCGGCCCGATCGGCGCGGCGCTCGGAGTGCTGCTCGGCCACCAGTTCGACACGCAGGCACTCGACGAGGGGCTGCCCGGCGACGGCGCCGACGGCGACGTCGCCGCCATCGGCGAGCGCTTCTTCCGCGCCACGTTCCACGTGATGGGCTGCCTCGCCAAGGCCGACGGCCGGGTGTCGGAGCAGGAGATCGCCGCAGCGCGCGCCGTGATGGGTGAGCTGCGCCTCGATGCGGCACAGGTGCGCGAGGCGATCGCGCTGTTCACCGCCGGCAAGCAGGCCGACTTCGACCTCGACGCCGAGCTCGCGGGGCTGCGCCGCGCCTGCCGCGGCCGGGGGGATGTCGTGCGGATATTCCTCGAGATCCAGGTGCGCGCCGCGCTCGCCGGCAACAACATGGAAGGTCCGGTGCGCCCGCTGCTCTCGCGCATCGCCTCCGCGCTGCGCATCTCGGGGCTCGAGCTGGCCCAGATCGAGGCGGTGTTGCGTATCCAGCGCGGCGCCTTTCGTGCGGAAGGCGCACGCGGCAGCGCCGGCGCCGCCCGCGATCAGTCGCTCGAGCAGGCCTACCGCGTGCTCGAGACCTCTCCCGGCGCGAGCGACCAGGAGGTGGTCAAGGCCTACCGCCGCCAGCTCCACCGGCATCATCCCGACAAGCTCAAGGCGAACGGGCTGCCCGAGTCGATGCTGGCGCACGCCAAGCAGCGTACCCAGCAGATCATCGAAGCCTACGAGCTCATCCGCGCGCGGCGCAGGATGCAGTAGCCCAGTCCTCGATCACGCGCTGGATGGCGCGCACCCCGTCGGTGAGCGCTGCCGGCCCCGGCTGCAGGATGATCGCCGACTTGATCTCGCGCACGTAGCCCCGGCGCACCGCCGGCACCTCGCTCCATCCGGGGCGCGCCGCCACGCGTTCGGGGCGGAATTTCTTGCCGCACCAGGAGCCGAGCACGATGTCGGGGGCGCGGCGCGGCACCGCGAGCGGATCGGCGATGATGCGCTCGCGACCGAGGGCCCCGCGCGCGAGCTCGGGGAAGCATTCCTCGCCGCCGGCGAGCGTGACCAGCTCCGACACCCAGCCGATCCCGCTGATCTGCGGCTCGTCCCACTCCTCGAAGTACACCCGCGGACGCTTGGGTAACGCCGCCGCCCGCGCACGCACCTCCTCGAGCCCCGCCGCGAGCCGCCCGGCGAGCGCCTCGGCCTGCGCCTGGCAGCCGATCATGCCTCCGAGGGTGCGGATCATGGCAAGGATGCCTGCGACGCTGCGCTGGTTGAAGACGTGCACCGCGAGTCCTGCGCGCACCAGCTCGGCGGCGATGTCGGCCTGCAGATCCGAGAAGCCGAGCACCAGGTCGGGTGTCAGCCCGAGGATGCGCTCGGTATGGGCGCTGGTGAAAGCGGACACCCGCGGCTTCTCGCGCCGGGCGCGCGGCGGGCGCACCGTGAAGCCGGAGATGCCTACGATCCGCCAGTCCTCGCCCAGCAGGTAGAGCGTCTCGGTCGTCTCCTCGGTGAGGCACACGATCCGTTGCGGATAAGCTGAAATCGCGGTCATGTTGGCGCCCGTCCGGGGGCGGGCACTGTATCCTTAGAGGATGTGGGCGCGCATCTGGGCGTTCCTCGATTGGTGCTTCTTCGGCCCGGCCTCCCAGCGCCCCGGGCTCGCGGGGCGGGCGCTGCGCCTGCTGCGCTACCCGTACGCGGTAGTGCGCGACCTGGCGCGCGGCGACATCAACCTGCGCGCCATGAGCCTGGTGTATACGACGCTCCTGTCGCTGATACCCCTGCTCGCCTTCAGCTTCGCAGTGCTGAAGCTCTTCGGCGGGCACCGCGACCTGGTGCCGGTGGTGTACGAGTTCTTCCGTCCGGTGGGCGAGCCGGCCGCGACCGAGCTCACCACGCGCGTCATGCTGTTCGCCAGCCACGTGAGCAGCGGGGTGGTCGGCTCGGTGGGCCTGGCGCTGCTCGCGTGGACGCTGCTCGGCACCATCAAGAAGGTCGAGGACAGCTTCAACTATCTGTGGCACGTCGACCAGCCGCGCAGCTTCGCGCGGCGCCTGGCCGAGTACACCACGCTGCTCATCGCCGGGCCGGTGGTGCTGGTCGGGTTCATCGGCCTCTCCCACCACGCGCTCGACAGCGCTCCGGTGCAGGAGGTGGCGCGGCTCGAGTGGCTGCGCAGCAGCGCCATCACGCTGGCTCCCTACGCCATGGTGAGCGCCTTCTTCACGGCGCTCTACATGATGGTCCCCAACACGCGGGTGCAGTGGCGCGCGGCGCTCACCGGCGCGCTGGTCGGCGGGGTACTGTGGGCCGCGATCGGCAAGATGTTCACCGCGCTGGTGGTGTACTCGACGCGCCTCACCATCGTGTACGCGGGCTTCGCCTTCGTGGTGGCGGCGCTGCTGTGGACGTACTTCGGCTGGCTGATCCTGCTCGCCGGGGCACAACTATCCTTCTACGTGCAGAACCCGACCTACCTGCGCCTGGGTTTGCAGCAGCTGCGGCTCTCGAGCGTCGAGCTCGAGGAGCTGGCGCTCAAGCTCATGTACTTCGTCGGCCGCAGCCACGTGACCGGCGGACGGCGCTGGACCGTGAACGGGCTCGCCACTGAGCTCGGGCTGCCCGGCATCGCGGTGGCACAGATGGCCACGACGCTCGAGCGCGCCGGACTCGTGATCGTGACCGACGACGATGAGCTGGTGCCGGCGCGCGACATCGGGCACATCGGCGTGCACGAGTTGCTGCAGATCGCGCGCAACCAGAAGAGCGGCCACGTCGAGCCCCGCAACGTGCCGATCCCGGCGGTGGACCGCGTGCTCTCGAGCGTAGCCGAGGCGCTGCGCCGCAGCAGCGGGGAGCTCACGCTGCGCGACCTGGTCGACGAAGTGCCGCGACCGGCGCTGCAGCTCACTCACCGGCAACCGTCATTTCGCTGACGAGCAGCGAGCCGGTGCGGATCGCGCCGCGCAGGTCGGTGTCGGCGCCGAGGGCGGCGATCCCGCGGTACATGCCCGGGAGGTTCCCGGCGATGGTGACCTCGTGCACCGGATGGACGAGCTCCCCGTTCTCGACCCAGAAGCCGCTCGCCCCGCGCGAGTAATCGCCCGTCACGCCGTTGACGCCCTGTCCCATGAGCTCCGTGACCAGCAGCCCGGTGCCGAGACGCGCCAGGAATTCCCCGCTTGCGAGCGTCCCGGCGCTGCTCGCGACGATGAGGTTGTGGATCCCCCCGGCGTTGCCGGTGGTCTTCAGTCCCAGCCGCCGCGCCGAGTAGCTGCCGAGCACGTAGCCCCCGAGCACCCCGTCGCGCACCAGCTCGCGATCGTGCGTGGCGGCGCCCTCCTGGTCGAAGGGCGCGCTTGCCAGCCCCTTCGGCAGGTGGGGCCGCTCGTGCATCTGCAGGAACGCCGGGAACACCTGCGTGTCGGCCGCGCCGAGCAGGAACGAGGCCTTGCGGTACTGGCTGGTGCCGCGGATCGCGCCGATGAAATGCCCGAGCAGACCGCGCGCCATTTCAGGACTGAAGGCAACCGGCGCGCGGCGCGTGCTGAGCCGCCGGGCGCCGAGGCGCGCCAGCGCGCGCGCCGCCGCCTTGCGTCCGACCGTGGCTGCATCCTCGAGGTCGGCCGCATCGCGCGCCACGCTGTACCAGTGATCGCGCTGCATCTCGCCGCCCTCACCGGCGATCAGCGAGCAGCTCAGCGAGTGGCTGGTCGCGGAGTAGCCGGCGAGAAAGCCGAGCGAGTTGCCGTAGGCGCCGCTATGGCGCTGGGTCGCCACCGTCGCGCCCTCGGAGTTCGTGAGCCGCGCATCGAGCGCGAGCCCCGCCGCCTCGCATTCGCGCGCCAGCTCGATGGCGCGCTCGGGTGCGAGCTCCCAGGGATGGTCGAGATCGAGATCGGGAATGTCGCGCGCGAGCGCCTCGGGCTCCACCAGTCCGGCGTAGGGATCCTCGGCCGTGTAGCGCGCGATGGCGCAGGCCTTGGCGACGGTCTCGAGCAGCGCGCCGCGCCCGAGATCGGCGCTGCTGGCCGAGCCCTTGCGCTTGCCGAAGTACACCGTGAGCGACAGCCCGCGGTCGCGCTGGTACTCGACCGTGTCGACCTCACCGAGGCGCACGTTCACGGTGAGGCCGCGGCTCACCGAGGCGTCGGCCTCACACTGCGTGGCTCCCTGGCGGCGCGCCTCCTCGAGCACCAGACCGGTGAGCTCGGCGAGTTGCGCGGTCGGGATGAGCTCGAGGGTCGTTGGCATCACGGGTGATCGGCTGGGAGATTCGGCGTAGTGTAACAGCCGCCCGCCGCCGCCCATGCGGCCGGGAGCCGCGGGAGCGACGGGAGCACGATGCACGACGAGCCGGAAGACGGCGCCGCAGCGCCGCGCCCCAGCAAGAGCGCGCGCAAGCGCGCCGCCCATGCCGCGCAGGACCTCGGCGCAGCGCTCATCGACTGGTCGGATGCCGAGCTCGCCCCGCTCGGACTGCCGCCGGAGCTGCGCGCGGCGCTGCGGGACGCTCGCCGGCTGCGCAGCCGCGCGGCGCGTGCCCGCCAGCGTCAGTACATCGGCAAGCTGATGCGCGCACTCGACCCGGAGCCGATCCGCGCCGCGCTCGCGGCACGCGGGGCGGTGAGCGCGCGCGATGCCGCCCGGCTGCACCTCATCGAGCAATGGCGTGAGCGTCTCATCCGCGACGGCGCGGCGGCGCTCGCCGGGCTCGCCCGGGAGCATCCGGGCATGGACCCGGTGTCGTGGGCCGGGCGGGTGAGCGCCGCACAGGCCGAACGGGCGAGCGGCGCCGCAGTGGGCGCCGCGGGTCGCGAGTTGTTTCGCGCTCTGCGCGCATTGTTCGCTACAATGCCGTGATGCAGGCCCTGGTCGGCATCATCATGGGGTCCTCCTCGGACTGGGAGACCATGCAGGCCGCCGCCGAGGTGCTCGACCGCTTGAGCGTCCCCTACGAGGTGCGCGTGGTCTCCGCGCACCGTACGCCCGATCTGCTGTTCGAATACGCTCACCAAGCGCGCGGGCGCGGGCTCGAGGTGCTGATCGCCGGCGCCGGCGGCGCGGCGCATCTGCCCGGCATGACCGCCGCCAAGACCACACTCCCGGTGCTCGGCGTCCCGGTGCAGTCGAAGAGCCTCGGCGGGCTCGACTCGCTGCTGTCGATCGTGCAGATGCCCGCCGGCGTCCCGGTCGCAACTTTCGCGATCGGCGCCGCCGGCGCCACCAACGCGGCGCTGTGCGCCGCATCGATCCTCGCCAACCGGCACCCCGCCGTGCAGACCGCGCTCGAGGCGTACCGCGAGCGGCAGACCGCGGGGGTGCTCGGCCAGCCCGATCCGCGCCTACCGAAGCGCTCATGACGGTCGGCATCGTGGGCGCCGGCCAACTCGGCCGTATGCTCGCTTTGGCGGGCTATCCGCTCGGCCTCGACTTCCTGTGTCTCGATCCGGCGCGCGATGCGCCCGCCGGCCAGGTCGCGCCGCTGCTCACCGGCGCGTTCACCGACCGCAGGCTGCTCGCGCAACTGGCACGGCGCTGCCAGGTCATCACGTTTGACTGGGAGAACGTCCCGGCGGCGAGTCTGCGCGCGCTCGAGCGGGGCCGGGCGGCGGCGCGCATCTGCCCGCCGGTCGCGGCGCTCGAGTGCGGCCAGGACCGCGTGAGCGAGAAGCGTCTGTTCGAGCGGCTCGCCATCCCGACCACGCGCTGGTACGCGGTCGATTCGCGCGCACAGCTGGCGCAGGCGCTCGGCACGGTGGGATTGCCGGGCGTGCTCAAGACGCGCCGCATGGGCTACGACGGCAAGGGGCAGGCGCTGCTGCGCAGCGCGGCCGACGCCGAGCGCGCCTGGGAACGGCTCGGCGGGGTACCGCTGCTCTACGAGGAGTGGGTGCCTTTCGATTGCGAGGTGTCGGTGCTCGGCGCGCGTGGGGCGCGCGGCGAGCTCGCCATCTACCCGCTGTGCGGCAACGTGCACGGCGCCGGGATCCTGCGCCTCACCTGCGCGCCGTTCGGACCCGCGCACTGGTGGCGCCGCGCGGCGCGCTACCTCACGCGGGTACTCACTCACTTCGACTACCGCGGGATGCTGACAGTGGAGTTCTTCGTGCGCCGCGGACGGCTGATCGCCAACGAGATGGCGCCGCGGGTGCACAACTCCGGACACTGGACCATCGAGGGCGCCGCCACCAGTCAGTTTGAGAATCACCTGCGCGCGATCCTCGGACTGCCGCTCGGCGCGACGCGCGCGCTCGGTCACAGCGCCATGATCAACCTCATCGGCCGCATCCCGCCGCGGGCGCGGCTGCTGGCGCAGCACGGCGTGCACCTGCACGACTACGGCAAGCTCCCGCGCCCCGGCCGCAAGGTCGGGCACTGCACCATCGTGGAGACGAGCGCCGCCCGCCGGGACGTGCGCGCGCGGCGGCTGTTGGCCGATTTGGCCGTGGGAGCGCGCATCCCGTAACATCGGGAGGCGAGCCCCCATGTACCTCGAGCCGTTCAAACTCAAGGAATTGCCGTTCCGGCTGAGTCCGGACCCGCAGTTCCTTTACCTGTCGAAACAACACGCGCGCGCCAAGGCGTACATGGAGTCGACCATCTGGTTCACCGACGGTTTCGTGGTGATCACCGGTGAGATTGGCTCGGGCAAGACCACGCTGATCGAGTCGTTCCTGCGCGAGGTGCCGGCCGATGTGGTGGTGGCGCAGATAAACCAGACACAGGTCACGGCCATCGATTTCCTGCAGGCGGTGCTGGTGCAGTTCGGCTTCTCGCCCTTCAAGATGAACAAGGCCGAGCTCATCAGCACGCTCAACAACTTCCTGGTGGAGCAGCACGCCGCCGGGCGCCGCGTGCTGCTGATCGTCGACGAGGCGCAGAACCTGTCGATGCGCGTGCTGGAGGAGATCCGGCTGCTGTCGGGCGTCGAGACCACCAAGGACAAGGTGCTGCGCATCATCCTGCTCGGTCAGCCGGAGCTCAACGCCAAGCTCGACGCACCGCGCCTCGAGCAGCTCACGCAGCGCGTGCGGCTGCGCTTCCATCTCAACATGCTCACCGAGGCCGAGACCCGCGCCTACATCGAGCATCGCCTGGAGGTCGCCGGGGCGGGCGACCGCGAGATCTTCGCCGCCGACACTTTTGCGGAGATCTTCCGCTACACCGGCGGCGTGCCGCGCCTGATCAATACGCTGTGCGACACCGCCATGGTGGCCGCCTACACCGAGGACCGCACGTCGGTGCGCCGCTCGGACGTCGCGGCGGCGGTGGCGGAGCTGCGCTGGCCCGAGTACGCGGCGCGCACCCAGGAGAGTCCCCCGGAGCCGGCGCCCGCCGCCCCGGTCGACACCAGCCAGCCGGTCGCGCGGCTGCTGGTGGCGGCCGACGGGCGCACGCAGCAGGAGATTCCGCTGCGTATCGGGCGGCTGATCATCGGCCGCACCCCCGACAACGACGTCCACATCGACAGCCGCTTCGTGAGCCGGCATCACTGCCAGGTGATCACCACCGCGCACTCGTGCGTGATCGAGGACCTCAACAGCACCAACGGCATCTTCGTGAAGTCGAACCGCGTGCGCCGTCACTACCTCAACGACGGCGACGTGGTGCTGATCGGCAAGCACGAGCTGATCTACATGGACGAGCGCGCGGCGCGCGGCCGCAACGCCGAGTCGGACACCGTGCCGCGCCTGCCGAAGGTGCTGCCCGAGGCGCTTCCGGAGCTGCAGGAGGCGCCGCCGGCGGACGCCGGCGAGCCCGAGCCGGCGTCCGGAAGCTGATCTCAGTGCTGGTCGCCGCCGAGGGAGTCGGGGTCGACGTACTGCGAGCGCAGCGCGCGGTAGTCGCGCCGCCGCAGCAGCACCACGATGCCGGCCACGATCAGCATCAGCCCGGCGAGTCCGACGGTGAGGCTCAGGCGCCCGTGGGCCGCGAGCCAATAGCTCGCCGCAAGCGCCGCCAGGCCGCCGGCGATGTACAGCCAGGGAAGCCCCTCGTAGAGGGGGCGCGACAGGTGACGGGCGGGCCGCTCCATGCCGGACATCCTAACGTGCCGGCACGGCAGTGCAAACGCTTAAGCTCCCGGTAGGGCGGGGCCTGCGGCAGCGGGCCGCTGCCTGAGGGGCACTACTTCAGCCCGAACATCCCGAGCAGCCGCTCGAGCAGCGAAGGTTTCCATCCCTCGACCTCGAAGTCGGGCTTCTGCCTGGCGCTGCGCTTCACTTCGGCGAGCAGCTCCACCGGCAGCTTCAGGGTCGCGGTATCGGCCATGGTCGGTTCGGCTTGCATCATGGACATCCTTGGGGCGCAACGCGCGCCCACTGCACGCTACGGACTCGCCTCCTGCGGCGGCGTGTGGAGACTCACAAAGCCACAATCGAATCCATTATGTCAGCGCACCGCAGGCCCGCAAGAGCTTCTCCTGTCGGTGGGGGCCGACATTCGATGCTGCACTCGCGTGATCACTGTCGGTGCACGCCGACAGAGAACGCGCGGCCGAGCGTTTCAGGCGGTACCGCCGACCGTGAGCCCCTCGATTTTCAGCGTCGGCTGGCCGACGCCGACCGGAACGCTCTGCCCTTCCTTGCCGCAGGTGCCAACGCCGTCGTCGAGCTTCAGGTCGTTGCCGACCATGGTGACGCGCGTCAGCACGTCCGGCCCGTTCCCGATCAGGGTCGCGCCCTTCAGGGGAGCGCCGACGCGGCCGTCCTCGATCGCGTACGCCTCGCTCGCCGAGAACACGAACTTGCCCGAGGTGATGTCCACCTGGCCGCCTCCGAAGTTCACCGCGTAGATGCCGCGGCGCACCGAGCGCAGGATCTCGCCGGGGTCGTGCGGACCGGCGCGCATGTAGGTGTTGGTCATGCGCGGCAGCGTGAGATGCGCGAAGGACTCGCGCCGGCCGTTGCCGGTGGGCGCAACGCCCATCAGGCGTGCATTCAGCCGGTCCTGCATGTAGCCGCGCAGCACGCCGTTCTCGATCAGCGTGGTGCACTGGGTGGGTATGCCCTCGTCATCGATGTTGAGCGAGCCGCGGCGCGCGCTCAGCGTGCCGTCGTCCACCACCGTGCACTCGCTCGCCGCCACCCGCTCGCCGATGCGGTTGGCGAACGCCGAGGTGCCTTTGCGGTTGAAATCCCCTTCGAGCCCGTGGCCGATCGCCTCGTGCAGCAGGATGCCGGGCCAGCCCGGCCCGAGCACGACCGTCATGGTGCCGGCAGGCGCCGGCACTGCCTCGAGATTCACCAGCGCCTGGCGCACCGCCTCGCGCGCGAGCTCGAGCGGGCGAGCGCCCGCCACCAGCTCGGCGAGCGAGTAGCGTCCGCCGGCGCCCGCATAACCCTGCTCGCGCCGGCCGTTCTGCTCGACCAGCACCGAGACGTTGAACCGCACCAGCGGCCGCACGTCTGCGGCCAGCTCCCCCTCGCTGGTCGCGACCAGCACCACCTCGTGCAGCGCGACCAGGCTCGCGTTCACGTGCACGATGCGCGGGTCGAGCCGCCGCGCTTCGCGATCGACGCGTTCGAGCCAGGCGACCTTGTCGGCAGTGGCGAGCGCCGCGGCCGGGTCCACCGGCAGATACAGCCGGTGGCCGGGCTGCGCCCGCCAGGCGCTCACGCGCCGCTCGCCGCCGTGCACCGCGATCGCGCGCGCGGCGTGCGACGCCTCCTCGAGCGCCGGCAGCACGATCTCGTCCGAGTAGGCAAACCCGGTGCGCTCGCCGGCGAGCGCGCGCACTCCGACCCCCTGCTCGATGCTGGCGCTGCCGTCCTTGACGATGCCGTCCTCGAGCGACCAGGACTCCTGGTGGCAGAGCTGGAAGTACAGGTCGGCGAAATCCACCGAATGACTGAGCACTTCGCCGAACACCCGGTCGAGACGCCGGTCGTCGATTCCGCCCGGGCGCAGGATCAGCTCGCGCGCCAGCTGCAGCGGGTCGGCTGCTGCCGCGGTCACGGGCACTGCGGTGGAAGGGATGTCGCTCATCGCTCGGTCTCCATCGCCGGGACGCGGTGCTTCAGCGCCGGGAAGCTCGCGCGCACTGCCGCCTGGCGCGCCAGGTCCACCTCCGCCAGCGCGCAGCCGCGGCCGCGCGGCACGCGCTGCAGGATCCGGCCCCAGTAATCGACGATCATGGTGTCACCGTAGGTCTCGCGCCCGCTCGGGTGAAATCCCGACTGCGCCGGCGCGATCACGTAGCACAGGTTCTCGATGGCTCTGGCGCGCAGCAGCGTCTCCCAGTGCGCGCGTCCGGTGGGCGCGGTGAACGCCGACGGCACCGCGAGCAGTTGCGCGCCGCGGGCGCTCAGGCGCCGATACAGCTCCGGGAAGCGCACGTCGTAGCACACCGAGAGCCCGAGCCTGCCGACCGGCGTGTCGAGCACCTGCGCCTCGGCGCCCGGGGCCACGTGCGCGGACTCGCGGTAACTCTCGGCACGCCCGGGGATGTCGACGTCGAACAGGTGGATCTTGTCGTAGCGCGCCGCCCGCGTGCCGTCGGAATCGTAGACCAGCGAGGCGGCGGCGACCCGCCCGTCGGCGCCGCTCTTCAGCGGAATCGTGCCCCCGACGATCCACAGGCGCAGCCGCCGGGCGTGGTCGGCGAGGAACTGCTGCACCGGCCCCGATCCTTCCGCTTCCGCGACCGCGCGTTTGTCGGCGTCGCGCAGCCCCATGAAGGAGAAGTTCTCGGGCAGCGCCGCGAGGCGCGCCCCGCGGCGCGCGGCCTCCCCGAGCAGCGCTGCGGCCTGCTCGAGATTGGCCGCAACGTCCGGCCCCGAGGTCATCTGGATGGCAGCAATCTTCATCGCACTTCCCACGCGCCGTCAGTCCGCAGCCGTCACCATGGGGTCATCCCACGTGCCGCGCAAGCGCAGCGCCGCGTGATCGCGCCCGCCGCCGGCGAGCAGCTCCCGCAGCGAGAGCCACAGCGCGGCGATCCGGGTCCCGGGCGCCAGGCCGCGCACCAGCGCCGGCAGGCGTTCTTCGCCTCGCAGTACCCATACCCGCGCATCGTAGGTGTGATCGAGCAGGCCTACCCGGCCCCGCATCAGGATCTCGGCGTCGCCGTCGAAATGCAGGTCGGAGGTCGTCGCCTCGCCGTTGCGCAGATCGAAGTCCGCACTGAGGCGTCCAAAGCCGAGCTGCGCCGATCCCATCCCGGCGAGCAGCGCGGGCACTGCCAGGAGTCCGAGCCGCCCACCGCCGCTGCCGCGCGCCGCGGCGGCACTGCGGGCGATGCCGTCGTCGAGCTCTATGTGCAGCCGCCCGTCGGCCGTTGCAAGCACCCCGGCGCCCTCCGGTGACCACCCGAGCTCACCGCTGAGAACGCCGCGCCGGGCGGAGAGATCCGCGCGAACGCCGAGGCTGGCGAGCGTCGCCGCGGGATCGAGGCTCTCCAGGCTGAATTTCGCCGAGCAGCGCGCCGCGGTACACGCGAGCGTGCCCTGCGCCTCGGTGTCGCCGCCGGTGAGCTCTGCGGCACTCAGCTCGAGCGCGCCGCCGCGCGCGGCGAGCCGGGCAGTGAGCGCCCCGAGCGGATGGCCCTGCCATTCGAGGTCCGCGATCGAGAGCTGGGCCTGCGGCGCGAGCAGCGCACCGAGCTGCGCCGCCGCGTCACCTTCGGCGAGGCCGGGGACGTCGAGTCGCGCGAGCTCCACGATCGCAGGCTGCGCGGCATCGGACGCCGCGGGCCAGCGCACCGTGCCGGCGAGACCGGCCGATGCGACGCGCAGCTCGTCCATACCGGAGACTGCATCCGCCTCGAGGCTCGCCTGCGCAAAGCCGAGTCCGGCGACGCGCAGGTCCGAGGTCGCAAGGCGCGCGTGCAGTGCGGGCCAGGCCGGATTTACCGCGAGCTCGCGCCACAGCAGCGCATAGCCTCCGAGGTCGAGCCGGCTCACCTTGCCCTCCACGCGCACCTCCGCATCTGGCGGCAGCGCGGGCTCGGTCGCGGCGAACGAGAGCGCGCCGCGCTCAATCCGCCAGAGCGCCCCGACGCGCCGCAGCGCGAGCAGGCCCTGCAGCCGCTCGCCCAGGCTCACGCGCAGCTGCCCGGAGTCCCCGCGGCCGGCGAGCTCCAGGTGCAGCGCGAGCGCGCCGGTCGCCGCTTTGCCGAACGGCTCGGGCAGCGCGCTCGCAACCCCGATCAGGTTCGAATCGGCGCGCGCGCGCAGGAGCGGCGGCTCCCCGGGGGTCGCCGGCTGGAGGCTGAGCTCCGCGCTCCACTCGGCGCTGCCCTGCAGGGGGCTCCCCGCGCCGCTCACTCCGGTGGTGGCGAGCAGCGCCTGGCGCACGTTCAGCAGCCCGCGCGCAGAGATCGCGAGCGCGGCGGCGCCGCGCTCGCCCCGCTCGCCGACACTCAGCGTGAGCGGGCCGCCGAGCCAGGCACCCGCGAGGGTCGAGCGCTGCAGGCGGCCGTCGATGAAGCCCAGCGTGCCGCGCAGCTCGTCGATCGCCGGCAGACCCGCGACCGCTCGCCAGCGCGCACCGTCCAGCGCGGCGGTGATGCGCGTGGTGAAGCGCGGCACCCGGACGCCATCCGCCGCCGCCGCAAGGCGCCGCGCCTCGAAGCCGATGAGCGTCTCGCCGCGCAGGTCGAGACCTTCGAGACCCGGCAGGTACTGCGCGAGCTGCGGGTGTTCGCGCAGCCAGGCGAGCGCCTCCTGCGCGTTGCCCGCGGCTCGCCCCGAGAGCCGTGTGAGGACTGCCGTGCGTGCGTCCCACTGGGCGCGGGCGGCGGCGAGCCTGAAACCGCCGACGCTCGCGCCGTCGATGAGCGCTGCGACCCGGTCGCCGCGCCAGGTGATGCGGGCGTCGAGCGCCTGAATGTCCGGACGCGCGCCCGCGCCCGCGACACTCGCCCCGCGCAGGTCGAGCGCGCCGCTGAAGCGCCGGCGCGTGCCGCTCCAGGGCAGCGGCCGATCGAGGATCCCGCGTGCCTCGAGCTCGGCATGCTCGATGCGCCCGGCGGTCAGCAGCGCGGCCCAGTCCCCGAGCCCGGCGAGCGCATCGGGCCCGAGGAGCTCGCGCACCAGAGCGACGTCCGTGCCGCCGACGCTCAGGCGAGCATCGAGCTCGGGAGCCCCGCCCCCGGCGGCACCGCTCAGCGTGCCACTCGCGCCGAGGCGCGCATCGCCGCGGCGGATCTCGAGATCGCGCGCCCGCAGGCGCCAGCCGCGCCCGGAGTCCTCGAGCTCCACCTGCCCCCGCAGCTCGAGATTCGCGAGCGCCGCGGCGGCCGGGCGCGCGAGCCGCGCATCCTGCGCGTGCAGCGCGACGCGCACGCGCCGGCCGTCGCCGCTCCAGTCGGCGGCGAGCCCCTCGAGGCGCAGTGCGCTGCCGGGCACCGCGAGCGCGAGCGAGTCGAGCTCGGCGGCTGTGCGCCAGCGCTCGGTGAGCGGGCGGCGCGCGTCGAAGTCGAAGCTCGCCGCGCGAACCGTTCCGCCGAGCTCGAGCGCCGCGAGCGGCAGCTGCGGGATGAGTGTGCCGGCGAGTCCGGCGAGGGCCGCGACCGGCGCGCGCTCGATGCGGCCCCGCACCGAGCCCCCATCGCCCGCGGCGTCGAGGGTGAGCATGGCGCTGCCCGGGGACCCGGGGAGCTCGAGCGGATCGACCGCGAGATGCCAGCCGCCGCCCTGGCGCGTGAGGCGCCATTCGCCGCGCAGCGCGGCGAGCGCGGGCGCCGCGGAACCGGGAGTCGCGGCCGCCCATTGCAGCCGCTCGGCCCGCAACCGGCCGGCGACGCTCGCCAGCCGACCGGAAGCAAACTGTGCGCGCAGCATGAGCGTTCCGCTGCCGGCGCGTGGCACGAAGGCTCCGGCCGGCGGCGCAAGCGCCGCGCGCCAACCCGCGAACTCCAGCCGCTCCCCGTGCAGCTCGAGCGTGCCGCTGAGCGAGGCGGGTCGAGCCGGGTCGCCGCTCATCCACAGCGTCGCGCGCGCCGCGGCGCCCAGGCTCTCGGGCAACACCACACGCGCTTCCGCGCTCCACTCGGCGGCGGCGCGTCGCAGCGACGCGTGGCGGATGAGGAGAGTGAGCGGCGGCGTGCCGGCCCGGCCGGCGCCTGCAAGGCGCAGCGTGCCGCCCTCGATGTCGAAACGGCTGCCGCGCCAGCGGGCGAGCAGCTCGAGTCCGTCATGGGATGCGGGACCCGGCGCGCCGCGCGCCGGCGCGGCGGCGCTCGGCAGGTCGATGTCGGGGTCGACGAGGGTGATGCGGCCGGCTTCGGGCTTGCCGCTGCGCATCATGCGCCACACGTCGAAGCCGACCACCAGCCCGGGCGCGCGCAGCAGCGCGCCCGGGGCACCCGGCTCGCGCAGCTCAACGCTGCGGAACACCGCTTCCGGTCCGTACCATCCCCAGCGCAGACCGAGCTCGCTGAAGCGCAGGTCGAGGCCCGTCTGTGCCTGCACCAGCTGCTCGAGCGCCAGCCGGTGCGCGGGGACGCGCGCCGCGGCGAGCGCATAGGCGAGCACGAGGAGCGCCCCGAGCAGCGCGCCGCCGCCGGCCGCGGTGAGCGTCAGGCGCAGCGCGAGCGCTCCTGCTGGGGTGCGTTGCATGGCTCTCGGACCCTAGACGAGTACGACGTCGTACTGATCGACGCCGTAGAGCGCCTCGACCTGCAGGCGGATCGGCCGGCTCACCTGCGTCTCGAGCTCCGCCAGCGTGGCGGACTCCTCGTCGAGGAGGCGGTCCACGACGTCCTGATGAGCCAGTATCAGCAGCTCGCGGCTGGCAAACTGTCGGCTCTGTCGCACAATTTCCCTAAATATCTCGTTGCACACGGTTTCCGGGGTGCGCACGAAACCACGGCCCTCGCAGCTGGGACAGGCATCGCACAGCAGATGTTCCAGGCTCTCGCGGGTTCGCTTGCGGGTCATCTCCACCAGCCCGAGCGGCGAGAGGCTCACGATGTGGGTCTGGGCCCGGTCGCCGGCGAGCGCGCGCTCGAGCGCCGCGAGCACCGCACGCCGGTGCGGCTCGTCGCGCATGTCGATGAAGTCGATGATGATGATGCCGCCGAGGTTACGCAGGCGCAGCTGCCGCGCGATGCTCACCGCGGCCTCGAGGTTGGTGCGGAAGATCGTCTCCTCGAGATTGCGATGCCCGACGTAGGCGCCGGTATTCACGTCGATGGTGGTCATCGCCTCGGTCTGATCGAGCACCAGATGGCCGCCGGATTTCAGCGGCACCTTGCGATCGAGCGCCCGGCCGATCTCCTCCTCGACTCCGTTGAGGTCGAAGATGGGCCGCGGGCCCGCGTAAAGCTCGATGAGCGCGGCGGCGGCGGGCGCGAACGTGGCGGCGAACTCGATCATGGCGCCGTGCTCGCGCGGGGAGTCGACCAGCACGCGGCTCACGCCGCGCGACAGCTCGTCGCGCAGCACGCGCAGCGCGAGCGGCAGGTCCTCGTGCACCACGCTGCCGGGCGCGGCCTGGGCGGCGCGCGTGCGCACGTGGTCCCAGAGCCGCCCGAGATAGTCCATGTCCTCGCGCAGGCTCTCCTCGGCGACTCCCTGGGCGGCGGTGCGCACGATGTACCCGCCGGCGGCGTCGGCGCCGATGAGGCCGGCGAGTGCGGCCTTGAGGCGCGCGCGCTCGGTCTCGTCCTCGATGCGCGCGGAGACACCGATCCCCTCGCCGCGCGGCAGGTAGACCAGGTAGCGCGAGGGCAGCGCGACGAAAGTGGTGAGGCGCGCCCCCTTGGTGCCGATCGGGTCCTTGATGACCTGCACCAGCAGGTCGTCGCCGGGATTCAGCAGGCGGCGGATGTCCTCGGGCGGCGCCGCGGCGGCCGCCGCGCCGGCGAGCGTATCGTCGGCGGGAGGCCGGGCGATGTCGGCGGCGTGCAGGAAGGCGGTACGCTCGAGCCCGATCTCGACGAATGCCGCCTGCATGCCGGGCAGCACACGCGACACCCGGCCCTTGTAGAGATTGCTCACCAGGCCGCGGCGGCTGGTGCGCTCGATCTGGATCTCCTGCACCACGCCGTTCTCGAGGATCGCCGCGCGCGTCTCGCGCGGCGCCACGTTGACCAGGATCTCGGTACTCAAGCGGCGCCTCCGGCGCTCGACAGGAAGCGTACGCCGGCGGCGGTGAGCAGCTCGGCGGTCTCGAACAGCGGCAGGCCCATGACTCCCGAGTAGCTGCCCGAGAGGTGCCTGACGAATACCGCGCCGCGGCCCTGGATCGCGTAGCCGCCCGCCTTGTCGCGCGGCTCGCCGCTCTCCCAGTAGGCGGCACATTCCGCGGGCGTCACCGGCCGCAGCGTCACCTCGCTCGCGCTCACGCGAAACTCGATGCCGGCGGCGGTGGCGAGCGCCACCGCGGTGAGCACCCGGTGGCTGCGCCCCGAGAGCCGCGTCAGCATGGCGATCCCGTCGGCGCGGTCGCGCGGCTTGGCGCAGATCGTCTCATCGAGCACCACGGTGGTGTCGGCGGCCAGTACGGGAAGCTCCATACCGTGGCTGCGCACGGCGTGCGCCTTGGCGCAGGCAATGCGCACCACGTAGTCGGCGGCCCCCTCCCCCGGCGCGACCGCCTCATCGATACCGGCGGCGCGCACCACGTGAGGCACACCGATCTGCGCCAACAGCTGGCGGCGGCGCGGCGACACCGAGGCGAGGCACAGCACGGGCGCGGCCGGATCCACCGTTACTCCCGGTGATAGGGGTGACGGGCGAGCAGACTCACGGCGCGATAGAGCTGCTCGGCGAGCACCACGCGCGCGAGCGCATGCGGCAGCGTGAGCCGCGACAGCGCCAGGCGCAGCCGGCTGCGCGCGAGCACCGCGGCCGCCAGCCCGTCCGGTCCGCCGATGGCGAATGCGAGATCCTCACCCTCCTGCATGCGCTGCTCGAGCCAACCGGCAAACTCGCGGGTCGAGAGCTCGGTGCCGCGCTCGTCGAGTGTCACCAGGTAGTCCCCGGCGCGCACCGCGGCCAGCACCCGCTCGCCCTCGAGCGCGACCGCCCGGGCGGTCGCGGCGCCGCGGCTTCGTGTCCCGGGCGCGATCCCGATCACCGAGACCGGCAGCTGCGAGCCTAAACGCCTTATGTAATCTTCGCACGCGTCGCGCACCCAGCGGGGCGGCTTCCCGCCCACGGCGATCAGGCGCACGTGCATGGGTGGGGTGTCAGCTCACGGAACGCCGCCGCCGGGCCGCGGTGCGGGCGAGCGCGGGGGCGGCGAGCGGCTCGGCCGCCCCGCCCTCCCACAGGTGCTCCAGGCCGTAGAATTCGCGCACCCGCGGCAGCATGACGTGCACGATCAGATCCTGCAGATCGACCAGCACCCACTCCCCGTCGCGCTCGCCTTCGGTGCCGAGCGGCCGGAAGCCGGCCGCCTTGGCCTTCTCCACCACGCGCTCGGCGATCGAGCGCACGTGCCGGTCGGAGTTCCCGGAGGCGATGACCATGGTGTCGGCGATGTCGGTGAGCCCGCGTACATCGAGCACCCTGACGTTGACGGCTTTCATGTCTTCGAGCGCGGTCGTCACGACTTGTTGCAGCGGCGAGACGCGCTCCGCGGCGGGGCGCAGGCGTGTACGGGTGGTCATGTGATTGAGTGCGTTCTCCTGGCGGTTGGCGGCGAGGCTCTCTAAGGACCCTGCTGACCAGCATAGCACCTCGTCTCGATGATGATCTGCCGTACCGCGTCGGGAACGAGGTAGCGCGGATCACGGCCGGAAATGATGAGCGCGCGCAGCTCGGTGGAGGAGATCTCGAGCTGGGTCACTGCGCGTACGTACACGCAGCCGGCCGGACGGCGGTGCAGGTCGGCGATCGCACCGGTCCCGTGATCGACCAGCAGCTCCCCGAGCGGACCCTTGCCCGGGGCCTTCCAGCCGGGGCGGTGCGCGACCACGATGTGGGCGAGCGGCAGCAGCTCGCGCCAGCGGTGCCAGTCCGGCAGCCCGAGGAAGGCGTCCATGCCGAGCAGCAGGCACAGCGAGCGCGCCGGGAACTCCCCCCGCAGCTCGGTGAGCGTATCGACCGAGTACGAGATGCCCGAGCGGCGCACCTCGCGGTCGTCGACCACGAAGCCCGGCTGCCCGACGACCGCGGCCTCGACCATCTTGAGGCGCAGCTCGGGACTCGCGTAGAGGCGCGCGCGGTGCGGCGGACTGCCGGTCGGAAGGAAGCGCACTTCCGCGAGCCCGAGCTCCTGCCACAGCTCGAACGCCGTGCGCAGGTGCCCGCAGTGGATCGGGTCGAAGGTGCCGCCGAAGACCCCGATGGGCTGCATCGCGCTTCAGTCGCAGAGCGCGCGGGTGAGGAGCGCGAGCTCGTCCCAGGCGGAGCCCGGAAGGCGTCCCTTGATGATGCGGTCGGTGCGCGCGGCGCGCGCTGTGAGAGGCGCGAACGGCAGGCGCGGGGCGCGCCGCTGCGCCTGTGCGAGCGCGGCGCCGCGCGGGGACCAGCCGCGCGCCGCGGCCGCCGCGCCGGTGCCGAGCGTACGCCAGGCGTCATGCAGCGCGCGCGTGAGCGCCCACAGCACCAGCGTCGGCTCGGTTCCCTCGGCGCGCAGCCCCGCGAGCACCCGCAGCGCGCGCGCCGGCTCGCCGGCCAGCGCCGCGTCGGCGAGCTGCAGCACGTCGAAGCGGGCGCTGTCGGCGACGCTCGCGAGCACGGTAGCGGGCGTGACGGGTGCGGAGCCCGCGAGCAGCGCGAGCTTGCCGAGCTCCTGGTGGGCGGCGAGGAGATTCCCTTCGGTGCGCTCGGCGAGGAGCTCGAGCGCGGCATCGCTCGCTTCGATCCCGAGCCGGCGGGCGCGCTCGCGCAGCCACGCGACGAGGCGCGCGGGATCCACCGGCCACACCGGCACCCAGGCACCCTGCTGCTCGGCGCTGCGCACCCACTCGGCCCCCTGCATGTCGCGATCGAGCCGCGGGCTGAGGATGAGAAATAAGGTGTCGGAGCCCGGCGCCTCGAGCAGCGACACGAGCGCGGCATTGCCCGCGGTGCCGGGCCTCGGCGAGCTCAGGCGGATCTCCAGCACGCGCCGCGCGCCGAAGAGCGACAGGGCGCGGGCGGCGCCGCGCAGCTCCTCCCAGTCGGGCCCGCGCTCGGGGAAGTACACCTCGCGCTCGCTGAAGCCCGCGGCGCGGGCTCGCTCGCGCACCGCATCGGCCGCTTCCCCGGTGAGCAACGGCTCGTCCCCGGAAATGAGATAGACGGGCAGCAGCCGCTCGCGCAGTTGCGAGGCGAGCGAGTCGGCGTTGAGCTTCACACCGCTAGCTTACCCCCTGCGGCTCCGGAACGGGTCAGAAGCGCTTGCCGATGCCGACGTAGATGCCGTGCGGCATGACGCTGAGGATGAACGGCGTGCCCGCACGGGCGTGCATCAGCCAGCCGGCGCCGGTGCCGAGCGCAAAGCCGGCGATGACGTCCGACTGCCAGTGGGCCTGCACCTTCATGCGCGCGATCCCGTCGTAGATCGGCAGCAGCTCGAGCGCGTAGGCGAGCGGGTGGTCCGGGCCGTACTCGAGCATGAGCGGTGTCACGATCGAGCTCACCTCGGTGACTTCCCCGCTCGGGAAGCTCTGGTTGCCGTGGCCCTTGAACCACAGGTTCGGGTCGCCATTGCTGTCGATCGGCCGCACGCGCGAGAACGCGTACTTCAGGCCCAGCGCCACGATGCCCGAGGCGGCCGAGGCGTCGATCGACTGCCACAGCGTCCGGCCGAAGCGCGTCTCCCCGCCCTCCCACAGCGCGCCGGCGACTTCACCGCCGATGAGGCCGTACTCGAGCGCCTGCTGATAGCCGCGCTTCCAGATCCCGCTGTTGTCGTAGGTCCATTCGTGGTCGATGCCGAAGGGACCGGCGCTGCCGGCGAGTGCGTCCGAGGCGTGCGCGGCGAGCAACACGAGCAGCAGCCCGGAGAGCCGACGTGCGATCCGCATGGCCGAGAGCCTCGCGCGTAGCGCGGCCGGACGCAAGAGGCGCGTTGTGGGGGGGGCGTCGCCCGCCGGGCGTGACGCGCGGCTCGCGGCGGGCGGCTTGGTTTGCCATCGCATTGCCGTGCGGTTAGGCTTCCGCCGTCCGTCACCATTGGTGTCGCTTGAACCTCGGTGCGCGCACCCATCGACTGATCGCCCTGATCACGGTCTGCATGCTGATCGGCAGCATGGCCGTGTTCTCGGCGCATGCGATCGGCGACCCGGACCACGGTCGCGCCCAGTGCGACCTGTGCGAGCACTTCACCGGCACCGCGGGCTCGCCCGCGCATGCCACCGTCGCCGGCAAGCCGGTGCTGGTGGTGCGCGTGGCGCCGCCGCCGCGCGCCGTCGTCCTCACCGCGCGCCCCGCCCTGGGGCTGCCCCTGCCCCGCGGACCTCCCGCTGCTGAAGCCTGAGAGCTGAGGCCGGGCGCGCGGCGCTGTTCGTTCAGCTCCGCGCGGTCCCGCTCGCCTTACATCCCCGACAGTCGCCCCGGTACGCCGCCCGAGCGGTCCCGCGTGCGCACTGCCGGCTTTGGAGAAAGCTTCGAGGAGTCCGCCGATGCCGACCTTCCAGCCGCTTGCCGCGGCGCGCGCGGCGCTGCCGCCGCTCATCGCCGCCGCCGCGCTGCTCACCGCGACCGCGACTTCCGCACAGGTGTCCCAGGAAGCTGGCGCCACCATGCCGACCATCGTGGTCACGTCGCAGCATCTCAACGAGGAGCGCTCCCGTATCGACACCCAGACGGGCGCCTCGACCTACACCTTCAGCGCCAAGGACATTCAGTCCGAGCCCGGCGGGGACAACGTGCAGCTCAACCAGGTCATGCTGCAGGTACCGGATGCGGCCCAGGACTCCTTCGGGCAGCTGCATATCCGCGGCGACCACAACGGACTGCAGTTCCGCCTGAACGGCGTGATCCTGCCCGACGGCATCAGCTTCTTCGGTCAGACGCTGCCGCCGCGCATGATCGCGCAATTCAAGCTCATCACCGGCAGCCTGCCCGCGGAGTACGGTCTGCGCAGCGCCGGTATCATCGATCTCACCACCAAGTCGGGAGCGCTGCAGCCCGGCGGCGAGGCGTCCGCGTACGGGGGAAGCCACAGCGCCATCGAGCCGAGCGCCTTCTACGGCGGCACCTCCGGGAACAACACCTACTTCCTCACGACCGACTACATCTACGACGAGCTCGGCATCGAGTCTCCCGATGGTCGCGCCACCCCCCTGCACGACACCACCCGGCAGTTCCACGGCTTCGGCTATCTCGAGCACATCTTCGACGACAGCAACCGCCTGGCGCTGCTGGCGGGTACCTCGGTCGACCGTTTCCAGATTCCCGACCGCTTCGGGGTGCACGCCGCCAACGTGTTCGTGCCGACGCTCACGGTCAACGGCCAGAGCGACTTCCTGAGCCAGAACCTCGACGAGAACCAGCGCGAGATCACCCATTTCGCCGCGCTCAGCCTGCAGCACTCGCAAACGCCTCTGAGCGTGCAGACCTCGCTCATCGCCCGCTATTCGAGCCTCGATTTCTCTCCGGACCCGAACCTCGGCGATCTGTTCTTCACCGGCATCTCGCAGCAGGCATTCAAGCGCGACGCAGCCTACGGCCTGCAGAGCGACGCTGTCTGCACGCTGAACGATTCCCATACGCTGCGGGCCGGCATCTACGCCCAGACCGACCGCCTGACGAGCGACACCACCTCGCAGGTGCTCGCGACCGACCCGACCACGGGACTGCCCAGCAACGACATTCCGGCGGCCATCATCGACAACAGTGACAGCACCCAGTGGATCGAGAGCGCCTATCTGCAGGATGAGTGGCGCTGGGACGAGCGCTTCACGGTGAACTACGGGTTGCGCTTCGACCACTACTCCGCGTTTTCGAGCGGCAGTCAGCTCAGTCCGCGGGTGAATCTCGTGTGGCAACTTTCCCACGACACCACCGTGCACGCCGGCTACTCGCGCTTCTTCTCGCCGCCGCCCTTCGAGCTGGTCGGCAACACCACCGTCGCGAAGTTCGCGAGCACGACCGCGGCTCCGGTGGTCACCCGGGACGATCCCGTGCAGGCCGAGCGTTCCAACTACTACGACTTCGGCATCGAGCAGACGCTCTCCAAGAGCCTGACCGTCGGCGTCGACAGCTACTACAAGCAGGCGATCCATCTCATCGACGAGGGTCAGTTCGGCGCCCCGATCATCCTCACCCCGTTCAACTACCGGTACGGGCAGGTGTACGGGGTGGAACTCACCGGCAACTACACGCAGCGCCACTTCCAGGCGTATGGCAACCTCGCGTTCCAGCGGGCCATCGGCAAGGACTTCGAGTCCAGTCAGTTCAATTTCAGCCCCGATGATCTCGCCTACGTGGCGGCTCACTACATCCATCTCGATCACGAGCAGCAGATGACGGCCTCGGGCGGCGCCGCCTGGCTGTGGCACGGGACGCGCGTGAGCGGGGATGTCCTGGTCGGCTCGGGGCTGCGGGCCGCGCTCGTCCTCCCGGACGGCAGCGTCGACCCCAACGGCGCCCACCTGCCCTACTACCGGCAGGTCAATCTGGGAGTCAGCCACGCGTTCGACCAACAGGGGATCAGGGGGCTGACGGCGCGCTTCGACGTGATCAACGTCTTCGACCAGATCTACGAGATCCGCAACGGCACCGGCGTCGGCGTGGGCGCCCCGCAATTCGGACCGCGGCGCGGCTACTTCCTCGGGGTGTCGCAGCAGCTCTGAGCGGCGCCGGGCTCAGCTCGAGCGCAGCTCGCCCGTGGGCCGCCCCGTCGCGTCGATGATTCCGTACCGCTCGAGCCAGTCGCGCGCCGCGGCGGCATCGCGCTCGAACCACTGACGCGCGCTGCCGAGGCGGAAGCTGTAGCCCCAGGCGTCCATGTCGGCGAGCAGCCGCTCGCGGCCGACGCCCGCGAGCTGCCCGGCGAGCAGCACCTGGAGATAACACACCGCCTCCTCCTCGAGATCGTCGCCGCCCGCGTCGGTGTCGAGTCCGGAGCGCCGCTCCGGGCTCATGCAGATGTAGTGCCCGGCTTCGTGGAGGATGGAGTGCACCGGCGTGTCGGGCCGCACGTAGAGTCTCCCGGCCCTGAGTCCCGCCTCGCTGTCGCCCCAGTACGATCCCGGAATCGCCTCACCCCCGACGACCAGCGTGAGGTCGAGGCGGTAGCGGGCGATGAGCCGTGCGAGCGCCACGCGGTCGATGGCGCGCAGCGGCAGCACCGCGTGGGCGGAACCTGCCGGAGCGCTCGGTGCGCCGGACACGCCGTCAGAGTCTCGACAGCCGCCGCAGCACCATGTCGGCCAGGTCCTGCGCCATAGCCCCGCGCAGCACGTCGGCCTCGTGACCCTTGGCGAGCAGCAGCCGCTCGTTGAAGCTGTAGGTGCGGGTAGTGGAGATCTCCTGCGGTGCGAGCAGCTCGTGCCCGCCGGCGCTCACCGCGAAGCTCACCGTGTAGGTGAGCTCGTACTCGGTCGGCTGGTTGAGGTTGGAGACCGACAGCACCCGCTGCTTCACGCTGTCCGTGAGGATCCTCACCACCGCCGAGGCCTTGTCCTTCTCGGGCGCGAGCTCGGCGCCGCTCGCGTGCAAGGCACGCCGCAGGCTCTGCACGAAATCGCTCTGCCGGTCCTCGGCCTCGAGGTACGGGGTCTTGACCGCCGCGGGCAGCGCCGTGCGTCCTTCGAGGTGGAAGCCGCAGCCGCCGGGCAGCAGCGCAATCGCCGCGAGCGCCGCGGCGGCGGGCACACATCGCAGGCCCGCACGGCCCATCACACCACCACGTTCACGAGCTTGCCGGGAACGACGATGACCCGTCGTACCGGTTTGTCCGCCACGAACCTGCGCACGTGCTCGTCGGCGAGCGCCGCGGCGCGCACCGCCGCCTCGTCGGCGTGCACCGGCACGGTGATGTGGCCGCGCAGCTTGCCGTTCACCTGCACCACCATGGCGTGCGTCTGCTGCTCGAGCGCGGCCGGATCGGGCTGCGGCCAGCGCTCATCGACCAGCGCCGTCCGGTGGCCGAGCGCATGCCACAGCGCGTGACACACGTGCGGGGTGACGGGCGCGAGCACCCGCACCTCGATGCCGAGCGCTTCCTGGCGCACCGCGCGACCCTGCGGGCTGGTATCGCCCGAGGCGCGGATCGAGTTGAGCAGCTCCATCATCGCGGCGATCGCGGTGTTGAAATTACGCCGGCGGCCGATGTCGTCGGTAGCCTTGGCGAGCGCCTGGTGCGCCGTGCGGCGCAGCGCACGCTGCTGCGGCGTGAGCGCGCGCGGCTCGAGCGCCGGGGCGGCGCCCGCGGCGACGTGCTCGTACACCGAGCTCCACAGGCGCCGGATGAAGCGCGACGCGCCCTGCACGCCCTCATCGGACCATTCGAGGGTTTGCTCGGGAGGCGAGGCGTACATGGTGAAGAGCCGCGCGGTGTCGGCGCCGAAGCGCTCGATGAGTCCCTCCGGATCGACGCCGTTGCCCTCGGACTTCGACATCTTGCCGATGCCTTCGTGCTCGACCGCGAGCGTGCCGAGGTCGCTCGTCACGACCTCGTAGCGGGTGCCGCCGTCGCCCGCTCGCCGGGTCTCGACGTCGGCGGGATTGAAGTAGCGTTTGCGCCCGCCCGGGGGCTGGTAGGAATAGATGTGATTGAGCACCATGCCCTGGGTGAGGAGCCGGGTGAAGGGCTCGCCGAACTTCACCAGCTCGAGATCGCGCATCACCCTGGTCCAGAAGCGCGCATACAGCAGGTGCAGGATCGCGTGCTCGATGCCGCCGATGTACTGGTCCACCGGCAGCCAGTAATCGACGCGCGCATCGACCATGGCCTCGGCCGCATCCGGGCACGCGTAGCGCATGAAGTACCAGGACGAGTCGACGAAGGTGTCCATGGTGTCGGTTTCGCGCCGCGCGGCCCGTCCGCACTTCGGGCAGCTGCACTGGTAGAAGGCCGCAGATTTGGCGAGCGGGTTGCCGCTGCCGTCCGGCACCAGGTCCTCGGGCAGCACCACCGGCAGCTGCTGGTCCGGCACCGGCACCTCGCCGCACGCCGCGCAGTGAATGATCGGGATCGGGCAGCCCCAGTAGCGCTGGCGCGAGATCCCCCAGTCGCGCAGGCGAAACTGCACGCGCCTGGCGCCCAGGCCCTTTTTCTCGAGCGCCGCGGCGATCGCCTCCACCGCCTCCCGGAAGCCGAGACCGGAGAACTCCCCCGAGTTCACCGTCACGCCGTGTTCACTGTAGGCGGCGATCCAGGGGGCGCGCACTTCCTCGTAAGCCCCCGAGCTCGAGCGCACCACCGTGACCACCGGCAGCCGGTTTCTGAGGGCGAATTCGAAGTCGCGCTCGTCGTGGGCCGGCACGCCCATGACGGCCCCTTCGCCGTAGGCCATCACGACGTAATTGGCGACCCAGATCTCGAGCGGCTGGCCGGTGAAGGGATGCAGCACGTGCAGCCCGGTCGGCATGCCTTTCTTCTCCTGCGTCGCGAGCTCCGCCTCGATGATGCTGCCGCGGCGGCATTCTTCCACGAAGGCGGCCAGCTTCGGACTTGCGCGAGCCGCCGCGAGCGCCACCGGGTGCTCCGCGGCGATCGCCATGAACGTGGCGCCGAAGAGCGTGTCGGCCCGCGTGGTGAACACCCGCAGCGACCCCTCGGCGCCCACCGCGCGCACGGTATCGGGAGCGTAGGGGAAGGCGATATCGCAGCCCTCGCTGCGCCCGATCCAGTTCGCCTGCATGATGCGCACGCGCTCCGGCCAGTCGGGCAGCTCCTCGAGCGCCGCGAGCAGCTCCTCGGCGTAGCGCGTGATCGCCAGGTAGTACATGGGGATCTCGCGCTTCTCGACCGGCGCCCCGGTGCGCCAGCCGCGGCCCTCGATCACCTGCTCGTTGGCGAGCACGGTCTGATCGACCGGATCCCAGTTGACGATGCCCGACTTGCGGTAGGCGAGGCCGCGCTCGCGCATGCGCAGGAACAGCCACTGGTTCCAGCGGTAGTAGCCCGGGTCGCAGGTGGCGAGCTCGCGCCGCCAGTCGATGGCGAAGCCGAGCGACTTGAGCTGCGCGCGCATGTGAGCGATGTTCTCGCGCGTCCATTTCGCCGGCGGCACACCGTTGCTGATCGCGGCGTTTTCGGCCGGCAGCCCGAAGGCGTCCCAGCCCATCGGCTGCAGCACGTTGTAGCCCTGCATGCGCAGGTAGCGCGTCAGCACGTCCCCGATGGTGTAATTGCGCACGTGCCCCATGTGCAGCCGGCCCGAGGGGTACGGCAGCATCGACAGGCAGTAGTACTTCGGACGCGCGGGGTCCTCGCGCGCCTCGAACGAACGGTGGCGGTGCCAGTACTCCTGCGCGTCACGCTCGACGGCCGCGGGCTCGTACGTCTCCCGCATCGTGGTCAGGGCAGGCGCAGAGGAACGAAGATCTGGGCGTCCTCGCGCTGGATCAGCAGCGCGACGCTGCGGCCGGCGGCCTTGGCCGCCTCCTCCAGTTCCTTGACGCTGTGCACCCGGTGGCCGTTGACGCCGAGGATGATGTCACCGGGCGCCACCTCCGCCGCCGCCGCGGCTCCGGCGACCTCCTCCACCACCAGGCTCCCCTGGGTGTCCGCCTGCTCCTTCTCCTGCGGGGTGAGTGGGCGGACCGTGAGGCCGAAGGCGCTCGGCTTGCGGGGACTGCCGCCCGCGGGACTTCTGCGGCTCGCTGCCAGCGGCTGCTGCTCCTTGAGCTCGGCGATCTGCACGCTCACGGTCTGCTGCTTGCCGTTACGCCACACCTGCAGCGCCGTCTCGCTGCCCGGCTTCATCGCGGCGATCGCGCCCGAGAGCTCCCCGTAATGCTCGATCGGACGGCCGCCGACCCCGAGAATCACATCCCCCGGCTGCATGCCCGCGTGCGCCGCCGGGCCGTCCTTCTCGACCGAGGACACCAGCGCCCCGCGCGGACGGTCGAGCCCGAAGGACTCGGCGAGCTGCGCGTTGAGATCCTGGATGGTGACGCCGATGCGGCCGCGGACCACGCGCCCCGTCCTGATCAGCTGCTCCTCGACGTTGCGCGCAACGTCGATGGGGATGGCGAAGGACAGGCCCATGAAGCCGCCGGTGCGGCTGAAGATCTGCGAATTGATGCCGATCACCTCCCCGGCGAGGTTGAACAGCGGTCCGCCCGAGTTGCCGGGGTTCACCGCCACGTCGGTCTGGATGAACGGCACGTAGTTGTCGCTCGGCAGCGAGCGGGCGGTCGCGCTGATGATGCCGGCGGTGACGCTGTTGTCGAAGCCGAAGGGCGAGCCGATCGCCACCACCCATTGTCCCGGCTTGATGTGCGAGGGATCGCCGAGCCTCACGGTCGGCAGATTGCTCGCGCTGATCTTGATCACCGCGACGTCGGTGCGCTCGTCGGCCCCGATCACCTTGGCCTGAAACTCGCGGCGGTCGGTGAGGCGCACGGTCACGGTGTCGGCATCGGCGACCACGTGGGTGTTGGTGAGGATGTAGCCGTCGGGACTGACGATGAAGCCCGAGCCCGCGCCCCGCGCCGGCGGCTGAGTGCCCCGCGGAGACTGCTCCGGACCGGGGATGCCGAAGCGGTGGAAGAAGTCGTACAGCGGGTCGTTCGGTTGCAGTCCCTGGAAGCCCTGGCCCGTCTGCACCTTCTCCACCACCTCGACGTTGACCACCGCCGGACCGCAGCGCTCGACCAGCGTCGCGAAATCGGGCAGGCCCCGCACCATCGACTCGGGGAGCGCCGCAGCCTCGAGCGCCGCGGCCGTCGCCGCGGCCGGCACGGTCGCGACCGGCGCAGCCGGGGCGGCGGCGCGGGTCGCCTCGGCGCTGGTCTCGCGCGAGCAGGCCGCGAGCGCCACCGCGACGGTGAGCACGGCGAGTGTCCGCCGGGCCGGCAGAATGAGCTTGGAATCGGCTTTGAGGTTCATTTCACATACTTCCATCGGGCAAAGCGGCGCCGGACCCGGTCCCGGGGTCCTCGAGCCGCCTATCATTCCGCACCCCCAGCCCGTACGCCAGCGCCCCGGTCGCAAGCAGCACGACCAGCCAGTTCCCAACATGCGCGTACGGGGTGAGACCCTTGTACGGGATCACCCTTGAGACCAGTACGAAGGGGCGGAATTCCGGGGCGCGCGCCACGACCTTCCCGTCCGGGCCGATGATGGCGGAGACGCCGTCGTTGGCGGCCCGGATTAAGTAGCGTCCCTCCTCCAGCGCCCGCATGCGGGCGATCTGGAAGTGCTGGTAGCGGGCGGTCGAATGGCCGAACCAGGCGTCGTTGGTCACGTTCACCAGGGAATCGGCGCTGTCGAGCACCCGCAGCATCGAGCTGCCGTAGGCGTCCTCATAGCAGACCGTGGCGCCGAGCTCCAGATGGGCCGCCGGCAGCGGCGGCTGGTACGCGGGGCCGGGGGTGAAGTCCGAGTACGGCAGGCTCATCAGGCGCAGCCACGAGCGCACGAAAGCCGGCACCGGGAAGAACTCGGCGAAGGGAACCAGGTGGTGCTTGTCGTACCAGCTGACGCGGGTGCCAAGCCCCAGCACCGAGTTGAAGTAGCGAGCCGGCTCGCGGTCCGAGGCCGGCTCCTCGCGCAGCACCCCGAGCACCAGCGCCGACCCGTGGCTGCGGGCCTCGCGGTACAGATCCGTGATGTACGGCACCAGATCGTTGGCGGTGTCCGCCGGAGCGGACTCCGGCCACACGATGAGCTGCGTGCCGAGCGCCTGCTCGGTGAGCCTCTGGTAGAGCTTCAGCGTGGTGTCGTGGTTGCTGTCGAGCCACTTCTCGTCCTGCGGGATCGCCCCCTGAACCACCGCCACCGACACCGGCGCTCCCGAGGGGCGTGTCCACGACACACCGCGCAGCGCCCACCCGGCGAGCCACGGAATGACGAGCACCAGGGCCGCCACCACCCGCGCGCGGCGCGTGCCCTGCAGGAGCGCGGTGAGCGCCCCGGCGCCGGCGAGCAGCACCGCGCTGATGCCGTAGACCCCGATGAGGGGCGCGAGGCCTGCGAGCGGGGTATCGGTCTGCGAGTAGCCGAGCGACAGCCACGCGAAGCCCGACAGGAACCAGCCGCGCCACCACTCGACGAGCAGCCAGGCCGCCGGCAGTGCGACCAGCGAGCGCAGCGGGCCGCGCGCCGGCAACCAGCGGGCGCAGACGTAGCCGAGGCCGGCGTGGTAGAGGCCCATGATGGCGATGAGTCCCGCCATCAGGAGGAGCGCGAGCCAACCCGGGGCTTCCCCGAAATCGTGGATGCTGACCCACAGCCAGTAGGTGCCGGCGGCGAAGGTGCCGGCGCTGAAGCACAAGCCGAGGAGCGCGGCCTCGCAGCGGGCGGCGTCCTGCCACAGCCACATGAGCAGCGCGGGCGCGAGCAGCGCGAGCGGCCAGATCCCGAGCGGCGCAAAGGCCGCCGCCAGCGCCGTCCCGGCGGCGAGCGCGAGGAGCGCCCGCAGCAGCGTGCGCGAGCGCCCCACGGGCTGTTACGTCCCGTCGCCCGCCGCGCGCTCCTCCGCGGGCGGGACGTCGCGCGGCGCGAGTACCTTGAGCGCATCGACGCGGCGGCGGTCCGCACGCAGCACGCGGAACTCGAAGCCGTCGATGAGCGCGGACTCGCCGCGCCGTGGCAGCCGCCCGAGATGCTTCATCACCAGCCCCGCCACGGTGTCGAAGCCCTCCTGCTCGGAGAGCCGCGCGCCGAAGTACTCGTTGAACTCGGCGATGCGGGTCACGCCGCGCACCGTGAACTGGCGCTCGGCATCGCGGCGGATGTTCTCTTCCTCGACGTCGAACTCGTCGTCGATCTCGCCGACGATCTGCTCGATCACGTCCTCGATGGTGACCATGCCCGCCACCCCGCCGTACTCGTCCACCACGATCGCCATGTGGTTGCGATTGCGGCGGAACTCCTTCAGCAGCACGTTGAGCCGCTTGGACTCGGGCACGAACACCGCCGGGCGCATGTACTCGCGGATGTCGAAGCGCTCGCGCGGCTGGCTGCTCTTGAGGCGCAGCAGATCCTTGGCGAGCAGGATGCCGACGATGTCGTCACGGTCCTCGTCCATCACCGGAAAGCGCGAGTGGCCGGATTCGACCACCACCTGCAGGATGCGCGCGGCCGGCTCGTTGCGCCGCACGAACGCCACCTCGGCGCGCGGCACCATGATGTCGCGCACCTGCAGGTCCGACACCGCGAGCACCCCTTCGAGCATGGTGAGGGCATCGGAATCGACCAGACCGCGCTCACCGGCCTCGCGCAGCATGGTGAGGAGCTGCCCGCGATCCTGCGGCTCGGCCGCGAGCCCCTGGGTGAGACGGCGCAGCCAGCGGCCGGTGGAGTTCGGGTCCTTGCTCATCGGCTCACGAAGCTCCGGTAGGGGTTCGCGAATCCGAGGCGGGCGAGTACCGCGACTTCACGCCGCTCCATGCGCCGCGCATCGGCGGCGCGCTCATGGTCGTAGCCGATCAGGTGCAGAGCCCCGTGCACCACGAGGTGGGCCCAGTGAGCACGCAGCGTCTTCGCCTGCGCTCGGGCTTCGCGCCGCAGGACGCCCGGGCAGATCACCAGGTCTCCGAGAGGGCGCGCGCGCGCGCGCACCGGACGCGGCAGCGGCGTCGCCGGGAAGGACAGCACGTTGGTCGGCTCACGGCGGCCGCGGAAGCGCGCGTTCAGCCGGCGGCTCTCCGCCGCTCCCACCACGCGCACGCCGAGCTCGCCGCCGGCGGCACGCTTGCCCAGCGCGGCACTCGCCCAGCGCGCGAGCTCGGCCCGCGGCGGCGCCCAGGACCGCACCCGTCGCTGCAGCTCGAGGGTGACGTGGGGGCGCGTGCTCAAGGCGAGCCGCCGCGCGATTCGTAGGCCTGCACGATGCGCTGTACCAGCGGATGACGCACCACGTCGTGGGCGTCGAAGAAGGTGAAGGCGACTCCCTGCACGTCGCGCAGCACGTCGACCACGTGGGAGAGGCCCGACTGCTTGCCGGCGGGGAGATCGGTCTGCGTGACGTCCCCGGTCACCACCGCGCGGGAGCCGAAGCCGATGCGGGTGAGGAACATCTTCATCTGCTCGATGGTGGTGTTCTGCGCCTCGTCGAGAATGATGAAGGAATCGTTGAGCGAGCGGCCGCGCATGAAGGCGAGCGGCGCGATCTCGATGACGTTGCGCTCGATGAAGCGCGCCACGCGGTCGAAGCCCATCATCTCGTAGAGCGCGTCGTACATCGGCCGCAGGTACGGGTCGACCTTCTGGGTGAGGTCGCCGGGAAGGAACCCGAGCCGCTCGCCGGCCTCGACCGCCGGGCGCACCAGCACGATGCGGCGCACGCGCTCCGAAGTCAGCGCTTCCACCGCGCAGGCGACCGCGAGATAGGTTTTGCCGGTGCCGGCCGGTCCGATGCCGAAGGTGAGATCGCCGCCGCGGATGTGCGCCAGGTAGTCGCGCTGGTGCTTGCCGCGGGCGCGGATGCCACCGCTCGGCACGCGCACGTCGTGCTCGCGCAGGTCCGCATCGGCGGGCGGTGCCCCGGCCTCGCGGTCGTGCAGCGCGAGATGCACGCGCTCGGGTGTCACCGTCTCGCTGCGGGTGAGCTCGAAGAGCTCGCGCAGCGTGTCCTCGGCGCTCGCGGCGAGCGCACCGGACACGCGGAAGCTGTCGCCGCGACGGCGGATGCGCACGTCGAGCCGGTCCTCGAGCAGGCGCAGGTTCTCATCGAGCGGGCCGCAGAGGTTGGCGAGCCGGGCGTTGTCGCCGACGCCGAGATCGAATTCCCGGTGCTCGCGCGGTGATGGGGCGGCCACGGCCACTCAGCCGCTGGCCGCGCGCGGGGCGGCGGCCGCGGCGCGCAGCCGGGCGGGCGCGGCCCGCGCGAGACGCCCGCGCAGGCTGTGTGCGCGTGCGGCGGTCACCTCGACCTCGACGAAGCGGTCCACCAGCGAGGCGGGTCCCGGGAAATTCACCCAGCGGTTGTTGGCGGTACGGCCGGCGAGCTCGCGCGCATCCTTTTTCGAGGGCCGCTCGACCAGCACCCGCTGCCGCGTACCCACCATCGATTCGCTCACCGCGTGCGCCTGGGTCTCGAGCAGCGCCTGCAGCTGCGCGAGGCGCTGCTGCTTCACCTCGTGCGTGGCCTCGTCGGGGAGCGAGGCGGCCGGGGTCCCGGGGCGGCGGCTGTAGATGAAGCTGAAGGACTGGTCGAAGCCCACCTCCCGCACCAGCGCGAGCGTCGCGGCGAAATCGCGCTCGCTCTCGCCCGGGAATCCGACGATGAAGTCGGACGAGATGGCGATGTCGGGCCGTATGGCCCGCAGCCGCCGCACCTTGTCCTTGTATTCGAGCGCGGTATAGCCGCGCTTCATGAGTGCCAGCACCCGGTCCGAGCCGCTCTGCACCGGCAGGTGCAGGTGGCTGGCGAGCTGCGGCACGTGTGCGAAGGCCTCGATCAGGCTGCCGGTGAGCTCGAGCGGATGGGAAGTGGTGAAGCGGACGCGCTCGATGCCGGGAATGCGCGCCACGTGATGAATGAGGGTGGCGAGATCGACGCGGGCGCCGTCGGCCATGGCGCCGGCGTAGGCATTGACGTTCTGCCCGAGCAGCGTCACCTCGGCGACTCCCTGCGCGGCGAGCGCGCGCACCTCATCCAGCACCGAGTCGAAGCCCCGGCTCACTTCCTCGCCGCGCGTGTAGGGCACGATGCAGAAGCTGCAGTACTTGCTGCAGCCCTCCATCACCGACACGAAGGCGCGTGCGCCTTCCGCGCGCGGCGCCGGCAGGTGATCGAACTTCTCGATCTCCGGGAAGCTCACGTCGACGACGGGTCCTGCGCCGCGCTCGAGCTCGGCGAGCATCTCGGGCAGGCGGTGCAGCGTCTGGGGGCCGAAGACGAGATCGACGAAGGGCGCGCGCTCGGCGATGCCAAAGCCCTCCTGGCTCGCGACGCAGCCGCCGACGCCGATCACCACTCCGGGACGGGCACTCTTCAGGCGCCTCCACTCGCCGAGGAGCGAGAACACTTTCTCCTGCGCCTTCTCGCGCACCGAGCAGGTGTTCATCAGCAGCAGATCCGCCTCGCGCGGGTCGTCGGTGGCGGTGAACGCCGCGCCGGCATGGAGCACGTCCGCCATACGCGCGGAGTCGTACTCGTTCATCTGGCAACCGAAGGTCTTGATGAAATAGCGGCGGGGCATAGACGGTGCCGGTAGAAATTCTACGGCCTCGGGTTGGGGGGCGCACGGGCGCAGCCCGTAAGAGCAAAGAAAGCTAACGATTTCAGCGTCCTAAAGCGGCAAGCGGGTCCGTTCACCCGCGAGGTACGCGGCCTCGTCTCAGAATGGAATGTCGTCGTCGAATTCCTCGCCGCCGCCGCTGCTGCGGCCGGTTGCCCCGGTTTCCTCGGCGACGGCCTCGCGGCCACCTCCCGCCGCCGTGGTTCCTGGCGCCCCGCCCGCCTGGCCCGCCCCGCCGCGGCCGCCGAGCATCTGCAGGTCGTTGCCGATGATCTCGGTCGAGTAGCGCTCGTTGCCCTGCTTGTCCGTCCACTTGCGCGTGCGCAGGCTCCCCTCGATGTAGACCTGCGAGCCTTTACGCAGGTACTCACCGGCCACCTCGGCGAGCCGCCCGAAGAGCGCCACGCGATGCCACTCGGTGCGCTCCTGCTGCTCGCCCGTCTGCTTGTCGCGCCAGCTTTCACTGGTCGCCACGCGCAGGTTCGCAACCGTGGTGCCGGAAGGCATGGCGCGGGTCTCGGGGTCCGCGCCCAGGTTGCCGATGAGGATGACTTTATTGACTCCACGCGCCATGGTGCGGCCCTCGACGATTCTCAAGATTGGGCGTGGTCGCCGGCAGCGCCCGCCATAGACGGCGCATTCTAGTGGAGCAGCCGGGGCGGCGCGAACCTCTTGAGTCGCCCCCGTGTGGCCCCAAATCGAGCCTCAGCCTCGAGTAAGACCTGCGACTTTGGTTTGAGTGGCCGGGGCGCGTAGACTTTTTGGTTCAATGCAGCACATTCGCGTGCGCGGGGCGCGCACCCACAATCTCAAGAACCTCAGCCTCGACCTGCCGCGCGAGCGGCTGATCGTGGTCACCGGGCTATCGGGCTCCGGCAAGTCCTCGCTCACCTTCGACACGCTCTACGCCGAGGGGCAGCGCCGCTACGTCGAGTCGCTCTCGGCCTATGCGCGGCAGTTCCTCTCGACCATGGACAAGCCCGACGTCGACAGTATCGAGGGTCTCTCGCCCGCGATCGCCATCGAACAGAAGGCGAGCTCGCATAACCCGCGCTCGACTGTGGGCACGGTTACGGAGATCCACGACTACCTGCGGCTGCTCTACGCGCGGGCCGGCATCCCGCGCTGCCCCGATCACGGGATCGACCTCACGGCGCAGACCGTGAGCCAGATGGTCGACCAGGTGCTCAGGCTCCCGGAGGGCACCGCGGCGGCGCTGATCGCACCGCTCGTCGTCGAGCGCAAGGGCGAGCATCACGAGCTGCTCGAGGATCTCGGGAGTCAGGGCTTCGTGCGCGTGCGCATCGACGGGCGCATCCACGAGCTCGAGTCGCGGCCGCAGCTCGATCCCAGGCGCAAGCACACCATCGAGGCGGTGGTCGACCGTATGCGGGTGCGGCCCGACGGGGCGCAGCGCCTGGCGGAATCCTTCGAGACGGCGCTGCGGCTCGCCGGAGGGGTGGCCAAGCTGATCCTGCTCGACGAGCCGGGGAGCGAGCCGCTCACCTTCTCCAGCCGCCACGCCTGTCCGGTATGCGGCTACAGCGTGCCGCCGCTCGAGCCGAAGCTGTTCTCCTTCAACAACCCCTCGGGCGCCTGCCCGGCGTGCGACGGTCTCGGTGTCGAGGAGTTCTTCGACCCGCAGCGCGTGGTGCTGCATCCGCATCTGTCGCTCGCCGGCGGCGCGGTGCGCGGCTGGGACCGGCGTAACGAACATTACTTCCAGCTCATCCAGTCGTTGGCCAGGCACTACGGCTTCGACATCGAGACGCCGTGGACCGAGCTCCCTGCCCCCGTGCAGCAGGTGCTGCTGAACGGCAGCGGCGCGGAGACGATCGAGTTCGGCTACCGCGCGGAAGGGGGACGGCGCACGCGCCGGCGCCACCCCTTCGAGGGCATCCTGCCGAATCTCACACGGCGCTACCGCGAGACCGAATCCCCGATGGTGCGCGAGGAGCTGGCGCGCTACCTTGGCGTGCGGCCCTGCCCCGAGTGCCACGGCACGCGCTTGAACCGTGCGGCGCGCTTCGTGTTCGTCGCGGGCGTGAGCCTTCCGGAGGTGGCGCATCTCACCGTCGGCCGCGCGCTCGCCTTCCTCACCGGGCTCGACCTCGCGGGCTGGCGCGGCGAGGTCGCCGCGCGGATCGTCAAGGGCATGATCGAGCGGCTGCGCTTCCTCGCGGACGTCGGCCTCGATTATCTCACGCTCGACCGCCGCGCCGAGACGCTCTCGGGCGGGGAGTCGCAGCGCATCCGGCTCGCAAGTCAGGTCGGCTCGGGGCTCACCGGCGTCATGTACATACTCGATGAGCCTTCGATCGGGCTGCACCAGCGCGACAACCGCCGGCTGCTCGCGACGCTCAGGCAGCTGCGCGATCTCGGCAACACTGTGATCATGGTCGAGCACGACGAGGAGGCGATCCGCGAGGCCGATCACGTCGTCGACCTTGGTCCCGGCGCCGGTGCCCACGGCGGAGAGCTGGTTGCCGAGGGGACACCGCGCGACATCGAGTCGAATCCCGCCTCGATCACCGGCCAGTACCTCTCGGGGCGCCGCCGCATCGAGCTGCCTGGTTTGCGCATCCGGCCCCATCCCGAGCGGGAAATCCGCATCGTCGGTGCGAGCGGCAACAACCTCGCGCAGGTCACGGCACACATCCCGCTCGGGCTCTTCACCTGCGTGACCGGAGTGTCGGGCTCGGGCAAGTCCACGCTCATCGTCGACACGCTCTTCGGCCACGCCGCGGCGCGCCTCACCGGTGCGCGCGTCGAGGCCGCGCCCTGTGTGGCTGTCGAGGGACTCGAGCAGATCGACCGCGTGATCGACATCGACCAGACCCCGATCGGCCGCACGCCGCGCTCGAATCCCGCCACCTACACGGGACTGTTCGCGCCGCTGCGTGAGCTGTTCGCGGCGGTGCCCGAGGCGCGCTCGCGCGGCTACGACGCGGGGCGCTTCAGCTTCAACGTCAAGGGCGGGCGCTGCGAGGCGTGCCAGGGCGACGGCGTCATCCGCGTGGAGATGCACTTCCTGCCCGATGTTTACGTGCCGTGCGATGTGTGCAAGGGCCAGCGCTATAATCGCGAGACGCTCGAGATCCGCTACCGCGGCAAGAACATCTACGAGGTGCTCGAGCTCACCGTGGAGGAGGCGTTGCGCTTCCTGCAGAACGTGCCCGCGGTCGCAGGCAAGCTCCAGACGCTCGCCGACGTCGGGCTCTCCTACGTGCGGCTGGGGCAGAACGCCACGACGCTCTCGGGCGGGGAGGCGCAGCGGGTGAAGCTCGCGCGCGAGCTCGCCAAGCGCGCCACCGGGCGCACTCTCTACATACTCGACGAGCCCACCACCGGGCTGCACTTCCACGACGTGAAGCAGCTGCTCGAGGTGCTGCACCGCCTGCGCGACGAAGGCAACACGGTGGTGGTGATCGAGCACAACCTCGACGTCATCAAGACCGCCGACTGGGTGATCGATCTCGGCCCCGAGGGAGGTGAGGCCGGTGGGCAGATCATCGCCTGCGGCACTCCCGAGACGGTCGCGGCGAGCGAGCAGTCCTACACCGGCCGATACCTCCGCCCGCTTCTCGAGCGCGACGAGCATAGGCGGGCGGCCACGGGGGCATGATTCACGGGGGATCTGAGTTGCGATAAACGATTGATTAAACTAGATTCTTTCAACCGTTACCAATGCGATTGCAAATGCGAACGGTTCTCATCCATAATTGGATCCATGGATGCAGTCGCCACCCCTGCGGGTCATGTCCTCGCTCCGGGGCTCGTGAGTCTCTCTGTCCTCTCGCCCGGCACGGCCGGTCGCGTGGTCGGGATCGGCTCGCAGGAGCGGCCGCTTTCCGCCCTCGAGCGGCGGCTGCTCGAGTTCGGTTTCGTGAGCGGCGAGCAAGTCGAGATCCTCGCCGAAGCCCGTCCCGGGCGTGATCCCTTCGTGGTGCGCGTCGGTCACACGACGCTCGCGCTGCGCCGCCGCGAGGTGCAGAGCATCTGGGTCGAGATTCTCCACTCCGGGCTGAACGCATCACCCCCTGGGGCAAGTGGCGCAGCCAGAGAGGGGGTCGAGATTCTCCACTCCGGGCTGAACGCGTCACCCCCGGCGGCCAGCGGGACCGCCAGAGAGGGGGTCGAGATCTCGGGCCCCGCGACGCCGCAGCCATGAGCGCGCCGGCGGCCGCGGCCGTCGCGGCGCCGCAGCTGACGCTCTCCCTCATCGGCGTTCCCAACTGCGGCAAGACCGCCCTCTTCAATCGCCTCACCGGCAGCCGCCAGAAGGTCGCCAACTATCCCGGCGTGACGGTCGAGCGCAAGGAGGGACGCTTCACCGGCCCGCGCACCGGGCGCAGCTACCGCGTCGTCGACCTGCCGGGTGCCTACAGCCTCGAGCCTGCGACGCTCGATGAGGCCATCGCCCGCGACGTGGTGCTCGGCCGGCACGGCCGCGAACCGGCGCCGGACCTGCTGGTGTGCGTCGTGGACGCGACCAACCTGCGGCTCAACCTGCGCCTGGTGCTCGATCTGAAGCGGCTCGGGGTGCCGATGATCGTCGCGCTCAACATGAGCGATGTGGCCGCGCGGCGTGGCTACCGGCTCGATCGCGCTGCCCTCGAGCGCGCGCTCGGCGTGCCGGTCGTGCCGACGGTCGCGGTGCGCGCCGGCGGCGAGCGCGAGCTGCTCGAGGCGATCGACCGCTACGGCTTCGCCGAGACGGCGGTGCGCAGCCGCCGGCGGCTCGAGGCGCCCCCGCCCGCCACCGCCGCCGACATCGAGGCGACCCAGCGCGAGGTGCGCCGGGTGCTGGACGAGGTCGGATACCGCGTGCCGGCACGCGCCGCGCTGTGCGCCGCGCTCGATGCGGTCGTGCTGAACCCGGTCGCCGGGCCGGTACTGCTCGCGGTGGTGCTGTTTCTCATGTTCCAGGCGGTGTTCAGCTGGGCCAAAGGGCCGCAAAACCTGATCAACACCGCCATCCAGAGCGTGAGCGGCTCACTCGGCGCGCTGCTGCCGCCGGGGCCGCTGCGGGGACTGCTGCTCGACGGCGTGATCGCCGGCACCGGCAGCGTGCTGGTATTTCTGCCGCAGATCCTGATCCTCTTCCTGTTCATCCTCGCGCTCGAGGACTCGGGCTACCTGCCGCGGGCCGCCTTCATGCTCGATCGCCTGATGGGGCGGGTCGGGCTTTCCGGCCGGGCCTTCATTCCGCTGCTGTCGAGCTTCGCCTGCGCGATTCCCGGCATCATGGCAACGCGCACCATCCCCTCGGCGCGCGACCGACTCGCGACCATCATGATCGCGCCGCTCATGACCTGCTCGGCACGGCTGCCGGTGTACGCGCTGCTGATCGGCGCCTTCATCCCGCAGCGCTCGCTCGGGCCGCTCAATCTCCGCGGACTGGTGCTGTTTGCGCTGTATCTCGCCGGCGTCGCGAGCGCGCTCGGCGTCGCCTTCGTGCTCAAGCGCACGCTGATGCGCGGTGAGTATCGGCCGCTGCTGCTGGAGCTCCCCGAGTACCGCGCGCCGCATCTCTCGAACCTGGTGCTGGGGCTGTGGGAGCGCACCCGCATCTTCCTCACGCGCGTCGGCACCATCATCCTCTCGCTGATGGTGGTGCTGTGGTTCCTGGCGAGCTTCCCGGCGCCGCCTCCGGGTGCGACCGGACCGGCGATCGAATACAGCGTCGCCGGGCTTCTCGGCCGCGGGCTCGAGTACGTGTTCGCGCCCATCGGCTTCAACTGGCAGATCTCCATTGCGCTGGTGCCGGGGCTCGCGGCGCGCGAAGTGGCCGTGAGCGCACTCGGTACCGTGTACGCGATGTCCGGTAGCAGCGATGTCGCCGGCGCGCTCGCGCCGATCATCGCGCACACCTGGAGCCTCGCCACCGGGCTGTCGCTGCTCGCCTGGTACGTGTTCGCGCCGCAGTGCCTGTCGACGCTCGCGGTGGTCAAGCGCGAGACCAACTCCTGGCGCTATCCGCTCGTGATGGCCGCTTACCTGTTCGCGCTCGCCTGGCTGGGCGCCCTGGTCACCTACCGCGTGGCGCTGCTCCTCGGGGGCGGGGCGGTCGGCGCATGAGTCTGCCGCTGCAGCAGCTTCTGGTCGGAGTCGTGGTCGGCGCCTGCGCGGTGTTCAGCGCCTGGCGGCTGCTGTCGTTGCGGCTGCGGCTGCGCGTGCTCGAGACGCTAGCCGCGCTGCCGCCGGCGCTCACCGCGCCGTGGCTCGCACCGCTGCGCGCGCGCACGCTTGCGCGCCTCGGCGGCGGCTGCGCCGGCTGTGCGGGGTCCGCTACGCCGGGCGCGGTGTCCCGGAATCGAACACCTGGTGCACTTCGCCGTTGACGATGCGCTCCTGGTAGTTGCCGCGGGTGTAGCCGGCGACCACGCGCCGCCAGAAGCTCACGGCCGCGGCGTTGCGCAGGTACTCGCTGATCTCCCACCGTCCGGCGAAGCGGCTCAGGATGAGCTGCACCGCGGTGCGCCCTATCCCTAAGCGCCGACGGGCGCGTGTCACGAAGAATTCCGCCATGCGGTACTCGGCGCGCGGCGGCGGCGCGGGCGAGGGGCTCGAGCGCAGCACGCGCGCGAAGCCCACGGGCTCCGAGCCCTTGAGGATCACCAACGGAAAGGTGTTGGGATCGCCGAACCAGTGCGCGATCTGGTCGGGCTCGCGGTGGCCGATCTCCCCGAGCGCCGGGAACAGCCCGGTGCCGGGATTCAAGTCATCGAGATACTCGCGGTAGACGCTCTGGATCCAGAGTCGGTCCTGAGGCGAGGCGCGCGCATCGCGCACGCTCACGGGCACGGCGGTCATGGCACGGGCTGCAAAATAATCCGGCCCGGACGGCTCGCGTGTGCGATCCGTCCGGGCCGGGTTTCAGCCGTAAGACAGCTTTACTGCTTGGGCGGCGTGCCCTCGGCCGGTGGCGTCCCAGCCGGAGCGGCGGCAGCGCCTTCGGCGGGCTTGGCCATCTCGCCAGCGGGAGCGGCACCGCCCGCCGGAGCGGCAGTGCCCGCGGCCGGAGCGGCCGGAGTTTCAGCAGCCGGAGCAGGAGGCGGCGGCGGCGGAGCAGCGCCGGTGCTGGCGGCTTCCTGCTTCGCGCAGGCCGTCAGCATCAGCGCTGCAACGATTGCGCTAAGAACAAGTTTGGTTTTCATCGATCGGTACCCCGAAAGGAAGCAAGAGTTGTGTTGAAAGTGCGTCGGCCGGCACGGGCCGTTCCGTGCCCGTTGCCGGGCCGCGGAGAGCGCAAATTCTATAGAAGTCCCGGTACGATTGGAAACTGGCCGGAGGGTCCGCCAGGGCACTTTGTCGGTTGCGCGCGACACAACTGACGTGCTTGTTCAAAGCGGGAGAGTTGTGGGAGATTGTTAATGTCGGGCGTCGGCATCGAAGCATCCCGGGAAGAGGCGGTGGAGCTCGAGAGGCTCTTCGGGCCGCACCTCGCCACCGTGTGCGCGCGCACCGCGCGCGCCCTGGAGGCCTGCGGCTACCAGGGTCTGCTGGTGCATTCGGGCACACCGCTGACCGTGTTCGAGGACGACCGCACCTATCCCTTCGAGCCGCACGCTCCCTTCAAGGTCTGGGCACCGCTCGCCGACGCTCCGGACTCATATATCTGGTTCGAGCCCGGTGCGCCTCCGCGCCTGATCCTCCGCCAGCCCCACGATTACTGGTACAAGAGTGCGGAACTGCCGCGCGGGTACTGGGTGCGGCACTTCGACCTCGCGGTCGCCGCCGATGTCGCCGCGGCGCGGGCGGCACTGCCCCGGGACCTCGGACAGGCGGCCTATCTGGGGGATGCGCCTGGCGAGGCCGCCGCCTGGGGTCCGGCGGCCGTCAATCCCCGCGAGCTCATACGGCGGCTCGACTTCGAGCGTGCCGCCAAGACCCCGTACGAGCTCGCCTGCCTGCGCGCCGCCAACCGGCTCGGCGCCCGCGGCCACCTCGCCGCCCGGCGTGCGTTCGAGACCGGCGGCTCGGAGTTCGACATCGAGCTCGCCTTCCTCGCCGCCTGCGGGCTTCGCGAGCAGGAGCTGCCCTACAACCCGATCATTGCCCTCAACGAAGGCGCTGCGGTGCTGCATTACCAGGTGCTGAGCCGCGAGCCGCCCCGCGAGCGGAGCTCGCTGCTGATCGACGCGGGGGCGGAGTTCGCCGGCTACGCGAGCGACATCACGCGCACCTACGCCGCCGAGGACGGCGATTTCCGCGCGCTGATCCACCGCATGGACGCCCTGCAGCAGTGCCTCGTCGCCGAGGTGCGCGCCGGGGTGGACTGGCGGGACGTGCATCTGCGCGCCCACGCCCTGACGGGGGAGCTGCTGCGTGATGCCGGGATCGCACGCTGCAGCGCCGACGAGGCGGTGGCCAGCGGGGTGACGCGCGTCTTCCTGCCTCACGGCATCGGCCACCTGCTGGGGCTCGAGGTGCACGATGTGGGCGGATTCATGAGCGGGCCGGCCGACGGCGAGATCCCCCGCCCGCAGGGGCATCCGCACCTGCGGCTCACCCGCGTCCTCGAGCCGGGCTTCGTCGTCACCATGGAGCCCGGGATCTATTTCATCCCGCAGCTGCTGGAGGCGGCCCGCGCGGACGAGCGCTCGCGACGGATCGACTGGAGCCGGGTCGAGGCGCTCACCAGGTTCGGTGGCATCCGCATCGAGGACGACCTCGCGGTGACCCATGAGGGCTGCGAGAACCTGACGCGCGACGCCTTTCGGGCCGTCGGGGCCTGAAGCGTCTCACCGGAGAGACAATCTCACCTTCTGGCGAGAAGATCCTTGATGTCCTGCAGCAGGACCTCGGTCTTCGTCGGGGGCGGCGGCGGCGCATTCGCGGCGGGTGCCGGTGGGCGCTTCAACCTGTTGATCCCCTTGATCACGATGAAGATCGCAAAGGCGATCACCACGAACTCGAAGATTGTCTGCAGAAACGCCCCGTACCGCAGCATCACGGGCTTGCCCGCGGCGTTGGTGGCGATCTGAACGGCCAGGTCGCTGAAGTTGACGCTGCCGAGGATCGGCGCAAACGCCGGCATGATCACATCCCCGACGAGCGAGGCGACGATCTTGCCGAAGGCCCCACCGATCACGACACCGACCGCGAGGTCGATGACGCTTCCCTTCATGGCAAATTCTTTGAACTCTGAAGCAAAGCTCATGCGTCCTCCTGCCCCTCAGGCTGCAGACTTCTTCTTGCGGGTACGCTTCTTCGGCTCCTCGGCGGGAGTCGCCTCGGGCTTGGCTTTGGGCGCCGCCTTGGTCTTGGCGGCCTTGGCCGCGGCCTTCGGTTGAGCCTTCTCGGCCTTGCCCTTCGCCCGCCGCGCCGTCTTCTTCTCCTCGCCCGTCGGCTTCTCCGCGGCGGGCTGTGCGCCTTCGACGAGCTGCATCAGGGCCATGGGAGCCGCATCCCCCGGCCGGGGCACCATGCGCAGGATCCGCGTGTAGCCGCCCGGGCGCGTCCTGAAACGCGGACCGAGATCGGCGAACAGCTTCTCGACCACCGCCACGTCGCGCAGCCGTGCGAAGGCGATGCGGCGGTTCGCCTCGCCGTCGCTCTTGGCGAGGGTGATCAGCGGCTCGACCACCCGCCGCAGCTCCTTCGCCTTCGGCAGCGTGGTGCGAATCGTCTCGTGGCGCAGCAGCGAGACCGACATGTTGCGCATCAGCGCATGCCGGTGCGCGCTGTTGCGCGACAACTGCCGGCCGGAGAGATGGTGACGCATGGCAGACCCTTAGATGATGTCGCGCGTTTCCTCGTGCTTGAGGCCCGCGGGCGGCCAGCCCTCGAGCCGCATGCCGAGCATGAGGCCATGGCTCTGCAGCACTTCCTTGATCTCGGTGAGCGACTTCTTGCCGAGGTTCGGGGTGCGCAGCAGCTCGACCTCGGTGCGCTGGACCAGGTCGCCGATGTAGTGGATGTTCTCGGCCTTGAGGCAGTTGGCGCTGCGCACGGTCAGCTCGAGCTCGTCCACCGGGCGCATCAGGATCGGATCGAACTGCATCTCCGAGACCTTGGTGGCCGCTTCCTCCTCGCCCTGCAGGTCGATGAACACCGACAGCTGGTCCTTGAGGATGGCGCCGGCGCGACGGATCGCTTCCTCGGCGTCGATGGTGCCGTTGGTCTCGATGTCGATGATCAGCTTGTCGAGATCGGTGCGCTGCTCGACCCGCGCCGCATCCACCGAGTAGGTGACGCGCCGCACCGGCGAGAAGGAGGCATCGAGCTGCAGGCGGCCGATGGGGCGCGTCTGCTCCTCGAAGGCGACACGGGAAGCCGCCGGACGGTAGCCGCGGCCGCGCTCGACGCGCAGCGTCATCGACAGCTCGCCCGCCTTGGTGAGGTTGGCGATCACGAGCTCCGGATTCACCACCTCGATGTCGTGATCGGCCTGGATGTCCCCGGCCGTGACCGGCCCCGGACCCTTCTTGTGCAGACGCAACTCCGCGCTCTCGCGCGCGTGCATGCGCAGCGCCACCGACTTGAGGTTGAGCAGGATATCGACCACGTCCTCCTGTACTCCCTCGATGCTGGTGTACTCGTGGAGTACGCCGTCGATCTCGACCTCGGTGATGGCGCTGCCCGGCATCGACGACAGCAGCACGCGGCGCAACGCGTTACCGAGCGTATGGCCGAAGCCACGCTCGAACGGCTCGATCACCACGCGCGCCTGGCGCGGGGCCACCGGCTGCACCTTCACCACTCGCGGTCTCAAGAACTCGCTCACGGAACCCTGCATTGCAGTCTCACCTTGCCGGCGGCTATGGCCGGCGCAAACGGAATTACTTCGAGTACAGCTCTACCACCAGATTCTCGTTGATGTCGGGCAACACGTCGTCGCGGCCCGGCGCCGACTTGAACACGCCGCGGAACTCCTTGTCGTTCACCTCGACCCACTCCGGCAGCCCCACCTGCTGCGCGATGTTGAGCGCGCTCTGGATGCGCAGCTGCTTGCGCGACTTCTCGCGCACCTGCACCACGTCCCCGGCCTTCACCTGGTAGGAAGGGATGGTGACCGGCTTCTCGTTCACGTTGATCGACTTGTGGCTCACCAGCTGGCGCGCCTCGGCGCGCGTCGCCGCGAAGCCCATGCGGTACACGACGTTGTCGAGGCGGCACTCGAGCAGCCGTAATAGCGTCTCGCCGGTGGCGCCGGTCTTGCGGGCCGCCGCCTTGTAGTAGTTGCCGAACTGCCGCTCGAGCACCCCGTACATGCGCCGCAGCTTCTGCTTCTCGCGCAGCTGGAGGCCATAGTCCGAGAGCCGCTGGCGGCGCTCGCCTTTCAGGCCACCGGGCGGCACGGTGAACTTGCACTTGTTCTCGAGCGGCTTCACCCCGCTCTTCAGGAACAGGTCGGTGCCCTCGCGACGCGCGAGCTTGCATTTCGGTCCGGTGTAACGCGCCATAGTTTCCTCGTTGACCTCTACACCCGGCGCTTCTTCGGTGGACGGCATCCGTTGTGAGGAATCGGCGTCACGTCCGAGATGCTGGTGATCTTGAGCCCGCAGTTGTTGAGCGCCCGCACCGCTGATTCGCGTCCGGGACCGGGGCCGCCGACGCGCACCTCGACGTTCTTGACGCCGTGCTCCTGGGCGGCGACGCCGGCCTTCTCCGCCGCCACCTGCGCGGCGAACGGCGTCGACTTGCGCGAGCCGCGGAAGCCGCAACCGCCGGCGGTCGCCCACGAGAGTGTGTTCCCCTGGCGGTCGGTGATGGTGATGATGGTGTTGTTGAAGGAAGCATGCACGTGCGCGATCGCATCGAGCACGTTCTTGCGGACCTTCTTCGGCTTCTTGGGGGTAGGCGCCGCCGCGGGCGCAGCGGCCGCCGTGCCCCCCGCGGGGGCCGCCGGCGCCGCCGGGGCGGCGCCACCCGGAGGTTTCTCCTGGGGTTTCTCTTGCGGTTTCTGCTCAGCCATGCCTCAGACCTTTCCGGCAGGCGCGTTCAGCTTCACCGCCTGCTTGCGCGGGCCCTTGCGGGTGCGCGCGTTGGTACGGGTGCGCTGGCCGCGCACCGGGAGTCCGCGCCGATGACGGATGCCGCGCCAGCTGCCGAGATCCATCAACCGCTTGATGTTCATCGACACCTCGCGCCGCAGGTCGCCCTCGACCGGGAACTTGGCGATGGCCGAGCGGATCGCGGTGATCTCCGCCTCGGTGAGATCCTTCACCTTGGTGGCGGGATTGACCCCCGCTGCCTCGCAGGCGCCGCGGGCGCGGGCACGTCCCACGCCATAGATGTGCGTGAGCCCGACCCACACGTGCTTGTTCATCGGGATGTTGATACCGGCTATGCGTGCCATATGTGCCTTACCTCAACCCTGGCGCTGCTTGTGGCGCGGGTCCGAGCAGATGACGTAGACCACGCGCCGGCGGCGCACGACCTTGCAGTTCTTGCAGATCTTCTTGACCGACGGACGTACTTTCATTGCTTAACCACCCGGCCCCGTGCGCCCGTAGCCGAGCAGGTTGGCCTTCTTGAGGAGCCCAGGGTAGTGATGCGACATCATGTGCGCGTTCAGCTGCGACATGAAATCCATCACCACCACCACGACGATGAGGAGCGAGGTGCCGCCGAAACGGAACGGCACGCCGTACCAGGAAATGAGGATCTCGGGCACCAGGCACACGGCGGTCACGTACAGCGCGCCCCACAGCGTGAGGCGCGTCAGCACCTGATCGATGTACTCGGCGGTCTGCTGGCCCGGGCGGATGCCGCGCACGAAGGCGCCGGACTTCTTCAGATTCTCGGCGGTGTCGCGCGCGTTGAACACCAGCGCGGTGTAGAAGAAGCAGAAGAAGATGATGAGCACCGCGTAGATCACCAGGTGCAGCGGCTGTCCGTAGCCGAGCGCCGCCGCCACGTCCTGCATGAAACCCGAGATCGGGCCCTCGGCGTTGGCGCCGAAGAAGCTGGCGAGCGTCGCCGGGAACAGCAGCAGGCTGGATGCGAAGATCGGCGGAATGACGCCCGACATGTTGATCTTGAACGGCAGGTGGGTGCTCTGGCCCGCGTACATGCGCCGGCCCACCTGGCGCTTGGCGTAATCGACCGGGATGCGCCGCTGCGCGCGCTCCATGAACACCACGAACGCGGTGACGCCCACCACCAGGAACAGCAGCGCCAGCGCCACCGGACCCGGCATCTCGCCGTTGCTCACCGCCTCCATGGTGTTGCCCACCGCCCCCGGGAGACCGGCGACGATGCCGGACAGAATGATCATCGAGATGCCGTTGCCGATGCCGCGCTCCGTGATCTGCTCGCCGAGCCACATCAGGAACATCGTTCCCGTGGTCATGGTGACGGTGGCGATCATCATGAACGGCAGGCCGGTGATCGTCGTCATGCCGCCCTTGACGAGCGCGCCGGCCGCGGCGAACGACTGGAAGGCCGCGAGGATCACGGTGCCGTAGCGGGTGTATTCGGTGATCTTGCGGCGCCCCGACTCGCCTTCCTTGCGCAGCTCCATGAGCGTCGGCACCACCATCGACATCATCTGGATGATGATCGAGGCGGAGATGTAGGGCATGACGCCCATGGCGAAGATCGACAGGCGCGACAGCGCGCCGCCCGAGAACAGGTTGACGATCCCGAGGATGGTGTTGGACTTGTCGCCGAAGAAGCGCGCGACCTCCGCCGGATTGATGCCCGGCACCGGGATGAAGGTGCCGATGCGGTACACCACCAGCGCGCCGATCAGGAAGAAGATGCGGCTGCGGATCTCCCCGAAACGCGCGGCGTCGCCGAGCGCTGCGGCCGGATTGCTGAATGGAGTATTCGCCATTGCCGTGAGCGTCCTCAGCCCGCCTTGTCCGGCGTGCGTTCCTCGATCCTGCCGCCCGCGGCCTCGATCGCTGCGCGCGCGCCCTTGGTGGCCGCCACCCCCTTCAGGGTCACGGCCTTCTTCAGGGCCTCGAGATCCACCACCGCGCCCTCGACCTTGGCGAGCTCGTGCAGGCGCACCTCGGCGCGCGTGCGCTTGATGTCGGAGCGGAAGCCGACCTTGTGGTAGCCGCCTTTGCGGGCGCGCTGCCCCTTGGTGCCGCGGGCGCAGGTCTTGCCCTGGCCGGCGGAGGCACCGCGGCCGACGCGCAGCCGCGCGCGGCGTGCGCCGGGGGCGGGTTTCAGTGTATTGAGTCGCATAAGCTTCAGACGCCTTTCCGGGCGGCGCGGTTCACGGCGCCCTCACT
>DASQIC010000054.1:0-11348 GCA_035631755.1 Steroidobacteraceae bacterium
CTCGATCAGCCCGGGGTGGGCGCGTACCGCCTCGGAGAAGGGCAGGAACACCACGCCCGCCGCGGCGAGGCGCTCCTTGAAGGTGGTGGCGACCGACACCGAGTCGAATACCGCATCTACCGCCACCCCGGCGAGCCGCGCGCGCTCGTGCAGCGGCACGCCGAGCTTCTCGTAGGTCTCGAGCAGCTTCGGATCGACCTCGTCGAGGCTCTTCGGACCGTCCTTCTTCGCCCGGGGCGCGGAGTAGTAGGAGATCGCCTGGTAGTCGATCGGCGTGAACTTCACGTGCGCCCAGTGCGGCTCCGTCATCGTGAGCCAGTGCCGCAGCGCCTTCAGGCGCCACTCGGTGAGGAAGGCGGGCTCGTGCTTCTTGCGGGAGATGAGCCGCACGACCTCCTCGTCGAGACCCGGCGCGACGGTGTCGGAATCGATCTCGGTCACGAAGCCGTGGCGGTAGCCTCGTGCGATCAGGCTCTCGAGCTCTTTGGCGCTTTCGCTCATTGTCACTCCCGTCACGATCGCGCCGGGCTGCGCGTGGCCGCCGCCTTCGTCTCGCGCTCGAGCGCCGGCAGGCGCGCCGGAGCGGAGTCGAGGCCGGCGAGCTGCGCGAGGCTCACCTCGTAGAGCGAGCGGCGCATGGCGAGGTTGAGGCGCTGCCACACGCGGCTCACGCGGCAGCTCCCCTCGATCTCGCAGTAGCCATGGCCGGCGGCGCAGTCGGTGAGCGCCACCGGGCCCTCGAGCGCATCGAGGATCGCCGCGGCGCTGATCTCGCTCGCCGGACGCGCGAGCTGGTAGCCCCCGTGCAGGCCCCGGGTCGAGGTCACGAGTCCCGCACGCTGCAGCTGCTTCAGCAGCTTGCTCACGGTGGGCGCACCGATGTGCGTACTCGCGGCGAGTGCGGCGGCGGTCTGCACGCGCTCGGGCTCGCCCGCGAGCGCGGCGAGCAGCACCGTGGCGTAGTCGGTGAGGCGACTGATACGCAGCATGGGGACGCCCTCTTGAAGTAGGACTATTTTAGTACTAATTGTGCCCGGAACCAAGCGGAAGCGCAGGCCGATTTTGCTATCCTTGGCGCCGGAAATTTCCGGGGAATTCACCGCGTTCGGCCCACGCTGCCTGGGGCCGGGCCGCCCGCCAAGGAGTCACCATGAACCTCCCAGAACTCACGCGCATCGCGGGCGCGATGGTTGCCAGGGGCAAGGGCATCCTCGCCGCCGACGAGAGCACCGGCACCATCAAGAAGCGCTTCGAGAACATCAAGCTGGACTCGACCGAGGAGCATCGGCGCACCTACCGCGAGATGCTGTTCACCGCTCCCGGCGCCGCCGAGTGGGTGAGCGGCGTGATCCTCTACGACGAGACCATCCGGCAGAAGACCCGCGACGGCACGCCGTTTCCCGAGTACCTCACCCGCCAGGGGATCATTCCCGGCATCAAGGTGGACACCGGCGCCAAGCCGCTCGCCGGCTTCCCGGGCGAGACCATCACCGAAGGTCTCGACGGCCTGCGTGAGCGCCTGGTCGAGTACCGCGGCTTCGGAGCGCGCTTTGCCAAGTGGCGCGGCGTGATCGACATCGCCGCAGGCGTTCCCACCCGCTTCGCGATCCGCGCCAACGCCCAGGCGCTCGCGCGCTACGCGGCGCTCTGTCAGGAGAACGACCTGGTGCCGATCGTCGAGCCGGAGGTGCTGATGGACGGCGGCCACACGCTCGAGCGCTGCGCCGAGGTGACCGAAGAGGTGCTCAAGACCGTGTTCGGGCAGCTGTTCGAGCATCGCGTGCAGCTCGAGGGCATGGTGCTCAAGCCCAACATGGTGATCTCGGGCAAGAAGGCGCCGAACCGCGCCCCGCCCGAGGCGGTGGCGCAAGCCACCGTGCGGGTTCTCAAGCGGCACGTGCCGGCGGCGGTTCCCGGTATCGCCTTCCTCTCCGGCGGCCAGTCGCCGACCGAGGCGACGCTGCATCTCTCGCTGATCAACCGCCTCGGTCCGCTGCCATGGTCGCTCACCTTCAGCTACGGGCGGGCGCTCCAGGACACCGCTCTCAAGGCCTGGGGCGGAGCGGCAGCCAGCCTTGCCGCGGGCCAGAAGGAATTTTCCCGGCGCGCCAGGCTCAACGGGCTCGCCACCACCGGGCGCTACGCGCCGGAGATGGAGAGCCAGGCCGCCTGAGCGGCGCGGCGGCACCACCGCAGCGTGACCAACACTGCAGCCTCACAACCCGCGTCCGCCGCTGCGGCCGACGTGGTGGTCGGGATACGCGACGTGCACTACGCCGCGGGCGGCCGGCCGATATTCGCCGGGCTGGATCTGGAGGTGCGCCGCGGCCGCATCACCGCCATCATGGGACCGAGCGGCACCGGCAAGACGACGCTGCTGCGGCTCGTGACCGGGCAGATCACCGCCGATCGCGGCGAGGTGCAGGTGTTCGGACGGGACGTGGCGCGGCTCGGCGCACGGCCGCTGTACGCGCTGCGCCGGCGCATGGGCATGCTGTTCCAGAACGGCGCGCTGCTGAGTGACCTCGACGTGTTCGAGAATGTCGCCTTCCCGGTACGCGAGCACACCGATCTTCCCGAGTCGCTCATCCGGCGCCTGGTGCTGACCAAGCTGCAGGCGGTCGGACTGCGCGGCGCCGCCGAGCTCATGCCGGCGGAGCTCTCCGGGGGCATGGCCCGGCGCGTGGCGCTGGCGCGGGCGATCGTGATGGACCCGGAGATCCTGATCTACGACGAGCCGTTTGTCGGCCTCGACCCGATCTCGCTCGGGATGATCCTGCGGCTCATCAAGCACATGAATCAGGCTCTCGGTATCACCAGCGTGGTCGTCTCGCACGATGTGAACGAACTCTCGAGCATCGCCGACGACAGCTACCTGCTGTCGGGCGGCCGGGTCGCCGCCGCCGGGGCGCCGGCGCAGCTGCGCGCGAGCGATTCGCCGGCGGTGCGTCAGTTCATGACCGGTAGCGCCGAAGGCCCGGTGCCGTTCCATTATCCGGCTCCCGACTACGTCGGGCAGCTGCTCGCGCCGGATGAGCCATGAGCGATCGCGGCCACGACGGCTTTCTCAGCGAGGGCGTACGCCGGCTCGGGGCGGTGACGATCTTCCTGGCGCGGGTAGGGGCGCAGAGCCTGCCCGCCCTGGCGCGCCCGCGGCTCATCGTGCACCAGGTCTACAATGCCGGCGCCCGCTCGCTCATCATCATCATGCTCTCGGGTCTGTTCGTCGGCATGGTGCTGGGGCTGCAGGGTTACGATCTGTTGCGGCGCTTCGGATCCGAGGAGGTGCTCGGCACCGCGGCGGCCCTGGGGCTGCTGCGCGAGCTGGGACCGGTGATCACCGCGCTGCTGTTCGCGGGCCGGGCCGGCACCGCGCTCACCTCCGAGATCGGCCTGATGCGCGCCACCGATCAGCTGACGGCGATGGAGATCATGGCAGTCGACCCGCTGCGTCACGTCGCCGCACCGCGCTTTCTCGGCGGCGTGATCGCGATGCCGCTGCTCAACGGGATCTTCAGCCTGGTCGGACTGTTCGGGGCGCAGCTCGTCGGCGTGCAGCTGATGGGCGTCGACCGGGGCGTGTTCTGGTCGCAGATGCAGAGCTCGGTGGAGCTGCGCGACGTGAACGAGGGCGTAGTGAAGAGTCTGGTGTTCGGCGTCGCCTGCAGCCTGATCGCGGTGCACGAGGGTTATTACGCCGCGCCGACCGCCGAAGGGGTCGGGCTCGCCACCACGCGCACCGTGGTGGCCTCCTCGGTGATCATTCTGTTGCTCGACTACGTGTTGACTGCGGTCTTCCTGTAAGGGGAACTCCAAACCATGCGTGCCAATCGAACTCTTGAGATCGGAACCGGCCTGTTCGTACTGCTGGGATTTGCGGCCCTGCTGTTTCTCACCACCCAGCTGCCGGCGAGCGGGCTCAAGCTCGGCACCGCGCGTGCCGGGTACCACGTGAGCGCCGCCTTCGACAACATCGGCGACCTCAAGGTGGGCTCGCCGGTGACCATGGCGGGGGTGCGGATCGGCGAGGTGGCGAGCATCCACTTCGACCCGCGGACCTACAAGGCGGTGGTCGGCATGCGGATCGATCCGCAGTACAACGAGATCCCCGAGGACAGCTTCGCCAGCATCCAGACCGAGGGGCTGCTCGGCGGCAAGTACGTCGGCCTCAGCCCCGGCGGCCTCGATACCTACCTCAAGGACGGCAGCCGCATCGACCAGACGCAGTCGGCGATCGTGCTCGAGACGCTGGTCAACAAGTTCTTTGCGAGCTTTGCCAGCAAGGCGAGCGGCGACAGCCAGGAGCCGAAGAAATGAGACCAGCAACGATCCTGTCGACGATCCTGTGGGTGTGCTGCCTGGCGGCGGCCCCGGTGCGCGCCGCACCGGCCGCGGCCGGGGAGGGACCCACCGAGGTGGTGCAGACCGCGGCCGAAGGCATGCTCGCGGCGCTCGACAAGAACCGCGCGGAGTACCGGCGCGACCCGGCCAAGGTGAGCGCGCTGGTCGACAAGTTCCTGCTGCCGCACTTCGATACCCAGACCTCGGCGCGGGTCGTGCTCGGGCAGTACTGGCGCACCGCCACATCCGAGCAGCGTCAGCGCTTCATCGACGCCTTCTACCACTCGCTGCTCAAGAACTACGGCAACGCGCTGGTCGATTTCACCGCCGACCGCCTCAAGATCTTCCCCGCGAGGGTCGAGCCCGACGCGCCCACCGCCGAGGTGCGCACCGAGGTCAAGCGCAGCAACGGCGAGCGTGTCTCGGTCAACTACTCCATGCGCAGGACGCCCGAGGGCTGGAAGGCCTGGGACGTGGTGATCGACGGCATCAGCTACGTCAAGAGCTACCGCGAGGATTTCGGGGCCCAGATCGAACAACAGGGGATCGACGCGGTGATCAGGCGGCTCGAAGCCGGCGAGACCCCCGGCGCGATCGGCCGGCAGTCCCACGGCAAGGGCGGATGAGCACCCCGCCCGCAGCGCAGGCCGGCGGCGGCGGCGCCTTCACCCTGGTCGCAGGCGATGCCGGGCGGCTCGCGGCGCAGGGCCCGCTCACCTTCGCCAGCGCCCGCGGGGCGCGCGAGCTCGGGCGGCGCGCCCTGCAGGACGGCTCGGCAGGGGGGCTCCTGATCGACTGCGGCGCGGTCAGCTCCGCCGACAGTGCGGGGCTCGTGGTGCTGCTCGACTGGCTGGCGCTCGCGAAGGCCGCCGGGCGGACGCTGCGCTTTGCGCATCTGCCGCCGGGGCTCGCGGCGCTCGGGCGCATCAGCGAGGTGCAGGAGCTGCTCGAGCGCGGGGTGTAGACGTGCGCGCTGCCGGCGACTCACTCGGGCGGCGGCGGTGACTTCGGGGGCGTCGCCGCGGGCGGCGGGGTCTCCTCGACGCCCGACTCCTCGAGCAGCTTCTGTTCCTGGTCCTCCTCGCGGGCGGAGCGTCCCCCGCTCACCTTGAACTCGCGGTTCTGCAGGTAGGCGTTACGCACGAACGCATAGGGATCGTAGGCGCTCTCGAGCACCGCATCGAGGTCGAGCAGGTGTGCGCGGGTATCCACGACGCCGAGGCCCCACAGGCTGTAGCTCAGCAGGTCGTTGCCGATGTAGTGCCGTGGATCGCTGAAGAAGTCGCCCGTCTTGCCGAACGCATCGCGCACGTCCGAGGGTCCGAGCAACGGCAGCACCAGGTACGGCCCGGGTTTGGCACCCCACTTGCCGAGCGTCTGACCGAAGTCCCGGTCATTCTTGTCGAGCCCGGCGGCAGTGGCCGGATCGAGCAGCCCGGCGATGCCGAGCGTGCTATTGAGCAGCAGCCGCCCGGTGTCGTTCAGGAACGGCCTGAACTCGGCCTGCAGCAGGTCGTTCAGCATGACCAGCGGATAGCCGAGATTGACGAGGAAATTGCTGATGCCGGTCTGTACGGACCGCGGCGTCACCCGGCGGTAGGCGCGCGCCGCGGGTTTGGTGACCGCGCGGTCGGCGGCGTCGTTGAATCGGTAGATGACGCGGTTCATCGGCTCCCACGGATCGCGCGGGTCGGGCTTCGCGGGCGGCGCCGCGGCGCAACCGCACACGAGCAGCACGCACAGGGGGAGCAGCGAGACCCGGATCGTCGATTGCATAGGTGCGGCAGGGAGGAGGAAGCGCAGGTGCCATTGTAACGGCGCGCCCCTGCGCGCGCGCGGGCGGCGCGGGCCGCCGCTTCGGGTCAGTGCCCGGATCCGCCGCGCCCCTGTCCCTGGCTGTCACCGTTGTCGGTGAGCTTCGGCTTGCGCACGCTCGCCAGGTAGTCGCGCACTTCATCGAGCCGCGCCTGGTAGCGCTGGCGCTGGATCAGACTGATGTTGGGGGCGGCGAGCGCGAGTTGCAGCTGCTGCACGGCGAGCAGCAGGTCGCCGCCCGCGATCTGGTACTCGCCCATGTAGAAATAGGCATCGCCGGGGTCGCCGGCGGCGCTCGCGGCGAGCGCCGTGAGGCGGATCTGGTCGGGGGTCGGCGGCACGTTGTTGAAGAGGTCGAGCAGCATGGTGTGCGCCTCGGCCGGCCGACCCGCCGCCATCAGGGTCTCCGCATAGCGCACCGTCACCGGCACGTTACGGGGGAAGAGCTCCTCGGCGTGCTTGAAGGTCGCGAGCGCTTCGCGCGTGTGCCCGGCCTTGGCCTCGGCCTGCGCGAGCGCGACGTGCAGCAGCGTCAGCTGCTCGTGCTGCTTCACCAGCTGCGCGAAGATCGGGACCGCCTGGTCGGCGTGGGTGCCGAGCATGAGCGCCAGGCCCTCGCCATAACGATTGCCAAGGCCGGTCTCACCGCGCGCGATCTTGTCGGCGTACTGCTGTGCCATGTCGACGTCGCCGGTCGCGGTGAGCACCCGTACTCGCTCGCGGATCAGCTCGAAGGTCAGCGAGTCGTGCCCCTTGCGCGGCGGGAACTGCGCGGCGCGCGCCCGCGCCTCGGCGATGCGATCGGAGGTCACCGGGTGATCCATGAGCATCGCGGGAATGTAGGTGGCGGCGAGCCCCTGGCTGCGGCCGAGAGTCTCGAACATGTCGCCCATTGCGTTGGGATCGAAGCCCGCGCCGTAGAGGTAACCCATGCCGACGCGGTCGGCTTCCTTCTCCTCGTCGCGGGTGAAGTTGATCTGCGACTGGATGGCGAGCCCCTGCGCCGCGGCGATTCCGCCCTCCACCGCCTGGCCGCTGTTGCTGCCACCCATCGCGCCGAGCAGGATCGCGGCGATCATCGCGGCCGCGGACAACATGCTCTGCTGCGACTGCGCGCGTATCGCACGCGCGATGTGGTGCTGGGTATCGTGCGCAGTCTCGTGCGCCATGACCGCTGCCAGCTCCGACTCGGTGTTCGTGACCAGCACCAGGCCCGAGTTCACGAACAGGTAGCCGCCGGGGACCGCGAAGGCGTTGACCTCGTTGTCCTTGACCAGAAAGGACTGAAAGCCCCGGCCGCCCTCCGCGCTCTGCGCGGCGAGCCGCTGCTCGACCGACGTCAGGTACTCGCTCACCTCCGGGTCTTCGAGCAGGGCGTTCTGGTCGCGCAGCTCCTTGGCCACCATCGCCCCGAGGCGGAACTCGTCGGTCTTCGACAGCACGGTCTCCGCCGGGCTGCCCAGATCCGGCAGGTTGGAGCCGGCAGTCGGCGCGGTCAGGTCGACCGGGTTTCCGGGCGGCTCGGCGCCCGCGGCCACGGTGGCGACGGCCACGAGCGCGGTAAGGAGCACGACGAGAGCTGCACGCATGACTGAAGTTCGACCGCTCGGGACGGGCGCGAGTTCGGAAAGCCTACACCGAAACCTGCGCACCCGGGGCGGCCGTTTGACAGTGGGGGTGCAGAGCGCGGTTTAAAGCATCTCGGAGGCGTAATCGGCGAGCCGCGACCGCTCCCCGCGCACCAGCGTCACGTGGCCCGAGTGCGGCCAGCCGCGGAAGCGGTTGACGGCGTAGGTGAGGCCCGAGGTCGTCTCCGAGAGGTACGGCGTGTCGATCTGCGCGATGTTGCCCAGGCACACGAACTTCGTTCCGGGGCCGGCGCGCGTGATGAGCGTCTTCATCTGCTTGGGCGTGAGATTCTGGGCCTCGTCGAGGATCAGGAAGCGGTTGAGGAAGGTGCGCCCGCGCATGAAGTTCAGCGAGCGGATCTTGATGCGGTTGCGCAGCAGGTCGTTGGTGGCGGCGCGGCCCCAGTTGCCCCCTTCCTGCGAGCCGGTGAGCACCTCGAGGTTGTCCATGAGCGCCCCCATCCACGGCTCCATCTTCTCCTCCTCGGTCCCGGGCAGGAAACCGATGTCCTCGCCGAGCGGGATGGTGACGCGCGTCATGATGATCTCGACGAAGCGGTTGGTCTCGAGCGTCTGCATGAGCCCGGACGCGAGCGCCAGCAGCGTCTTGCCGGTGCCCGCCGGGCCCACCACCGTCACGAAGTCGATCTCGGGATCCATGAGCAGGTTGAGCGCAAAGTTCTGCTCGCGATTGCGCGCCATGACGCCCCAGACGCTGTGCCGCTCGTTGCGGTAGTCGCGCGTGAGCTCGATGGTGGCGGTGTCGCCGCTGATGCGGCGGGCGATGCCCTCGATGCCCTGCGGAGTGTCCTCGAACACGCCCTCGTTCGGCTGCCACTCGCGCACCGCCGGACCGGTGATCTCGTAGAAGGTGCGCTCGGCGTCCTTCCACGAGCGCATGTTCTTGCCGTGGCGCTCCCAGAAGTCCGCCGGCAGCGCCGCCATGCCGGTGTACAGGACGTCGGCGTCCTCGAGGGTCTTGTCGCTGTAGTAGTCCTCGGCGTGCACGCCGAGCACCGCCGCCTTGATGCGCAGGTTGATGTCCTTGGACACCAGGATGACGCGCGCATCCTTGTGCTCGTTCTGCAGCGCCAGCGTCTGCGCCAGGATGGCGTTGTCGCCGCCGTGGCCCGGCAGGCTGTCGGGCAGCGCGCCGGAGAGCTGCCGCGTCTGGAAGAACAGGCGTCCGCTCGAGGGTTTCTTGCCGTGGTTGCCCGAGTAGCCGCTCGGCAGGCGCAGCCCGAGATCGATCTGCTCCTTGGTGACGTCGTGCATCATGTCATCGAGGAAGCGGCTCACCTGGCGTACGTTGCGCGACGCCTCCGACAGTCCCTTCTTATGGGCGTCGAGCTCCTCGAGCACCACCATCGGCAGATAAACGTCGTGCTCCTCGAAACGGAAGATGGCGGTGGGATCGTGGACCAGCACGTTGGTGTCGAGTACGAACAGCCGCCGCCCGGCGCGCGGGCGGCTGCGGGCCGCGCGCGCCCCGCCCGAGGCCGCCTTGGGCCCGGGCTCAGACACTCCACGCTGCTTCAAGCGCTTCCTCCGCGTGAGCGCGCCATCAGGACTTCACCGGCTCGAGGATGGCGTCGAGATTGAGAGAGTCGCAGAACTCCATGAACTCCTCGCGCAGGTGCGCGACGTGGATGCGGCTGGGCACGTTGACGATCATCTGCACCGCGAACATCGGCGCGCCGGTGTGCGCCGCCGGGTACGAGCGCGTCGAGACCTCGGCGATGTCGATGCCGCGCGTGGCGAAGAACCCCGACAGACCCGAGACGATGCCGCTCTGATCGAGGCACACCACGTCGATCGAGTACGGCAGCATGTCGGTGCGCGGCGTACGCGGCTCGGTGCGCTTCAGGTGAATGCTGAGATTGCTGGTCTCGGCGAGGCGCTTGAGCTCGGTTTCCAGCTTCGCCAGCGCGTGCCAGTTGCCCGACACCAGGAGCAGCATCGCGAACTCGGTGCCGAGGTTCGCCATGCGGCTCTCGCTGATGTTGCCGCCGGACTCGCTGATAACGCGGGTCAGCTCGTGGACCATCCCCGTGCGGTCGCTGCCGATCGCCGAAACGGCCAGGTGCTGCTTCATCTGTGGCTGGCGGGAAGGAGGGTGCGGGCTTTGGGTGCTGCTGCGGCGGAGTGTACCGGGAGCGGGCAGCGGTTGCGACTGCACCGGCCACACCCCGGCGCCCGGCTTGCTTAGACGCAAGCGCCACTCGTAACATCGCACGCTCGCCCGCGCGGAACCGCACGCCATCCCCATGTTCTCCGGCAGCCTGGTCGCCCTGGTCACGCCCATGCGAGCCGACGGCGGCGTCGACTTCGCGGCCTGGGCGCGGCTGCTGGAATTTCACGCCGCGCAGGGCACGAGCGGCGTCGTGGTCGGTGGCACGACCGGTGAGTCGGCCACACTCGCCGCCGCGGAGCTGCGTGAGCTGACCGCGCGCGCCTGTGCGCAGCTGCGCGGGCGGCTCGCGGTGATCGCCGGCGCCGGCACCAGCAGCACCGCGGACACGCTCGAGCGCGTCGCCTGGCTGTCCGAGCTGCCGATCGACGGCCTCCTGGTGGTGACGCCGGCCTACAACCGCCCGACCCAGCAGGGGCTGTACCAGCACTTCTGCGCCGCGGCCGCCGCGGCCAGAAAGCCGCTGCTGCTGTACAACGTGCCGACGCGCACGGCCGTCGACCTGCTGCCGGCAACCGCCGCGCGGCTGGCACAGGTGGCGGGCATCGTCGGCATCAAGGAGGCGGTCGCCGACCTCACGCGGCTGCGCGAGCTGTTGGATCAGTGCGGGCCCGAGTTCGTGATCCTGTCCGGCGATGACGCGAGCGCGCGCGTCAGCATTGCCGCCGGCGCCCGCGGGGTGATCTCCGTGACCGCGAACGTTGCGCCGCGCGCGATGTCGGAGATGGTGGCGGCGGCGCGGCGCGGCGACCGCGCCGGCGCCGAGCGTCTCGATGCACCGCTCGCCGCGCTGCACCGCGAGCTGTTCGTCGAGGCCAACCCGATTCCGGTCAAGTGGGTGCTCGAGCAGATGGGCCTGATCGGCGCCGCGATAAGATTGCCGCTGACGCCGCTCGCGGTGGAATATCACGCGCGGCTGCGCGCCGCGGCCCGCGCCGCGGGCGCGCTGCCGTGAGGGCACGGGAGCGCCGCGGCGGGGGGGACAGTGCCACGCCATGAAACGAGGTTTGCGATGAGGTCGTACGCATGATGTCGGTCGCGAGGGTGCTGGGGGTGGCGGCACTGCTGCTGCTGGGAGGCTGTCACTGGCTGTCGCGCGCCAACTCCTGCCACAAGCCGCAGGCCTATCAGAGCGCTCAGAGCGTGCCGCCGCTGAAGATCCCGGCGGGCCTGGATGCCCCCGAGACCACCAACGCGCTGCGCATTCCGGCGCTCAACCAGCCGGAGCCGCCGCGCCGCTCCGGCAAGGATCCGTGTCTGGACGCGCCACCCGCGTTCAAGGTGCAGAAGCCGCCGCAGGCCTGATGCGATCCGCGCCGCGGATGCTTTATCATGCGCCGCCCCAGGCGGCGCGGCGCCCCGGGACGGGGTCG
>DASQIC010000055.1:0-3784 GCA_035631755.1 Steroidobacteraceae bacterium
GGCTTCTGGAACACCATGCCGACGCGGGCGCGGATCTGCACCACATCCTGGCGCGCGTCGTGGATATCGCGCCCGTCGAGCAGGATCGTGCCGGTGACGCGCGCGCCCGGGATGGTGTCGTTCATGCGGTTGAGACAGCGCAGGAACGTCGACTTGCCGCAGCCCGAGGGGCCGATCATCGCCAGCACCTGCCGCCGCGCGACGTCGATGGTCACGTTCTTCAGCGCCTGCTTGGCGCCGTAGAAAACGCTCACGTCGCGGCAGGCGAACACCGGGTTCTCGACCGCGGCGGAGCCGGCCGTCGCCGAGGTGGCCGCGCCCTCAGCCGGCGGCGCGACGTGCACGCGCCCGCTCGGCTTGAGGTTGAGGCCGCTCTCGTCGAGGTGCCGCGGCGCTCCCTCGGCACCGGCGGCGTTACCCGAAGCGTCCGGTGACATAGTCGTCGGTACGGCGGCTCTTCGGCGCGGTGAACAGCTGTTCCGTGGGTCCCATCTCGATGAGCTCGCCGAGGTACATGAAGGCAGTGAAATTCGACACCCGCGCCGCCTGCTGCAGGTTATGCGTGACGATCGCAATGCAGTAGCGCTCGCGCAGCGACTGCAGCGTCTCCTCGATGCGCAGCGTCGAGATCGGATCGAGCGCCGCGGTCGGCTCGTCGAACAGCAGCACCTCCGGGTGCAGGGCGAGTGTACGCGCGACGCACAGCCGCTGCTGCTGCCCGCCCGAGAGGCTGCGGCCGTCCTCGTGCAGCTTGTCCTTCACCTCGTCCCACATGGCCGCATCGCGCAGCGCCTCCTCGACCCGGTCGGAGAGCTCGCTGCGGGACATGCGCCGCGCGAGGCGCAGCCCGAAGGCCACGTTGTCGAACAGCGACATCGGAAAAGGAGTCGGCTTCTGGAACACCATGCCGACCCGGAAGCGCAGCGCGGCGACGTCGACGGTCGGCGCCAGGATGTCCTCACCGTCGAGTCGCACTTCGCCCGTGGCCCGGTGGCCGGGATAGAGCGCGTACATGCGGTTGGAGACCCGCAGCAGCGTCGACTTGCCGCAACCGGAAGGGCCGATGAACGCGGTGATGTGCCGGTCGGTGAGCGTCAGGCTCACGTCCTTGAGGGCGTGCACCTGCCCGTAGTAGAAGTCGAGATGCCGCACCTCGTACTTCACCGGGTGCGCCGCTGCGGCGGCGGCCGAGGTGGCGAGCTCGAGCCCGGGGGCGGCCATCAGTTCCTGCCACCCGTGTTGAGCCGCGCCACCACGACGCGCGCGACCACGCTGAGAGTGAGGATCGACAGCGTGATCAGCAGCGCTCCCGACCAGGCGAGCTTCTGCCAGTTGGGGTAGGGGCTCAGGGCGAACTGGAAGATCACCACCGGGAGGTTCGCCATGGGGGCGTTGAGGCTCGTGCTCCAGAACTGATTGTTGAGCGCGGTGAAGAGCAGCGGCGCGGTCTCACCCGAGATCCGCGCCACGGCGAGCAGGAGTCCGGTCACGATGCCGCTGCGCGCCGCCGGGTAGATGACGCTGGTGATCGTGCGCCAGGGATACGCCCCCATGGCGGTGGAGGCGTCCTTCATGCCCTGCGGCACGAGACTCAGCATGTCCTCGGTGGTGCGCACCGTCACCGGCATGGCGATGATCGCCAGCGCCACCGCGCCGGCGATGGCCGAGAAATGGCCCATCTGCAGCACCATCAGCTCGTAGACGAACAGTCCGATGATGATCGAGGGGGCCGACAGCAGCACGTCGTTGACGAAGCGGATCACCGCGCTCAGGCGCGTGGCACGCCCGTATTCGGCGAGATAGGTCCCGGCCAGCATGCCGACGGGTGCGCCGATCAGGATCCCGATGACGGTCATCGCCACGCTGCCGTAGATGGCGTTCAGCAGCCCGCCGCTGCTGCCCGGCGGCGGAGTCATGGCGGTGAAGAGCTCCGCCGACATGCCGGCGAGCCCGCGGCTGATGAGCGTCCAGAGAATCGCCCCGAGGAAGAAGAGTCCCACCGCGGTGGCTGCGGCCGACAGGCCGAGCGCGATCAGGTTGGTCAGCTTGCGCAGGCCGCGGCGGCTCATACCGAGCTGAGTGCGCGCCGCTCGAGACGCAGCAGCATGAAGCGCGCCGCCGCGATCACCGAGAAGGTGATGAGGAACAGGATCGCCCCGAGCCCGAACAGCGCCGAGGTGTAGAGGTTACCGACCGCCTCGGCGAACTCGTTGGCGATGGCGGCCGAGATGGTGGTGCCGGGGGCGAGGAGCGAAGAGCCGATGCGGTGTGCGTTGCCGATGACGAAGGTGACGGCCATGGTCTCCCCGAGCGCGCGCCCGAGGCCGAGCATGATGCCGCCGATCATGCCGGTGCGGGCGTACGGCACGACCACCTGCCAGATCACCTCCCAGGTGGTGGCGCCGAGCCCGTAACCGGACTCCTTCAGCACGTCGGGCACCGTCTCGAACACATCGCGCATGACCGCGGAGATGAACGGGATCACCATGATCGCGAGCACCAGTCCCGCGGTCAGGATGCCGATGCCGAACGGCGGGCCCTGGAAGAGCCGCCCGACGAGCGGCAGGGGCCCGAGGTGCGCGATCAGCCACGGCTGCACGTGGCGCTGCAGGACCGGTGCCAGCACGAACAGGCCCCAGATGCCGAAGATGATGCTCGGCACCGCGGCGAGCAGCTCGATGGCCGTGCCGACCGGGCGCTTCAGCCACTGCGGCGCGAGCTCGGTGAGGAAGATCGCAATCCCGAAGCTCACCGGAATGGCGATGAGCAGCGCGATCAGCGAGGTGATCACCGTGCCGTACACGGCGGCGAGCGCGCCGTACTGGTCGGTTACCGGATTCCAGATCTCGCTGGTGAGGAAGTGCAGCTTGAAGTGCGCGAACGCCGCCCAGGCGCCCTGCACCAGCGACACTGCCACGCCGCCGAGCAGCGTCAGCACCAGCAGCGCCGCCACCAGGGTCGCGCCGCGGAACATCCGCTCGCGCAGCCGCTGCCCCGCCGCGTGTCGCGGATCGATGGCAGCCACGGCATTCATCGCGGGCGGTCACCTGTCACGCTGGTCTTCCGGCTGAACACGGCGGCGGCGGCCACCGGCCTCGCCGGACACGCGCCCCGAGCGGTCAGCTTACATCCGTTTCCGCCCGGAGGAAGCACCGGCCCCGAGCGCCGGGGCACCCTTTACCTCCGTGCGCCAGGTGGTTCGCACCATGGCGATCAGATTCGCAGGCAGCGGCACGTAGTCGAGCTCGGCGGCCATCTGCGCGCCGTTGCGGTAAGCCCAGTCGAAGAACTTCAGCGCCGCGGCGGTCGCCTTCGGATCCGGGGGCTGCGCGTACACGAGGATGAAGCTCGCCCCGGTGATCGGCCAGCTGCTCGCGCCCGGCTGATTGGTGAGGATCAGGTAGTAGCTCTGCGCGTGCGACCAGTCGGCGCTCGCGGCCGCCGCCTGGAAAGTCTCGGCGTTGGGCGCGACCGCCTGGCCGGCGGAGTTGCTGAGCTCGCAGTACGCCATCTTGATCTGCTTGGCGTAGGCGTACTCCACGTAGCCGATCGCGCCGTCGGTCTGCGCGCTCATGTTGGCGACGCCCTCGTTGCCCTTGGCGCCGATGCCGACCGGCCACTGTACCGAGGTGTTGGCGCCGACCGTCTCGCGGAACTTCGGGCTCGACTTGGAGAGGTAGTCGGTGAACAGGAAGTTGGTGCCCGAGCCGTCGGAGCGGTAGATCGGCGCGATGGTCGCCGCGGGCAGCGCGAGCCTGGGATTCAGCTTGCGGATGCGCGCGTC
>DASQIC010000056.1:0-5585 GCA_035631755.1 Steroidobacteraceae bacterium
ATCTTTCCCACGTTCGATTTCGGCAGCTCCGTCCTGAAATACACGTGTTTAGGCACTTTGTAGCCGGCGAGTGACTGGCGACAGTAGTCGATCAAGTCTTTCTCGGTTAGCGCCGGGTCCTTGCGAACTACGAACAGTGCCACTACCTCGCCGGAGTGCTCGTCGGACTGCGCCACCGCGGCCACCTCGAGAACACCTGGATGGCTGGCGACGACCGCTTCGACCTCGTTCGGATACACGTTGAAGCCCGAAACGAGGATCATGTCCTTCTTGCGGTCCTCGATGTACACGAAACCCCGCTCGTCCATGCGGCCGACGTCGCCGGTCCGCAGCCACCCGTCCGGCAGCATGACTTTGGCTGTCTCATCCGGGCGATTCCAGTAGCCACGCATCACCTGCGGTCCGCGCACGCAGATCTCGCCGATCTTGCCGAGTTCGAGATCACGGCCGGCATCGTCCTTGATCGAGATCTCGGTCGAGGAAATCGGTAGTCCGATCGAGCCGTTGAAGTCATCGGACGGCGGGTTGATGCACGCGGCGGGCGAAGTCTCGGTGAGACCCCACGCCTGCGTCAGCAGCTTGCCGGTCACCTCTTTCCAGCGCTGTGCGACCGTCGCCTGCACCGCCATGCCGCCTCCGAGGGTGACCTTGAGCTCGCTGAAATCGAGCTCGGCAAACCCGGGCGCGTGCAGCATCGCATTGAAGAGCGTGTTCACGCCGCTGATGAAGCTGCAGGGGTAGCGCTTCATGTCGGCAATCATCGCCGGGACATTGCGCGGGTTGATGATGAGAAGATTGCGCCAGCCGAGGCGCAGGAACAGCATGCAGTTCGCCGTCAGCGCGAAGATGTGATACAGGGGGATGGCCGTGAGCAGCGTGCCGGGGGTCTCCTGGTACACCTCCCCGAGCCACGCCTGGGATTGCAGCACGTTGGTGCTGACGTTGCCGTGCGACAGCATGGCGCCCTTGGCGACGCCGGTCGTGCCGCCCGTGTACTGCAGGAACGCCAGGTCCTCGGGACTCACCTCCACCGGCGCGAGCTGCAGACGGACGCCCGCGGCGACCGCGTCCTTGAAGGACAGCGCACCCGGGATGTGCCACGACGGCACCTGCCGGCGCACCCGGCGCACGACGAAGTTCGCGATCAGCGACTTCGGGAATCTCAGATAATCCCCGACCGCGGTGACCAGCACCCGCTTGAGACTGGTGTCGGACAGCACCTTCTCGACCACGTGCGCGAAGTTCTCCAGCACCACGATCGCCGTGGCGCCGGCGTCACGCAGCTGGTGCTCGAGTTCCGGTGCGGTGTAGAGCGGGTTCGTATTGACGACCGTCAGGCCGGCGCGCAGCGCTCCGAACAGCGCGATCGGGTACTGGAGCGTGTTCGGCAGCATGATGGCGATGCGATCGCCCTTGGCGAAGCCCGCGTGCTGCAACCACGCGCCGAAGGCGCGCGTCAGGCGATCGAGCTCGCGATACGTGAGCTCGGCTCCCATCTGCACGTAGGCCACGCGCTCGCCGTAGCGGACGCAGGCCTGCTCCAGCAGCTCCTTGAGCGAGCGCAGCTGTGCCGGGTCGATTTCGGCCGGCACGTTCGGGGGATACGACTTCAGCCAGATCTTGTTCATCGATGTCCCCCGGTCCGTGGTTTCTTCTTCAGCAGCGGCTTGAGATACGGCCAGAGCGTCTCGAGAACCGGCGCCTCTCCACGGGCGTTCGGGTGCATCCCGTCGGGCTGCATCAGCGCCGGATCGAGGGCCACCTTCTCAAGCAGGAAGGGCACCAGCGGCAGATGATATTGCTTTGCGAGCTCGGGGAACACGCGTGCGAATTCCTCCGTGTAGCGGGGACCGTAGTTCGGCGGTATGCGAATGCCGACCAGGAGCACGTGCGCGCCCGCCGCCTGCACGGCCTGCACCATCTGCGCCAGGTTCGCGCGCAAGTCGGTGAGCGGCAGCGCGCGCAGGCCGTCGTTGGCGCCGAGCTCGAGAATCACGATGCCGGGACGCTGCAGCGCGAGCGCCCGCGGCAGCCGCGCGCGGCCCCCTGCGGTGGTCTCGCCGCTTACGCTGGCATTGACGACCTGGTATCCGTACCCTTCGCTCTCGAGTCGCTGCGCGAGCAATGCGACCCAACCCTGCTCCGGCGGAAGTCCGTATGCGGCGCTCAAGCTGTCCCCGAAGACGAGGATCGTACGCTCGGACGCCACCGCGTCCTGGAGCGCGATGAACAACAGACTCACGCCGAGCGCCAGGACCGGCGCCACTCTCGCTAGCGTTCTCAAGGCCGAAAACCTCTGCAAGCAGGTTAGCAGCCCCGAAGGTCCGCTGACCATCGTCGATCACGTGTCGCTCGAGATCGCGCGCGGCGAGTCGGTCGCGGTGGCGGGTCCGTCGGGTGCGGGCAAGTCGACTCTGCTCGCGCTGCTCGCCGGCCTCGACCTGCCGAGCGCAGGTCGCGTGCTCCTCGAGGGCATCGACTTGACGAGTCTCGACGAGGACGGCCGCGCCCGGCTGCGGGCGCAGCGCGTCGGCTTCGTGTTCCAGTTCTTCCACCTGATCCCGGCGCTCACGGCGCTCGAGAACGTGATGTTGCCGCTCGAGCTCGCCGGCAGCGGCGAGGCGCGGCGCGCCGCCGCCGAGACGCTCGCGCGCGTCGGGCTGCGGGAGCGTACCGCGTACTATCCGCGGCAGCTCTCGGGCGGCGAGCAGCAGCGGGTGGCGATCGCGCGCGCCTTCGTCACCCGCCCCGCGGTGCTGCTCGCCGACGAGCCGACCGGTAACCTCGACACGGCGACCGGCGCGCGGGTCGGGGAGTTGCTGTTCGAGCTGAACGCGAGCGCCGGCACGACGCTGGTTCTCGTGACCCACGACGCCGAGCTCGGCGGGCGCTGCGGGCGGATGCTCCGCATGGACGCCGGGCGCATCGTATGAAGACGCTGCTGCGGATGGCGCTGCGGACGCTCGCGCGCGAGTGGCGCTCGGGCGAGCTCGGGGTGCTTGCGCTGGCGCTCACCGTGGCGGTCGCGGCTCTGACCGGCGTCGGCTTCCTGGTGGGGCGCATCGGCGCCGCGGTGGCACTGCAGGCGAGCTCGGTGCTGGCGGCGGACATCCGCCTCGGCTCGCCGCGCCCCTTGAGCGATGAGTATTTCGCCGAAGCCACGCGGCGCGGACTGCGCAGCGCGCGCAGCACCACGCTCCTCTCGGTGGTGTTCAACGGCGACGCGAGCCAGCTCAGCAACATCGACGCCGTGACCGCGGGCTATCCGCTGCGTGGACGACTGCTGCTCGCGGCCGAGCCATTCGCCCCCGGGGTGGCCGCCTCCGGCATCCCCGCGCCGGGCGAGGTGTGGCCGGCTTCGAGGCTGCTGGCCGCGGTCGGCGGCAAGGTCGGCTCGCACCTCTCGATCGGTGCCGCGTCGCTGCTGGTGACCCGGGTGCTGATCTCGCGGCCCGATCAGGGCGGCACCTTCGCCGAGCTCGCGCCGAGTCTCATCATGAACGCCGCGGATCTGCCGGCGACGCGGCTCATCCAGCCGGGAAGCCGCGTCAGCTACCACGGCCTGTTCGCCGCGAACCGCCCGGAGATCGATGCGTTCAAGGGCTGGCTGCTCGCGCACAAGCGGCCCGGCGAGCGGCTGCGGGACGTGAGCGACGCGAGCCCCCAGGTGCGCAACGCCGTCGACCGCGCCGGCCGCTTCCTGAGTCTGGCGAGCCTGGTGAGCGTGCTGCTGTGCGCAATCGCGGTCGCGATGGCGGCGCGCCGCTACGTGCACCGCCACCTCGATGCGGTGGCGCTGCTCAAGACGCTCGGCGCGACGCGCGCCTTCACGCTCGCCGTCTCGCTGTTGCAGCTGCTGGTGCTCGCGCTGCTCGCCTCCCTCGCCGGGTCCGCGCTCGGCTTTCTCGCCCAGGAGTGGCTGCTGCGCACCATCCGTGGACTGCTCGCGGTGACCGAGCTGCCGCCGCCCGGTATTGCGCCGCTCGCCCTCGGTTTCGCCACTGCTCTCGCGGTGCTCGCGGGCTTCGCGCTGCCGCCGCTGCTGCAGCTCGCGCGCGTGCCGGCGCTGCGGGTCCTGCGGCGCGACGTCGGGCCGCCGCCGCCGCTCGTGCTGCTCGCCTTCGGGCCGGCCGTCGCCGTGGTGCTCGCGCTGCTTTATTCGGTGGTGCTGAATGGCCGGCTGTTCGTCTACCTGGCAGCGGGGCTGGCCGCCTTCGTCGCGGGGCTGGGACTCGCCGGCAGTGGGCTCGTCTATCTCGCGGGACGGCTGCGCGGGCGCGTCGGGGTCGCGTGGCGCTACGGCGTGGCGAACTTGAGCCGCCGCCGCATCGAGAGCGTCGTGCAGCTCATCGCCTTCGGTACCGGGATCATGGTGCTGCTGCTGCTCGGCATCATCCGCACCGACCTCGCGAGCGACTGGCGCCGCACGCTTCCGCCGGACCTTCCCAATTACTTCTTCGTCAACATCCCGCCCGGCGAGCGCGCGGAGTTCATTCGCTTCGTGCAGGCCGAGGGCGCGCGCACCACCCGGGTGCTGCCGATGATCCGCGGGCGGCTCACCGCGATCAACGGCCGTCCGGTCGAGGACGGGCGTGCGGGTCGCGAGCAGGGCGAAGCGAGCTTCGCGACGCGCGAGCAGAACCTCACCTGGGCGGCGCAGCTCGGGGCCGACAACCGCATAGTCGCCGGGCGCTGGTGGACGCCGGCGGACTGCGGTGAGCCGCTGGTATCGCTCGCGACCGAGTTTCAGGAGTCGCTCGGGGTGCAGGTCGGCGACCGCCTGAGCTTCGACATCGCCGGCGAGGCCCTCGAGGCGAGGGTGGCGAGCATCCGCAAGGTGAAGTGGGACACCTTCCAGCCGAATTTCTTCATCGTGTTTGCCCCCGGAGTGCTCGAGCGCTTCGCCGGCACCTACATGACGAGCGCCTACTTCACGCCGGGTACCGCGCGCACGCTCGCCGAGCTGGCGCATCGCTTCCCGAGCGTCTCGATCTTCGACATCGACGAGCTCCTCAATCAGGTGCGCTCGGTGCTCGACAGGGCGGCGTTTGCCGTGCAGAGCGTGTTCGTGTTCACGCTGTTCGCAGGTCTCACCGTGCTGCTCGCGGCGGTGCAGTCGAGCCGCGACGAGCGGCGCTACGAGAGCGCGATGCTGCGCACACTGGGGGCGAGCCGAAGGGTGGTGCTGCAGGGCGTACTGGCTGAGTTCGCCACTCTCGGGATGCTCTCCGGGCTGCTCGCCGCGGCGGGCTCCGCCCTCGCGGCCTACTTCCTCACCACTCGCTGGCTCGAGCTGCGCTACACCTTCGATCTGACCCCCTGCGTCGTCGGGGTCGTCGGCGGTGCGGTGCTGGTGGCGGTCGGCGGCTGGCTCGCGACCCGCTCGGTGGTGAGTCGGCCGCCGCTCGCAACGCTGCGCAGCTGAAGGTGTGCGCTTTCGGACTCCCTGGTCCGGGTGCTGCTCACCGTGGCCCGCGGTGTACGAGCGGCAGCACCTGCAGAATCCCCTCGCGGTAAGTCGCACTGGAGCGCAGGCAGCGCCCGGACGTCAGCGTGAAGGCGAAGCTGGCGCGGCCGAGCGGTTC
>DASQIC010000057.1:0-7124 GCA_035631755.1 Steroidobacteraceae bacterium
GCGGTCCACGCCGGCGAACAGCCCGAGCGCGAACGAGTCGCCGAAGCGGTAGCGGTAGTCGACCGCGCGTACCCCGATGAGCGAGTGGCCCTGCACCCCGTCGAGCTCGACTCGCACGCCGAGATCGTTGTTCTGCGATACCGCGCGGCGCGCGCCGAGTCCCAGGTGCGCGCCGACGCCGACCGGGCTCTTGGTATTCGGGTTGGGTGGCCCGAGATCAACCCGCACCTGGTTCGCTTCCACGCCGGCATCGACGAACAGCTCCCCGTGGCGCTCGCCGGGCCCACCACCGTAAGAATCCTCCGCGGAGTCGTCGTCCCCGGCATCGTCGTCGCGCGAGCGGGCGGCACCGCCATAGCGCACGAAGCCGGAGATGCGGCTGAAGGACTGCCCGTAGACGTCCCGTCCGGTGAGCGCTTCGCCACCCACGGTGAGCCCCTTCCACGGCCGGGAGTACCTCAGACTCGCGTCGTAATAATGAAAGTACGGGAACGGGGCGGGCGAGCTCGCGAAGAACTGCCGCTGCTCGCCGACCGCTGTGTAGGTCTGATTGGCGAGCGTGCGTGCGCGCAGCTCGAGATACCCACCGAACGGCGGCTCCCAGCCAATCCGCAGCATCTGTGCGCGTGCCCCTACCCCGTCGCCGAAATTGCGCTGGTTGGCGCCCCAGTTGCCGAGCACCAGCCCGTCGCTCGTCATGCCATCCTGGAATATGAAGTGCACGTACCAGATGTTCTGCCATTCGGAGAATTCGTAGGTGGCATCGAAATGGCGGGCGATGCGCGGGAAGTCGATGCCGGCGGAGAGCGCAGCGTTGCCGAGCAGCTCGCTGCCGCCGTTGGAGTTATCCTCGCCGGCGTACTGGAAGTACACCGCAAACGGGATGCGGCCGGGGAAGATGAAGCGGCTCACGTAGGAGGCCTCCTGGTTCCCCTGCTCCTGCGACAGGCCGCTCGGCTTCAAGAAGTCCCGCAGCAGGAACCGAGCCGATGACGGCAGGCCGCTGCCCCCGCCGTACTCGAGCTGCCGGTTGACGCCGAGCGACCAGCCCGCAAAGGGCTCGATGGAGAGCTGCACGCCGAGGACGTGGGGGTCGCCGCGGCTCGCAACGCCCTGATAAACGATGTTGTTGCCCGGGAGGCTGCGGCCGGCGTCGGCTCCGGTCTGCTCGAGGCGCGTGAGGAAGGCCTCGTACTGAAATCCGAGCCGCGTGAGCGGCTCCCAGTTCGACAGCGTCACCGAGGGCAGCGTCGGCGCCTCGGTGCTCGTCAGCATGCTGCCGGTGTCGGTCATGGGAGACATCCAGTGATCGCGGTAGCCGACATCGAGCTGCGCCCAGTTGAAGCCGGCGCTCAACATCGTCCCGGTCGCTTCCGTCCGGCCGGCATAGGCGATGCCGCCGACGCTCGCGAGCAGGTAGTCGCTCGGCTGCATGTAGCCTTGCGCGGAGAGCTCCCAGTCATCGTTGGTGGCGAGCCCGTGGGCGTTCGGCACGACGACGTGCCCGCCGTCGTTGAACGCGGCCGTGGCGCTCGCGTGCGTCAGCGCGTAGTCGCGTGAGTAGCGCTCGAGGTAGCGCTCAACGCGCCGGCAGAGCGGCGCGTCCCGCTTGCAGGCCGCGGGCAGCGCCGCCCGCACCAGCTCGACCGGAAAGGGGCGCTTGAGGATGGGCTCGTCGGCGAGGATCAGCACGCGCTCGATCTGGCGCTCGATCTCCGGCTCGAGGTTCAGCGGCAGGTAGCCGCTCAGGCCGTCGGCCCGGGCCGCGGCGCTCAGCAGGCAGGCAGCGCCGAGGCAGGCGAGCGACCGCTTGATCGGCTGGATCCATGACACCACCGCTGCGCTGACTCCCTGACCGTCCGACGGGTCGCCGGCAGCGGAGTACACACATCGCCCGGCTGGCCGTCAAGCGCGGCGGAGGCCGCGGTCCGGCCCGGGCGCGCCCGACACACGTACTTACCGCATTGCCGGAAATACGGATGCGACCGCCGCGGCGGCGAGCGGATAGTGGCAATGGGCAACCCGTCATCCCGGGAGGTGTGTATGTCGATCGATCGGATCGTACTGGCGTTTGCCGGCACGATGGTGCTGCTGAGTCTCGCGCTCGCTTATCTCTCCTCGCCTTACTGGCTGCTGCTCGCGGCGTTCGTCGGCGCCAACATGCTCCAGGCCGCCTTCAGCGGCCTCTGTCCGCTGGCGATGATCCTGAAGAAGCTCGGCGCGAAGCCCGGGCCGGCGTTCGGTTGAGGCAATAAGCGCCGATGCAGGGCGCAAGCGCATGGGTGGCGGGCCTCGCGCTCGCGCTGGCCGGCTGCGGCGGCGCGCGGGCGCCGCCAGCGCCGTCCGCGCCGCCGCCGCTGGCGACGGTGGCAGTGCAGGCCGAGCGCACCCCGCTCGAGCGCCGTCTCGATGGGGTCATCGAGGCGGTCAATCAGGGCACGGTGGCCGCGCAGACTTCGGGCCGCGTCGCGGCCATTCTCTACGACGTCAATGACTTCGTGCCCGCCGGGGCGGTGATCATCCGGCTGCGCTCGACCGAGCAGCACGCGGGCCTGGCGCAGGCGGAGGCCGCCTTGAGCGAAGCGACCGCGCGCGAGACCGAGGCACAGACGCGCTATCGGCGCCTCGCCGACATGTACGAGCGCAAGGTCGTCCCCAAGGCCACGCTCGACGAGGCGACCGCAAATCGCGAGGCGGCCGTGGCGCGACTCGCCGCCGCCCGCGCGGGCCTGACGAGCGCGCGCGAGGGCGTCGCCTACACGGAGATCCGTGCCCCATACGCCGGTGTGGTGACCCGGCGGCTGGTGCAGGTGGGCGAGAGCGTCGGGCCCGGGACGCCGCTCATGAGCGGCCTGTCGCTGCAGTTCCTGCGGGTGACGGTCGACGTGCCGCAGTCGATCGTCGACCAGGTGCGACGCATCCGCCAGGCCGCCGTCTACATCGGCGAGCGGCGCATCGAGGCGACCCACGTCACGATCTTCCCCGAGGCCTCGGCCCCGTCGAGCACCTTCCGCGCGCGGCTCGAGCTGCCCGAGAACGCCACCGATCTGTACCCCGGCATGTTCGTCAAGGTCGGCTTCGTGACCGGCACGGCGCAGCGATTGCTGGTGCCGGCCGCTGCGCTGGTCGAGCGCAGCGAGGTCGCCGCAGTCTACGTGGTCGATCAGCACGGGCGCGCCGCCATGCGCCAGGTGCGTCCCGGGGACCGGTTCGGGGATCGCATCGAGATCCTGTCGGGCCTCGTTCCGGGCGAGCACGTCGCGCTCGATCCGCTCGCCGCCGCCCGGGAGCTCCGGCCGGCGAGCTGAGCCCATGAGTACGGCACTCGGCTTCAGCGGTCGCGTTGCGCGTCGCTTCCTCGAGAGTCAGCTCACGCCGCTGCTGGCGCTGGTGGCGCTGCTGATGGGCGTGTTCGCGGTGCTGGTCACGCCGCGCGAGGAGGAGCCGCAGATCGACGTGACTTTCGCCAACGTGTTCATCGGTTTTCCGGGCGCTTCCGCCGAGCAGGTGGAGAGTCTGATCGCCTCGCCGATGGAAAAGGTCCTGAGCGAGATCTCGGGCGTGGAGCACATCTACTCGGCTTCCTCTGCCGGCCTCGCGACGCTCGGGGTGCAGTTCAAAGTCGGCGAGCACCGCACCGACGCCATCGTGCGGCTCTACAACGCGATCTATTCGAACCTCGACTGGCGGCCGCCGAACGCCGGGATTCTGCCGCCGCTGGTGAAGCCGAAGGGCATCGACGACGTGCCGATCGTGACGCTCACCCTGTGGACGCAGGATCCGCAGCGCGGCGGCTACGAGCTCGGCCAGGTGGCGCGCTCGATCGAGAGCGAGATCCAGCGCGTGCCCGGCACGCGCAACGTGTACACGATCGGCGCTCCGGCGAACCTGGTGCGCGTGCAACTCGACGCCCAGAAGCTCGCCGGCTACGGCGTGACGGTCGAGGACCTGTCGCGCGCGCTGCTCGCCGCCAACGTGGTGCAGCACGCCGGCGCGCTGGTGGGCGGCGACCGGGTGACGCCGGTCGATGCCGGCGAATTCCTCGCCAACCGCGACGACGTCGCCGGCCTGGTCGTCGGGCTGCAGCAGGGGCGGCCGGTGTTCCTCGAGGACGTCGCCGAGGTCTCGACCCAGCCGGATCAGCCGGATTCCTACGTTTGGCTCGCCACCGGCCCGGGAGCGCGACTGCGCGGTCTGCCGCCGGTGGCGCACGCGCCCGCCGTCACCATCGCGGTGTCGAAGAAGCCCGGCACCAACGCGATCGCCGTCGCGCGCCAGGTGATCCGGCGCGTCGAGCAGCTGCGCGGCAGCTACGTTCCCGAGGGCGTCGAAGTCACGGTGACGCGCAACTACGGCGAGACCGCCAACGACAAGGCGGTCAAGCTCATCGAGAAGCTGCTGTTCGCCACGGCCTCGGTGGTGGCGCTGGTGATGCTGTCGATGGGGCGCCGCGAGGCGCTGGTGGTCGGCGCCGCCGTCACCGTGACGCTGGCGGCGACCCTGTTCGCGTCCTGGGCCTGGGGTTTCACCATCAACCGCGTGTCGCTGTTTGCGCTCATCTTCTCGATCGGCATCCTGGTCGATGACGCGATCGTCATCGTCGAGAATATTCACCGCCACCTGCAGCTCGAGGGCGCAACGCTCGCGGACATCATCCCCACGGCGGTGGACGAGGTCGGTGGTCCGACCATTCTCGCCACCTTCACGGTGATCGCGGCGCTTCTGCCGATGGCGTTCGTGTCGGGCCTGATGGGGCCCTACATGAGCCCGATCCCGATCAACGCCAGCATGGGCATGCTGATCTCGCTCGCGGTGGCGCTGGTGTTCACGCCCTGGCTGTGCCGGGCGCTGCTCGGGCGGGAGTCGCGCGCTCCGGCCCACGAGCTCGCCGGGGAGAACCGCATCCAGCGTCTGTTCGAGCGTTTCGTGCGCCCGTTCCTCGCCCCGGGCGCGGGGCGCGCGCGCCGCCACCGGCTCTACTGGGGAATTGTCGCCGCCATTGTGGTCGCCGTCGGTCTGGTGGGCCTCAAGCTCGTGGTGCTGAAGATGCTGCCGTTCGACAACAAGTCCGAGTTTCAGGTGATCGCCAATCTCCCCGAGGGCTCGACCGCCGAGACCACCGCACGCCTCCTCGGGGAGCTGATTGCGGTCATCGGGCGCGTGCCCGAAGTGAGCGACTGCGAGGCTTACGCCGGCACGGCGGCGCCGATCAACTTCAACGGCCTGGTGCGCCAGTACTACCTGCGGCAGGACCCGCGGCTCGGGGACATCCAGGTCAACCTGGTCGACAAGCGTCACCGCAGCCGCAAGAGCCACGACATCGCCCTCAGCGTTCGCCCGGCGCTCGAGGCCATCGCCCGCAGGTACCATGCGGCGCTCGAGGTGGTGGAGGTACCGCCGGGTCCGCCGGTGCGCGCGCCGATCGTGGCCGAGGTCTACGGGCCGCGCTATGCCGAGCAGCGCCAGCTCGCGCGCGCCATCCGCGCGCTGTTCGACACGACCCCCGACATCGTCGACGTCGACGACAGCATCGAACAGGCCGCTTCGCGCCTGGTGGTCGAGGTCGATCGCCAGAAGGCGGCACTGCTCGGCGTCTCGCAGGCGCAGATCGTGCACGCGCTCGACGTCGGGCTCGCCGGCGCGGACGTCGCCTACATCCACGCGGGCCGGGAGCTCTATCCGATCCCCGTGCGTCTCGAGCTGCCGGTGGCCGAGAGAGCGGGCATCGACAGCGTGCTGGCGCTCGAAGCGCCTGCAGCGGGAGGAGCGCGCGTGCCGCTCTCGGAGCTGGTGCGGGTGCACAGTGTGCCCTGGGACGGCGCCATCTATCACAAGGACCTGCTGCCGGTCGCGTACGTCACCGGCGACATGGCCGGTCGCCTCGACAGTCCGCTGTACGGCATGTTCACAATCGTGGGGCGCATCGCCCGCGCGGGCGGCTTGCCCGTCACGCAGCGCTTCACGCGCCAGCCCGACGACCCCAATGCGCTCGCCGTCAAGTGGGACGGCGAGTGGCAGATCACCTACGAGACCTTCCGCGACATGGGCCTCGCGTACTCGGTGGGACTCATCCTCATCTATCTGCTGGTGGTGGCGCAGTTCGGGTCCTACGCGCTGCCTCTCATCATCATGGCGCCGATTCCGCTGACGATCATCGGCGTGATGCCGGGGCATGCGCTGCTGCGGGCGCAGTTCACGGCGACCTCGATGATCGGAATGATCGCGCTCGCCGGCATCATCGTGCGCAATTCCATCCTGCTCGTGGACTTCATCGACGGCGAAATTCGCAGCGGACGCAGCCTCGAGGACGCGGTGGTCAAGGCGGGCGCCATCCGCGCCCGGCCGATCGCGCTCACCGCGCTCGCGGCGATGATCGGTGCGCTCTTCATCCTGGACGATCCGATCTTCAACGGCCTCGCCGTGTCGCTGATCTTCGGCATATTCGTCTCGACCGCACTCACGCTGCTCGTGATCACGATTCTTTACTACGCCTACCTGAAGAAAAGAGAGGCGCGCACCGCCGCGCAGGCGGCCGCCGCCCGCACTCAGCAAGCGCTTGCTGCGCCTGAAGGAGCATGACCATGTCGCGAATTGCCATCATCGGTGCAGGAATAGGGGGAGTCTCGTGTGCCTTCGAGCTTCGTAAGCGGCTCGGCAAGGAACATCGTGTCACTCTGATCGGCTCGTCGCCGAACTTCGAGTTCACGCCGTCGAATCCCTGGATGGCGGTCGGCTGGCGCGAGCGCCGGCAGATCAGCGTGCCGCTGCGCGCGCCGCTCGAGGCCAAGGGCATCCAGTGGGTCGCCGAGAGCGTCGAGACCATCGCCGCGCCGGCCAATGAGCTCGTGCTGCGCACCGGAGCGGCACTGCCCTACGACTATCTCGTCATCACCACCGGACCGAAACTCGCCTTCGAGGAAGTCCCGGGACTCGGACCCGCAGCCTTCACCCACTCGGTCTGCACGCAGGACCACGCCGCGCAGGCGTGGGAGAAGTACCAGGAGTTCGTGCAGAACCCGGGGCCGGTCGTGATCGGTGCCGCGGCGGGCGCGAGCTGCTTCGGCCCGGCCTACGAATTCGCGATGATCCTCGATGCGGATCTGCGCAAGCGCAAGATCCGCGAC
>DASQIC010000058.1:0-32346 GCA_035631755.1 Steroidobacteraceae bacterium
GGCGGTGATGACGACGTTGCCGTCCTCGATCTCCCAGGTGGCACGTGCCTTGAAGGTGCCGACGCCCTTGTCGTAGAACTCCTTGAGGTCGGCGCGCGGGGAGATGATCTCGGCCCCGGTGGGCAGGTCCGGACCCTTGACGTGTTTCATGAGCGCCGCGGTCGTGGCCTCGGGCTCCTCCAACAAGTGCACCGCCGCGGCGGCCACCTCGCGCAGGTTGTGCGGAGGGATGTCCGTGGCCATGCCGACCGCGATGCCGGTGGTGCCGTTGAGCAGCAGGTTCGGCAGCCGTGCCGGTAGGATCGCCGGCTCCTCCCGAGAGCCATCGTAGTTGGGGACCCAGTCGACCGTGCCGTCGGAGAGCTCTCCGAGCAGGACGTCGGCGTACTTGGTGAGCTTGGCCTCGGTGTAGCGCATGGCGGCGAAGGACTTGGGCTCGTCCTGGGAGCCCCAGTTGCCCTGCCCGTCGACGAGTGGGTAGCGGTAGGCGAAGGACTGCGCCATGAGCACCATGGCCTCGTAGCAGGCGACGTCGCCATGCGGGTGAAACTTGCCGAGCACGTCCCCGACGGTCAGGGCAGCCTTCTTGTGCTTCGCGACCGCGGACAGCCCGAGCTCGCTCATGGCGTAGACAATGCGACGCTGCACCGGCTTGAGGCCATCGCCGAGCGCCGGCAGCGCACGGTCGAGAATGACGTACATCGAGTAGTCGAGGTAGGCCTTCTCGGTGAAGGTGCGCAGCGGCTGGCGCTCGATGCCCTCGAAGTTCAGCTCCTGGTTCTCCGGCACGCGCTACACCTGCACTTCCGCGAGATTGCCCTTCTCTTCGAGCCATTCGCGCCGGTCGGCGGCGCGCTTCTTGGCGAGCAGCATGTCCATCAGCTGATCGGTGTTGTCCTTGCCGTCGATGGTGAGCTGCACCAGGCGACGCGTGCGCGGGTCGATGGTGGTCTCGCGCAGCTGCTTCGGGTTCATCTCGCCCAGGCCCTTGAAGCGCGTGACCATGGGCTTGGTGCGCGCATTCTCCTTGGCGATCTTCTTCAGCAGCTGATCGCGCTCGGCATCATCGAGTGCGTAGAAAACCTGCTTGCCGGCATCGACGCGATACAAGGGCGGCATCGCGACATGCACGTGCCCCTGCGCCACCAGCGGACGAAAGTGCCGCAGGAAAAGCGCGCACAACAGCGTCGCGATGTGCTGCCCATCCGAATCCGCGTCCGCGAGGATGCACACCTTGTGGTAGCGCAGCTGGCTCAAGTCACTCGCGCCGGGCTCGATGCCGAGTGCCACGCTGATATCGTGCACCTCCTGGCTGCCGGCGATCTCGCCCGCGTCGAGCTCCCAGGTGTTCAGGATCTTGCCGCGCAGCGGCATGATGGCCTGGAAGTCCTTGTCGCGCGCCTGCTTGGCCGAGCCGCCGGCGGAGTCGCCCTCGACCAGGAACAGCTCCGAGCGCTTGGGGTCCTGGCTGGTGCAGTCGGCGAGCTTGCCGGGCAACGCCGGACCTGCGGTCATGCGCTTGCGCACCACGCGCTGCGCGGCCTTGGCGCGCTCCTGGGCATTGGCGATGGCGAACTGCGCGATGCGCTCGCCCATGTCCGGATGGCGGTTCAGCCACAGCGCCATCGAGTCGCGCACGAAGCCCTCGACCAGCGGCGCGGCATCGCGCGAACCCAAGCGCTCCTTCATCTGCCCGGCGAACTGCGGCTCGTGGATCTTCACCGACAGCACGTAGTTCGCCTTGTCCCAGACATCCTCGGGAGTCAGCTTGATGCCGCGCGGCACGAGGTTGCGGAACTCGCAGAACTCGCGCACCGCCTGCGCCACTCCGGCGCGCAGCCCGTTGACGTGCGTGCCGCCCTCGATGGTCGGGATGAGATTGACGTAGCTCTCGCCGATCGCGCTCTCGGCGTCCGGCGCCCAGCACAGTGCGTAGCCGACCGCGTCGTCATCGCCGGCACGCGTGCCGGTGATCGGCTCGGGCGGGATGCGCTCGTGCTTCTCCAGCTCCTCGACCAGGTAAGCCCCGAGGTCACCGGTGTAGAACCATTCGTCCCGCTCGCCGCTCGCCTCGTTCTTGAAGGTGACCTTGAGTCCCGGGCACAGCACCGCCTTGGCCTTGAGGGTGTGCTTGAGCTGTGGCACCGAGAACTTGTCGGAGTCGAAGAACTTCGGATCGGGCCAGAAGCGGATGGTGGTGCCGGTGTTGCGCTGCCCGACCGTGCCGATCTCCTCCAGCTTGGTGGCGATCTTGCCGTCCTTGAAGCTGATGTTGTATTCCTTGCCGGCGCGCTTGATCCAGCACTCGAGATGCTTCGAGAGCGCGTTCACCACCGACACGCCGACGCCGTGCAGACCGCCGGAGAACTTGTAGGTCTTGTCGGAGAACTTGCCGCCGGCGTGCAGGCGCGTGAGGATCAGCTCGGCGCCCGACACCTTCTCCTTCGGATGGATGTCGACCGGCATGCCGCGGCCGTCGTCGGCCACTTCCAGCGAGCCGTCCTTGTACAGGACCACGTCGATCTGCTTGCAGTAGCCGGCGATCGCCTCATCGACGCTGTTGTCGATGACCTCGTGCGCGAGGTGATTGGGACGCTGGGTGTGGGTGTACATGCCCGGACGGCGGCGTACGGGCTCGAGGCCGGAGAGAACCTCGATGTCGGAGGCGGTGTAGGACTGACTCATCCCGATCCTGGATCGTCCGCGAGCTGCTGCGCCGCGTTGCGCGGCGCGATCTTAGCACTTCGAACGCGCCGCACCCGCCTGACAGCGCGCGGTGCCTAGGCGAAGTCCGCGACCAGCACCGCACGCACCGGCGCGGACACCGCGATGCTGTGGCGGTAGTGCGGGTGATCGATGCCGAGCGCGAGCACCGCGCCGTCGCGCAGCGCGGCGATCATCGCGGGCTGGAGCTCGAAGCGCAGGAAATGCAGCGCCGAGGTCTTCGCGTCGTTCTCGCGCTCGAGGTCCTCGTCCGCGATCGCGAACACGCGCGGCTGGCCCTCGACCTCGACCCAACAGCGGTCCTCGATGCCCTTCAAACGTGCCAGCGCCGCCGTGCGCTGCTCGGGCTGCGGGAACTCGATCAGCAGCGTCACCTTCCAGTTACTGCCGTCGGGAATCAGCGGATTGTAGGTGTCGAGCTCATCCGCGATCCCCTGCGGCTCGAAGATGCGCTCGGCGCGCAGCATCTCCTGGACCTGATACTGCACGGTGAGCCGATCCTCGAAGCACCAGGTTGCGTTCGGGCCTACCGCGAGCTGCCGCAGGCGCTTGTGCTCGAGCACCCGGCCGCGAAACGCCGCCCGCTCGCGCGCGTACTGCTCGAGCGGCATGAGATCGGCGGGGGCGAGCCTAGATCCCATAGGCCATGCGCAGGAGCGCGAGCGGATGCTCGGGCGCGCGCTTCCCGGCGAGTCCGCTCTCGATCTGGTGCCCCGCCATGGGGCAGTCGCTCGCGTAGTGATCGGCCGCGGCCTTTTCGACGCGCTCGATCACCGCTGCGCCGATGCGCATCGAGGCCGCGCGGAAGCGGTGTTTGACGCCGTAGGTGCCGTCGTGCCCCGAGCAGCGCTCGATCACCTCCACCGTCGTGCCGGGTACGAGCTTGAGCGCATCGCGGGTCTTCAAGCCCAGGTTCTGCACCCGCAGGTGGCAGGGCACGTGGTAGCTCACCTTGCCGAGGGACTTCGGGAAGTCGGTGCGCAGCAGTCCCGCGCGATGGCGCAGCATCAGGTACTCGAAAGGATCGAAGAAGCGCGCGGCGACCCGCTTGACGTCGGGATCTTCCGCATACATGAGCGGCAGCTCCTGCTTGAACATGAGCACGCAGGAGGGAATCGGCGCCACCAGGTCGTAGCCCGCCGCCACCGCCTCGGCGAGGCGCGGGATGTTGTACTCCTTCAAGGTCGCGACCGCCTCGAGGTCGCCGAGCTCGAGCCGCGGCATGCCGCAGCAGCGCTCCTGCCTCACCAGCACCACCTCCAGGCCGTTGTGGCGAAAGACCGCGGCCAGGTCCTCATCGAGCGACGGCTGATTGCGGTTGCCGTAGCAGGTCGCAAAGAGCGCCACCCGGCCGGTGGTGGCATCGGTCGGCTGCGGCGCGCTCGCGCCGCTCGCGCGCTGCGCCGGCGAGCGCGCGGTACCGAGCGGCGCGAGGCGGGCGCGGGCGCTGCGCGCGTGGTACTTCGGGATCGGCGCCGTGCGATCGACGCCGAGCGTCTTCTCGAGCAGCAGCCTCCCGGCCGCCGTCGCATTCACTGCATTCACCACCTCGGCCACCACCGGAATGCCGGCGAGACGCCCGACCACGTCCGTCGCGGCGAGCGCGCGCTCGCGCGCCGTGAGGCCCCCCGCGCGCGCGCGCACCGCCTTGGCGCGCAGCATCAGGTGCGGGAAGTCGACGTTCCACGGATGCGGCGGCACGTACGGACACTTGGTCATGAAGCACATGTCGCACAGGTAGCAGTGATCGACCACCTCCCAGTAGGCCTTCTTGTCCACCCCCGCGAGCTCGCCTCCGGGGGTGGCGTCGATCGCATCGAACAGCGTCGGAAAGGCGTTGCACAGGCTGAAGCAGCGCCGGCAGCCGTGGCAGATGTCGAACACCCGCTCGAGCTCGTGCTCGAGCGCGGAGCGATCGTAGAACTTCGGGTCGCGCCACTCGAGCGGGTGGCGCGTGGGGGCTTCCAGGCTCCCCTCGCGCCCGCACGCAGCAGAGGGCGGCGTGGTGGGCGTGCCGCTCGTCAGATGGCGTCCAGTGCCTTCTGGAACCGGTTGGCGTGCGAGCGCTCGGCCTTCGCGAGCGTCTCGAACCAGTCGGCGATCTCCTTGAAGCCCTCCTCGCGCGCGGCCTTGGCCATCCCCGGATACATGTCGGTGTACTCGTGCGTCTCGCCGGCGATCGCCGCCTTGAGGTTCAGGCGCGTCTCGCCGATCGGCAGCCCCGTCGCCGGATCTCCCACCGCCTCGAGATACTCGAGGTGCCCGTGCGCATGACCGGTCTCGCCTTCGGCGGTCGAGCGGAACACGGCCGATACGTCGTTGAAGCCCTCGACGTCGGCCTTCTGAGCGAAGTACAGGTAGCGGCGGTTCGCCTGGGACTCGCCGGCGAATGCGTCCTTGAGATTCTTCTCGGTCTTGCTGCCTTTGAGATTCATGAGTGTCCTCACTTAGACTCGGTCTAACGAAGGGGCTGCGACTCTATCGCCGCGCCGCAAGCGGCGTCAACCGTTGCGTTGACCCTGGCCGGTGTGCCTGTGTAACGTTGCGCGCCCCGCGAGAGGGGCGCGAACCCTCGAGGAACCGCACCCCTTGGCGCGCGAGAGCAAAGCACCGGAGTTCGAGCAGGCGCTCGAAGAGCTCGAGAAGCTGGTCGAGCGGCTCGAGCGCGGAGATTTGCCGCTCGAGGAGGCGCTGAAGGCCTTCGAGCGCGGTGTCGCGCTCACGCGGCACTGCCAGGCCTCGCTCCAGGCGGCCCAGCAGAAAGTCGAGATCCTCCTGAAGCGCAGCGGCGAGCCCCGCATCGAGCCCTACGAGGAGTCCGCGGACGAGTCTTCGGCCGAACCGCCGCCCGCGGGCGAGTGATGGTGGCTGCAGCGAGCGACGCAAAGGCCCCGGGCGCCGACTTTGCGCCACGGGTCGCTGCCTGCCAGGCGCGCATCGAGCGGGTGCTCGCAGGGTTGCTGACGCTCCCCGATTCCGGTACCGAGCGGCTGCGCGAGGCGATGCGTTACAGCGTGCTCGGCGCGGGCAAGCGGCTGCGGCCGACGCTGGTCTACCTCACCGGGGAATCGCTCGGCGCGCCGCTCGCGCGACTCGATGCACCGGCGGCCGCGGTCGAGCTCATCCACGTCTACAGTCTGGTGCACGACGACCTGCCGGCGATGGATGACGACGAGCTGCGCCGCGGCCGCCCGACCTGTCATCGGGCCTTCGACGAAGGCACGGCGATCCTCGTAGGCGATGCGCTGCAGGCGCTCGCGTTCGCGGTGCTGGCGAACGAGCCCATGCCGGGCACGCCCGCGGAGCTGCGCCTCGGGATGCTGCGGGTGCTCGCCAGCGCCATCGGCACCGGCGGCATGGCCGGCGGGCAGGCGGTGGACCTGGCTGCGGTCGGCCGCACGCTCACCGTCGCGGCGATCGAGGACATGCACCGGCGCAAGACCGGCGCCCTCATCCAGGCGAGTGTGCTGCTCGGGGCGCTCGCCGCCGGGGTGACCGGCGGGGCGGAGCTCCTCGCGCTCGAGCGCTTCGGCGCCGAGGTCGGACTCGCCTTCCAGATCCAGGACGACATCCTCGATGTCGAGGGGGACCCGGCGCTGCTCGGCAAGTCGACTGGCGCGGACGCCGCGCATCGCAAGCCCACCTACCCGAGCACCGCCGGGCTGGCCGCCTCGCGCGAGCGTGCCGCCGAGCTGCGCGATGCCGCCATCGCGGCGCTCGAGCCCCTGGGTGAGCGCGCCGCCCCGCTCGCCGCGCTCGCCCGGTTCGTCGTCGACCGGGACAGTTGAGCGGTACACTGCAGGGCACGATGAGCGCTACCGCCGAGACCTTCCCGCTGCTCGAGGCGATCGAGAGCCCCGCGGACCTGCGCCGGCTCCCGGTGGCGAAGCTCCCGGCGCTGGCGCGCGAGCTGCGCGCGTTCCTGATCCGCACCGTGAGCACCCGTGGCGGGCACTTCGCCGCAGGCCTCGGCACGGTCGAGCTCACGATCGCACTGCATTACGTCTACGACACGCCCCGCGACCGCCTGGTCTGGGACGTGGGCCATCAGGCCTATCCGCACAAGGTGCTCACCGGGCGGCGCGACCGGCTGCACACCATCAAGCAGGGCGGGGGACTCGCGCCCTTCCCTGCGCGCGCCGAGAGCGAGTACGACACCTTCGGAGTCGGCCACTCGAGCACCTCGGTGAGTGCCGCGCTCGGCATGGCGGTTGCGGCGGCACGCGCGGGCGAGGACCGGCGCGTGGTGGCGGTGATCGGCGACGGCGCGCTCACCGCGGGGATCGCCTTCGAGGCGTTGAACCACGCCGGCTCGCTCCCGGCCGACCTGCTGGTCATCCTCAACGACAACGACATGTCGATCTCGGAGAATGTCGGCGCGCTCTCGAATCACTTCGCGCGCGCTCTCTCGGGGCGCGTGTATGCGCACCTGCGCGAAGGCGGCAAGAAGGTGCTGCGCCAGATGCCGACCGTATGGGAGCTCGCGCGCCGCTCCGAGGAGCACCTCAAGGGCATGGTGCTGCCGGGAACGCTGTTCGAGGAGATGGGCTTCAACTACATCGGGCCCATGAACGGGCACGACGTGCGGGCGCTGGTGAGCACGCTGCGCAACCTGCGCAAGCTCCGCGGTCCGCAGTTCCTGCACGTCGTGACGCGCAAGGGCAAGGGCTATGCGCCCGCCGAGGCGGATCCCATCAAGTGGCACGGCCCCGGCCCCTTCGATCCGGCGAGCGGCACCATCTTCAAGGACAAGAGCCCGGGTCCGAGCTACTCGCAGGTGTTCGGCTCGTGGCTGTGCGACATGGCGGAGCGCGATGCGGCCATCATCGGCATCACGCCGGCGATGCGCGAGGGCTCGGGGCTGGTGGAGTTCTCCAAGCGCTTCCCCGACCGTTACTTCGACGTGGCGATCGCCGAGCAGCACGCGGTGACCTTCGCCGCCGGACTTGCTGCCGAGGGACTCAAGCCCGTGGTGGCGATCTACTCGACCTTCCTGCAGCGCGCCTACGATCAGCTGATCCACGACGTGGCGCTGCAGAACCTGCCAGTGGTGTTCGCGGTGGATCGCGCCGGGCTTGTCGGCAGCGACGGCGCCACCCATCAGGGCAGTTACGACCTGTCGTTCCTGCGCTGCATTCCGAACACCGTCATCATGGCGCCCGCCGACGAGAACGAGTGCCGGCAGATGCTCTACACCGCGAGCACGCTCGGCTGCCCCGCGATCGTGCGCTACCCGCGCGGCACCGGGCCCGGCGTGGCGCTGCAGGCCGAGATGAGCGCGCTGCCGCTCGGGCGCGGCCAGCTGCGCCGCGAGGGCAAGAGCGGGCTCGCGATCCTCTCCTTCGGCGCACTGCTCGGCGCGACGGAGCGGATCGCGGAAGCGCTCGATGCGACGCTGGTCAACATGCGCTTCGTCAAGCCGCTCGACGACGACCTGGTGGTCTCGCTCGCCACCCGGCATCGGGCGCTGGTCACCATCGAGGAGAACGCCGCCCACGGCGGCGCGGGCTCCGCGGTCGGAGAGCTGCTCGCCTCCGAGGGCCTGCTGATCCCCCTGCTCGAGCTCGGCATACCCGATCGCTTCATCGAGCACGGCTCGCGCGAGGAATGCCTCGCGGCGGCGGGGCTCGACGCCGCGGGTCTCGCCGCCAGCATCGAGCGCTGGTGGGCGTTGCGCCCGAAGGAGCGCCTGCGCTCAGCCGGCGGAGCCTCATGATCCCACCGGCAGCCAGCGCCCGCATCGTCCCTGACGATTCCGCGGCGGCGATCGAGGACGTGCAGGCGCGCGCCGACGGCCGCGCGCTGCCCATCAACCGCGTCGGCATCAAGGACATCAGCCACCCGGTGCGCGTCAAGGACCGCTCCGCCGGCGAGCAGCACACCATCGCGACCTTCAACATGTACGTCGGCCTGCCGCACGACTTCAAGGGCACGCACATGTCGCGCTTCGTCGAGGCGCTGCATGCCGAGCGCGAGATTTCGGTCGAGTCCTTCGGCACCATGCTCGCCACCATGACCGCGCGGCTCGGGGCGGAGGTCGGGCACATCGAGATGAGCTTCCCGTTCTTCGTCATGAAGCGCGCACCGGTATCGGGCGTCGAGAGCCTGATGGACTACCGCGCCGGCCTGATCGGCGAGCGCCGCGGCGGCGAGACCGCGCTGTGGCTGCGGGTGGCGGTGCCGGTGACCAGTCTCTGCCCCTGCTCCAAGCGCATCGCCGCCTACGGCGCCCACAACCAGCGCTCGCACGTCACCATCACGGCGCGGCTGCGCAGCCACATGTGGATCGAGGAGCTGATCGAGATCGCCGAGAGCGAGGCCTCGTGCGAGCTCTACGGGATCCTCAAGCGTCCCGACGAGAAATACGTGACCGAGCGCGCCTACGACAATCCGAAGTTCGTCGAGGACGTGGTGCGCGATGTGGCCGGCCGCCTGAATCGCGACGAGCGGGTTGCGGCCTACACGGTCGAGGCCGAGAACTTCGAATCGATCCACAACCACTCGGCCTACGCGCTCATCGAGCACGACAAGGACGCCTGAAGCCGCGTCGGTCGCGCCCCATGAAGATTTCTTAATCACGGCTTCATCGCCGCGACAGGCCCTGCCCGCTAACTTCAGCGGCTATCGCACGGGAATGAGATCTAAGGAGTTGCGCATGAAGCTCACGAGCCTGTTGGCCGCCCTCGGCCTGATCGCATGCGGCGCGGCGCTGGCCGCCGAGCCGCCGCCGGCGCCCTCGGCCACACCGGTGAAGCACGCCTCGCTCAAGACCTGCAACAAGGAAGCCACCGAGAAGAAGCTCACCGGCAAGGAGCGCGCACAGTTCGTCAAGGATTGCCGGGCCGGGAAGAGCTCCTCCGGCTGAACGGGCCGGTCTACGCCGGCAGTTCCACCACCACCCGCAGTCCCGGCTCGTTGTTCTCGAGCCTGAGGTGCCCGCGATGCAGCCGGGCAATCGCCGCGACCAGGCTCAGGCCGAGCCCGCTGCCCTGTTCCCCGCCCTGACCGAAGCGCACGAATGGCTGCAGCGCGCGGGCGCGATCCTCGGCGGCGATTCCCGGTCCGTTGTCGCTCACCAGCACCCGCACGCCGTCGCTCGCGCGCTTGACGCCGACCTCGATCCGCCCGCCCTTGGGCACGTACTTGAGCCCGTTCTCGATCAGGTTGGTGAGCAGCTGCGCGAGCAGCTGGCGGTTACCCCGCACCAGCGCCGGGGTGTCGTGGCGGGACTCGAGCTTCAGCCCCTGCGAGGCGGCGACCGGCTCGAACAGCTCCACCAGCTCGTCGGCCAGCGCGCCGACATCCACCGGGTCCGCCGCGGCGAGCGGCGCGCCGGACTCGGCGAGCGCGATCTGCAGCAGCGTCGCCAGGGTGCGTTGCAGATGATCCACCTCGCGCAGCGCCGACTCGATCGACTCGTGTACCGCCGGCTCGAGCGCTGGGGAGCGCAGCAGCAGCGCGTCCATGCGGGTGCGCAGCCGGTGCAGCGGCGCCCGCAGGTCGTGCGCGGTGCTGTCGAAAGTCGCGCGCAGCGTGCCCGCCTGATCCTGCAGGCGGTCGAGCACTCGGTTCACCGAGCGGGCGAGCGAATCGAACTCGTCGTTGGCGCGCCCGACCGGCAGCCGTGAGCCGAGATCCCCGGCCATGATGCGCTCGCAGGTGCTGGTCACGTTCGCGACGCGCCGGGCGAGCTTGTAGCTGAACCAGAAACCGGCGAGCGCCGCGGCCAGCGTCGACAGGCCGATGCCCCACAGCGTCGCGATGCGGAATTTCTCCGCGAAGCGCTCGCCCTGGGAGATGTCGGTGCCGACCAGCAGCAGATCGCCGCCCGGGAGCGCGCGCACCGCGGCGCGCACCGTGTGCACGGCGCGCCGGCCGGGCTCGATGGTGGCGATCTCGAACTCCGGGCGCGCCTCGGTCGGCATGCCGTCGAACGGCCAGTTGGTGACGTTGCCGGCGATGCGTTCGAAGTTGGCGTCGGCGACCATGTAGACGGCCCCGATGCGGCCCCAGCTGTCGATGTGCAGATTGATCTCGTCGGTGAGTCCGGCGAGGCCGCTGCGGGCGTACTTCTCCTGCAGGCCCTTGAGCTCGGTGTCGATGATCAGGTCGATCTCGTCGTTGATCAGGCTCTGGGTGAGGAGGTAGGCGCTGCCGAGCGTCACCGCCACTGCGAGCGTGAGCAGCAGCGTGTAACCCACCGACAGGCGGAAGGCGGTGGTGTTGACCAGGCCCGGCCGCACGGCTCAGGCGTCGCGGCGCAGCACGTAGCCCGAGCCGCGCACGGTGTGGATCAGCGGGTGATCCGAGCCGCGATCGATCGCCTGGCGCAAGCGGCTGATGTGCACGTCGATGAGGTTGCTCTGCGGGTCGAAGTGCAGGTCCCACACGCCCTCGAGCAGCATGGTGCGGGTCACCACCTGTCCGGCGCGGCGCATCAGGAACTCGAGCAGCTTCAGCTCCCGGGCGGTGAGCTCGACCTCGCGCCCGCCGCGGGTGACGCGCCGCGCCAGCAGGTCGAACTCCAGATCCTCCACCTTCAGGCGCGTCGTCTGCGGGGAGCTGCTGCGCCGGCGCAGCAGCGCCTCGATGCGCGCCAGGAGCTCGGCGAATGCGAACGGCTTGGTGAGGTAGTCGTCGCCGCCGGCCTTGAGCCCGCGGATGCGGTCATCGACGCTCCCCAGAGCCGAGAGCACCAGCACCGGGGTGGCGATGCCCTTGCGCCGCATCAGCTCGATGATCGCCAGCCCGTCGATGTGCGGCAGCATCCGGTCGGAGATCACCAGGTCGAACTGTCCTTCGGTGGCGCGGAACAGTCCCTCACGGCCGTCGGCGGCGTGGTCGACGGTGTAGCCGCTCTCGCGCAGGCCCTTGACCAGGAAGCGCGCCGCCTCCGTGTCATCCTCGATCAGCAGTACATGCACGGCTCACAGGGTAGGAGGCGGCGGCAGCGCAGCGCAAGGGCCGCGCCGCTCCCTCCCGGGCTCGCCCGGCGAGCCGCGCGGCAGCCCGGGGATCAGCCGCTGCCGGAGCTCGGCGGCAGCCGCTCGGCGCTCTGCAGCCGCGCGATGAGCGAGCGCAGGAACACGCGGTTGAAGCGCAGCTGGCACGACGCCGACACCTGCTCGAGCAGCGTCGAGCTCACCTTGAGCACGGTCACCGGAGCGGTGGCGCGGATGGTGGCGGTGCGCTTGGCACCGGGGACGTAGCTCGCCTCGCCGAAGCAGTCGCCGGTCTCGAGCGCGCCGATGCTCTGGCCGTGACGCTCGACCGCGCAGCCGCCGGTCACCAGGATGTAGAAGCGATCGTCCATCTCGCCTTCCTTGACGATCTCCTCGCCCGCCGTGTAGTCCTGCCAGCTGCTGGCCCGCAGCACCTCCCAGATCTCGGCGTGCGAGAACTCGTGGAAGAACTTCAGCCGTCGCAGCACGCCGAACTGTTCCTGGTGGTCGATGCGCGCGTTGTCCTCGCGCAGCCGCTGGTGCACGCGGGTGAGCGCGCCGGCGAAGTCGAGGCCGCTGGTGTGGCGCTTGGCCGGATCCTTCTGCAGCGACGTCGCCACCACCGTCTCGAGCTCTTCGGGTACGTCCTTGCGCAGCGTGTGGATCGGCGGCGGCGTCGCGTACACGATCTGGTGCAGCAGCTTCTGCAGGTTGCCGGCGCGGAACGGACGCGCGCCGGTGAGCAGCTCGTACATGACGGCGCCGAGGGAGTACAGGTCCGAGGAGTTGGTGAGCTCGAGACTCTGCACCTGCTCGGGGGACATGTAGGAGGGGCTGCCGGCGATGCCCTCGATGCGCGAGATGTCGGAGTCGGCGACCAGCGCGATGCCGAAGTCGATGATGCGCACGTCGCTTTCCTGCGTGAGCATGATGTTGGACGGCTTGATGTCGCGGTGGATCACGCCGCGCGAATGCGCGTAGTGCAGCGCCTTGGCGCACTTGAACATAATCTCGACGGTGTCGTCTATGCGCAGCAGGTTGTCGGGTCGGCAGTACGCCGCCAGCGTGCGCGCGCCGTGCACGTGCTCGGTTACGACATAACAGTGGCCGTTCTCCTCGCCGGCGTCGTAGATCGGCAGGATGTGCGGGTGCTGCAGCATCCCGACCAGGTGCGCCTCCGACAGGAACATCTTGCGTGCGATGCGCGCGCGCTCCTCGTCGCCGCCGGTGTCCATGTTGTACACCTTGATGGCAACGTCGCGGCCGTAGTAGGCGTCGTGGGAGAGATAGACGATCCCGGTGCTGCCGCGCCCGACTTCCTTGATGACCTGATACTTGCCGATCTTATCGGGCATTCGCGCGCCCGGCTTGGCGGGCGGCACTGACTTTGAGGCCGGTAGTGACATGGCGCGCGACAATGAGCCAAGGGCGCGTCAGGATACGGCGCGGGGCTCCCGCTACGCTGTGATGCACGCCTCACGGCCCCGGCGGGCGCACCGGGCACGGACGCGCTGCGTGGGTGTTTGTTGCGGCCGCGTCAGCCGAAGTGCCGATATCCGGAATGCGAGAACTCCATCACAGCACCGTCGCGGGTGATGGTGGCGCCGGAGCCCGCATGCAGCACGCCGATGCGGCGGTAGCCCCAGCGCTCCGGCGGCAACTCGTACTCGAGCGCGGCGAGACGCTGCGGCGGGACGCTGAAGAGCAGCTCGTAGTCGTCGCCGGCGGTGAGCGCGAGCCCGCGCGCCGCATCCTCTCCGAGCGTCTCGCGCAGCGCCGCCGAGAGCGGCAGCGCGCCGAGCTCGATCTCGACTGCGACGCCACTCGCGCTCGCGAGCTTGCCGGCATCGCCGAGCAGGCCGTCGGAGACGTCGATGCAGGCGCTGGCATGCGCGCGCAGGCGCTCGCCGAGCGCGACCCGCGGCGCCGGCAGCAGGAAGCGCTCGCGCAGGTACGCCGCCGCATCATCCGCGGCACTCAGCCGCTGCTCGATGAGCGCGAGGCCCGCACCGGCATCTCCCGGCGTCCCGGATACGAACAGCAGGTCCCCGGGGCGCGCCCCCGAGCGCCTGAGCGCGCTGCCGCGCGGCACGTGGCCGAGGAGCGCGACGCTCACGGTGAGCGGCCCGCGGGTGGTGTCGCCGCCGACCAGCGCCACCCGTTCCGCATGCGCCAGCTCACCCAGGCCCGCGGCGAACTCGGCCAGCCACGCCTCCTCGGCCTGCGGGAGCGTGAGCGCGAGCAGTGCCCACGCGGGACGCGCGCCCATCGCCGCGAGGTCACTCAGGTTGACCGCGAGCGCGCGGTGGCCGATCGAGCTCGGGGGCACGGCGGCCGGGAAGTGCACACCCGCCACCAGCGTGTCGGTGGCCGCCACCAGCTGCATGTCCGGCGGGCATTCGAGCAGCGCCGCGTCGTCGCCCACGCCGAGCACGACGTCGGCGCGCTCGGCGCCGCAGGCGCGGAAGTAGCGCTCGATCAGCTCGAACTCCGACAGCGGCATGGCCGCTCCTTAGTGTGTGCTCAGTGCTCCCCCGGGCGCAGCTCGCGCGCGGCGCGATCCAGCACCGCGTTCACGAACTTGTGCCCGTCGGTGGCGCCGAAGCGCCTGGCGAGCCCCACCGCCTCGTTGATCGCCGCGCGGTAGGGCACCTGCCCCTCGAACTCGAGCTCGTAGAGGCCGATCAGGAGGATCGCGTGCTCGATCGGATCGAGCAGCCGCGGCTCGCGGTCGCACCAGGCGGCGAGACGCCGCTCGAGGTGCTCCCGCTCGCGCGCCACCCCCTCGATGAGCGCGCGGAAGTAGTCCCGGTCGGCGCGCGCCATGTCCTCGGCGTCGGCGAACTCCGCGAGCAGCTCCTGCCATGGGCAATCGTTCAGCTGCCAGCGGTAGAGCGCCTGCAGCGCGAGCTTGCGCGCGACGCTGCGCGTGCCGGAAAAGTGCTGTGGCCGGGTGCTCATCACTCGAGCCGCTCGAGCACCGCGGCCATCTCGAGCGCGCTCTCCATGGCTTCGCCCCCCTTGTTGCCCGCACCGGTGGCGGCGCGCTCGAGCGCCTGCTCGAGTGAGTCCACCGTGAGCACGCCGAAGGCGACCGGCACGCCGGTATCGAGGTTCACCTGCTGCAGCCCGCGCGCCGCTTCGCCGGCCACGTACTCGAAGTGCGGTGTGTCGCCGCGGATCACGCACCCGAGAGCCACCACCGCCTGATAGCGTCCGCCCGCGGCCAGCTTGCGTGCCGCGAGCGGCAGCTCGAAGGCTCCGGGTACGCGCACGATGGTGAGGTCCTGCGGCTCGCCGCCGTGCGCAGCCCAGGCGGCGGTGGCGCCCTTCACCAGGCTCGCGACCACGAGATCATTGAAGCGCGCGGCGACGATCGCGACCTTGCGGCCGCGGGCGCTCACCTCACCCTCGATGACCTCTGCGGTCACCCCTCTTCCCCGACATAGCCCTCGATTTCCAGGTCGAAGGCCGAGATGCCGTGCATCTGCTTGGGCGCCGAGAGGACCCGCATGCGCTTGACGCCGAGGTCCTGGAGTATCTGTGCGCCGACGCCGAAGGTGCGCAGTACCGCGCCCTCGCCCGCCGGCGGGCCGCGCTCCGCCGCGGGCTGCGGCTGCGCCGCGACGGCTGCGACCGCGCGCAGCGCCTCGGCGAGCTCGGCCGACGATTCCTGCTGGCGCAGCAGCACCACGACGCCGTTACCCGCCTCGGCGACGCGCTTGAGCGCGGCGTGCAGCGTCCAGCCCCGCTGCGCGGCGCGCACCCCGAGCAGGTCGCGCAGCGTGTCGGGCAGGTGCACGCGCACCAGTGGCGGCTCCGGGCCGTCGAGCGCACCACGCGCGAGCGCGAGGTGCACCTCGAGGCTCACCCGGTCCTGGTAGGCATAGAGGCGAAACTCCCCGAGCGCCGTCTGCACGGTCTGCTCGCCGATGCGCTCGACCGAGCGCTCGGTGCGCAGCCGGTGGCGGATGAGCGCCGCGATCGTGCCGATCTTGAGAGCGTGGCGGCGCGCGAACTCCTGCAGCTGCGGGCGGCGCGCCATGGTGCCGTCGTCGTTCATCACCTCGCACAGCACCCCGACGGGCTTGAGCCCGGCGAGCCGGCACAGGTCGACGGCCGCCTCGGTGTGTCCGGCGCGCACCAGCACCCCGCCGGGGCGAGCGCGCAGCGGGAAGATGTGGCCCGGGCGGGCGAAGTCGGCCGGTGTGGAGCGGCTGTCGGCAAGCGCGCGGATGGTCGCGGCGCGATCGCCGGACGACACTCCGGTGGTGGTGCCGGTCTGCAGGTCCACGGAGACTGCGAACGCGGTGCGATGCGACTCGCTGTTCTGCGGCACCATCTGCGGCAGCTCGAGCGCGGCGAGGCGCGCTTCCTCCATCGGCACGCAGATGATGCCGCTCGTGTGGCGGATCATGAAAGCGACCGTGGCCGGGGTAGCGAACTCGGCCGCCATGATGAGGTCGCCCTCGTTCTCGCGCTCCTCGTCGTCCATGATCACGACCATGCGCCCGGCGCGCAGCTCCGCCAGGATCTCGTCGATGGAGTTGAGCGGCGCGGCGGGCGCGGCTTCGGACTTGCCGGGAAGTGACAGGACGTTGGCCATGGAAGCGCCGTCGGGTGACTCGGCCCGGCAGTATACCCGAGGGGCGGCGCGGGCCCCGCCGCGCGCGAGCGCGCCTCAGCGCTGTGCGGGGGCCGCCCCCGGCGGCTGCGCTGCGGCCGCCGCCTGAGGCAAGAGCGGCAGCACCGCCTGCGCGAGCGACTGCTCGGTGAGGCCGCTCAGCAGCCGCGCGCGCACCATCCCGGCCGAATCGATGACCCAGGTCTCCGGCACGCCCATCGGCGAGCCGAAGCCGTTCACCCTGGCGCTCGCGAGCAGCGCGGCGGGATAACTGAACGTCTTCATGACGCGCACCACCTGGTCGCGATCGTGGCGGTCGTCGACGCTCAAGCCCAGCACCTCGAGCCCCTGCGCGTGGTAGCGGCGATAAAAGGAGTCGAGCTGCGGCATCTCGGCGCGGCACGGCGAGCACCAGGTCGCCCAGAAGTTGACGATCACCACCTTACCGCGCTCGGCGGCGAGATCGAACACGCTCCCGTCGAGCTCGGGAGCGATGAGCGCCGGCGCCGCACGGCCGACCTCGGGCCCGCGCGCGGTGCTCGCCACCGGGCCCGCCAGCAGTACCGCGGCGCACGCCCACGCCACGCCGCGCCCCGTTCCCCGCCGTGCGCCAAGCTGTACGAGCAGTTTCACCGGCTATCCTCCTGCTTCAGAAAGCGGCGCTGATGTTCAGCTTGAACAGCGTCCGCGCCATCAGCTGGTTGCCGCTCGAGTTGGTGTAGACGGCGTTCGCAACGTCGGCGTAGATGCGCACGTTGCCCGTGTCGAGCTCGATGCCCGGCGTGAGGAACGCACGGGTGTAGCCGGAATCCTGCGGCTGCCCGAGCGTGCCGCCGTCGTGGCGCCGATAGGCTCCCTCGATCTGCAACACCGGTGTGATTCGCACCGACCCGCCGAAGTTCCATCCGCGGTAGTAGGTCCCGACCACCGCGTCGATCTCGGCGCCCGGCCGGTAAATCGCCTTGTGCGCCACGGGCTGCTCCCATTGAGCGTTCGCGAACCACGACCAGGAGCTGTCGGCGCCGAAGCGGTCGAGGTGATAGGCGCCGAGCAGGAGATCGGTGCTGCCGGTGCCGATCTCGGTATCCGGATCGAAGTTCGCGTAGGTCGAATCCCCGGTCGGCAGCTTCACCCCGAAAGTGATCCCCGTCGAAAGATCGGGCGACAGCCCCGTGTAGATGCCCTTCACCCGCACGTCGCCTTGCGCCGAGTGGTTGAAGGTGCCGAGTGTGCCCGTATCGCCGATCGTATCGAAGAGACGGTCCCAGTAGGGAACCTCCACCGCGACGCTCCAGCTGCGGGTGAAAGTGTACTGAGCGCCCATCGTCCAGAAGTTGGTCCGAATGCGCTGATCGCTGTTGTTGAGAGCCGCTGCGCTCGCAGTGCCGCTCCAGTTCTGGTTCTGGTCCATGAAGTCCTGCTCGATGAACACCATGCCACCGGTGCCGGTAGGAAACATCGAGCTCGTCCCTACGTCGAACACGCCGCAGCCGCAGGCGCAGGCCGCGGCCAGGCCCGGCGCCGCGCAGGCGGCGAGCGCCAGCGTCAAATGAGTTGTCCTGTTCATGTTGTTGTTTGTTCCACGCTCGATCTGCTGAATGCCGCCACGCGCTTTTCGGGCGTGTAGCAGGTGCGGCGTGCGCTGCGCGCATGGCGCGAACGCGAGCCGCCGGGATTAAGTCAGCTTGTCAGGCGGGGAACGGAGGGCCGCGCGGGGACTGCGCGCGGACGATCGCCGGCAGGAACAGCGGGGTCGGAGGAGCCTCGGCGAGCGGAGTCGCCGCGGGAGGGGTGATGGCGGGCGCCGCGGTGGCCGGCGCAAAAGCGGGCGAGGCACTCAGCGCGAAGAGACACGGCGCGTGATGATCGCCCGCAGGCGCCGTGGGATCGCCACCGGAATGATGCGCGTGATGATGCGCGAGGTGCCCGGCGTGGGGCGCGGCGGCGCTCACCCCCGGGGGCAGCGTGCCCTCTCCGGGACAGAACTCGATGCTGAGCGAGCCGTCACTCGCCACCGGCATGAAGCCGAAGGGGATCAGCGCCCGCAGCACGAGCACCGGCACCAGCGCCCAGGCGAGCCGCCGGCGGCGTCCGGGCAGGTAGGAAATTCCCGCAGTCACGTGCTCGAGTCTAGCGCGCGCCGAGGGCTTTGATATGGGTGATGCACCCCAGGGGAGCGGCAGCTTCTCCCCCAGGCGTTTCAGGATGCGGGAACGGCCAGCAGCCGCGCGAGGTAGCGCGCCAGCTGGTCGACCTCGAGATTGACCCGCGTTCCCACCGCGACGCCGCCGAGCGTCGTCGCGGTCTGCGTATGCGGAATTATGTTGACGCCGAAGCTCGCTCCCTCGACCGAGTTGATGGTGAGACTCACCCCGTCGAGCGCGATCGAGCCCTTCACCGCCAGGTAGCGCGCGAGTGCCGGCGGCGCCTCGATCGTGAGGCGTCGCGAGCGCGCATCGCCCCCGAGCGCGCTGATCCGTCCCACGCCGTCGATGTGCCCGGAGACGAGGTGGCCGCCGAGCGCGTCCCCGGCTCTGAGCGAGGGCTCGAGATTGACCGGCGCGCCCACGGCGAGCTCGCCGAGCGTCGTGAGCGCGAGCGTCTCGCGCGATACGTCCGCCGCGAAGCGCCTGCCCTCGACCGCGGTCGCCGTGAGACAGCAGCCCTGCACACAGACGCTGTCACCGACGCCGACGCGAGCGGGCTCGAGGTGCGGGAACTCGATCGTGAGGCGCAGGTCGCCGCCGCGCTCCTCGCGCGCCGCGATGCGGCCGAGGTCGACGACGATCCCGGTGAACAAGCGGGCGCTCCCCGTCCTCAGCCGCCCGCCGCCGCCGCCCGCGGGCGCAGCCGCAGCAGCAGGTCCTCACCGAGCGGGCGGGTCTCGATGAGGCTGAAAGCGAGCGCCTCCTCGAGCGCAGCCGGCTCCGCCAGTCCGAGGAGCGGTCGCGCCCGGTTGCCGAGGACCCGCGGCGCCACATAGAGCAGCAGTTCGTCGACGAGCGACTGGCGCACCAGCTCACCTGCGAGCGTGGGACCCGCCTCGACCTGCAGCTCGTTGACCTCGAGCTCCGCGAGCCTCGCGAGCACCGCCTCGAGCGACAGCCGCCCATCCGCCTCCGGCGCCGACTCGATGCGCGCTCCTCTCTGTGTGAGGCGCATGCCCGACTGCACGTCCTTGAACGAGCTCTGCGCCGTCAGGATGAGCACCTCGCCGCCACCCCCGGAGAGCAGCCGCGCGCCGGATGGTGTGCGCAGGTGGCTGTCGAGCACGACCCGCAGCGGCTGGCGCCGCTCGCTCTCCGCGGGCTCGGGCGGCAGGCGCACATCGAGCTGCGGATCGTCGGCGAGCACCGTGCCGACGCCGGTGAGGATCGCGGAGCTGCGCGCCCGCCAGCGCTGCGCGTCGGCGCGCGCGGCCTCGCCGGTGATCCAGCGGCTCGCGCCGCTCGCGAGCGCGGTGCGCCCGTCGAGGCTCATGGCGAGCTTGAGCCGCACCCAGGGCAAGCCGGTGCGCATGCGTTTGAGGAACCCGGCGTTGAGCTCGGCGGCCTGCTCGGCGAGCAGGCCCGATTCGACCACGATGCCCGCCTCGCGCAGCCGCCGCGCGCCGCGTCCGTCGACCAGCGGGTTGGGGTCGTCGACCGCGTACACGACGCGCGCCACCCGCGCCTCGATCAGCGACTCGACGCAAGGCGGCGTGCGCCCCTGGTGACTGCACGGCTCGAGGGTCACGTAGACGCTCGCGCCCGCCGCGCGCTCGCCGGCATCGATCAGCGCGGCGACCTCGGCGTGCGCTTCCCCGACGCGCTCGTGCCAGCCGTCACCGACCACCTCCTCGCCGCGCGCGATCACGCAGCCGACGCGCGGATTCGGATCCGTGCTCTCGAGCCCGCGAGCGGCGAGCTCGAGCGCGCGCTGCATCGCCCAGCTGTCGAAGTCGGAGAACATCGGCCCTCAGGCACGCACCCGGGCGGGGCTCATTTCTTAGCTCCGCTCGCGGGGGCGGATTCGCCCGCCGGCGCTTCCGGCAGCAGCGACAGCTGGTCGCGGTTCGGATCGTGCCCGGCGCGACGCCGGCGCGGCGCCGTGCTCGCGGGCGCCGCCGGAGCGGCGGTGCGCGCGCTGCGCAGGCGCTCGATCTCGTCGTGAAAGGCCTGCACGTCCTCGAACTGCCGGTAAACGGAGGCGAAGCGCACGTACGCCACCTCATCGAGCTGCCTGAGCTCCTCCATCACCAGCTCGCCGATGGCACGTGCGGAGATCTCCCGCTCGCCGAGACCGCGCACGCGGTGGACGATGCGGCTCACGGCTTCGTCGAGCTGCTCGCGCGCCACCGGGCGCTTCTCCAGCGCCTTCTCCATGCCGGCGCGCAGCTTCCCCTCGTCGAAGGCCTCGCGCGCCCGGTCACCCTTCACCACCGTCGGCATGATGAGCTCGGCGGTCTCGAAGGTGGTGAAGCGCTCGCCGCACTTGAGGCATTCGCGCCGCCGGCGGATCTGGCGCCCTTCGCCCGCGAGCCGCGAGTCGTTCACCTTGGTCTCGACGTGGCCGCAGAAGGGGCAGTACATGCGCCCCCTACGGCCCGTACACGGGAAAGCGCCGGCAGAGCTCGAGCACCTGCGAGCGCACGCGCGCCACCACCGCCGCCTCGCCTTCGGCATCGAGCACCTGCGCGATGAAATCCGCGACCTGCTCCACGTCGCGCTCGCGGAAGCCACGGGTGGTCGAGGCGGGCGTCCCGATGCGCAGTCCGCTGGTCACCATCGGCGGGCGCGGATCGTTCGGCACGGCGTTCTTGTTGACGGTGATGTTGGCTTTTCCTAAGGCCGCGTCGGCATCCTTGCCGGTGATGTTGCGATCGGCGAGGCTCATGAGGAACAGGTGATTGTCGGTGCCGCCGGAGACGATCTGATAGCCGCGCGCGGCGAGGCGCGCCGCCATGGCGCGCGCGTTGGCGAGCACCTGGCGCTGGTAGTCGCCGAACTCGGGCTGCAGCGCCTCGAGCAGCGCCACCGCCTTGGCGGCGATCACGTGCATGAGCGGCCCGCCCTGGGTGCCCGGGAACACCATGGAATTGAGCTTCCTGGCGATCTCCTCGTTGGCGCGCGCCAGGATCAGACCGCCGCGCGGACCGCGCAGCGTCTTGTGGGTGGTGGTGGTCACGACGTCGGCGTGCGGCACCGGGTTCGGATAGATGCCGGCGGCCACCAGCCCGGCGACGTGCGCCATGTCGACCACGAAGTAGGCGCCGACGCCGCGCGCGATGGCCGCGAAGCGCGCCCAGTCGATCACGCGCGAGTACGCCGAGAAGCCCGCGATGATCATCTTCGGGCGATGCTCGGCGGCGAGCCGCTCGACCTGCCCGTAGTCGATCTCGCCGGTGTCGGCGCGGATGCCGTACTGCGCGGCGCGATAGAACTTGCCCGAGAAGTTGACCTTGGCGCCGTGCGTCAGGTGCCCGCCGTGATCGAGGCTCATGCCGAGAATCGCCTCGCCCGGCGGCACCAGGGCGAAGTAGGCCGCGGCGTTGGCCTGCGAGCCGGAGTGCGGCTGCACGTTGGCGTAGTCGGCGCCGAACAGCCGTTTGGCGCGGTCGATCGCCAGCTGCTCGGCGACGTCGACGAACTCGCAGCCGCCGTAGTAGCGCTTGCCGGGATAGCCCTCGGCGTACTTGTTGGTGAGCACCGAGCCCTGCGCCGCCAGCACGCGCGGGCTGGCATAGTTCTCCGAGGCAATGAGCTCGACGTGCTCTTCCTGGCGGCGGCGCTCGCCGTCGAGCGCGCGGGCGAGCTCGGGATCGAAGGCTTCGAGGGTATCGGCGGTGCGGAACATGGCGGTTCCTTGGAATCGATGCGCGGGAGGGGAGCTGAAGGATTGTACCGGATCGATCCGCGCCCTGCCCTCGCCCGCGCGCGCAGCCCGCCGGCGCCCCTTAGGCGGCGCCTACATGAGATTCTCGACCACCGTGCTCCAGGCCTGCGCCAGGTTGTTGCGGTTGTAGCCGCCGCCGCCGAGCGCCAGCACCCGGCCGTGGCCGAGCCCCTCGGCGAGCTCGGCGAGCTCGCGCGCGGCGCGCCCGTGCGAGTGCGGCGAGAGGCGCAGGTGCGTGATCGGGTCGCCCTCGAGGCTGTCGGCGCCACACTGCAGGATGATGAACTCGGGCTCGAAGCGGCTTAAGTGGGCGGTGACTCGCGGCCATACCTGGTCGAACACCGCATCGTCGGCCCCCGGGGGCAGCGGCACGTTGAGCTTCATGCCGACGGCGGCCCCGCGCCCGGTCTCGCCGCTCGCGCCGGTGCCGGGATAGAGGTAGCGCCCGTCCTCGTGCAGATCCGCGAACACCACCGCCGCGTCGTCCTCGAAAGCGTAGAACACCCCGTCGCCGTGGTGCGCGTCGATGTCGACATAGGCGACGCGTGCCAGGCCCGAGCGCTTGAGCGTCTCGATGACGACGCCGCAGTCGTTGAACACGCAGAAGCCGGCGGCGCGATCGCGCGCCGCGTGATGCAGCCCCGCGATCGGCACGAAGGCGCGCCGGCACTCGCCGCGCATGATCGCCTCCATGGCCGTCAGGGATGCGCCGACCACGGCCGCGGCCGCCTCGTAGACGCCGCGGAACGCGGGCGTGTCGCCGGCATCGAGCAGCCCCGCGCCGCTCACCGAGCGCTCGCGCACGAACTCGAGGTAGGTGGGGCTGTGGAATGCGCGCAGCTCCGCATCCGAGGCGCTGCGCGGCTCGATGAGCTGCACGCGCTCCTTGAGGCCGCGCGCCTCGAATTCGCGCGTGAAGGCCGCGAGGCGATCGGGACCGAAGGGATGTCCGTCGCCGAAGCTGTACCGCGCGAGCTGCTCGCCCAGCACCACCGCCACGTTGGCACCCATGTCCGCTCCGGCGCGCTGCGCGCGTCCACTCCCCTGCAGGATGCGAGACTAACACACCCCGAGCGCCCGTCTCGCGCGCCCATCCCACCGCGCGCCGTGAGCCATCGCCAAGCGTGCCCCGCTCGCCCATAATCCTCGTGCGGACGAGCCGCCGCCCCCGGGATTCTCATGGCCCAGTACATCTACACGATGAACCGCGTCTCGAAGGTGGTGCCGCCGAAGCGGGTCATCCTGCGCGACATCAGCCTGTCGTTCTTTCCGGGCGCCAAGATCGGCGTGCTGGGCCTCAACGGCGCGGGCAAGTCCTCGCTGCTGAGGATCATGGCCGGGATCGACACCGCCTTCGACGGCGAGGCGCGGCCGCAGAGCGGCATCCGCATCGGCTTCCTGCCCCAGGAGCCCGAGCTCGATCCCGCGCGCGACGTGCGCGCCACGGTGATGGAGGGGCTCGGCGAGACCTTCGGCCAGCTCGCGGAGTTCAACCGCATCAGCGAGCAGTTCGCGGAAGCCCTGCCGGAAGAGCGCATGAATACGCTGCTCGCGCGCCAGGCGCAGCTGCAGGACGCGATCGACGCCGCCGGCGGCTGGGAGCTCGAGCGCAAGCTCGAGATCGCCGCGGATGCGCTGCGGCTGCCACCGTGGGAAGCGAGCGTCGCCACGCTCTCGGGCGGCGAGAAGCGGCGGGTGGCGCTGTGCCGGCTGCTGCTCTCGGCACCCGACATGCTGCTGCTCGATGAGCCGACCAACCACCTGGACGCCGAGTCGATCGCCTGGCTCGAGCGCTACCTCGAGGAGTATCCGAGCACCGTCATCGCCGTGACGCACGACCGCTACTTCCTCGACAACGTCGCCGAGTGGATCCTCGAGCTCGATCGCGGTTACGGCATCCCGTGGCACGGCAACTACTCTTCCTGGCTCGAGCAGAAGGAGCGGCGGCTCGCGCTCGAGGAGCGCGAGCAGCAGGCGCTGCGCCGGGCGCTGGCGCACGAGCTCGAGTGGGTGCGACAGAATCCCCAGGCGCGCCAGGCGAAGAGCAAGGCGCGGCTGCAGCGCTACGAGGAGCTCGCCTCGCGCGAGTTCCAGCAGCGCAACGAGACCAACGAGATCTACATCCCGCCGGGCGAGCGGCTCGGCGACCTGGTGGTCGCGGTCGCGGGCCTGCGCAAGGGCTACGGCGAGCGGCTGCTCATCGACGGGCTCGACTTCAAGCTGCCGCGCGGCGGCATCGTCGGCATCATCGGCCCCAACGGCGCCGGCAAGACCACGCTGTTCCGCATGCTGATCGGCAGCGAGAAGCCCGACGCGGGCGAGATCCGCATCGGCCCGAGCGTGCGGCTCGCCTACGTCGACCAGTCGCGCCAGACGCTCGATGACCGCAAGAGCGTGTGGCAGGAGATCTCCGGCGGACTCGACCTCATCAAGGTGGGCGCCTACGAGACGCCCTCGCGGAGCTACGTCGGACGCTTCAACTTCAAGGGCGCGCAGCAGCAGCAGCTGATCGGCGAGCTCTCGGGCGGCGAGCGCAACCGGGTGCACCTCGCCAAGGTGCTGCGCGCCGGCGGCAACGTGCTGCTGCTCGATGAGCCCACCAACGATCTCGACGTCGAGACGCTGCGCGCGCTCGAGGAAGCGCTGCTCGCCTTCCCCGGCTGTGCCGTGGTGATCTCCCACGACCGCTGGTTCCTCGACCGCATCGCAACCCACATCCTTGCCTTCGAGGGCGACTCGCAGGTCGTGTGGTTCGAGGGGAACTACCAGGAGTACGTCGCCGACTTCCAGCGCCGCCGCGGCGATGAGGCGCTGCAGCCCCATCGCATCAGGTACAAGCCGCTCACGCGCTGACGGAGGCGCCGCGCAGTCTTGTCAGCGCCGAGACCAATCCAGGAGGATCTGGCCGAGGACCGCAGCCGCTGGCGCTGGGTGGGACCGATCGCGGCTCTGCTGGTCTTCACCGCGGTGGTGCTGATCCTGCACCGTGAGCTCGCGCACCTGCACCCGCGGAGCGTCCTCGAGCGCCTCCACGCCATCCCGCGCCGCCAGGTGCTCGCGGCGCTCGGCTTCACCGCGGCGAGCTACTGGCTGCTCTCCAACTACGACGTGCTGGCGCTCGCGTATCTGCGCCGCGCGATCGCCTACCCGCGGATCCTCTTCACCTCCTTCATCGCCTACTCTTTCGGCCACACGCTCGGCTTCTCCGCCTTCACCGGCGCCGCCATCCGCTTCCGCCTCTATGCCACGGCGGGCGTGACCGCGATCGATGTGGCGACGATCTCCGCCTTCTGCAGCCTCTCGCTCGGCATCGGGCTCGCGACCATCGCGGGGCTGTCGCTGTTTCTCGCGCCGACGCACGCGACTCAGATCCTGCACCTGCATCGCAACTGGGCGCTGCTCGCGGGCGCGGTGCTGCTCGGCGCGGTGGCGCTCTACGCCGTATGGGCGACTCTCGCGCGCGGCACGCTCGAGCTGCGCGGCTGGGCGCTGCGCGCCCCGGGTCCGGCGATCGGGCTGGCGCAGCTCGCCCTGTCGGTCGTGGACCTGTCGCTCTCGTCCGCAGTGCTGTGGTCGCTGCTGCCGGCGGAAGCGCACATCGCCTTCGTGCCCTTCCTCGGCACCTACGCGCTGGCGGTGATCGCCGGGATCGTGAGCCACGTGCCGGGCGGAGTCGGGGTGTTCGAGGCGGTGATTCTCCTCACCATGCCGGGCGTGCCGGCGGACGCCCTCCTCGGCTCGCTGCTTGCCTACCGGGGCGTGTACTATCTCGTGCCGCTCGTGTTCGGGACGGTGCTGTTCGGCTCCAAGGAGCTCGCCGCGCAGCGCAGCCGCATCGCCTGGGCGCAGGAGCTGGCTTCGGTCTACATCGCGCCGGTCGTGCCGCAGGTGGCGGGCGCGCTGAGCTTCCTCGCGGGTGCGCTGCTGCTGTTCTCGGGTGCGACGCCGGGCATCGAGGAGCGGCTCGCCTTCCTCGACCGTTTCCTGCCGCTCGCGGTCCTCGAGGTGTCGCACCTCGCCGGGAGCGTCATCGGCCTAGGTCTCCTGGTGCTCTCGCGCGCGCTGTTCCGCCGCGTGCAGGGCGCTTATCTCATCACCGTGTGGCTGCTCGTCGCGGGCATCTTCGCCTCGCTCTTGAAGGGCCTCGACTTCGAGGAGGCGACGCTGCTCGCTCTGGTGCTCGGCGTGCTGGTGCTCGGCCGGCGCGCCTTCTATCGCCCGACCGCGATCCTCTCCGAGCGCTTCACCCCGGTGTGGGTGGCGAGCGTGGCCGGAGTGGTCGCACTCGCGGTCTGGCTCGGGGTACTGTCCTACCGGCACGTCGCCTACTCACACGAGCTGTGGTGGACCTTCGCCTTCGATGCCAATGCGCCGCGCATGCTGCGCGCCTCGCTCTCGATCGTGGTGCTCGGCACCGCCTACGTGCTCCTCAACATGCTGCGGCCGTCGCGCCCCGAGCCTGCGGTGGCGGGACAGGAGGAGCTCGCCCGCGCGCGCGCGCTGATCGAGCGCTGCGACGCCACGGTGGCGAACGCAGCGCTCACGGGCGACAAGCGGCTGCTCTTCAGCGAGGCGGGAACGGCCTTCGTGATGTACCAGATCGCCGGCCGCAGCTGGATCGCGCTCGGCGATCCGGTAGGGGCGCGCGAGGGCGCCGAGGAGCTGGTATGGCGGCTGCGCGAGATGTCCGACCGCCACGGCTGCGAGACCGTGTTCTACCAGGTGTGCGCCGAGCGTCTCGCGCTCTACGTCGACCTGGGTCTCGCCGCGCTCAAGATCGGCGAAGAGGCGCGCGTGCCGCTCGAGCAGTTCTCGCTCGAGGGAGGCCCGCGCGCGGATCTTCGCCAGGCGTACCGCCGCGCGCAGCGTGACGGCGCCAGCTTCGAGGTCGTGCCGCCGGCGGGCGTCGCCGAGCTGGTGCCGGCACTGCGGCGCATCTCCGACGCCTGGCTCGCGAGCAAATCGACCGGCGAGAAGCGCTTTTCGGTGGGGGCGTTCTCGCCGCAGTATCTCGAGCAGTTTCCGCTCGCGGTGGTGCGCGCGGAAGGCTCGCCGGTGGCCTTCGCCAACCTCTGGACGACCGGAACGAAAGCCGAGCTCTCCGTCGATCTCATGCGCTTCGGCCCCGAGGCCCCGCGCGGCGCGATGGATTACCTGTTCATCGAGCTCATGCTCTGGGGACAGCGCGCGGGCTTCCGCCACTTCAATCTCGGCATGGCGCCGCTCTCGGGCCTCGAGGCGCATCCGCTGGCGCCCGCCTGGCACCGGGTCGGAAACTTCATCTTCCGTCACGGCGAGCACTTCTATAACTTCGAGGGGCTGCGCCGCTACAAGGCGAAGTTCGACCCGAGCTGGGAGCCGCGCTATCTGGTTGCGCGCGGCGGCATCGCGCTGCCGCGCGTGCTGATCGACGTCTCGACGCTGATCGCCGGAGGAGTGAAGGAGCTGTTCGCGCGATGACCCGCATCCCTGCTGCCGTGATCCTCATGCTCCTCGGCGCCGGGCCGGCGATCGCCGCGCACGCCGCCGCGAGTCCCGGGAAGCCGGTCGCGGCATCCGACGGGGCGGATGCGCACATGGCCGCCGGGCGCTTCGGCACCGTGAGCGTCTACATTCCCGAAGGCAAGCCCAGGAGCGTCGCGATCTTCCTCTCGGGCGATGGCGGATGGGAGCTCGGGGTCATCAACATGGCGAAGGCGCTGCGCGATCAGGGCGCGGTGGTGATTGGCGCCGACATCCGCCACTACCTCGCCAGGCTCGGCGAGGCGGCGGCGATGCCGGGCGCCCCCTGCCAGATGATCGCGGTGGATTTCGAGGCCTTGAGCCACCAGGTGCAGAAGGAGATTGGCGCGCGCGAGTATCGCGTGCCGGTGCTGGTCGGCTACTCCTCGGGTGCGACGGTGGTCTACGCGGCGCTGGTGCAATCGCCGCCGGGAACGTTCGCCGGCGCGCTCAGCCTCGGGTTCTGCGCCGACCAGGATTTCTCGGGCGCGGCGCTCTGCCCCGGCGCGGGACTGCACTACACGCCCAACAAGCAGCACGAGCTGGTGCTCTCGCCGGCGGCGACCCTCAAGCAGCCGTGGATCGCCTTCCAGGGACAGAAGGATGAGGTGTGCAGCGCGAAGGCGGTCGATGAGTTCGCAGCCTCGGTGGCAAACGGCGAGGTGGTGCGGCTGCCGCTCGTCGGCCATGGTTTCTCGGTCGAGCGCAACTGGATGCCGCAGTTTCGCGCCGCTTACGCACGGCTCACGGCGCCGCTGGAGGCTGCACCCGAGCGGCCGCCCGAGATCAGCGATCTGCCGGTGACCGAGGTACGCGCCTCGGGGAGCTCCGGCGAGCTGGCCCTCCTCCTCACCGGCGATGGCGGCTGGGCCGGCCTCGACCAGGAGCTGGCCGCACGGCTCGCCGCGAGCGGCGTGCCGACCGTCGGGCTCAACTCCCTCAAATACTTCTGGAGCGCGCGCACGCCCGAGGAGACCGCGCGCGATGTGGCGCGCCTGATGAGGCATTACCTCGCGGCGTGGAACAAGCAGCGGGTCATCCTGGTCGGGTACTCCTTCGGCGCCGACGTGCTGCCCTTCGTGGTCAACCGCCTGCCGCCGGAGCTGCGGACGCGCGTGGCGAGCGTCAGCCTCCTCGGCATCGATTCCAACGCCTCCTTCGAGGTGAGCGTTGCCGGCTGGGTCGGGAGCGACGCGGGCGGCCCGCCCACGCGGCCCGAGGTCGCGGCCCTCTCCCACGTGCCGGTGCTGTGCATCTACGGCGAGGGCGAGTCGGATTCGATCTGCCCGGGGTTGCCGGCCGGCGTCAATCTCACGCGCGAGCAGGTCGGCCAGGGCCACCATTTCAGCGGTGAATACGCCAGGCTCGCCGAGCGCATCCTCGCCTTCGCGCGCGCCTCACGCCCTGTGACATAACGTCGCCGCGGGCCGACGCCGGTCAGTACGGCGCGCGGCCGAAAGCGACGTTGCCGTGCTACAGCGGTGGCGCGCGGCGCGATCGGGTAACATGGGGTCGCGCGGCGCGCGGGACACGAAAACAACAGTCCGCGCCGCACGATGAAGGGTATGTCGTCGTACATCGACTCGGCGAGCCGCCTGCACCACGACCAGGACAAGAACCTGGTGGTGACCTGCCCGCATTGCCAGACGGTCGCGCACATCACACCGAGCGCCGTGCCGCGCTTCGAGGACCTGCAGCTCTATCGGCCAAAGCAGGTCGGGGTCGTGTACCTCTGCGACGCCTGCCATGCGCCGATCTTCCTGCGCTTCACCGTGCGGGTGTACGGCGCGGCGCGCATCGAGCTCTCGCCGCAGTTCACCGAGGTGGAGCGCGCGCGGGAGAAATTCAGCTTCACCTACATTCCCGAGGAGGTCGAGGCGCTGTTCAAGGAGGCCCTCACCTGCTTTACGCACGACGCCTTCAACGCCTTCGCCTCGATGTGCCGGCGCACGGCGCAGGCGATGTTCGCGGACCTCGGCGAAGCCGGGAAGCTGCGCCTGTTCGATGAGCTCAACGGCCTGCGCGAGCTCACCGACATCGCCCCGGATCTCTTCACCCGCATGCGCAACGTGCTGTTCGCCGCGGAGCTCGATGCGCGCGCCGGCATCCCGCTGCTCGATGGCTATCAGGCCGGGATCATGCTGGAAGTCATGAAGGACCTCCTCTACGAGGCCTACGTGCGCAAGGGGCGCCTCCAGCAGGCCATCATGGTGCGTCGCTTCTTCCTCGACGAGACCGGCAGCCACAAGGTCACGCCGCTCGCGGCGGGCTGAAGAGTCACGTCCGGCGCAATCGCCGCAGGCGATCTCGCCCGGTCAACCGACAAACCGCCTCGCGTTGCGGAACAGCCGCATCCAGCCGCTGTAGCCGAGCGCCTCGCGCGGACGCCAGGAATTCTGCAGATACCGGAACGAGCGCTCCGGGTGCGGCATCGTGATGGTGACGCGCCCGTCGGCGTTGCTGAGCGCGGCGATGCCGAAGGGCGTGCCGCTCGGGTTGGCCGGATAGGCCGTCGCGACGCTGCGATCGTGCTGCACGTAGCGGAATCCCACGAGTCCGCTCGCGGCGCAGGCCGCGGCCGCCTCCGCCGAGGGAAATTCCGCCCGCCCCTCGCCGTGCGACACCGCGATCGGCAACAGCGATCCGGCCATCCCCTCGAGCAGCACCGACGGCGAGGGCAGGAGCTCGACCAGTGGAAAGCGCGCCTCGTACTGCTCGCTGCGGTTCTGCACGAAGCGCGGCCAGTGCTCCGTGCCGGGGATCAGGCTCTTCAGCGCCGCAAACATCTGGCAGCCGTTGCAGATGCCGAGCGCAAAGCTGTCGCTGCGCGCGAAGAAACGCTCGAACTCGCCCCGCACCGCTTGCGTGTACAGGATCGACTTCGCCCAGCCCTCGCCCGCCCCGAGTACGTCGCCGTAGCTGAAGCCACCGCAGGCCACGAGCCCCTTGAACCCATCGAGCGTGCGCGCGCCCGAGAGCAGGTCCGTCATGTGCACGTCGTGCGGCTCGAAGCCCGCCTGGGCGAACACCGCCGCCGTCTCGGTCTGGCTGTTGACGCCCTGCTCGCGCAGGATCGCGACCCTGGGTTTCACACCGCGCCCGACGTAAGGCGCCGCGATGTCCTCCTCGGGATCGAACTTGAGGTCGAGGGTGAGCCCGGGGTCGGCTGCCTCGCTCTGCGCAGCAAACTCCTCGTCGGCGCACTGCGGGTCATCGCGCAGCCGCCGCATGCGCCACGAGGTCTCGGACCAGGCACGCTTCAGGTCCGCCCAGGCCTCATCGATCAGCGCCGTGCCGACCCGCACCTGCACGCGCAGCTCTGCCGTCGGCGCGCCGAGGTAGAGCGCCGCACCGCCCAGGTTGTGCCGCGCGAGGATCTCGCTGAAGCGCGGCTCATCGCCCGCGAGGATCTGCACGACCACACCGGGCTCCTCGCTGAAGAGCTGTGCCGTGGCCGATCCGCGCGCAGCCGGCAACGCGACATCGAGGCCGCAGTGCCCGGCGAAGGCCATCTCGAGGAGCGTGACGAGGAGCCCCCCGTCGGAGCGGTCGTGATAGGCGCGCAGCAGCTTCGCGGCGCGCAGTTCCCTGAGCGCCGCCGCGAGCTCGAGCAGCCTCGCCGGCTCGTCGAGGTCCGCCGGCTCCTCGCCGAGCTCGCCGTACACCTGCGCGAGCGCCGAGGCCCCGAGGCGGTTCCTGCCGGCGGCCAGATCGATCAGCCACAGCGAGCTCGGCCGCTCCTCGAGCTCGAGCGCCGGGGTGAGTGTCGCGCGCACGTCTGCGACCGGCGCGAACGCCGAGATGATGAGCGACACGGGCGCCACCACACTCTTCTCGACGCCGCCCTCGGTCCAGCGCGTCTGCATCGAGAGCGAGTCCTTGCCCACCGGGATCGCGATCCCGAGCCTGGGACAGAGTTCCTTCGCGACTGCCTCGACCGTCGCATAGAGCGCGGCATCCTCGCCGGGCTCGCCGCTTGCGGCCATCCAGTTGGCCGAGCGGCGGATCTTCGACAGCGAATCGACGTCCGCCGCCAGGATGTTGGTAATGGCTTCGGCGACCGCGAGCCTGCCCGAAGCCGGTGCATCGAGCAGCGCGACCGGGGTACGCTCGCCCATCGCGAGCGCCTCGCCCGCCACGCCGACGTAGTCGGCGACGGTGACGCCGACGTCGCTCACCGGAACCTGCCACCGTCCCACCAACTGGTCGCGGCTTATGAGCCCGCCCACGGTCCGATCGCCGATGGTGATGAGGAAGGTCTTATCCGCCACCGCCGGCAGCCGCAGCACGCGATACAACGCTTCGGTGAGACCGATCGCCTTCGGCTCGCCGCGCTGCCTGAGCGGAGCAACGCTCTTCACGTCGCGGGTGAGGCGCGGTGGCTTCCCGAGCAGCAGGTCGAGCGGCATGTCGACCGGCCGGTCGCGAAACAGCGGATCCCCCACCGTGAGCCGTCCGCTCGCATCGATCGCGCCGACCACCGCGAACGGACAGCGCTCGCGCGCGGCGATCGCGGCGAAGCGCCCGAGCGCCTCGGCCGCTACGATCAGCACGTAGCGCTCCTGCGCCTCGTTGCACCACAGCTCCATCGGCGACATACCGGGCTCGGCGCTCGGAATCGCGCGCAGGTCGATGCGTGCGCCGCGCCCGCCGTGGGCGACCGACTCGGGTATGGCGTTG
>DASQIC010000059.1:0-11322 GCA_035631755.1 Steroidobacteraceae bacterium
TGCGGCGGTGCGCGTGCCGGTGACGGTGAAGCTGCGCATCGGCGTGGTGAGCGCCGCGGCGGGAGAGGGGCGGCGCGCGGCGGCGGATTTCACCGCGGAGGACTTCGAGGCGCTCGCGCGCTTCGTCGGCGGCGTGCGCGACGCCGGCGGCGCGGTCGCCATCGTGCATGCCCGCAAGGCGGTGCTCGGCGCTCTCTCGCCCAAGGACAACCGCGAGGTCCCGCCGCTGCGCTACGAGGTGGTGCGGCAACTCAAGACGGCATTTCCAGGTCTGCCGATCGTGGTGAACGGCGGGCTGCGCGAGCCGCGTGCGGTGCTGGCCGCTCTCGAGTGGTGCGACGGGGTCATGCTCGGGCGTGAGGCCTACCATCGCCCGTTCGTGCTCGCGGAGCTGCGCCGCGTGCTCGACCCGGCGGCGCCCCCGCCGCCCACGCGCGCGGCGCTCCTCGAGCGCATGGCGCGCTACTGCGAGCGCGAGGTAGCGGCCGGCGGTCGGCTCGCCGCCATCACCCGCCACATGTTGGGCCTGTATGCCGGAGAGCCCGGCGCACGCGAATACCGCCGCATGTTGAGCGAGGGAGCGCGGGTCGAGGGGGTGGGTGCGGAGCTGCTGCGGCGGGCGGTTCCGAGCTGCGGAACTGCATGAGGTCACGTCAGTAGCGGCGCGAAAGGCTTGCGTATAAGCTGCCCGCAATCATGGGCAAGGACATCGAGCTCGCGATCCTCTTTGCCGACGTCGTGGGGTCGACCCGGCTGTACGACACCATGGGCGACCTGCGGGCACGCGACATGGTGGCGACCTGCATCGAGGTGATGCGCAGCGCCACCGAGCAGCGCGGGGGGACGGTCATCAAGACGATGGGCGACGAGGTCATGGCGACCTTCCCCACCGCCGACGGCGCGCTCAATGCCGCCGCGCAGATGCAGCAGCAGATCTCGACCCACGCACAGCTCAAGGTGGAAGGCCAGCCGGTCGCGATCCGCATCGGCTGCCACTTCGGCCCGGTGATGCTCGAGAACCGCGACGTGTTCGGTGCCGCCGTGCACACCGCCAACCGCATGACGAGCCAGGCGAAGGCCGGGCAGATCGTCACCACCGCGGCCACGGTGGAGAAGCTGTCGCCCGACTGGCGCGCCGCCTGCCGTCAGATCGACGTCGCGACGCTCAAGGGCCAGGGGAGCGAGGTGGTGCTCTTCGAGGTGCTGTGGCAGACCGAGGACGTGACCAGCATGGTGCCGGGGATCGCGGGCGAATCGCGCCCGGCGCGCGCCATGCGGCTGCGGCTGCGCTGTCAGGACCGCGAGCTGCTGGTCGACGAGCGGCACTCGAGCGTCAGCATCGGGCGTGCGGAGGACAACGACATCGTCGTCAAGGGCAACCTGATCTCGCGCCTGCACGCCCGCATCGAGATCAGCCGCAACAAGTTCGTGCTGGTGGACCAGAGCACCAACGGCACCTTCGTGCAGACCGCCGACGGCGAGGAATCGTTCGTGCGCCGCGACAGCCTGCAGATCAAGGGCCAGGGAATGATCGGTCTCGGACGGTTGCCCGAGCAGGGCTCGCCCACGACCATCCGCTTCGACTGCGAGGAAATCTGAGGGCGCGCGCGCCGTGCGCCCGCCTTCAGGCGAGCCGCTGCTCGGTGGTGCCGAGCTCGGCGAGCAGCGCCGGCGGCAGCCGAGCGCCGTAGCGGCCGAGATACTCGCGCACCTCGGCGATCTCCTTGCGCCACAGCTCCGGGTCGATGCTGAAGAGGGCGGCGAGCGACTCGGGTTTCAGGTCGAGACCGGCGGTCGCCAGGTCCTCGACGCGCGGCAGGTGGCCGATCGCCGACTCGACCGAAGCGGCGCGGCCGGCGCAGCGGTCCAGCATCCAGGCGAGCACCCGCAGGTTCTCGCCGTAGCCCGGCCAGAGGAACCTGCCCTCGGCGTCACGCCGGAACCAGTTGACGTGGTAGACGCGCGGCGCCCGGGTGAGCTTCGCCCCGATGTCGAGCCAGTGCCGCCAGTAGTCGGCGAAGTTGTAGCCGCAGAAGGGCTGCATCGCCATCGGGTCGCGGCGCACGACGCCCACCTGGCCGACCGCCGCGGCGGTGGTCTCGGAGGCAACCGAGGCGCCAACCAGGACCCCGTGCCGCCAGTCGCGTGCCTCGTAGACGAGCGGCGCCACTTCGCGCCGCCGCCCGCCGAACACCAGCGCGGTGATCGGCACCCCGCGGGGGTCCTCGGCGTGGGGGGAGTAGTTGGGATTGCGCCTGGCGGCCACCGTGAAGCGCGAATTCGGATGCGCGGCCGGGCCGCGCGCGGGATCGTAGGGACGGCCCTGCCAGTCGATCGCCGGCTCACCGGCGGCGAGCCCCTCCCACCACGGCTCGTTGTCGGCGGTGAGCGCGACGTTGGTGAACAGCGTGTCGCGGCGGATCATCTCGTAGGCGTTGCGGTTGGTTTTCGGATTGGTGCCGGGAACCACCCCGAAGTAGCCCGCCTCGGGGTTGATGGCCCAGAGCCGTCCGTCCGCGCCCGGATGCAGCCAGGCGATGTCGTCGCCCACGGTGAACACGCGCCAGCCGGGGAGCGAGTCCGGCGGGATGAGCATGGCGAGGTTGGTCTTGCCGCAGGCGGACGGGAAGGCGCAGGCGAGATAGTGGGTCTCGCCGCGCGGGTTCTCGATGCCGACGATCAGCATGTGCTCGGCGAGCCAGCCCTCGCTGCGCGCCTGCCAGCTCGCGATGCGCAGCGCGTGACACTTCTTGCCGAGCAGCGCGTTGCCGCCGTACCCGGAACCGAAGCTCTCGATCGCGAGCTCCTCGGGGAAGTGCATGATGAAGCGCCGCTCGGGGTCGAGCTCACCGGTCGAGTGCAGCCCCCGGACGAACACGCCCTCGCGCGCGATGCGCTCGAGCGCGGCGCGCCCGGCACGTGTCATGATCAGCATGTTGAGCGCGACGTAGGGACTGTCGGTGATCTCCACCCCGCAGCGCGCGAACGGCGAGGAGAGCGGCCCCATGCAGTAGGGGATCACGTACAGCGTCCGCTCGCGCATGCAGCCGCGGAAGAGGTCGTGCATCTTCGCGTGCGCCTCGGCGGGGTCCATCCAGTTGTTGTTCGGGCCGGCGTCCTCCCGGGAGCGTGTACATATATAAGTGAGATGCTCGACCCGGGCGACGTCGCTGGGGGCGGAGCGGTAGAGGTGACAGCCCGGAAAGCGCGCCGGGTTGAGCGCGGTCAGCTCCCCCTCGCGCAGCAGTCTCGTGGTGAGCTCGCGCGCCTCGGACTCGGTCCCCTCGCACCAGTGCACGGCCCGCGGCTGCGTGAGCTCGCGCACCGAGCTCACCCAGTCCGCGACCGCGCGGCTGAGTTTCGGCAGGGCGGTCATGGTGTGCGCAGCAGTCGCCATCGGGCGGAAGTATATCCCGGGCGCGACGGGGGCCCTGCTAGAGTAGCCGCCGGTGCGGTCCGGTCCGGTGACCTGCGATCGCGCACCGCACGCGGCTTGCGGGAAATTCAGAAAGATCAGGAAGATATGACTCTCGACAGGCGCCCGGCGGCACGCCACGATGCCGCTGCCCGGGTCGCGTGAGGCGCGGGCAGTGATGCTCGAACTCGAGGAGATTTTCGCAGCGGGGGGACCGCTCGAACGCTCGCTCCCGGACTTCCGGGTGCGGCGCGGACAGCTGCGCATGGCCGAGCGCGTGGCGGGGGCGCTTGCGAACCGCGAGACGCTGGTGGTGGAGGCGGGGACCGGCACCGGCAAGACCTTCGCCTATCTGATCCCGGCACTGCTCTCGGGCGCGCGGGTGCTCATCTCCACCGGGACGCGCACGCTCCAGGACCAGCTCTACTCCCGGGACCTGCCGCTGCTCGCCGCCGCCCTCGGCCGGCCCGCGCGGGTGGCGCTCCTCAAGGGGCGCGCGAATTACCTCTGTCGCCAGCGTCTCGCCACCGCCCTGGAGGCTCCCGAGCAACTGCCGATGGTCGAGGGCGCACCGCGCCGCGGGGCGGGCCGCGCGGCGCTCGCGCGCATCGCGCGCTGGGCGCTCGCCACGCGCAGCGGCGACCTCGCCGAGGTCGGCGGACTCGCGGACTCGAGCCCGGTGTGGTCGCAGGTGACCTCGACGCGCGAGAACTGCCTCGGCGTGCGCTGCCCCGAGTACGCGCGCTGCCACGTGGTCGCGGCGCGGCGCGAGGCGCTCGAGGCCGACATCGTGATCGTGAACCATCACCTGCTGCTCGCGGATCTGGCGCTGAAGGAGGACGGGTTCGGCGACCTGCTGGGATCGGCCGATGCCGTCATCCTCGACGAGGCGCACCAGATCCCGGACCTCGCGACGGAATTCTTCGGCGTCACGGTCGGCAGCCGCCAGGTCGAGAGCCTCCTGAGGGACCTGCAGCTCGAGTTGCGCCGGGCGGGCACGCGCACGGCGGGGGGATCGGCGCGGCATGCGGGCGCGCTCGCCGAGGCGGTGCGCGAGGTGGGGGAAGCTCTGCAGGAGCTGCGCGCCGCAGCGCCCGCACGCGGCCCGGTGACGGGGAGCCGCCTCGCCTGGAGCGAGGGCCGTGCGCCGTGGGGTGGTGCCGCCGAGGCTCTGGCGGACTGCCTCGGACGGCTGCAGCAGAGCCTCACGGAGTCCGGGACCGACGCTGCGCTCGAGCCGCTCGCCGCCCGGGCGGGCGAGCTCGCCGTGAAGCTCGGTCGCATCGCGGCACCCGATCCGCTCGAGGGCGCACGCGCGGTCGAGGCGAACGCGCGCGGTGTCACCTTGAGTCTCATGCCGTTCGACATCTCGGAGCGCTTCCGCGCTCTCATCGAGTCGCGCCGCGGGGCGTGGATCTTCACCTCCGCGACGCTCTCGCTCGGGGAGGAGTTCGGTCATTTCACCGGGCGGCTCGGGATCGCTGCGGAGGCGACGCTGCGGATCGAGAGCCCGTTCGATCACGAGCGCCAGAGCCTGCTCTACCTGCCCGCCTCCATGCCCGAGCCGGCCTCGTCCGCCTACACGGCGGCGGTGATCGACACCGCGGTGCCCCTGATCGAGGCCGCGGGCGGCGGGGCCTTCGTGCTCTTCACCAGCCACCGCGCGCTCGCCGCGGGCGCGGGGCTGCTGCGCGAGCGCTGGGGGGCGCTTGCGCCCCATCGCCTCTTCGTTCAGGGCGAGGCGCCGCGCGAGCGGCTGCTGCAGGAGTTCCGCGCGGACGGCAACGCCGTGCTGCTCGGCACGGCGAGCTTCTGGGAGGGGGTGGACGTGAAGGGGGAGGCGCTGCGCCTGGTGATCATCGAGAAGCTCCCGTTCGCCTCCCCGGACGATCCGCTGGTGCGCGCGCGCATCGAGCACCTGAACTCGACCGGCGCCAATGCTTTTCGCGACTTCCAGCTGCCCGAGGCGGCGCTCGCCCTCAAGCAGGGAGCCGGCCGCCTGATCCGCAGCGAGGAGGACTACGGCGCGGTCGTCATCTGCGATCCGCGCATGCTCGCGCGCAGCTACGGTCGGGTGCTGCTCGCGGCGCTGCCGCCGATGACGGTCACGCAGGACGCGGACGAGGTACGCCGCTTCCTGCGCGCCCATCGGCCGCGCGCGGCCGAGCGCGCCCGCGCCGTGCCGTGAGAATCCTGGCGCTCGACACCGCGACCGAGAACTGCTCGGCGGCGCTGCTGGACGACGGGCGGCTCACCGCGCGCGAGCTCCTCCTCGAGCGCGGGCACGCCGAGCACATTCTCGGGATGATCGACGAGGTGCTCGCCGCGGCCGGGGCATCGCTCGGGGGTCTCACGGCGATCGCCTACGGCCGGGGTCCGGGAGCCTTCACCGGCGTGCGGCTCGCGGCGAGCGTCACTCAGGGCCTCGCCTTCGGCGCGGGACTGCCGGTCGTGCCGGTCTCGGACCTGCGGGCCCTCGCGCAGCGGCTCCTCGACCTCGAGCCCGCGACGCAGCGCGTGCTCGTCTGCAGCGACGCGCGCATGCACGAGGTCTACCTGGGTTGCTTCGAGCGCGGCGCCGGAGGCCTGGCGGCAGCGGTCTCGGAGGAGCAGGTGAGCAAGCCCGACGCGGTGTCGCTGCCGGCCGCCTGGCGCGCCGCCCCGCACAGCCCGGGTTTTCGGGCGATGGGCAGCGGCTTCGCGGCCTACCCGGCGCTGCGGCAGGCCTTTGCCGGGGCGCTCGCGGAGGGCCTGGAGGCGCTGCGTCCCCGGGCGGCGGAGATCGCGCTGCTCGCCGCCCCGGAGGTGGCCGCCGGCCGGGTGCTGCCCGCCGAGCAGGCGCTGCCCGTGTACCTGCGCGACGATGTCGTGCGGCCGCCCGCCGTTCACTGAAACGACATAAACACTTGCGCCGTTGTCACGAATCTGCAACACAGGGGCCCTGTAATACTCGCGCCATGCTGGTGCAGCTGCGGTCATGCCCGCGAAACAGGTTCTGATCGTCGAGGACGAGCGGCCGATCCGCGAGATGATCGCCTTTGGTCTCAAGCGCGCCGGCTTCGAGGTGCGCGAGGCGGAGGACTGTCGCGCGGCCCGCGCCGCGCTCGCCGACACCCGGCCGGACCTGGTGCTGGTCGACTGGATGCTCCCGGACATGAGCGGGCTCGAGCTGACGCGCTCGCTCAAGCGCGACCGCGAGACCCGCGAGCTCCCGGTGATCATGCTCACCGCGCGCGCCGAGGAGGGCGACAAGGTGGCGGGCCTGGAGGGCGGCGCCGACGACTACGTGACCAAGCCCTTCTCGCCCCGTGAGCTGCTGGCGCGCATCAACGCGGTGCTGCGCCGGAGCGCGCCGGCGGGGCTCGACGAGGTCATCGAATTCGAAGGCCTGCTGCTCGACCAGGCGAGTCATCGCGTGACGGTGGGTGCGCGCACCGTGGGCCTCGGCCCCACCGAGTACCGCATGCTCGAGTTCTTTATGACGCACCCCGAGCGGGTCTACACCCGCGACCAGCTGCTCGATCGCATCTGGGGGGGCAATGTCTACGTCGAGGAACGCACCATCGACGTGCACATCCGCCGCCTGCGCAAGGCGCTCGAGGAATTCGGGTACGATCGCTTCGTGCAGACCGTCCGGGGCTCCGGGTATCGCTTCTCAGCCCGTACCGCCTGAACGCCCGGCCGGCACCTTGGAGAGGGCGCATGGCACACATGCAACCCGCGACGCAGGCGTGGTGGTTCGCCGCGGGCCGACTCATCGCCACCGTGGTCATCGGCCTCGGCGTCGGCTGGCTCTTCGGCCGGGTGTGGGCCGGGCTCGCCTGCGCGCTCATCGTGCACCTCGGCTGGGTGCTCGCGAACCTCTTTCGACTGGAATGGTGGCTGCGGCACCGCAGCTACGCCGACCCCCCGGACGTCGGCGGCGTGTGGGGGGAGATCATCGCCCAGGTGGTGCGGCTGCACCGGCGCAAGCGCTTCCACAAGCAGCGCTTCGTGCAGCTGATGCGCCAGCTGCAGCGCTCGACCGCCGCGCTTCCCGACGGGGTCGTGATCTTGAACGCCCAGCGCGAGATCACCTGGTTCAACCGCCGGGCGGCGGAGCTGCTCGAGCTGCGGCGCACCGCCGACTTCGGCATGCGCATCGAGAACCTGCTGCGCGAGCCGGAATTCGCGCGCTATCTCGCCGGGCAGGATTACTCCAATCCCGTGGTCATCCGGCCGACGAGCGCCGAGGACCGCCATCTCTCGCTGCAGGTCGTCCCCTACGGTGAGGGGCAGCTGCTGCTGCTGGTGAGCGATGTCTCGCGCCAGATGCGCCTCGAGGCGGTGCGGCGCGACTTCGTCGCCAACGCCTCGCACGAGCTGCGCTCGCCGCTCACGGTGATCTCGGGCTACCTCGAGACGCTCGCCCAGGATCCGGCGCTCGATCCGGAGCTGCTCGCCCCGGTGGCCGAGATGCGCCGCCAGGCCGAGCGCATGACCGCCATCATCCGCGACCTGATCGAGCTGTCGCGCCTCGAGGAGACGCGCGAGATCAGCGGCGGCGCGCCCATCGACGTCACGGCGCTGCTGTCGCTGCTGCGCAAGGACGTGCTGGCGCGCAGCGTGCACCCGCACGAGGTGCGCGTGCGCATCGAGTCCACCGCGCAGCTGATCGGCGACGAGCCGGAGATCCACTCGGCCTTCTCGAACCTGGTCGACAACGCCGCCAAGTACACCCCGCCCGAGGGCTCGATGGAGATGCGCTGGTGGGTCGACGCCGACGGCGCCCATCTCGCGGTCAGCGATACCGGGCCCGGGATTCCGCCGGAGCACCTGCCGCGGCTCACCGAGCGCTTCTACCGGGTCGACGCGGGGCGCTCGCGCGCCACCGGTGGCTCGGGACTCGGACTCGCCATCGTCAAGCACGTCCTGCAGCGCCACGGCGCGCGGCTGGAGGTGCAGAGCACACTCGGCAGCGGCAGCTCCTTCATCTGCCACTTCCCGCCGCAGCGCATCGCCCCGGCGCCGCGCTCCGCCCTCAGCGCGGAAACCGCTTAAGTGCTGGTCAGAATTTTATGCGACCGCCGAACATGAGCGTCGTCTGTGACTCACTCCCGGTGGTCCCATTCGCGGTGGTGCCGGAAAATCCGTTGGCGAGACCGTCCGTGACCTCGGACCAGTTGACACCGACATAGAGGTCGTAGTGCTTGTTGAAGATGTAGTCCACCACAAACGATACCTCGTTGAAGTCGCCCGCGCACAGCAGCCCCGCTGTTGCGCAGCCGATGTTGTCGGTCCCGGTGGTTCCTCTCCCGACCGTCCAGCTGTTCTGAGTGATGTGATAGTAGGCGGCTACGAGGTTCAGGCCGCTGCTGAAAGCGTACCTCCCACCCACCCACTCCATGTTGTAGTAGGCGGGAGCGTTGACGTTGATCGGTACCACGATCGGGTAGGCGCCCTGGGAGGTGCCGACGGTGTAGGTGTAGTGCGACTTCTCGATATGCGTGTAACCGGCGTAGGCCGTCAGCTTGTCCTTGTTGGCAAGCGAGAAGACGTACTTGCCCATCAGGTTCCATGACGTGTTATCCGAGATGAACGCCGAGAGACCCGGCGTCGGCACGGGGTTGGTGACGTCGTTAAAGGAGCTGCGTAGATTGACGGCGCCCTTGGCGTTCTCATACGTGCCGTCGACGGACAGTCCCGCGATCACAACCCCCAAATCGGCGGCGAAAGACTTGTCAAACAGGCCGCCATCCTGCGCGCCGGGCGAGTACATGATGGCAAGGTGGATCGGGTCCGCTTGAAGCGCATACTTCACCGAGTTATCCCAGCGTGCGGACTGGGTGCTGCCAGCGCCGCCGTTGAAGCCCGAATAGCCGAGGAACGAGAACGCGTACGAAAGAGCCTGCGGGTCGTACACTGCGAGCTGTTCGAGCTGCAAGGCCTGCTGACGGCCAATGGTGAGCGCCCCGAACTTCGGGTTGCTGATTCCCCCGAACGCGAAGTTATTGAAGACCTGGCCGCAACGGCTGCTGTCGGCGTTCGCGGTCTGTTGCCCCTGCTTCAGACCGCCATTGGACACGAAGCTGCCGCAGGCGTCGGTGAAGTGCCCCGATAGCGGGTTGAAGCCGCTATCGACCGCGCCAATCAGCTTCCAATCACCGACAATCGGCTCCAGCACCCGTACGCCGATCCTCGATTGCTCGATGCCGCTTTGAGCGACCGTGGAAACGGACCCGGCGAAATTACGCGTCGTCGTGAAGGCCTGATACTCGAGGCCGCCGGGAAGCAGGGAGTTCTGCGGCACGCCGTGGTTCTGATACGCGTAGCCGATATCGATCGTGCCGTAGAGCGTTACGCCGCCCAGGCTCAGACTGTCCGGCAGCGGGTCCGCCTGGACAGAAGTACCGACCAACGCCAGAGCGATCGCCGCTGCGACGAGATGACTTTGCTTCATATTCTTCCCCTTCCGTAACGACTCATCCCCATCAGGCAAGACCGAATGGCCGAAACAATGTTGTACTTCAACTACATTTCGGCCCAATCTGAGTATTTCAGACAGATGACAGAAGTATTTCATAGAGTTGACACGCTTGGAAGTCTCCCCCGTTGTGTTGCATCGATGTCGGATCTGTTGGCTCACGGTACAGCTTACGGCTGAGCTCAGGTCACCTCCGGGGGCGCCATGACAGCTTCCCGGGCGAAGGCGGTAAGATTCCTGGGAGTGCGCGATCCCGAGTGAGTTGACGCCGATGAAACTGCGGACGATCGCCGACAAGCGCGCAGCCGTGGCCAGTGTGGTGGCGACAATGCTCTTCGCGCTCGGCTGTGCGTCCGGTCCCCCTGAGTCTCCCGAGCAGGCCGAAGCGGATGCGGCTACCGCTCGTCGCGTATATGCGGCGCTTCAATCCGATCGGCTGCACTTATTCATAGGTCTCGACGTACGTGTGCATGCCGGTGTCGCCAACATCAATGGACTGACGTTTGACGCGTCTGTCCGGGATCGGGCCACGGAAATCGCGCGCAGCGTGCCGGGTGTGATCAGGGTGGTGAACCAGATCGACGTAGAGGCCGGGTCGGGACCCTGACAGTGGTCATGCTGCCGCAGCCAGCGCGGAAACCGCTCAAGTCCCGCACGTAAGCCTCTGTTCGTAATAAAGCTTTCGCCGGGCTGTCATCCACCCGACACGCGCCGGTCCCACCCTAGGGACGCCACCGCAGACGGGCGGCGACGGGGAAGGGCGAGGGCATGGCGAGCGGCAAGGCAGGAGGCACCGGCTGCGCGCGGCGGGTGAGGACGCTCTTCCTCTCGGATCTGCACCTCGGGTTCCGCCGTGTGCGGGTGCGCGAGCTGAACGACTTCCTGGCGCAGGTCGAGGCCGAGACCATCGTGCTGGCCGGCGACATCATCGATGCGCTCAGCCTCGCGCGGCGGGTGTTCTGGAGCGACGGCCACACCCAGGTGCTTCGCACGCTGCTCGCGCGGCAGCGCTCCGGAACGCGGCTCGTCTACCTGCCGGGCAATCACGATGCGGCCCTGAGCGTCCTCGCCGACATGCTGCACGGGCAGCTCGAGGTGCACCGCGAGTGGGTGCACCGCACCGCGCGGGGCGAGCGGCTGCTGGTGATGCACGGCGACCAGCTCGATACCGCCATGCCGTGCCCGCGCTGGCTGAGTCGCGTGGGCGATGTCGTGCATGGCGCGACCGTGATGCTGAATCACCGGGTCAACAACCTGCGGCGGCGCCTGGGGCTGGCGTACTGGCCGCTCACCGAGGCGCTGAAGCTCGGCATCGGCACCAGCCTGCGCTACATCAAGCAGTTCGAGCAGCTGGCGGCCGAGTACGCCCGCGTGCGCGGCTACGACGGCGTGGTGTGCGGGCACATTCACCGCCCCCACCTCACGCGCCTCGGCGGTACGTTGT
>DASQIC010000060.1:0-13169 GCA_035631755.1 Steroidobacteraceae bacterium
AGACCCTTGGCGGTCGCGTCGGCGTTGCAGGTCTTCATCTTCTCCTGCTGGCTGTTGAGCTTTTTCTCCGGTGCGGCGCCTTCCTTCGACAGGCAGCCCTTCATGAAGGTCTTGCGATCCGCCCCGCTCAAGCCCTTGGCCTTGGCTTCGGCGTTGCAGCTCGTCATCTTGTCCTGTTGAGTGTTTTCCGCGTACGCCGGCGCAGCCGCCGACAGTACCAGCGCCGCCGCGAACATCGCGGCAAACCCCATGCCCCACTTCGAGCTTCTCATGCAATCCCCCTGCAGTTGTGAGAATGGACCGACGTCCTATGTTAACCCTTCGGCGCGCGGCTACTCCATGTCCGGGTACGGCCCCTTGCCGCCCTCGGCGATGAAGCGGTCGATGCGCTCGGTGAGCACCGGCAGCGGCACCGAGCCGAGCTCGAGGATCGCATCGTGGAAGGCGCGGATGTTGAAGCGCTCCCCGAGCGCCTTCTCCGCCCGTGCGCGCCCCTCGAGAATGGTGCGCTCGCCGAGGTAGTAGGAGAGCGCCTGCCCCGGCCAGGAGATGTAGCGGTCCACCTCGGTGCCGATCTCGTGCTCGGGAAGCGCCGTGTACTCCTCGAGGTAGCCGATCGCCTGCGCCCGCGTCCAGCCCTCGGAGTGGATGCCGGTGTCGACCACGAGGCGCGCCGCCCGCCAGATCTGGTAGCCGAGCATGCCGAAACGGTCGTAGGCGGTCTCGTACATCCCCATCTCCTCGCCGAGGTGCTCGCAGTAAAGCGCCCAGCCCTCCCCGTACGCCGAGAGGTAGCTCAGGCGCCGGAAGTCGGGCTGGTGCTTGTGCTCCATCGAGATCTCGATCTGCAGCGCGTGCCCCGGCGCCGACTCGTGCAGCGTGAGGGCCGTGAGGTTGTAGAGCGGCCGGGCCGGCAGATCGTAGGTGTTGAGGAGGTAGACGCTGGGACCGCCCCGGCCGGCGGTGTAGAAGGGCGCGAGATCCGGCGGCACCGGCTTGATGGTGAAGCGCGCCCGCGGCAGGTAGCCGAAATACTGGCTCGCCTTGCCGTCGAACACCTTGGCGATCCAGGCGGCCCGCATCAGCAGCTCCTCCGGGGTCCTGGCGTAGAAGCGCGGATCGGTGCGCAGGAAGTGCAGGAACCCGGCGAAGTCGCCCTTGAAGCCGGTGGTGCGCATCTCGGCGACCATCGCCTCGTGCAGGCGCGCCACTTCCGCGACCCCGAGCTTGTGGATCGCCTCCGGGTCCATGTCGAGCGTGGTGAACTCGCGGATCTTGGCGCGGTAGTAGTTGCGCCCGTCGGGCAGATCGGAGGCGGCGATCGTGGTGCGCGCCCCCGGCACGTAGACGTTGCGCATGAAGGTGAGGAGCTCGGCGTAGGCGGGCTGCACCACCTCGCGGATGACTTTGAGCGCCTCGGCGCGCAGCGCCGCCTGCTTCCCGGGAGCGATCCCCGGCATCGTCCTGAACGGCGTGTAGAAGAGACTCGCCTCCGGGGTCGCCTCCGTCACCGCGGTGATCGAGCCGTCGCGGCCCTCGAGCGTCACGCGCGGCGGCGTGAAGCCGCGCTTCAGGCCCGCGCGCATCTCGTCTTCCTCCTCGTGGAAGTAGCGCGGAACGTCGCGCATCTGCGCGATCCAGTGCTCGTAGTCGATGAGCGTGCGGAACGGCCGCCGCGCGGTGTAGCCGAGCTCGGTCCAGAAGCTGGTATCGGAGTTGACCGGCATCTCGTACTGGCGGAAGCGCTGGTCCGCGATCAGATTCTCGAGCTGCGCCCGGTAGATGCCGTCGTTCACCTGCTCGCCGGGCGAGAGGCTCGGGCGCGCAATCGCGTCCACCCGGCGCAACACCTCCTGCCAGTGCGCGAGGCGCATCGCCTCGCTCGCCGCATCGACCCGGGGCAGGTGATCGGCGACCGGCTTCTCGCGGTCCTCGCCCCCCGGAAACTGCTCCTCGCGCCACTGCCACTCGGCGGTGTAGATGGCGCGCAGCCGCTCATCCGCCGCGCGCTGGCGCGACTCCTGCGAGCAGGCGCCGAGCGAGGCGATCGCGACCACGAGCAGCAGGACCCGCATGGGCCGCCAGCATAACCGCAACCATTGCGCGTCGCCTCGCGCGCGGGTAGAAGGCACTCTCGTATGTGGAAGGGAGTGATCGCCGTCAGTCTCGGGGCGAGCGCCGGCGCGCTGCTGCGCTGGTGGCTCGGCACACGGCTGAATGCGTACTTTCCCGGGATCCCTCCCGGGACGCTCGCCGCCAATCTCATCGGCGGCTACGTGGTGGGCGTCGCGGTCGCCTTCTTCGCCACCTACACCGCGCTCGCGCCCGAGTGGCGGCTGCTCGTCATCACCGGCTTCTGCGGCGGGCTCACCACCTTCTCGACCTTCTCGGCCGAGCTCGTGACGCTGCTGCAGCAGGGTCGCGCCGCCTTGGCGCTGGCGGCGGCGGCGGCGCATCTGTTCGGATCGCTCCTGATGACGGTGGCCGGCATCGGCACGGTCGTGTGGGCGAGAAGCTGATCCGCGCATGCAGGGGTCCTTTCTCCGTTTCTACGTGCACGAGGGGCTGCGCCACCACGGGCGCCCCGTGTGGGAGTGGCTACTCGAGCAGGCGAACGGCCTCGGCATCCGCGGCGGCTCGGCCTTTCGCGCCATGGCGGGCTTCGGCCGCCATCACGTGCTGCACGAGAGCCGCTTCTTCGAGCTCGCGGGGGCGCTCACCGTCGAGGTCGAGTTCATCGTGACGGATGATGAGGCGGAGAAGCTCCTCGCGCTGCTGCACGTGGAGAAGCTGCGGCTCTTCTACGCGCGCACGCCGGCGCGTTTCGGGGTGATCAACCCCGATGGCGCCGACCCGCCCGCGGCCGACTGACCCCCTCTACTTGCCGCGCTCGATGTCGTGCAGCGGCACGGTGGCCGTCGGCGCGCGCACCGGGCGGTGAGGCTCGATCGCCGCGAGCGGGGTGACTTCCCGAAGCGAAGCGAGGCAGCGCACCGTCAGGTCCTGGTACTCGCGCGTGCCGGTCGCCTTCCAGGCGAGCTCCTCGGGCTTGAGCGCGCGCACGACGCGCGCCGGCACTCCCTGCACGAGCGTACGCGGCGGCACCTCGAAGCGCGCGCGCACGAAGCTCGCGGCGCCCACGAAGGCCTCCTCCCCCACCACCACATCGTCCATCAGCACCGCGTGGATGCCGATGAGCGCGCCGCGCCGCACGGTGCACCCGTGCAGCACCGCCCCGTGGCCGATGTGCGCCTCGTCCTCGAGCAGCACGTCGCGTCCCGGGAAGCTGTGCAGCACGCAGTTGTCCTGCACGTTCGCGCCCGCCCCGAGGATGATGCCGCCGAAATCTCCGCGCAGCGACGCCCCCGGCGCGACGTAGCAGCCCTCGGCGATGCGCACGTCGCCGATCAGCACCGCGAGCGGGTGCACGAAGGCCCGCGGGTCCACCACCGGGACGAAACCCTCGAAGGCGTAGGCCGGCATCGCCTCAACCCCGCGTCTTGCCGAGCATGGCGCGCACGCGCGCGCGAAACTCGTCCGACTTGAGCAGCGCGCCGAAGATGCGCGCCTCGGCCTCGATGCGCGCGAGCACTTCCGCAGGGTCGCCCCGCAGCAGCCGCTTGGTGGCCCTGAGGGACTCGGCGGGCTGCCCGGCCAGCGCCATCGCGAGCGCACGCGACTCCGCCGCCAGAGCGGCATCCTCCACCACCCGGTTCACGATCCCGAGCTCGAGCGCCCGCGCCGCATCGAACGGGGCGCCGAGATAGAGGAGCTCGGCCGCGCGCTGTCGGCCGACGAGCCGCGGCAGCAGCAGCGAGCTCCCGGCTTCGGGCACGAGCCCGAGCGCGACGAAGGGGAGCGAGAGCTGCGTGCCGCGCGCCGCCACGACGAGGTCGCAGTGCAGCAGCATCGTGACGCCGATGCCGACCGTTGCGCCGTGCACCGCGGCGAGGAGCGGCTTCTCGAAGGTGGCGAGCGTGCGCAGCAGCCTCATCACCGGGTGCGTGCCGTCGAATTCAGGGCCACTGACGAAGTCGTTGAGGTCGTTGCCGGCGCAGAAGCTCGGCCCCTCGCCAGCAAGGAGCACCACGCGCACCGCCGCATCGGCCTGCGCCGCGGCGAGCGCCTCGCCGAGCGCCTGGTACATCGCGAAGGTGATGGCGTTGCGCTTCGCGGGGCGATTGAAGCGCAGCTCGCACACCCCGTCCGCGCGGGCCTCGAGGAGCTCAAGGGTCATGCCGAGAGCTTGAGGGGTGCGCCGCGGGGGCGCAACTGCCTGGCAGCGCGGACCTTGCGTCCGCTGCGGCCTACTTCGGCAGCTGCGCGATGGGGAGCGGGTGCGCGAGGTGGAAGCCCTGCGCGAAATCGACGCCGATGCGCCTGAGCTCTTCCAGCACCGCCTCGCTCTCGACGCACTCGGCCACCGTCGCGATGCCGAGCGCCCGGCCCACCTTGGCGATCGCCTCGACCATGCTGCGGTTGACCGGGTCCGGGGCGATGTGGCTGATGAACTGGCCGTCGATCTTGAGGTAATCGACCGGGAGGGTCTTCAGGTACACGAACGACGACACCCCGGTGCCGAAGTCATCGAGCGAGAACTTGCAGCCGCGCCCCTTGAGCTCGCTCATGAGATAGCGGGCGTTGGAAAGGCTCGTGACCGCCGCGGTCTCGGTGATCTCGAAGCACAGCGCCGCGGCGAGCTGCGGGTCGCCGACGCTCTGCAGCACGAAATCGACGAACGACTGCTCATTGAGCGAGGTGCCGGAGAGATTCACCGCGAGCAGCGGCAGCGGCTCGCCGCGCTGGCGGCGCTGATCGAGCAGCCCGATCGCGCCGCTCACCACCCAGCGGTCGATGACCGACATGACGTTGTAGCGCTCGGCCGCCGGGATGAACTCCGACGGCGGCACCAGCTCGCCGGCATCGTCGCGCAGTCGCACGGTGAGCTCGTGGAAGCCGCGCGCCGCGCTCGCGCCGAGTGAGACGATCGGCTGGAAGAAGAGCTCGAGGCGGTTCTCTTCCACCGCGCGCGTGACGCGCGACACCCATTGCATCTCGCGATGGCGGTTGGAGACCCCGTCCGCCTCGTACACGTGGATGCGGTTGCGGCCGGCGTCCTTGGCGGCGTAGCAGGCGATGTCGGCGGCGCTCATCACGCTGGCGACGTTCTCGGTCTCGGCACGGATCTGCACGATGCCGATGCTCGCGCCGACCGCGAGCGTGCTGGCGCCCCACACGAAGCGGAAGTCGCGGATCGCCTGGCGGATGCTGTCGGCGATGCGGCTGGCCTGCTCGCGCGTGCAGCCCTCGAGCAGCACTCCGAACTCGTCGCCGCCGAGGCGCGCGATGGTGTCCGAGGTGCGCACCCGCGTCTGCAGCAGCCCGGTGAGGTCGCGCAGCAGCCGGTCGCCCGCCTGATGGCCGCAGGTGTCGTTCACCACCTTGAACTGGTCGAGGTCGATGTAGAGCAGCGCGTAGATGCCCTCGCCGCGCTGCGCCGAGAGGAGTGCCGCGTGCAGGCGGTTGTCGAACTCGCGGCGGTTGATGAGACCGGTGAGCGCATCGTGGCTCGCCTGGTAGGAGAGCGCGCGCTTCAGGCGCCGCTCCTTGGTGACGTCGTGGAACACCACCACCGCCCCGATCACCCGTCCGGAGCGGTCGCAGATCGGGGCCGCCGACTCCTGGATCGCGACCTCGTTGCCGGTGCGGGTGACGAGCACCGCGTGGTCGGTGGCGGTGCTGCCCTCGCCGCGCCCGAGCGCGCCGTGGAGCGAGTTCTCGATCGGCTCGCGGGTGAGCTCGTTCACGAGCCTCAGCACCGCGCCGATCGGCTGGCCGCGGGCCTCGGCGAGCGTCCAGGCGGTCAAGGTCTCGGCGACCGGGTTGATGTACTCGATGCGCCCCTCGGCGTCGGTGCTGATCACCGCGTCCCCGATCGACTCGAGCGTGACCTGGGCGCGCTCCTTCTCGGCGAACACCGCCTGCTCGGCGCGCTTGCGCGCGGTGATGTCGGCGATGGTGCCCTCGTAGCCGAAAATGCGGCCGGTCGCATCGCGCCACGGGCGCGCGTTCTCGAGGATCACGACCTGCTGGCCGTCGCGGCGGCGCATGAGGAACTCGGCGTCGCGGATCTCGCCTTCGGACTCCACCCGGCGGGCGAATTCGGCGCGATCACCCGGGTTCCAGTAGAGCGCCGCGGCGCTCGGCAGCGCGTACATCTCCTCGGCGCTCGAGTAACCCAGCATGGCGACGAAGGCGGGATTCACCGACAGCAGCCGCCCGTCGCGGCCGCTCTGGTAGACCCCTTCGGCGATGCTCTCGAAGAGCCCGCGGAACTTGGCCTCGCTCGAGCGCAGCGCCTCTTCGGCGAGGCGCCGGCCGATGGCGATGCCGGCGAGCTGCGCGGCGCGCGCCATGATCTGCGAATCGGGTGCGGTCGGCAGCCCGGGCTCCGAGCGGTAGACACCGAGCGACCCGAGCACGTTGCCGCCGGCCGCCTTGATGGGCGTCGACCAGGCGGTGCGCAGGCCCGCCGCGAGCGCCGCTTCGCGCCGCTCGAGCCAGAAGGGATCCTTGCCGATGTCGGCGACCAGCACCTGGCGCCCGAGGTAGACCGCCGCGGCGCACGAGCCGTTACGGATGTCGATGCCCGAGCGCTCGAGCGCCGCGCGCAGATCGGCGGGCAGCTGCGGGGCCACCATGTAGGCGAAGGCCCGGGCGTCCTCGGCGAGTACGCTCACCGAGCACACGGTGCCGACGCCGGCGGACTCCACCAGCCGCGTGATCGAGGTGAGCGCGTCCTGCAGCGGCGCGTTGCGCGTGATCTGCTCGAACACCTCGCGCTCGGTCGCGGCGACGCGCTCGTCGCGCTTGCGCTCGGAGATGTCGGCGATACTGCCGCGCACCAGACGTCGGTTGCCGCTCGGCAGGCGCACCAGGTGCACCTCGCAGGTGATCTCGCGCCCGGCGGCGCTGCGGTGCGTCCATTCGAATGCCGGCGACTCGCCCTCGAGCGCCCGTGCGATGAAAGCGCGGGCGCGCTCCGCCGAGGGCGCGCCGTCGGGCTGCTGCGCGGGGCTCAGGTCGACCGGCCCCACCTGCAACAGGCGCGCGCGATCGAGGCCGAAGAGCTTCTGCGCATTCACGTTGGCGTCGACGAAGCGCCCGCTGTCGACATCGAGCACGACGATCGCCTCCGGCGCATGGTCGACCAGCAGGCGATAGCGCGCCTCGCTCTCGCGTACCGCCTGCTCGGACTCGCGCCGCTCGGTGACGTCCCGCAGGCACAGCACGAACATCTCGCGCCGCGAGAGCGGCGCCTTGCTGACGGCGATCTCCGCCGGGAAGGGCTCCCCGTCCTTGCGCCGCGCCCACAGCTCGCGCGCGGCGAGATCGAGCGCGGTGTCGCCCAGGGTCGCCGCCAGGCGCTGCAGCGCCTCCGGCACGGTCTCGTGGCCCGCGATCTTCGGAATGAGGAAATCGATCCGCTGGCCGACGACCTCGGCTTCGTCGTAGCCGAAGACGCGCTCGCCGGTCGGATTGAAGGTGCGGATCACCCCGTCCTCGTCCACCGTGAGCACCACGTCCTTGATGTGATCGAGGATGACCTGCAGGTGCTCGGAGCTCTGCGCGTGGGCCTCGTGCGCGAGCGCCCGCGCCTCATCCGCCATCAATCGCATCGACTCGACGATGCCGCGGCGCTCGTTCTCGATGGTCGTGTAGTGATCGTTGATGAGGCGCAGCAGCATCGCGACGTCGGGCGTCGCGTTCCCGGTGCGCAGCTGCATCTCTTTCAGCTGCGCGCGCAGCTGCGGGTGAAGCTCGGTCTCTTTATCCCCGGAAGGCTTGGGGTCCGCCCGCACGAGCGTGGTCGTGGCGCCGGGAGTCGCCTCCGGCGACTCGACCAGCGCTCGCAAGGTCCGGGTGGTCCGGGTGTTTGACATAACGAAGACGCAAGGGCCCGATCAAAATGATACGGGCCTCCCATGACGCCTTTGCGTGAAGCCGCTCCCGGTTCTTACCGAGCGGTGGGGGCTTTATCGCGTTGCAGCAGGTGGCGGCTGGGCCGCCGGCGGGTGTGCCGAGGCCGTGGCGGCGGCGGCCGGCACGACGTTGCCGGCGATGACGGGAATGGAGAAGGCCTCGGTCTGGGTCTCTCCCCCGATCTCGCTGGTGATCGTCGCCGTCAGCACGTACACCCCGTCGCGCCGGGGGACGACGCTCACGGTGTGGTGAATGGGGGTTCCGAGGACGGGCTTCTCGGTCGCCGGGAGGGTTGCCCCGTCCACGACCTGCAGCCCCTCCTCGCCCTGGATCTGGCCGGAGATCTGCCCGAGCGTTCCCACTGTGGGAATGACGACCATCGCGATCTCGAGCGGCTGGCCGACTTGCGGATGCGCCCCGAGCTCGAACTTCACTTGCACGGTCGGCGTCGCGCCCTTGGTCATGGCCACCGCCGCGACCATGTTGGGCGACACCACATCTTCCGGACGCACGGGCCTCAGAGCCGCCGTCGTCCGCTTGGTGACGGGCGTGCCCGATGTGCCCGGAGCGCTCTTCGAGCCGCAGCCGGCGAGGCCGAGCGCCAATGCGAGTGCGAGCGCCCCCGGGAAGGCGCGGGTGCAAAGCGATGAGGCAGACATCTTTAACACAATAGCATCCCGAACCCGGGGAGTCGGTACCCAGTCGGCATTTCAGCGCTCAGCCGCCTCGCAGCAGCGGCGGATCGTCGATCGCCTCGACCTGATCGAGGAGGTCGCCGATATATCCCGCCCAGTAGCGCTCCTCGCCGAGCCAGGGGAAGGCGCGCGGGAACGCCGGGTCGCTCCAGCGGTGCGCCACCCAGGCGGCGTGGTGCACCATGCGCAGCGCCCGCAGCGGCTCGATGAGCTCGACCTCACGGACATCGAAATCCGCGAACTGCCGGTACCCCTCGAGGAGCTCCCCCCACTGGTGCTGCTGCTCGGAGGGTGACCCCGAAAGCATCATCCACAGGTCCTGCACGCGCGGTCCCATAACGCAGTCGTCGAGGTCGACGAAGGCCGGCCCCTGCTCGTTCCAGAGGAGATTGCCGAGATGGCAGTCGCCGTGGATGCGGATCTCCCCGATGTCGCCTGCGGCCGCAAAGCTCGCCGTCACGCGCTCGAGCAGCGCCCCGCTCACCGAGGAGTAGCGCTCGGTGAGCGGGGCGGGCAGGAGCTCGCTCGCGAGCACCTGGGCGCGCGCGTGCCAGCCCAGGCGCTCGATCCCGAGATGCGGCCGCGCGCGGAAGCTCCGGCGGGCGCCCACCTGGTGCAGCCGCGCGAGCGCGCGCCCGAGGATCTCCCGCGAGTCGCTGGCGTCGAGCTCCGGCGCGCGGCCGCGCATCCACGGGAAGCAGGCGAAGCGGTACTCGCGGTAGCGGATGAGCGTCTCGCCGCCGATCACGAGCGGGGCCGCCACGGGGAGCTCCGCGGCGGCGAGCTCGGCGGTGAACTCGTGCTCCTCGGCGATCTGCGCATCGCTCCAGCGCGCGGGGCGGTAGAACTTGAGCGCGAGCGGCCCGGAGGCGCCGTAGAGCTGGTAGACGCGATTCTCGTAGCTGTTGAGCGCGAACAGCCGTCCGTCGGGCTCGAGTCCGGCAGCGGCCGCCGCGTCCAGCACTACCTCGGGGGTGAGGCCGCTGAAGGGCCGCGGGTCGGTGGACGCGGTTTTGTTTATCATCGAGGAGCCCTGCTTCCTCACCAGGCGCTCGAGCACCTATGAACCGCGGCAGCATATTAGTCACCGGCGGCGCGGGCTACATCGGCAGCCACGTCGCGCTCATGCTGCGCGGCCGCACCGAGCGCATCGTGGTGCTCGATGATCTCTCGCGCGGCTTCCGCCAGGCGGTGCTCGATACGCCGCTCGTCGTCGGCAAGGTGGGCGATCGCGATGCGGTGCTGAAACTCCTGCGCGAGCACGCCGTCGACACCGTGATGCACTTCGCCGCTCACACCATCGTGCCGGAGTCGGTACGTGAGCCGCTCAAGTACTACGGCAACAACACCTGCGCGACCCGCACGCTGCTCGAGTGCTGCGTCGAGGCCGGCGTGCGGTATTTCGTCTTCTCCTCCACCGCGGCGGTCTACGGCATCCCGGCGGAGGGCTTCGCCGCCGAGACCACCCCCACCGTGCCCATCAACCCCTACGGCACCTCCAAGCTCATGTCCGAGTGGATGCTGCGCGACGTCGCCGCGGCATCGCCCATGCGCTACGTGGCGCTGCGCTACTTCAACGTGGCGGGCGCCGACCCCGAGGGGCGCATCGGCCAGGCGACCCGGGACGCAACGCTCCTCGTCAAGGTGGCGTGCGAGGCGGCCGTGGGCAAGCGCAAGGCGATCTCGATCTTCGGCACCGATTACCCGACGCCCGACGGCACCGGGGTGCGCGACTACCTGCACGTGGGGGATCTCGCCGCGGCGCACCTCGATGCGCTCGCGTACCTGCGCAGCGGCGGCGCCTCGACGACCCTCAACGTCGGCTACGGCCACGGCTACAGCGTCCGCGAGGTGCTCGCCGCCGTCGAGCGCGTGTCGGGCCGGCGGCTCACCGTGCGCGAGGAAGCGCGCCGCCCCGGCGATCCCCCGGAGCTCATCGCCCGGGCGGAGCGCATCCGCAAGGAACTCGGCTGGCAGCCCAGGCTCGATGATCTCGAGGCCATCGTGCATACCTCACTCCGCTGGGAAGAGCGGCTGTTGCGCGAGCCATGGTGAGCGGGCGCCTGTCGCCATTTGCATACACCCTACCGGGGTCGGGCAGGTAAAATGCGCTCCATGCGGTGGGGGCGGCCTAAGTCATTGAGTGGCCTCATGCTGGTCGGCCTGGCCCTGATCGCCGTGCCGCTCCTCGTCGCCATCCTGACCGCGGTCCTCCAGATCCGCACCCTCACCGATACCGGCCACCGGATCGTCGTCGAGGGGGTGACGGATGCGCGGGCGAGCCAGGCGCTCTTCGCCCAGATCGCCTCTCTCGAGCGCACGGCGCGGCTCTACGACGTGCTGAACGACCGCAAGCTCCTCGACGTCTATCGCACCCAGGACGAGCGCCTGACGGCCACCCGGGACGAGCTCGGGCGCCACGCGACCGACGCCGTGCGGCAGACGCTCACCGCGCTCGGGGCGCTGCAGGCGAGCATCCGCGATACGGTGCTCACGACTCCCGCGGGCGCGACTCCGGCGGCCACATCCGATCTCTCCGCGCGCTTCACGCAGCTCTCCTCTCTCGTCGATCGGGTCGCGCAGCAGAGCAACGCCCAGGTCGATGCCCGGGTGGCCGAGCTCGAGGCTCAGACGCTGCATGCGCGGCAGCAGCTCCTGTGGCAGTCGGCGCTGCTGGTGCCGCTCGCAGTGGTGGCGGTGCTGATGCTCACCGTGGGACTCGGCCGTCCCCTTCGCCAGCTCGACCGCGCGATCAGCGAGCTCGGCGAGGGCGCCTTCAACAATGCCATCACGGTCGTCGGTCCCCACGATCTCGAGCGCCTCGGCCGCCAGCTCGAGTGGCTGCGCCAGCGCCTCCTCGAGCTCGCCCACGAGCGCAATCGGTTCTTGAGGCACATGTCGCACGAGCTCAAGACTCCGCTCGCCAACATCCGCGAGGGGACCGAGCTCCTCATGGACGGTGCGGTGGGCGAGCTCGATACCAACCAGCGCGAGGTGACCGCGATCCTGCGCGAGAACGGCATCAAGCTGCAGCGCATGATCGAGAATCTCCTTTCCTTCAGCGCCTGGCAGACTTCCAGCGTCGGCCTCGAGCCGAGCGAGTTTCGCCTGCGCCCGCTGGTGAAGCAGGTGCTCGAGAACCAGCAGCTCACGCTCCTCTCGCAGCGCGTACGGCTCGACGTGCGCATCGAGGACGTCACGCTGGTGGCCGATCGCGGCAAGATCCGCCTGATCCTCGAGAACCTGGTGTCGAACGCCGTCAAGTACTCGCCCAAGGGCGGCACGATCCACATCAAGGCGCGCGCCGCGGGCGCGCAGCTCGTGCTCGATGTCGCCGACAGCGGACCGGGCATACCGGCGGAGGATCGGACGCATATCTTCGATGCCTTCTACACCGGCCGGGCCGCACGCACCTCGGTCAAGGGGACCGGCATCGGGCTCTCGGTGGTGCTGGAATTCGTCTCCGCCCACGGCGGCACGGTGCAGATCATCGACGGGGAGTTTCCAGGCGCTCACTTCCGCATCACCATGCCGATCAAGGTCGGCAGCGGCGACCGGCCGGCCAGCCGGGTGGCCAAGGCACATGCGCACGCCGCCTGAACGGCGCCTCGCGCGCGTCGCGGTGGCCGCCGCCGTGCTGCTCGCGGGCGAGGGTTGCACCGGGGGCTTCTTCTCGGGGATCCGCAACGGCAACGAGAGTGCGCCGGCCCCCGTGCGCCCGGTGTCGAGTGAGGCGGGGCTCCTCTCGCAGTACCTGCAGCTGCTGCAGCGCCTGGTCCAGGGGACCGCCTCCGAGCAGGCCGAGATCGTCGCCGCCGCCCAGAACGCCTACGAGACCGCCCCCACCCCGAGCAAGGAGCTCAAGCTCGCCCTCATCCTCGCCACCCCCGGCCACGGGGCAACCAACCTCCCCCGGGCCCAGGGGCTGCTGCGCGAGCTCATGGCCCACCCCGAGACGCTTCTTCCCGGCGAGCGGGCCCTCGCCTTCCTCGAACTTTCGCAAATTGACGACCATTTGACGCTGGTTTCGGAAAATCGCAGGCTTCAGGCCGAGGCGGCCAGCGAGCAGCAGACCCTCGCGGCGAGCTCGCAGCACCGCCTGCAGCAGGAGCAGGACGAGAATGCCCGGCTGCGCAAGGAGCTCGACGAGGCCAAGGCCAAGCTCGATGCGATCGCCAACATCGAGCGCTCGCTCAATGAGCGCAAGCCGAACACCGACCCACGCCCGTAAGGGGCGCGAGCGGACAGGAAACGAACTTGAACCAGCCCGGCAAACGCAAAGCGCGGATCCTGGTGGTCGACGACGACCCGGGGCTGCTGCGCCTCCTCACCATCCGCCTGCGCGCGGAGAGCTACGACGTCGAGGCGGTCGAGAGCGCCGCGCAGGCGCTCGCCGCCTCGAGCCGCTTCCGTCCGGACCTGGTGATCACGGACCTGCGCATGGACCAGATGGACGGCATCGGACTGCTCAAGGAACTGCAGACCCGTTGG
>DASQIC010000061.1:0-5831 GCA_035631755.1 Steroidobacteraceae bacterium
CGTCTGCACGGTCGCACCACTGGTTCAAGGGCTGCTGCGCCGCCACGCTCGTTGCTGCGCACGCCGCCGGCCTGCCCGGCTGCGCGCCGGCGCCAGCGCCGGTGCAACGGTCGGTCGAGCGACAGCAGGTCGAGCGACAGCAGGTCGAGCGGGCGGTCGCACACATGATGGGACGCACCGCACCGTCGCAACCAACTCCGCCCCCCGGTGGCATCGAGGTGGTGGTCGGTACCGGCCACACGGCGCCGCTCGTCAGCGTAGCCGCGAGTCCAGACGGGCGGTACGTGCTCTCGGCGAGTTTCGACGAGACCGTCAGGCTCTGGGACACCGCGGCTGGCCAGGAAATCCGCAGCCTGCCGAACGCAAGCGTCGCGCCGGCGCTCGCTCTCGGTTTCAGCGCCGATGGCGCGCGGGCACTCATCGGGTACGCAGAGGGTACGCAGCTCCTCGACACGGCGACCGGCGCGCTCGTGGCGCGCCTCGACGCGGGCAACATGGCGGGCGGGATGACGCCGTTGCTGATCAACCCGAGCGGCCGCGTCGTCAGCGCACAGCTGGCGAGCGGGCCGGCGATCGTCGACGGATCGAGCGGTGCCACCCTGTGGTCGGTTCCCGGCGCCGAGCGCCTGCAGCAGCTTGCATTGAGCGAGGACGGCACGATCCTGGCGTTGCGGCTGGCGACTGCGCTGCAGTCGCAGGCCGCGGGCGGCGGAATGGTCCGCCAGGAGATTCAACTGTGGAACCTTCGCGCGCGCCGGCTGCAGACGCGCCTCGCCGTGCAGCAGCGTAAGGGCTTCGACGGGCGCATCGCCTTGAGTGCGAACGGCGGGCTGCTCGCGGTCGAGGTTGGGGACGGAAGTGTGCAGCTCATTGACACGTCTGCCAGCGGCGTCGTTGCGACGTTCGCAACCGCCGCAGCCGTGCCTCCCGCGGCGATGTCGACGCTCGCCTTCAGTCCCGACGGCACGCTGCTCGCCTATGCGTCGGTGTACGGGATCGCCCGGCTGTGGCGCGTGAGCGACCGCACACTGATCGCGAGCCTCGAAGCCTCCACCGTGAGTTTTTCCGCGGATGGGCGCCAGCTCGTCGTCGGCAAGCCGAGCGGCGGAGCCCCCGTCATGTACGACCTGCAGAGCGGTCGCGAGGCGCCGGTCGCTTCCGGCGCATCCGAGGTCGTCGACCTGTCCTTGATCGCGGGTGGTGCAGGGGCCGTGACCGCGGCCGGCCCGGGCGGCGCCAAAGTCTGGGACCTGGCCAGTGGACAGCTGCTCGCCTCGCTCCCCTGCCCGGACGCGGGCGGCGCCCGCTCCGTCGCGGCGAGTCCGGCACGTCCGCTCGTCGCGATCGGCTGCGCTGACGGCTCGGTGTCTTTGACCGAGCTTGTCGCGCCTTACGCCACGCGTGTCCTGAGGCCAGCCTCGGCCGAGCACGCGTTCAGGAACGTGCTCGTGCGCTTCGACGGTGAGGGGCGGCGCCTGGTCACGGTAGTCGAGGACGAGCTCGCGGCGTGGGACCTGGCATCCGGCCAGGCGCTGCAGCGTGTGAGACTGCCGCCAGCGCCACCGGCGCCGTCGATGCCGGGATTCGCGCTGGGCGGCAGGCAGCGGGCTGAGGCGCCGGCGCCGGCACCGCGCCAGAACGCGGGGAGCGAGGTCGAGCTGATGACCTCGCCCGACCGGGTACAGGCGCTCGCCGTCCGGGCGGACGGCGCCGTCGCGGCGATCGGTCGCGCAACCGAGCTCAGCGTCTGGGATCTGAGCTCAGGACGCATGATCGGACACCTCGCGCCACCCTCATCGACGGCCGCCGGCGCGGCGTCGGGCCACCCCGGCTCGCTGGCAGACTTCTTCGGCGGCCCGCCCGGCCGTCCCGGGGCACCGGGCGGTGCTCCGGCCTCAATCGATATGGGCCACATGCTCCGGGCGTTCGACCCGCAACGCAATGGCGCGACCGGCCTCGCGTTCAGTCCCGACGGACGGATGCTGCTCGCATCGGGCTCGTATGGTCAGCGACTTTGGGACCTGCAGAGCGGTCAGGAGATTCGGCTGACAAGCGCCTCCGCCGCCGCCCGCGGCGGCGTGACGACCTCGGCTGCCATGGATCCGATGGCGCTGCTCGGGCAGCTCGAGATGGCGCCCTCCTTGAGCGCAGCACTGAGTCCCGACGGCCGCATCGCCGCGCGCGCCTACGGTCAGTCGATTCGACTGGTCGATCTGGCAACCGGCACACAAGTTGCCGAGTTGACCGGCCACACGAGCGCCGTAACTGCGCTGGCCTTCTCCCGGGACGGCCGCCGGCTGGTCAGCTGCGGACGCGACGGTTCGCTGCGCATCTGGTCGACCGCCACCGGTCGCGAGGTCGTGGCGATGTACGCGGTCGGACGCAGCGACTTCGTCGCCGTGACGCCCGATCGTTATTACCGCGTGTCACGCCACGAGCTGCACAGCGTGGCGTTCCGGGTCGGCGACCAGCTCTTCCCGTTCGAGCAGTTCGACCTGCGCTTCAACCGGCCCGACCTGGTGATGGAGCGGCTGGGCCTCGCGCCGGCCGCACTGGTCGCCGCATACCGGCACGCCTACGAGAAGCGACTGAAGAAGATGGGCTTCGCTCCCGGCGCGCTCGGCGCTGATCTGCACCTGCCGAGCATCGAGGTGCTGACCCACGATCTGCCCGTCACGACCGCAGCAGCGAGTATCAGCATGCGCGTGCGTGCCGCCGACAATGCCGTCGCTCTGGACCGGATCAACGTCTATGTCAATGACGTACCGGTCTTCGGCTCGGCCGGAATACCCGTCACACCCGGAGCGCAGGCCGAGGAGCGCGAGCTCGATGTGCCGCTCGTCGCCGGTCACAACAAGATCCAGGTGTCCGCATTGAACCGCCTGGGAGCCGAGTCGCTGCGGCAGACCCTCTACACGACCTCGACCGCGAGTCCCGAGCCCTGGGACGCCTGGGTCGTTGCGATCGGCGTGAGCGCTTACCGCAACCCGCGCTACGCGCTGCGCTTTGCCGCCAAGGACGCCGGCGACCTGGCACAAGCCTTTCGCGCGCTCGATGGCCGGCTCGGCGTGCGCCGCACGGTCCACGTACGGCTCATCACCGATCAGGCGGCTACGCGCTCGGGTATCCGCGCCGCGAAGCAGTGGCTGCAGCAGGCGCATCGCCAGGACCTCGCCGTGGTGTTTGCAGCCGGGCACGGGATCGTCGACGACAGCCAGAACTATTTCTACGGCACCTGGGACATCGACGCCGACGACCCGGCCGCGGCCGGCCTGCCCTTCGAGGACTTCGAGGACCTGCTGGACGGGATAGCGCCGCTACGCAAGCTGCTGCTGGTGGATACCTGCTTCTCGGGCGAGATCGACAAGGATGAGGTACGCACCGTCGCCAGCGGCGAGGAGGGGAACCGCGTGACGATGCGCGAGTACAAGGCAGCCCGGAACATCATTTCCCTGGCCGGCGGCCAGGCGGCGGAGCCGGCCGCGGCGGCGGAGCCGGCTGCGGCGGCGGAGCCGGCCGCGGCGTTGATCCTGCAGCAGGACCTGTTTGCCGACCTGCGGCGCGGCACCGGAGCAATCGTGATCTCCAGCTCGAGTGGCAACGAGTACAGCCTCGAGGGCGCCCAGTGGAGCAACGGCGTCTTCACGTATGCGGTCCTGCAGGGCCTCACCGGAGGGCGCGCGGATCGCGACGGTGACGGCAGCGTCACCGTCTCGGAGCTTCAGTCATACGTGACCGACGAGGTGCGCCGCCTGACGCGGGGTGCACAGAACCCGACCGTGCGCCGAGAGAATCTTGATTTCGACTTTACCGTGTACTGACTCAGCAGGAAGGGGATATGAGATCAAACACTCTTCGAGCGCGACGCTGCCGCGAGGTGGCCCTGCTGCTGGCATCGCTCGTGTGTGTCAGCGCCGTCGGCCAGGCGCCGCCACCGCCAGCTCCGCCTCCGCAGGGATCGCAGCAATTCCCGATGCCACAGCAGCTGCCGCCCGTGGCGCAACCACTGCCTGCTCCATCGACGCCGTTCGACCCGTCCAACCCCGCCGGCACCTCACCGCGATTCCTGTTCGCCGGTGCAGTTGCGCTGGTCGCGAAGTCGGTGGGCGCGACCGTCGTCAGCAGCCTGAGCCAGGGCATCGTCAACTGGTTCAACACGCGCACCGGACAGATGGCGGGACCCCAGGCCGCGGTCACACCCTGGATGGCGCCACCTCCCATGGCGGGGGAAATGCCTGGCGGCTATCCCCCGGGGACCGTTCCCGGCGTGACGCCCCCGGGCTGGATTCCGCCCGCTCCGGCGGGCGCTGGCATGGCTGGCGCCTATTCCCCGGGGACCGTTCCCGGCGTGACGCCCCCGGGCTGGATTCCGCCCGCTCCGGCGGGTGCTGGCATGGCTGGCGCTTATCCCCCGAGCGCCGTTCCCCCTCCACCGCCCACGACATTTCCGCCGACGGTTGCCGCTGTCCCCGGCGGGATGCCGGGAAACGCCGCGATCGGCCTCCCCCCCGGCGCCCTGCAGCAGCCTGGGATGATGTCGCCGCCGAGTCCGGCCGTCGCCGGCGCCATGCCGGCGGGCGCCGCGCCGGCCCTGTATGCAGGCATTGCGTTCGAGGTGCACCTGCTCGGCCCCGGGGGGAGTGAGACTACCGTCGACCCGGGCAGCTACATCTTTCACTCGGGGGACCGTTTTCTCGTCTACTACCGGCCGTCTCTGCCCGGGCGGGTTCGCGTGTTCAACGTCAGCCCCGTGGGTGAAGTGATCCCGATCGAGACGCTGACGCTCGCAGGCGGCGAGCTGGCGAAGCTCGGCCCCTATCAGCTGACCGAACCGGCCGGCGACGAGGCACTGCGACTCGTGCTGGAACCGTGCTCGACCCCCGAGCTCGTGGCCGCAACACGCAACATCGTCAAGGCGACCGACACCTCCTCCGGAAGCGGCGTGCAAATCTCGTCGTGTCAGACCTCCTCGGAGCCGGCCACGGGTCTCGCCACGCGCAACATCGTCAAGGCGACGATGGACGGCAACACAGGGTTCGCGCTCGACCCGGTGAACAGCCAGGAACTGGCCTCCGGACGACTGGCGCCGCGCGAGACGAGCATCGCGATTCATCATCGCTAGGCCCGGCCATCTCGTGGGCGGAGTTCGACCTCGGGCGCGTGCAGGCGCAGGTCGCCGCCAGCCGCGCGCGCGCCGATGGCGCACTCGCCGCTTACGAGCAGAGCGTGCTGCGGGCGCTCGAAGAGCGCCCGTTGGCGCCGCCGGCCCGGATTCCCTGAAGCTGCCGTAGCCCGGCCTTCTTGCCGGACCGCTGCAGGTACGGTAAATGCTCGCGGGCGATGGCGAGCGCAATCCGGGAGTCGTGGGCCCTGCCCCACATTTTCAGCTTCGAGGGTCAGGAGGTTCGCTATGGCGTGCTCGGCGCAGGCAAGCCCCTCGTCCTGCTGCACGGCACGCCGTTCTCCTCCGCGGTCTGGCGCCGCATCGCACCTCGCCTCGCCAAACACCGCCAGGTGTTCTATTTCGATCTCCTTGGGTATGGCCGCTCGGAAATGCGCCCGCAGCAGGATGTGTCGCTCGGCGTGCAGAACCGGGTCTTCGCCTCATTGCTCGATCACTGGGGCATCGCCCGCCCGGACGTCGTTGCGCACGATTTTGGCGGAGCCACTGCGCTTCGGGCTCACTTGCTGAATGCCTGCGAGTTCAGGACGCTCACTCTCATCGACCCGGTTGCGATTGCCCCCTGGGGCTCACCGTTTGTGCGGCATGTCCGCCAGCACGAGGAAGCCTTCCGCGGTCTGCCCGCCTACATCCATCGCGCAATTCTGTC
>DASQIC010000062.1:0-58449 GCA_035631755.1 Steroidobacteraceae bacterium
CAGTCCGCCGCGCTCCTGGCGGGTGTAGATCTCGCCCTCGAAGTCGATGCAGTGCAGCTGCTCTTGCCGCCCCTTGAAGGCGGCAATGTCCTCGGTGATGAGGTACTGGTGCTCCATGGCGAGCACCGGCAGCTCGAGCCCCACCAGCCGTCCGACCTCGCGCGCCCACAGACCCCCGGCGTTGACGACGTGCTCGGCATGCACCTTGCCGTGGTCGGTGATCACGTCCCAGGAGCCGTCGCTGCGGGGCTCGAGGCCGGTGACGCGGGTCTGGCGCACGACCTCGGCGCCGGCGAGCTGCGCCGCCTTCGCATAGGCGTGCGTCACGCCGTAGGGGTCGACGTGCCCCTCGATGGGATCGAGCAGCGCGCCGACGAAATGGCGCGGATCGATGAGCGGGAACAGCCGTGCCGCCTCCTCGACCGACACCAGCTCGAGCTCCATGCCGAGGTAGCGTCCGCGCGCCTGGGTCATCTTGAGCCAGTCGAGCCGCTCGCGCGTGCCGGCGAGCATCAGGCCGCCGGTGACGTGCATGCCGCAGGACTGGCCGGAGATCCGCTCGATCTCCCGGTAGAGATTGATGGTGTACTGCTGCAGCTTGGCGACGTTGGGATCGCCGTTGATGGTGTGCATGCCGCCGGCCGCGTGCCAGGTCGAGCCGCAGGTGAGCTCGCCGCGCTCGATCAGCAGCACGTCCTTCCAGCCCGCCTTGGTGAGGTGATAGAGGACGCTCGCGCCGACCACTCCCCCGCCGATCACCACCGCCCGTGCAGAGCTCTTCACCGGGTCCTCCTGTGTCAGTCGTTCGAGACGGCGAGCTGCACCGGAGACGCGACCGCAGTCCCGCCAGGGCCGCTGCCGAAACGCTCGATCAGCCACGAGCGGAACAGCGCAATCGCGGTGTCCGAGAGTCCCTCGGGGTGGGTGATGAGGTAGTACCCGTAGCCGTCATCGAAAGTCGCCTCGAAGGGTTGCACCAGGCGCCCGAGCCGGATCTCTTCCGCGAACAGCGTGGTGTCGATGAGCGCGATTCCCTGGCCGCCGAGGGCGTACTGCACCGTGAGCAGCTCGGTATCGAATACCAGTCCACGCTCGACGTCGAGGGACGCGAGCCCCTGGGCGCGCACGAACTGCGACCAGGTCTCGTGGCGCGGCCGGTCACTGATGCGCATGTGGATGAGCTCGTTCGCGGCGATGAAGGCGGCGAGATCCTTGCCGCGGTGGGCGGCGGCGATGTTGGGGTGGCAGAGCACCGCGAGCCGCACCGTCCACAGCAGGTCGGTCACCAGATCGCTCACGGTCGGCCGGGAGTAGACCACCGCCACGTCGACGTCACCGAGCGGGGGACCTACGCCATAGGGCGTGATGAGATCGATGTCCACCTCGGTCGTGGCGCGGCGGAACTCGCGCAGGATCGGCACCGCGAGCTCGATGGCGAAGGTCGGCGGCATCTGCACACGCAGCGTGCGCTGCGCGGGGGCGCCTTCGTTGCGGATGTCGTCGAGCGCGTATTCGAGCCGGTCGAAGGACTTCACCACCGCCGGCAGCAGGTGCTGCCCCGCTTTGGTGAGGGTGAGCGCATGCGGCCGCCGCTCGAACAGCTGCACACCGATGAGACGCTCGAGCGCGATCACGTGCCGCGAGAGGGCGCTCTGCGAGATGAGCAGCGCGTTCGCGGCGGCGGTGAAGCTGCCGTGCCTGGCGACGCCCTCGAAGGCGCGCAGCGCGTTCAGCGGCAGCCAGCGTCGGTCGATGGCTCTCTTGTCCATTGTTTCATCCGCGACGCGGGCGTGCGCACTGCAGGTCCGCGCGCGGATACCTCCAAATGCCGATAGTTAAGCAGTTGCTTAAGTATTGCCTGGGCGACATGTGCGCGCGCTGCTGGTGTGCCGGGCGGCTCAGCCTGCGACCGCCGAGCCTGCGACCGGCGAACCTGCCGCTGGCGCCAGATCGCCGAGCGCCTGGCGCAGCGGCCCGAGCCAGGGCTCGAAATGGCGCCACTGGTCGAGGCCTTCCTTATATATGGGCTGGCGCACCTGCTCGGAGCTCGCGCTGTGCACCTGGCGATGGGTGCGATGGAACTCGACGCACGCCGGCTCGAACGCGAGGCCGCAGAACTCGAGCATGCGCCGCACGTGGCCCTCGAGATCCGCCACCAGCTCCTCGTGCTGCGCCCGCAGGATGCGCCCGGCCGGCAGCACCTGCTGCCAGTGCGCCATCAGCTCCACGTAGGAGCGGTAGTAGCGGCCGATGTCCTCGAGGCTGTAGGTGAACTGCTGACCGGAGGCGAACAGCTGCTTGAAGTTGCTGAAGCAGCAGGCCATGGGCTCGCGGCGGGCGTCGATGATCCGGGCGTTCGGCAGGATCAGATGGATCAGCCCGAGGTGGCGGAAGTTGTTCGGCATCTTGTCGATGAAATGCCCCTTGCCCGCGCGGTAGGCGCGGGTATCGGCGAGGTACTTCTCGCCGAGCCGCCGGCAGTCGTCGGCACCGAGCTGCGTCAGGATCGGCGGGTAACGCGGCTCACCGCCCTCGGTGTCCCGGCCCTCGAGCTCCTGCACCAGGCGCGGTATGTCGGCGAGCTCCATGGTGCCCTCGACCTGCGAGTGCGAGGCGAGGATCTGCTCGATGAGGGTCGAGCCCGAGCGCGGCAGTCCCACGATGAAGATCGGCGCATCGCTCTGGCAGCCGAAGCCTTTCCGCGCGGCGAAGAACTCCGCCGTGCACACCGCCTGCTGCAGGCGGGTGTTGCGCTCGGTGATGCCGGGACGATAGCGGCACTCGGTCTTCTTGAGCGCGTTGCCGCGCTCGTACCAGGCGAAGGACTCGGAGTATTCACCCCGGTCCTCGAGCGCTTTGCCGAGCGCGAAGCACAGGTGATAGCGGTCGGCGGGACTCACGCGCGGGGCGCCCTCCTCCGCGCGCATGCGCGCGAGCTCCTCGTCGGTGAAGCGATAGGTCTTGAGGTTCGCCAGGCTCCACCAGGCATCGCCGCAGCCGGGGCGCGCCGCCGCCGCCGCGTGATAGGCGCCGATCGCCTCGCGGGTGTGCCCTTGCGTCTTCAGCGCATGGCCGATCGAGAGCTGCAGCTCCGCATCCTGCGGCGTCTCGCGTGCCAGCTCCCGATAGAGCGGCAGCGCCTGCGCGTAGTCGCCGAAGCCCGTGCAGACGGTGGCGTAGGTCGTGCGGTACATGCGATTGCCGGGATCGACCTGCAGCAGCCGCTCCATCTGCTCGCGCGCCTGCACGTGCTTGTGGCGCTTCAGGAGCACCGTAGCGTAATCGTAGCGGGCCGCGTGATACTCCGGCTGCATGCGCAGCACCTGCTCGAGCAGCAGCTCGGCATCGTCCAGCACGTCGTGCCTGATGCCGATCTGGGCAAGCAGGCGCATCCCCTCGACGTGATCGCCGTGCGCGAGCAGGTACTGGCGTACCAGGCTCTCGGCCGCCGCGATCTCCCCGTCGCAGAACATGTCGATCGCGGTGACGATCTCGGCCGGCACGCCCGCCAGGCGCCCGACGTTGGCGGCGGCCTCGGCGGCCTGCTGCTTGCGGCCCACCATGCCGTACAGCACCCGCAGCGCCTCCCAGCTCGCGCGCAGCACGGGATTGAGCGTCACCGCACGCTCGAAGGCGGCGATCGCCGGCGCTGCCGCGCGCCGGGCCACGTGGCAGTGGCCGCGTTCCTGATAGAGCCGCGGATACTCGGGATGGAGCGCCTCGAGCCGCTCGAGCGTCGCCAGGGCAGCGGGAATGCGCTGCTGGTAGCGCTCGCTCACCGCGAGCATGTACAGCACGTCGCGGTTCTCGGGCACCTCGAGGAGCAGCGCCTGCGCGGCCGCCTCGGCGGGCGCGTACTGCGCGCGCTCGAGCAGCTGGCGGATACGGCGGACCTCCGTCTCGATCCGGGAGGGCGGCGGAGCAACGGTCGCGGCGTTCATCGGGCTTGCAAAAAAGGGGCGGGCATCGCTGCCCGCCCCGGATTCTAGCGCAGCGGGCCGGCACCCACGGGCCGCCGGCCGCGCGGCCTCACTTCCCTCCACCCTCGAACTTGTAGCTGAACTGCAGCCCGAGCACCCGCGGGCGCATTGGCGTCTCGGTGATGATGAACTGGCGGCTCGAGGTGAACAGGCTCTCGTTCACGTCCGTGATGTTCTGGCCGATGAGCTCGAGCTCCCAGGCGTCCTTGCCGATGCCGAGCGAGCCGTCGTAGGTGGTCCAGCCCGGCTGATCGTAGGCCTCGACGTTGCCGGTCGCCGAGAGCGAGTGCCCCTGGTGCACGCCCCCGAACTGGGCGAACGCCTGATACTCGCCGATCGCCCATTCGTAGCGCGCTCTCAGGTTCGCCTGGAAGGGCGGGGAGTTGGCGAGCGGGCTCCCCTCCGGACCGTAGACGTTCACCAGCTGCGTGCAGTTGGTGGATGGGTACGGGCCGGAGCAGGTCGAGGTGACGGGCTTGCCGAAACCCGGTGTGCCCGGGATGTCGCCGATGAGGAACGGCGAGTTGGTCTGCTGAGTGCTGTTCCAGGAGGCCGAGCCCTGGATCGTCAAGCCATTGGTCACCCGCGCGACCAGCTGCAGCTCGATGCCCCGCACCCGGTAGTCCGGGCCGTTCGTACCGTAGGTCAGGTTGCCGAGTCCGCACTGCGGGCAGAAGAAGCCGACCTGCGCGTTGCTCCAGTTCTCCTCGTACACCGCGCCGTTGAACTGGACGCGGTGATCGAACCAGAGCGTCTTCCAGCCGATCTCGCTGTTGGTGAGGCTGTCGGACACATAGAAGCTGGGCGTGGCGTACTCCTTGATGCCGTTCGCGTCCGGCAGGTGGTTCGAGGAGCCGCGGTTGAAGCCGCCCGGCCGGTAGCCCTGCGACCAGGTGTAGTACGCGAGGATATCCGGGGTGATGTGCCAGCTGATGTTGGCGCGGCTCCGGAAGCCGGTCGCGGTCAGGCTGTTCGGCACCTGCAGGTTGAGGTTGGTGCCGTAGGGTGGCGAGTGGCCGAATGCGCCGACCACCGGGTTCTGGCCGCAGACACCGAAGTAGGTAGTCGGGGCGAAGGCCTTGCAGTAGAAGCTGCCGACGTCGCCGCCGCGCATGTTGTTGTGAATGTCGTACCAGCGCGTCCCGGCCGTCACTGTCAGGACTTTCGGCACGACGTCGAAGTCGAGCGAGGTGAAGGCCGCCGTCTGGTCGTAGCCGCGCTGGAAGTCGTCGAAGAAGCCGGTGCTGGCGTTACGGATTCCCGGGCGATTCGCCGGTCCCGGCCAGGGCTCGATCGGCAGGTAGCAGTTGTTGTTGAGCCCGGTTGGCGAGCAGTTCGGTACGCTCTTGTAGAGCCACTCGGTGTCGTCGTACACCTTCTCGTTCTCGTAGAACAGCCCGAACAGCCCGCGCAGCCGCCACTCGTCCGGCGTGCTGAGGCGCAGCTCCTGGCTCAGGTGCGTGTTGCGCTCGGTGTCGGTCCACACCGAGCTCGGCGTGTAGCACTGACCGTTCGCCGGGTTCCTCGAATAGCCCGCGCACTGGTAGTAGTAGCCGAACACGCCGCGCGCGTAGTTGGTGTAGTCCTGGGCCTGCTCGATGTTGCGATCGAGATAGCTGCCGGCGTACACCAGCTTCAGGTTGCCGATCTTGCCGTTGATGGTGAGCGCGGTGTTCTCGAAGCGATCCTTGGTGTAATCGGGGTTGAACAGCGTCACGGACAGGGGCGGCAGCGGCTGGCCGCCGGAAGGGGCACCCAGGGGACTCAGCACCGTGCCCTCGGAGCCGTTCGGCATCTCGTAGAACACACCCTGGGCGTTCATGTTCTGGTAGCTCTGTACCAGCAGCGCGTTCCAGTCGTCGTTGAACTTGAACAGCACCGAGGCGCGGATGCCCTGGTAGGTGAGCGGGTTGATCGCGTTCTGCACCAGGTTGTAGTTGTTGATCACCAGGCTGTTGCTCGGCACCACGCCGCCGTTGTACCTGGTGAATCCGAGGTCGGTGCCGGCGCGCGTGAAGGTGCTCGGCACGTTGTTGATGTAGCCGCCGCGGCTGTCGTTGTAGACGACCAGCCGCACGGCCATCCGGTCCGGGATCACCGGCAGGTTGAGCACCGCGGTGATGTTGCTGTTGTCGTCCCCGTGGGCGGTCGTGCCGTAGCCGGCGGTGACGCTGCCCTCGGTGACGTCGAGCCTGGGCTTGTTGGTGATGTAGCGGATGACGCCCGCCTCGGCGCCCGCGCCGAACAGCGTGCCCTGCGGACCCTCGAGCACCTCGACACGCTCGAGGTCGGCCGCATACACGTCGAGGTTACGGCCCGGGAGCTGGCCGGACTGGTCGTCGAGATAGACCGCGACGTTCGGGAAGTTTCCGACCGAGCCCTGGCCCTGGGTGCCGAGCACGCCGACGCTCAGGCCGCGCATGAAGAGGGTGCTCTGCCCGGGACCCATGCTGCCGGTGGAGACGCTCGGCAGGTACTTCACGAAGTCATCGAGCGTCGAGACGTTGAGCTTGGCCAGGGTATCGGAGGTGAGCGCCTGGATCGTGATCGGCACGTCCTGCAGGTTCTGCTCGCGGCGGTTGGCGGTGACGATGACCTCCTGCAGCTCGCTGCCGGTGCCGGCCGCCTGTGCGACCGGCTGCTGCTGGTCCGCGCTCAGATCCGCCGGGGCCGCGAGCAGCACCGTCGTTGCCGGTGCGCTCAGGATCGCAGCGACCGCAGCAGAGATCTTGGAATTGGGCCTCATCGCGCTTCCCCCTGGTTGTGAATTCGCCACGCGAGCCCGCGAGTCCCCGGCTCACCCCCGAACCTTCTATACCACACATCCGGGTTGCGCTTGAATAGAGGCGTCATCCGGCTTTTACGCAGCCGCTGCCCGGGGCGAACGCCCGGATCGGAGCGCGGCGGCCCGATGCATCGGCGCAACAGACCATGCGGGCCACCGCCGCCGCCGCCGCCGCCGTCGAGGCCGCGGGTGCTCACGCGCTAGCGCAGCAGGGCCTGGTAGACGAGGGTGTGGAATTCGGCGTCGAAGCGCAGATCGCGCGGCTGGTCCTGAACGAAGACGAGCGCGATCAGGTCGTCCTTCGGATCGACGTCGATCCACGTGGAAGCGAGGCCCGGCCAGCCAAAGGTCCCCTTCGCGCCGATGAGGCCTTCCCGGGCGGGATCGGTGACCACGAACACGCCGAGACCGAAGCGCACGCCGTCCTGCCAGTACGCGGTTGCGGCGGGCAGATTGTCGGAAGTCATGAGTTCGACGGTCTTCGGCGCGAGGATCCGCACGCCACCGAGCTCGCCGCCATTCAGCAGCATCTGTGCGAAGCGCAGGTAGTCGCGCGCGGTCGAGGCAAGGCCCGTGCCCCCGAAGGGGTGCGCGGTGAAATGTCGGTACGGGTCCGCGGCAGCGGCGATCGGCGTGAGAGTGCCGCCGGCATCGCGGCTGTAGAGCGTCGCATAGCGATCGGCGAGCGGGGCCGGGACGCCGAAGACCGTGTGCTTCATGCCGAGGGGCTCGAAGATGACCTTGCGACAGTACTCGCCGAACGGCATGCCCGAGAAGCGCTCCACCAGGTCAGCGAGCACGTCGTGGGAGAAGCTGTAGACCCAGCGCTCCCCCGGCTGGTAGAGCAGCGGCTGCGAGGCGAGCTTGTGAACCAGCGCGTCGGGCGAATCCAGCTTCGCGTAGGCGATGTCGGCGGCCTCATAGGACCTGTCGACGGGCGTGTCGTCGAAATAGCCGCCGTAGGTGAAGCCGGCGGTGTGCCGGAAGAGATCCTGGAGGGTGATCGGGCGCTTCGGCGCCTCGAGGAGCATCCGGCCGTTCGCGTCGAGCCCCGCATAGACGCGCACGTCCCGGAACTCGGGAAGATATCTCTCGAGCGGATCGGTGAGCTGGAACTTGCCCTGCTCGTAGAGTGTCAGCAGCGCCACGCTGGTGACGGGCTTGGTCATCGAGTAGAGCCGGAACATCGCGTCCGTGCGCATCGGCCTGCCCGAAGCGAGATCGGCAGCGCCGTAAGCTTTCTCCCAGGCGATTTTCCCGTGACGGGCGATGAGCACCACCGCGCCCGCTTTGCGCCGCGCGGCGATCTCGCCTTCGATGTAGTGAGCGAGCCGCGCGAGGCGCGCGCTCGAGAATCCGAGGCTCTCGGGACTCCCGTGCGGCCGCTCGGCCGCGCCGGCGGCGAGCGCATTCAGCGCGAGCAGCAGCGCGCCGGGTGCTATTCGAGGACGGCCCCGCATACGGCGATGGTACTTGATCGGCGCGCAGGGCTCGGCGAGGCTGTCGGCCGGATGACCCAGCCGCGACAGGTACTCGCGATCGACCAGGGCACGACCTCGACGCGCGCCATCGTATTCGACGCGCAGGCCCGCGCCGTGGCGGGTGCGCGGCGCGAGCACCCGCAGTACTACCCGGCGCCGGGCTGGGTCGAGCACGACGCGAACGCGATCTGGCGCGACACGCTCGCCGCGGCGCGCGAGGCGCTCGCGCAGGCCGGCACCGCCGCGGGCACCGCGGCAGGCGAGCTCGCGGCGATCGGCATCACCAACCAGCGCGAGACCACGGTGATCTGGGACCGGGCGACGGGCGAGCCCATTCACCGTGCCATCGTCTGGCAGGACCGGCGCACCGCCGAAGACTGCGCGGCGTTGCGTCGCGCCGGCGCCGAAACGCTGGTGCGCGAGCGCACCGGGCTGCTGCTGGATCCGTATTTCTCCGCGACCAAGGTGGCGTGGCTCCTCGACCACGTCCCGGGCGCCCGCGCGCGTGCCGAGCGCGGCGAGCTCGCTTTCGGCACCATGGATTGCTTCCTTCTCTGGCGCCTCACGGGCGGCCGCGTCCACGCGACCGACGTCACCAACGCCTCGCGCACGCTGCTCCTCGACATTCACACCCAGCAGTGGGACGAGGAGCTGCTGCGGCTGCTGCGCGTGCCGCGGGCGCTCCTGCCCGAGGTCCGCGACAGCAGCGGCGTCTTCGGCACGACCGCCCCCGGGCTCCTCGAGGCACCGGTGCCGATCGCCGGCATCGCCGGCGACCAGCAGGCGGCGCTCGTCGGCCAGGCGTGCTTCGAGCCCGGGATGGCGAAGGCGACCTACGGAACCGGCTGCTTCCTGCTGCTCAATACCGGCGCGCAGGCCGTCGCGTCGGCCAACCGGCTCCTCACCACGCCGGCGTACCGCATCGGCGGGCGCACCACCTACGCACTCGAGGGCTCGATCTTCGTCGCCGGCGCCGCGATCAAGTGGCTCCGGGACGGACTGAAAGTGATCGGCAGCGCTGCCGAGAGCGCCGCGGCGGCAGCCCGTGTACCGGAGGGGCACGGTGTCTACCTGGTCCCCGCGTTCGTCGGTCTCGGCGCGCCTCACTGGGATCCGGATGCGCGCGGACTCATCTGCGGCCTGACGCTCGATACCAGTGGCGCACACCTGGCGCGCGCCGCGCTCGAGTCGGTCGCCTTCCAGACGCTCGATCTCACCGAGGCGATGACGCGCGACGGCGCCCGGCCGGCGAGCGACATCCGCGTGGACGGTGGCATGGCCGCGAACGACTGGTTCTGCCAGTTCCTCGCGGACCTGCTCGGGGCGAGCGTCGAGCGGCCGGTGGAGCTCGAGACGACCGCGCTCGGCGCCGCGTTCCTCGCCGGGCTGGCGACCGGAGTGTGGAGCACGACCGCCGAGGTGGCCGCCACCTGGCGCAGCGGCGCGAGGTTCGCGCCACGGATGTCGGATGAGAGGCGCACCGCGCTCATCGCCGGCTGGCGGGCGGCCGTGCGGCGCACGCTGCAGGCGAGCGCGCCGGCCTGAGCTGGCCTGAGAGGGCCTGAGCCGTCCGCCGCTTCAGCCGCCCGGCCAGTCGGCGAGCGTCGCGCGGATCCAGTCGAGAAGATGCGCGGCGTAGGCGCGGTCCACGGCGAGGAGCGTCTCCCCGGGGCGCACGCACAGGGCGACGGTCGCCACCTCGGCGAGGCGCCCCGGGCGTGACTCGTTGAGGCGCGGGATCAGCGCATCGCTGCCGAGGCGGGCGAGGAGATCGGCGCTGCGCTCGCCCCGGAGGCGCAGCACCCGCAGTCCCCCGGTGAGGTCGACGAAGCACCCGCCGGTGGCCGGCGCGAGGGCGGCCGCGAGGCGCGTGTGCCGCGCCGCGTCGTCGGTGAGCGCGAGAGTCTCGGTCGGACTGCGCCACGCAAGGATGAGCGGTCCCTCCCCTGCCGCGCCGCTCGAGAGCGCCGCGCCGAGCGGTCCGGGAAGCGCCGCGCCAGTCGCTGCGCGCACCGCGGCCGCGAACGGTCCGTCCGGCTCGAAGTAGCGCAGCGTCGCGGTCCTCGAACCGGGGGCCGCATCCACTTCGATTCCGGGCGCGGTGAGGGGCGCGTTGGGCTCCCTGCCGTCAGCCATGGACGCGCTTCCCTTCGGGATCGACGAACGGCGGCCGAACCACACGCGCGGTGGTCATCGCGCCCAGGTGGTGCACGCGGACTTCCTCGCCGATGCGGCGAGCCCCGCCCGCGAGCAGCGCGAGTGCGACCGGACACCCGAGCTCGGGGCTCATGACGCTGGAGGTGACGCGACCCTCGATCGGTGCCGGTGCGCGCCGGGACGCGATCTGGGCGCCCACGGCCAGGAGCGTCCGCCCGTCGACGGGGACGAGCCCGACGAGCTGCAGCCGGTCCGGATCCTGCGCCGCGGGCCGCAGCAGCGATCGCCGCCCCACGAAATTCGCCGCCTTGCGCTCGATACCGCGACCGAAGCCCACATCGCCGGGCAGCGTCGTGCCGTCGGTGTCGGCGCCGACGTGCAGGTAGCCCTTCTCGGTTCGCATCACCTGCAGCGCCTCGATGCCGTAGAGCACGCCCTGCATCTCGTCCGCCCGATCCCACAGCCGCGCGAAGAGCGTCGCGGCATGATCGGCCGGCAGATTGATCTCGTAGCCGAGCTCGCCGGAGAAACTCGCACGCAGCACCCGGAGCGGCACGCCGCCCGCGAGCGCGCTCTCGCGCAGCGTCATGTGCTTCATCGCGGCCGGGGCCAGGCGGTCATCGAATCCGGCGCGCGCGAGCCACTCCCAGGCGCGCGGACCTGCGACCGTGACATTGGCCCAGCGCGAGGTGACGGGGGTGATGAGCACGCGCAGCCGCGGGTACTCGCACTGGCGCCATTCCTCGAAAGCGGCCGCGGTGCGCTCGGCGCCCGAGCTGGTGGTGTTCACCCACCAGTGCTGCTCGCCGAGGCGCGCGACGACGCCATCGTCCACCACCACACCGTTCTCATTGAGGAGCAGCCCGTAGCGCGCCTGGCCCACGGCGAGCGTCGACATCGTGCCGACGTACATGAGATCGAGGAACGGGCCGGCATCGGGCCCGAAGACCTCGAGCTTGCCGAGCGGTGAGCCGTCGAGGAGTCCGGCGCCGCGGCGAACGCCGAGCGCCTCGCGCTGCGCGGCGGCGTCCAGCGACTCGCCGGCGCGGGGATAGGCGGCCGGCCGCCACCAGTCGCCGAAGCTCTCGAACAGCGCGCCGTGCGCTTCGTGCCAGGCATCCGCCGGGAGGCGCTTCAGCGGGCGGTACAGCGCGCCGACCCGGCGCCCGGCGATGGCGCCGAGCGTCACCGGCGCGAACGGGGGGCGAAAGCGCGTGGTGCCCACCTCGGCGGGCTCCCGGCCGGTGCACTCTCCCATGAGGATGAGCGCATTGACGTTGCTGGTCCTGCCCTGGTCGGTCCCCATGCCGGTGGTCGTGTAGCGTTTCAAGTGCTCGACCGAGCGATAGTTCTCGCGCGCGGCGAGCCTGACATCGTCTGCGGTCACATCGTTCTGCAGATCGACGAAGCGCTTGCCGCGCGCGCGTACCGACGCCCCCGGGCCGCTGCGGCCCGCGCCGCCGACGGGCGCTGCAGGCGGCGGCCGGCCGCGTGCCAGCGCCTCGCCGACCTCACCAGCGTGGGCGGCCGCCGCGGCGCGCCCGAACACTCCGGCGCAGGCGCCGACGCTCGCGAGCCCCGGCGCCGCGCCATCCGGCACGAACATGGCCTCATCCTCGAGCCATCGCAACCGCCCGCCGGCCTGCGAATGCAGCTGAACCGCCGGCGCGTAGCCGGCGCAGCTGAGGATCAAATCGCACTCGAGCCGCTCGCGGCGGCGGAACGCCGCGGCGACCGGCGCCACGGCACAGCCGCGCACCGCGCGCGCGCCGGCCACCGACACGATGTCGGCGTCCGCGAGCACGCGCAGGAGCGGTGCGCCGGCGGCCGGCTCGGGGCTCGATCGCCGGTCGATGAGCGCGAGGACCTCGATGCCCGCCGCGCGCAGTGCGGCGGCGGCGGGGTAGGCCGCGTCGCTGTCGGTCACGATCACGGCGCGGGCGCCGCAGGCGACTCCGTAGGCCTGGGCGTATTTGACCGCGGCCCCGAGGAGCATCACACCCGGGCGATCGTTGTCCGGGAAGACGAGCGGGCGCTCGATGGCGCCGGCCGCCGCGATCACCGCGCGCGCGCGGATCCGCCACAGCCGCTCACGCAGCACCGGGCGCGCCCCGTCCGCGGCGCCCTCGCCGCTCACCGTCTCGCAGGCGCACACGAGGTTGTGGTCATAGACCCCGAAGGCGAGAGTGCGCGTGAGGACGCGCACACCGAGTGAGCGCGCCGTGGCTTCGAGCGCGGCGACTTCCGCATCGCCCCGCCAGCCGAGTGTCCCGCCGAGGCGCGCCCCGCTCGCAACGAGCAGCGTCGCGGCCCCGCTGCGCGCGGCACCGACCGCGGCCGCAAGCCCCGCGATCCCGCCGCCCACCACCAGTACCTCGGTGCTGGCGGCGATCTCCTCGTAACGGTCGGCATCGGGCACGGTGGGCGCAGATCCGAGACCTGCCATGCGGCGGATCGCCGGCTCGAACCAGCGCCAGCTCGGCCACTTGAACGTCTTGTAATAGAACCCCGCCGGCAGGAGCGGCGCGAACCAGCCGGTGACCGCGCCGACATCGAAGCCGACGCTCGGCCAGCAGTTGACGCTGCGCGCGCTCAGGTTCTCCTCGATCGGCAGCAGCGTGGCGCGCACGTTCGCCGTGTGACGCCCGCCCTCGCCCACGTCGACCACGGCGCACGACTCCTCGATGCCGCACGAGAAGACGCCGCGCGGCCGGTGCAGCTTGAAGCTGCGCCCGACGAGCGCGATCCCGTTGGCGAGCAGCGCCGAGGCGAGCGTATCGCCCCGCAAGCCGGTGAGCTGCCGGCCGTTGAAGCGAAAAGCCACGGGGCGGTCGCGCTCGAGCCACCGTCCCGCCGGCGCGGGCAGCCGGCGGCCGCTCATCGCGGAGCCTCGTCCGGTGGCGGCGGGCGATCGGGCGGCGGGGGCTCGTCCAGGCGATACACCGCCCTCACCTCGTGCGTCACGGTGTGGCGGGCGACGTTGAACCACTGCCCGCAGCCGAAGGCGTGGCGCCAGCGCTCGCGGTGCATGCCTTTAGGGTTATCGCGGAAGAAGAGGTACTCGCCCCATTCGGCATCGCTCGCCCCGGGTTCCGGACGGGCGATGTGGGTCGTGCCGCCGCAGACGAACTCCGTCTCGTCGCGCATTCCGCACCAGGGGCAGCGAAGCTGCATCATGTCAGTGCGCGATCCCGGCCGCGGCCGCCTCATCGATGAGGCGCCCGGTGACGAAGCGCTCGAGCTGAAACGGCTCGGCGAGCTCGTGACTGCGGCCGGTCGCGAGCAGGTGCGCGAAGGTCCAGCCGCCGGCGGGGATTGCCTTGAAGCCGCCGGTTCCCCAGCCGCAGTTGATGTAGAGGCCGGGCACCGGGGTCGCGCCGATGATCGGGCTCGAGTCGTGCACCACGTCGACGATCCCGGCCCACTGGCGCAGCAGCCGCAGGCGGCTGAAGGAGGGAAACATCGCGAGCGTCGCCGCGATCACTCCCTGCGTCACGGCAAAGCTGCCGCGCTGGCCATAGGAGGCGAAGAGATCGAGCCCACCGCCGATCACCATCTCGCCCTTGTCGGACTGGCTGACATAGGCGCCGGTGCCGGGCGAGATCACCACGGTAGCGAGCCGCGGCTTCACCGGCTCGGTCACCATCGCCTGCAGCGCATAGCTCGTCACCGGCAGCCTGAAGCCCGCGAGCCGCGCGAGCACCGAGCTGTGACCGGCCACGGCGATCCCGACCCGCCCGGCCCCGATGCGGCCGCGGCTGGTGAGGACGGCGCTGACGCCGCGGCCGGCGCCGTTCTCGAAGCCCGTCACCTCGCAGTCCTGGATGATGTCGACTCCGAGACTCGAGGCCGCGCGCGCGTAGCCCCAGGCGACCGCGTCGTGGCGCGCGGTGCCGGCGCGCGGCTGCATGAAGCCCCCGAGCACCGGGAAGCGCGCCGTGCGCGACATATCGAGCGCCGGTATGAGCGCGGCGACCTCGTCGCGGCCGAGCATCCGCGCGTCGATGCCGTGCATCAGGAGCGTGTTGACCCAGCGCGACACCGACTCGAGGTCGTGGCGGCTGTGCGCCAGCATCACGTGGCCGCGCTGGCTCAGCATGACGTTGAAGTTGAGCTCGCGTGACAGGCGCTCGTAGAGCCTGAGCGAGAAGTCGTAGAAACGCGCGCTCTCGGGGAACAGGTAATTCGAGCGCACCACCGTGGTGTTACGCCCGGTGTTGCCGCCGCCCAGCCAGCCGCGCTCGAGCACCGCGACGCTCGAGATGCCGTGATTCTTCGCCAGGTAGTAGGCGGTGGCGAGCCCGTGCCCGCCGCCGCCCACGATCACGACCTCATAGACGCTGCGCGGCTCGGGGGAGCGCCACGCCGGCGGCCAGTTGCGGTGCGAGACGAGCGCGCCCCTGAGCAGCGCCAGCGCCGAGTATTTCACGCCGGCGCGTCACGCCTTCTCGCGGTAGTCGGTCTGGATCCTGCGGATCATCTTGTCGGTGCCGAAGAAGGCGTGCTTGGACATGTCGGCGCTGTAGCGGCTCGCGGGCGGATGCCGGCCCAGGCTCTCGGCAAGCGCGCGGATGTGGTGCGGGCCCGCCCCGCAGCACACCCCGAGATAGCGGATGCCGGAGGCGTAGGCCTCGCGGCCGAAGTCATAGATCTCGGCGCGCGTGGCCACGAAGGGATCGAGGCCCACCGGGAAGGCGCGCTGGTTGCCGCAGCAGGGATCGGTGAGCGCCATGAACGAGGGCTGCGCCGGTGTCGTGCGGTAGGGAACCGGCAGTCCCGCCACGTGACACTTGACCGCCGCGCGGATCTGCTTCAGCAGCGGCAGCATGGTCGCGGGTCCGCGATGACAGTTGAGGCCGACCACGTCCGCTCCGGCGGCCTCCATCTGCTGGCAGGCCTGCGCCGGGGTGAAGCCGTCGCGGGTCATCTCCTCGCGGTGCATGGCGAAGGTGACCGCGGTCGGTACTTTCGACTGGCGCTTGATGGCGGCCAGCGCGAGCTTGGCCTCCCCCACCCACCCGAGCGTCTCGGCGACGAAGTAATCGACCCCCGCCTCGACCGCCCAGCCGACCTGCTCGTCGAAGATGCGCTCGACCTCCTTGATCGCGTTCCTGTCGTTGGGGTCGTAGATGTTGGTGTTGCAGAGGTCGCCGGCGAACAGCGTGCCGGTGCGGCGCGCGACCGACTTGGCGATTCGCAGCGCCGCGCGGTTCATCGGCACCAGATCCTTCTCGCGGCCGATGACCCGCAGCTTCTCGCGGTGCACGTAGTAGGTGAGCGCCTGGGTGACGTCCGAGCCCGCGTGCACGAAATCCATGTGCAGCTGCTCGACGACCTCCGGGTGCTCGAACAGCACCTCCGGGACGAAGGCGCCCGCCTGGAGATACCCCCGCCGCTCGAGCTCGAACACGTACCCCTCGGCGCAGATCACCGCCCCTTTGGCGAGACGCCCGAGCAGATCGCGCCCGGCGCCGTGCGTTGCATCTTCGCGCGGCGTGCGCGCGGCGCGGATGCGGCTCGCGCCCGCGCTCTTGCCGGCGCGCGTGGCCTTGGCTGACTTCGCCTTGGCTGGCTTCGCCTTGGCTGACTTCGCCTTGGATCGGACCCTGGCTGCCATGGATATGTCTCCGGAGGTCGGTCGTGGGGTTCGCGCGGTCTGCGGCCGCGCTGGTGCGCAGATTCTAGCTGTAGCCGATGCAAACCGCACCGAGGGTCACGGTGAGGCAGACGAGAATTCGCTGCACGGTGAGCGCCTCGCCGAGCAGCACCCGGCCGATCAGGGCGGAGAACACGATGCTGGTCTCACGCAGCGCCGTGATCGATCCGACGTTGCCGATGGCGAACGCGGTGATGATGGCCGCGTAGCTCCCGAAGGAAAGTATCCCGGCTGCCACCGCCTTGAGCGTCTCGCGCGCCGGCAGCTTCAGCGCCATGCCGCCTCGCAGCAGACGGAAGGCCACGGGCAGGAGAGCCCCATACGCCAGGAAATTCCAGGCCGCATAGGACTGTGGATTCCCGGCCAGACGCACGCCGAGCGCATCGGCCATGACGTAGCTCGCGACGAACAGCGCCGCGAGCAGCGCGAGGGAGAGCGATTTGCGCTCGCCCCGTCCCCTGCCGAGGGCCAGACTGATTATTCCGAGGGAAATCAACCCCACCCCGAGCAGCGCAGCCGCAGTGAGGCGCTGCCCGGCGAGTACGAATCCGCCCGCGGTTACCAGCAGCGGCACGCTGCCCCTCACGACGGGATAGACCTGGCCCAGCTCGCCGTAGCGATAGGCCTGCGCGAGAAAAATGATGTAGACGACCTGCAGCGCCGCCGAGAGCAGCAGGTAGAGCCAGCAGCCGGGCAGCGGAAGCGGCAGGAGCAGCACGACCGGAATCGCAATGGCCGTCGTGGCGTAAGCCATTGCCGTCACGAACGACAGACGATCCGCGCCGCTGCGCAAGGCAGCGTTCCAGGTGGCGTGCAGCAGCGCCGCGGTCAGCGCCAGGGCGATGACGGCCGGACTCACGCGCGCACCGGGCCGTTAACCACGATGCGGGCGTGGCTCTTCAACACTTCACCCGCTCGCTCGCAGGGTCGTAGAAGGGCCGCAGCGAGACCCGCGCCGGCACGCGCTCGGCGGCGACCTCGACCTCGTAGCGCCCCGAGGCGATCCATTGATCGCTCACCGGCTCCCCGCCGTTGGCGACATAGCCGAGGCCGAGCGCAGCACCGATTGTGTGACCGAAGGTGCCCGAGCTCACCTTGCCGACGAGCTCCCCGTCGCGCCAGATCGGCTCGTTGTGATAGAGGAGCGGGCCTGCGTGCTCGAGCGCGAGCGCCACCAGGCGGCGCCGCACGCCGGCCGCACGCTGCTCGAGCAGCGCCTCGCGCCCGAGAAAGCCGCCGGGCTTGTCCCAGGCGACCGCGAAGCCGAGGCCCGCCTCGAGCGGCGTGTCCTCGTCGGAGATATCGTGCCCCCAGTGCCGATAGCCCTTCTCCATGCGCAGGCTGTCGAGCGCGTGATAGCCCGCGAGGCGCAGCCCGAGGGGTGCGCCGGCGGCCACGAGCACGTCGTACACCGACTGCGCGAATTCGGTGGGGATGTAGAGCTCGTAACCGAGCTCGCCCACGTAGGTGATGCGGCTCGCGCGCACGCGCGCGTAGCCGAGGTCGAGGACCTGCGAGGTGCCGAACGGAAAGGCCGCGGTGGAGAGGTCCGCATCGGTGAGCTGACCGAGCAGCTCGCGGCTCTTCGGTCCCATGAGTCCGAGCACCGCGTAGGCCGAGGACACATCGACCGCCAGCGCACGCGCGTCCCGGGGGATGCTGCGCTCGAGCCAGGCGAAGTCCCGCGTCTGCGTGGCGCAGGAGGTGACGATGAGATACGAGTCCTCCGCCTCGCGCGTCACGGTGAGATCGGCTTCGATTCCACCGCGCTCGTTGAGCCACTGCGTGTAGACGATCCGGCCGACCGGCACGTCGACGTCGTTGCAGCTGATTCGTCCCAGGACCGGCGCCGCGTCGCGCCCCTTGAGCGCGAACTTCGCGAACGAGGACTGATCGAAGAGGCCGACCGTCTCGCGCACCGCCCGGTGCTCGGCCGCCGACTGTCCGAACCAGTTCTGCCGGCCGTAGCTGTACTCGTAGCGCGGCTCGCTGCCGGGCGCCGCGAACCAGTTGGCGCGCTCGAAGCCCGCCACTTCCCCGAAGCAGGCCCCCGCGGCGGCGAGGCGGTCGTGGAGCGCGGACTTGCGCACGCCGCGCGAGGTCTCCGCCTGGCGGAACGGCCAGTGCATGGCGTAGAGCAGCCCCAGCGCCTCGACGGTGCGGTCGCGCAGATAACGCCGGTTGCGCTGGAACGGCGCGCAGCGGCGGATGTCGACATCCCACAGATCGAAGGGCGGATGACCGTCGATGATCCAGTCGGCCAGCACCTTGCCGGCGCCGCCCGCCGACTGGATGCCGATGGAGTTGAAGCCCGCCGCCACGAAGAAGCCGCGCAGCTCCGGCGCCTCCCCGAGGAGGTAGCGGTCGTCGGGCGTGAAGCTCTCCGGCCCGTTGAAGAACACCTGCACGCCCGTCGATTCGAGCACCGGCACCCGCCGCATCGCGCCCGCGAACAGGGGCTCGATGTGCGCGAGGTCCGCCGGCAGCTGCTCGAAGGCGCAGCTCTCCGGGATCCCCTGCTCGCCCCAGGGCTTGGCGCGCGGCTCGAACCAGCCGACCAGGAGCTTGCCGGCGTCCTCCTTGAAGTAGGAGCGGGCATCGGCGTCACGCAGGATCGGCAGGTCGGATGGCAGGCCCGGAATCGGCTCCGTCACGATGTAGAAATGCTCGGCTGCGTGCAGCGGCACGCTCACCCCCGCGAGTGCGCCGACCTCGCGCGCCCACATGCCGGCGCAGTTGACGACCACGTCGGCGCGTACCTCGCCCGCTTGCGTAGCCACGCCCGTGACGCGGCCGCCCGCGCGCCGAACGCCCGTCACCCTGACGCCCTCGACGATGCGCGCTCCCTTCGCCCGTGCGCCCCGCGCCAGCGCCTGAGTGGTGTCGACCGGATTCGTCCGTCCGTCCTTCGGCAGGTAGACCGCGCCGACCACATCGTCGATCGCGAGCAGTGGCCAGCGCTCGCGCGCTTCGCCCGGGCCGAGGATCTGCACTTCGAGGCCGAAGCAGCGCGCCATGGAGGCGCCGCGCTTCAGCTCCTCGAAGCGCGCCGCGCTCGCGGCGACCGCGATCGAGCCGACCTGCCGGAAGCCGGTCGCCTGGCCGGTCTCGCGCTCGAGGCCTTCGTAGAGCTGCGTGGTGTACTGCGCGAGGCGCGTGAGATTGTGGGTGGCGCGCAGCTGGCCGACGAGCCCCGCCGCATGCCAGGTCGTGCCGCAGGTGAGCTGCCGGCGCTCGAGCAGCAGCACGTCGGTGCAGCCGCGCCGGGCGAGATGATAGGCGACGCTGCAGCCGACGATGCCGCCGCCGATGATCACCACGCGCGCGTGGGACGGAATGCTCTGCACCGGACTCTCCCCTGGCCGCGCGCGCACCTGCCGTGCCCGGCCTGCCTCTACTCCTGGATCGACAGCAGGTATTGCACCAGGAGATCGGCCAGGCGATTCGACTGTTGCGGGGAGCCGAAGGCCAGGCCCCAGACCGGCATGGTGCGCGTCCCGTGTGGCGGGACCGTCGTGCGGCCGTCGATGATCCTGCGCAGCCGGTCGGCCGGGAATCGGCCGCCCTGGCGGCGGGCGATGCGGGTGAGGTCGGGCACCTCCACCTTGAGGCTCGCGGCGACCGGTCCGTCGCCGTGACCGCCCGCACCGTGGCAGCTCGCGCAGTGCGCGCGGTAGAGACCCGCGCCGCTCTCATAGCTGGAAAGATCCTGCGCCTGCGCCGCGCGGACTGCCCCGCCCGCGAGAATCGCGGCCGCAAGCGCCGCGCACAGCCTCGTGGCGCTGCCGGCGGTCAGCACGCGCTCAGAATTCAGCTCAGAATTCGGCGATCGCATCGCGCAGCATGTCCGCCATCGCGTCGATATCGCCGCGGGTCGCGATGAAGGCCGGGGCGACGATGGCGACATCGCCGGTGGTCTTCACGTGGAGGCCGCGGTCGTAGAGCTTCGCCTGCAGCTCGTTGCCGCGCGCGCCCGCGGCCTTGCCCGGCTTGACCTCGACCCCGGCGAGGAGTCCGAAGCCGCGCACGTCGGCGACCGCGGGCAGATCGCCCAGGGCGAACATCTTGTCGAGGAAGTACCCCGAGAGGTCCCGGCCTTTCGCGAACAGCTGCTCGCTGCGGTAGATCTCGAGGGTCGCAAGACCGGCGGCGCAGGCGGCGGGATGCGCCGAGTAGGTATAGCCGTGGAAAAACTCGGGCATACCCGCCGGCGCGGCATCGACGACCGTGCGGTAGATATCCGTGCGCACCGCCACCGCACCCATCGGCTGCGCGCCGTTGGTGAGAGCCTTCGCCATGGTGATCACGTCGGGCGTCACGCCGAAGGAGAGTGCGGCGAAGGGCTCGCCGGTGCGCCCGAAGCCGCAGATCACCTCGTCGAACACCAGCAGGATCCCGTGGCGGCTGCAGATCTCGCGCAGCCGCTCGAGATAGCCGCGCGGCGGGACGATCACCCCGGTCGAGCCGGCGATGGGCTCGACGAACACGGCGGCGATGCGTTTCTCGCCCACCAGGTTGACGAACCGCGTCAGGTCGTCGGCGAGCTCGGCGCCCTGCGCCCCCAGGCCGCGGCTGAGACGGTTCTCGGGCAGCAGCGTATGGCGCAGATGGAGGATTCCGGGCAGCAGCGCGCCGAACGCCTCGCGATTGCGCATCATGCCGCCGAGCGCCGTGCCGCCGATGTTGACCCCGTGATAGGCACGCTCGCGCGAGACGAAATGGTCGCGCTGCCCTTCGCCGCGTGCCAGGTGATAAGCGAGCGCGATCTTCATCGCCGTGTCGACCGCCTCGGAGCCGGAGTTGCAGAAGAACACGTGGTCGAGCCCCTGCGGCGTGAGCGCCGCAATGCCATCGGCGAGCGCGAACGCGCCGGGGTGACTGCGCTGGAAGGACGAGGTGAAGTCGAGCGTCTCGAGCTGTCGGGCTACCGCTGCGGCGATCTCCGGCCGGCAGTGACCCGCCGGCGTGGTAAAGAGCCCGGAGCTCCCGTCTAGGATCCTGCGCCCGTCGGGACTGAAGTAGTGCATGCCGCTCGCGCGCACGAACAGGCGCGGCTCGCGCTTGAACTCGCGGTTGTTGGTGAAGGGCAGCCAATGGCGTTCCAGATTCCCGACCTTCATGTCCATGTTGATCTCCGCATCAGCCGAAAGTGGAGCCGATCTCCGCCGCCGCCGCGCGCAGGCGCGGTATGAATTCGATGGCGCGCATCAAGGGCAGCCGGGCAGTCGCGCCCTGCACCGCCAGCGAGGCGATCACGTCGCCGTGGGGGTTGCGCACCGGCACGGCGACGCAGGCGACCCCGAGAACGTATTCCTCGTTGTCGACCGCGTAACCGACGCTGACGATCCGGTCGAGCTCCGACTCGAGCACCGCGCGGTCGGTGATGGTGCGCTCGGTGAAGCGCTCGAGCGGCAGCAGCTCGAGCAAACGCTGCCGCTCGGCTGCGGGCAAGTGCGCGAGCAGCAGCTTGCCGCTCGCGCAGCAGTGCGGAGGCAGCGCGCCGCCGCCCTCCGGCACGTGCAGCCGCAGCGGCCAGGGAGCCTCGACGCGATCGAGGTAGATGAGAACGCCCTTCTTCAGCACCGCGAGATTGCAGGTCTCGGTGATCTCGCTCACCACCCGGCGCAGGATCGTGCGCCGCTCGGCCGCGGCACCATCGCTGCGCAGCACGTCGAGCGCAAAGCGCGACAGCCGCTCCCCGATGATGTAGGCGCGGCGGCCGCCGGGCTCGCGCGCGAGGAAGCCCGCCTCCTCGAAGAGCGCGAGCGTCCGGTGCAGAGTGGGCTTGGGCAGCTCGGTCGCCTGCATGAGCTCCGAGAGCGTGACGGCCCGGCCGGCGCGGACCAGAACCTCGAGCACGCCGAAGGCCTTGAGCGTCGAGGAGGTCTCGCCCGCGATCTCCGCGGTCTCGGTGGGGAGCGGAAGCACGCCGCTGCTCATGTCGTCACCATCGTTCCGTTAAATGGGACGAAAGACGCGCTCAGAAAGAAATGAATCTTGCCCCATTGCATCGGTATTGTAATATGCACCCCTTCAAAGAAACAAATCATCTCGCTTGAAGAAACGTCCGGACGTGGAGTAAGCCGATGACCCAGCCGCAGAAGATGAGCCCCTCCGAGGCGCTGGTCGAGACACTCGCCGCCAACGGCGTCACCCATGTCTTCGGAATCGTCGGCTCGGCCTTCATGGACGCGCTCGATATCTTCCCGGCCGCCGGGATCCGCTTCGTGCCGGTCGCCCACGAGCAGGGCGCGATTCACATGGCCGATGGTTACGCGCGCGCATCCGGCCGCCACGGCGTGTGCATCGCCCAGAACGGACCCGGCGTCACGAATTTCGTCACCGGGGTCGCGGCGGCCTTCTGGGCGCATTCGCCGGTCGTGTTCATCACCCCGGAGACCGGCTCCATGACCATGGGGCTCGGAGGCTTCCAGGAGACCGAGCAGCTGCCGATCTTCTCGAAGATCACTAAGTATCAGGGGCACGTCAACAACCCGCGCCGCATGGCCGAGATCGCCGCGCGCTGCTTCGATCGCGCCATGCTCGAGATGGGCCCGGCGCAGCTCAACATTCCACGCGATTACTTCTACGGCGAGATCGAGACCAGCATTCCCGCGCCGCTGCGCATCGCTCATGGGGCGGGCGATGCGGCCGCGCTCGATCAGGCAGCAGAGCTGCTCGCGGGCGCGAGCTTCCCGGTCATCGTAGCCGGGGGCGGAGTGATCAGCTCGGGGGCTGCCCCCGATGCGATCGCGCTCGCCGAGATGCTCGGTGCGCCCGTGTGCAGCAGCTACCTGCACAACGACTCCTTCCCCGCCTCCCACGCGCTCGCGGCGGGCCCGCTCGGCTATCAGGGCTCGAAGGCCGCCATGAAGCTGATCGCGCGCGCCGACGTGGTGCTGGCGCTCGGGACGCGCCTAGGTCCCTTCGGTACGCTGCCGCAGTACGGGCTCGACTACTGGCCGAAGCAGGCGAAGATCATCCAGGTCGACGCCGACCCGCGCATGCTCGGGCTCGTCCGGCCGATCTCGGTCGGTATCCACGCCGATGCGCGCGCCGCCGCCGCCGCCCTGCTCGCGCGGCTCAAGGCCCACCGGCTCGCGGGAGCCGCGAGCCGCGCCGAGCGCCTCGGGCGCGTCGCCGCCGAGAAATCGGACTGGGAGTCGGAGCTCCTCCGCTGGACCCACGAGCGCGACGCTTACTCGGTCGAGGTGGCGGCCAATTCCAGCTACATGCACCCGCGCGAGATGCTGCGCGCGCTGGAAAAGGCGCTGCCGCAGGACGCGATGGTGTCCACCGACATCGGCAACATCTGCTCGGTCGCGAACTCCTACCTGCGCTTCGACCGGCCACGCTCGATGTTCGCGGCCATGAGCTTCGGCAATTGCGGTTACGCCTTTCCGGTCATCTGCGGGGCGAAGGTCGCCGCCCCCGAGCGTCCGGCGTTCGCCTACGTCGGCGACGGCGCCTGGGGTATCAGCTTCAACGAGCTGCTCACCTGCGCCCGCGAGAAGATCGGCGTGACGGTGATCGTCTTCAACAATGCCCAGTGGGGCGCGGAGAAGAAGAACCACGTCGACTTCTATTCGCGCCGCTACCAGGGCGTCAATCTCGAGAACCCGAGCTGGGCGAAGGTGGCGCAGGCCTTCGGCTGCGAGGGAGTCACGATCGAGCGGCTGACCGACATCGGGCCCGCGCTGCGCACGGCGGCCGCGGCGCAGGCAGAAGGCCGCACCAGCGTGCTGGAGATGATGGTGACGCAGGAGCTCGGCGATCCGTTTCGCCGCGACGCGCTCTCCAAGCCGGTACGGCATCTGCCGAAGTACCAGAAATTCATGTGACGCGCACGGGCCTGCACCCGCCGGAGACGCTGTCCTCGTCGCGGAGCCTCAGGCGCTCGCTGCAGCGGCGGCACATGTCCATGATCGCGCTCGGCGGGGTGATCGGCGCCGGACTCTTCGTCGGCAGCGGTGTCGTCATCGGCTCGGCCGGTCCCGCGGCAGTCATCTCCTTCGCCCTCACCGGCACGCTCGTCGTGCTGGTGATGCGCATGCTGGGCGAGATGGCGGTCGCCTACCCTGCGGTCGGCGGCTTCTACGAGTACAACCGCCTGGCGCTCGGGGAGCTCGCGGGATTCCTCACCGGGTGGATGTACTGGTATTTCTGGGTGATCGTCGTCGCGCTGGAAGCGGTCGCGGGAGCGAAAATCCTCGGCAGCTGGTGGCCGCAGATCGCGCCCTGGGAGTTCACGCTCGCCCTCATGACGCTCTTCACCATCGTGAACCTGCTGTCGGTGCGCTCCTACGGTGAGGCGGAGTTCTGGTTCGCCTCGATCAAGGTGGCCGCCATCGTGGCGTTTCTCGTCGCCGGCGCGCTGTTCGTGTTCGGCGGCTGGCCCGGAGCGCAGGCCGGCTTACCGCACCTCACCGCCGACGGCGGCTTCATGCCGAACGGCATCGTGCCGGTGCTCACGGGAGCGGTGGCCGCGACCGGCTTCTACTTCGGCGCCGAGATCGTCACGATCGCCGCGGCCGAGTCCGCCGAGCCCGAGAAGGCGATCGCCGAGACCACCCAATCGGTGATCTGGCGCGTGCTCGTCTTCTACATCGGCTCGATCTTCCTGGTCGTCGCGCTCGTGCCCTGGAACGACACGGTGCGCATGTCGCGCCCCTACGTGAGCGTCATGGAGGTGCTGCGCATTCCGGCCGCCGCCACGGTGATGAGCCTCGTGATCCTCACGGCGGTGCTCTCGGCGCTGAACTCGGGCCTGTTCGCCTCCTCGCGCATGTTGATGGCGCTCGCCGGGCAGCGCGATGCACCCGCGGCCGCCTCGAGGCTCGACAAGCGCGGCGGGCCGGTGGCCGCCATTCTCGCCAGCACCGCCTTCGGCTACGCGACGGTCGTGATGAGCTACCTCTCGCCCGACCGAATCTTCGCTTTTCTGGTCAACTCCTACGGCACGGTGGCGATCTTCGTCTACGTCCTGATCGCGCTGGCGGAGCTGCGCCTGCGCCGCCGTCTCGAGAGCGAGGCGCCCGAGCGCCTGCGCGTCCGCATGTGGGGCTATCCCTGGCTCACGCGCATTACGGTCGCCGGAATGCTGGCGATTCTCGCCGCCATGGCGGTGATCCCCGCGCAGCGCGTATCCCTCGCCTTCGGGCTCGTGAGCGCCGGCATCCTGCTCGCCGCCTGGGTGCTGCGCGCGGGCCTGCGGCGTGAGGTCGAGGCCTGATGCAACTCCTCGTCCTCAACGCCGGGAGCTCCTCGCTCAAGTTCGATCTGCTCGACTGGTCCGCGACGGGCCCGGTGCGCCTCAGCAGCGGCGCCTTCGTCGAGCGGGCCGACGGCTCCGGAACCTTCGCGCTCGAGGCCGCGGCGCCGCTGCCGCCGCTGCCCGCCCCGGTGCGCACGCTCGGCGCGGCCGCGGACTTCCTGCTCGAGTGGCTCTCGGACGCGAGCGCGCACGGGCGCAATCTGCTCGCGGGAGTCACGGCGACCGTGCACAGAATCGTCCACGGCGGCGAGCTGTTCCGCGCCACCACACGGCTCGGCGCCTCCGAGCTCGCCTCTCTCGCCGCCCTCGATGAGCTCGCCCCGCTCCACAACCCCCCGGCACTGGCAGTCATCGCCCGTGTCCGTGCGCGGCTCGGCGAGACCACCCCGCTCATCGGAGTATTCGACACCGCCTACTACGCCGCCCTGCCGGAGGCCGCGTGGCGTTACGCGGTGCCGGCGCGCTGGTATCAGGACTTCGGCGTAAGGCGCTACGGCTTTCACGGCACGGCGCACCGCTACCTGTGCGCCGCGGCGCGCGCGCGCGTGCGTCCGGGCAAACCGACAGCTAAGGTCGTGAGCCTGCAGCTCGGGCGCGGCTGCTCGGTGACCGCGACACTCGATGACCGCCCCATCGCGACCAGCATGGGCTTCACGCCGCTCGAGGGCCTGGTCATGGGAACGCGCTGCGGAGACTTCGATCCCGGCGCCCTGCTCCACGTCATGGAGCGCGGCGGTCTGTCGCCGGCGCAGATGCGCACGGCGCTCAATACCGAGAGCGGTCTCAAAGCTCTCTCGGGCGGCAGCGCCGACATGCAGGAGCTGCTGCGCCGCGAGCAGCAGGGCGATGCGGGTGCGCAGCTTGCGATCGAGATATTCTGCCGGCGGGCGCGGCACCACCTGGGGGCCTTCGTGTGTGAGCTCGGCGGAGTCGACGTCATCGCCTTCGGTGGCGGCATCGGTGAGAACAGCGCGGAAGTTCGCCGCCGTATCGTGCGCGGCCTCGACTGGGCCGGCATCGGCATCGACGAGCAGGCCAACCGCGCCCACGACGCCGGCAGCATCGGCGCCGCGGGCAGCCGGGCCGCGGTCGAAGTGGTCCGTGTCGACGAGGCGAGCGTATTGGCAGAGGAAGCGGCGGCGCTCCTGAAGCGCGCCGCCTGAAGATCATCCGTAGTTGGTCCGGTATCTGGAGATTCTTTCAATGAGCGTAACAAATGAGCTTTCTTCAACGGGGCGCGTGCCCGACGAAATCCGCCGGGCCTCGGCGCAGCAGAAGCGGTTTGATCAGGACAATACCGAGAACACCGTCGGCTACGTGATGCTCGACTGCTCTGGTACTACGATGGACCGCTACGTCGATGCGCCGGCCATCGTATTCGTCGAGGTGTTCAGGAAATACGGCCTCGAGATCAGCATGGACGAAGCGCGCAAGCCCATGGGTCTGCGCAAGGACCTGCACATCAAGGCGGTCACCGAGATTCCGTCGGTTCGCGAGCGCTTTAGGGCGAAGTTCGCTCGTGAGCCGACGCAGGCAGACGTGGACAAGATGTTCGCGGTATTCGTTCCGACTCAGATCGACCTCCTGAAGAGCGGCAACTATCACGAGCTCCTGCCGGGCACGGCGGAGGTCGTCCGCAAGATGCAGAAGGACGGAATAAGGATCGGTGTGACTACCGGATTCACCCGCGGCATGCTGGATATCCTGCTCGCCGGCGGCGCCAAGCAGGGATTCAATCCCGATGCTGCCTGCGCCGGCGACGAAGTGGAAATGCCTCGCCCAACCGCGTACATGGTCATCAAGAACCTCGAGCGTCTGGGCGTGTTGAACCTCAAGAACGCGATGCGCCGCACCGTCAAGGTGGACGACACCGTCTCCGGCGCCGGAGAGGGCGCGCCGCTGTGCTGGCGGGTGGGCGTATCGAAGTGGAGCAACTACGTCGTTGACAGCTGGGCCGTCGCGAGGTCGTTGAGTCCGGAGCAGCTGGCGGCGCGGGAGCGAGCTTCAAAAGAGAAGCTGATCACCGAAAGCGGTGCGCATTACGTGATCGACGATCTGCGGGACCTGCCGGCAGTGATCGCCGAGATCAATCAACGGCTGGCCCGGGGGGAAAGCCCGGACTGAGAGGACACGTTCATGAGCACCGAACCGTATCTACTGACTCCCGGACCGCTGACGACCTCGTTGCGCACCCGGCAGAGCATGCTGCGCGACTGGGGATCCTGGGATGTCGACTTCAACAGCATCACGGGCCGGATCCGCGAGCGGCTGTTGCAGGTCGTGCACGGCACCGGAACGCACGAGTGCGTGCCGATGCAGGGCAGCGGCACGTTCTCGGTCGAGGCGGCCATCGGTACGCTGGTGCCCCGCACGGGACACGTCCTGGTCCCGCAAAACGGGGCTTACTGTCAGCGCATCGCCCGGATATGCCGCGTGCTCGGTCGCAAGCTGACGACCATCGATTACGCCGAGAACGTGCAGGTTGACGCCGCGGACGTCGACCGCGTGCTGCGCAGCGACGCCTCGATCACGCACGTGGCGCTGGTGCATTGTGAGACCAGCACCGGGATCCTGAACCCTTTGAAGGAGGTCGCCCAGGTCGTCTCGCGCCACGGCCGGGGCCTCATCGTCGACGCGATGAGTTCCTTCGGCGCGCTCGAGATCGATGCGCGCACCACGCCCTTCGATGCCGTCGTAGCGGCTTCGGGGAAATGCCTCGAGGGACCGCCCGGCATGGGCTTCGTCATCGCGCGCCGCCAGGCGCTCGAGCGCTGCGAGGGCAACTGCCATTCGCTCTCGCTCGACCTGTATGACCAGTGGATCTACATGCAGAAGACCACCCAATGGCGCTACACGCCGCCGACCCACGTCGTGGCAGCATTCGATTCGGCAATCGCCCAGTATCTAGAAGAGGGCGGCCTCGCGGCACGCGCCGCCCGCTACGCCCAGAACTGCCGCACTCTGATCGGCGGCATGTCCAAACTCGGGCTGAAGAGCTTTCTGCCCGCAGCCATTCAGGCGCCGATCATCGTGACCTTCTTCGCGCCCGACAGTCCCCGCTACGTCTTCAAGGATTTCTACGACGCCGTCAAGGCGCGCGGGTACATCCTGTACCCGGGAAAGCTCACCACGGTGGAGACGTTCCGGGTCGGCTGCATGGGACAGCTCGGCGAGCGCGGCATCGCCGGCGCAGTCGAGGCAGTCGGCAAGGTGCTCGCGGAGATGCGGGCGGCGGCCTGAGGGGCCCCGCAGCCGACTGCGTGATGCCGCGCTTCACCAACACTGCGGCGGCGCCCGGCACGCGTCAACTGCGCATCGCGCAGGTGCGCACCGTGGTGCTGCTGTTCCTCGGCTACGCGTCGTGCTACTTCTGCCGCTCGAACCTCTCGGTCGCCACACCGCTGCTGATCGACGAGCTCGGACGGCACGGCGTCAGCCACGCCACCGCCATGCTCAGCATTGGCTCGATGGCCTCCTTCGGCGTGTTCGCTTATGCGATGGGTAAATGGTTCCTCACCAGCCTCGGGGACTACTGGGGCGGCAAGCGCAACCTGCTGATCGCCACCGGCGGCGCGACCGCGTTCACACTGCTGTTCGCCGCGAGCTCCGCCCTGCCGATGTTCACCCTCGCCTGGATCGGCAACCGCCTGTCGCAGTCGATCGGCTGGTCGGCGCTCGTCAAGGTCTCCTCCAAGTGGTTCCACTATTCCCGCTACGGCACGGTGATCGCGATCCTCACCTGCAGCTATCTGATCGGCGATGCCGCCGCACGGCAGAGCATGGGAGCCCTGCTCGAGCACGGGGTACCGTGGCGCGGGCTGTTCGTGTTCGGCGCGGGCGCGGCCGGCTCGATGTTCCTCGCCAATCTGCTCTTCCTGCGCGAGTCGTGCACCGATGAGGGCCATCCGGAAGCGGTGGCCAATCCGGAGAACGTCTTCGCGGGCGGCCAGGCGCGCCCCACGGGCTACTTCAGTCTGGTGCTGCCGCTGCTGCGCAGCCGCGCCTTTCTCATGGTGTGCCTGCTGGGTTTCGCGACCACGCTGGTGCGTGAGACCTTCAACACCTGGACGCCGGCCTATCTGCGCGACGCGCTCGGCTACAGCGTGAGTCAGGCCGCCGGCCTGTCGGCGATCTTCCCGGCGGTCGGCGCCGTCTCGGTGCTGCTGGCCGGCTGGGCGAGCGATCGCCTCGGGCACCACTGCCGCGCATGGCTCCTCCTGCTCGGACTGGCCGCATGCGCCGCGGCGCTGCTGGTCCTCACCTCGCTGCATCCCGCGTCGGCCGGCCGGGTGCTGCCGGTCGTCATGATCGGGCTCGTCGCCTTTTGCCTCCTCGGGCCTTATGCCTTTCTCCCGGGCGCCTTCGCGCTCGACTTCGGCGGCAAACAGGCGGGCGCGGCCGCCTCGGGGCTCGTCGACGGCACGGGGTACCTGGGGGGCGTGCTGGCCGGCTACGTCATGGCGCAGCTGGTGGTGGGCTTCGGCTGGGGAGGCATGTTCCTTGCGCTCGCCGTGGTGAGCGCGCTGGCGGCGCTCGGCGCGCTCTACCTGTACCTGCTCACCGAGCGGCGGGCGGCAGCGCGGGCGGCGGCCTGAGGCGCCCGGCGGAAATTCGCGCGATGAAGATCGCCAGCCTCGAGACCTTCGCCAACGAGTTCGTGTGCTTCGTGCGGCTCACGACCGACGGCGGCGCGGTCGGCTGGGGCCAGACATCCACCTACAATGCCGATATCACCGCCGCGATATTTCATCGCCAGGTCGCTCCCTGGGCGCTCGGCGCCGGCGCGCACGATATCGACGCGCTCATCAAGCGCATCGAGGAGCGCGAGCACAAATTTCCCGGCAGCTACCGCTGCCGCGCGCTGGCCGGACTCGACACCGCGCTCTGGGACCTGCACGGCAAGCTCGCGGGCAAGCCCGTGGTGGAGCTGCTGGGCGGCAGGCCGCGGCGCCTGCGCGCCTATGCCTCGTCGATGAAGCGCGACATCACGCCCGAGCAGGAGGCCGAGCGCTTCCTGAGGCTGCGCGACCTCCACGGCTTCGACGCCTTCAAGTGGCGTGTCGGGGCCGAGTGCGGCCACGACGTCGACGAGTGGCCGGGGCGCACCGAAGCGATCATCCCGCTCGTGGCGCGGGCGCTCGGCGCGGGGACCGCGAAGCTGGTCGATGCCAACAGCGGCTTCTCGCCGCCCCGGGCGATCGAGGTCGGGCGGCTGCTGGCAGCCGAGGGCGTGAGCCACTACGAGGAGCCATGTCCGTACTGGAAGCTCGAGGAGACCCGGCGTGTCGCCGACGCCCTCGACATCGACGTCACCGGCGGCGAGCAGGACTGGGACCTCGCCACCTGGGCGCGGATGATCGAGATGCGCGCGGTGGACGTCGTGCAGCCCGACGTCATGTACATGGGCGGCCTGGCGCGAACGCTCGAAGTCGTGCGCATGGCGGCGGCGGCGGGACTGCCCTGCACGCCCCATAGCGCCAACCGCTCGCTGGTGACCCTGTGCACCATGCACCTGCTCGGGGCCATCTCCAACCCCGGTAAGTATCTCGAGCTGTCGATCGAGGGCGCCGACTACTACCCGTGGGAAGCGGGACTATTCGTGGAGGATCCCTACCGCGTGCACGACGGCCATGTAACCATCCCGTCGGCGCCGGGCTGGGGTGTCGAGGTGCATCCCGACTGGCTGAAGCAGGCGAGCTACCGGCGCAGCAGCCTGTCGAGTTGACACGCCATGAGGCCATAAGGAGCGACGCATGCAGCCAGACGAGGTGCGCACCAACGCCCAGGCGAGGGCCATCGTCGAGGAGCGCGGCCTCGAGCACGTCAAGGTCGGCGTCTTCGACAACGACGGTATCCTGCGTGGCAAGTACCTCGATCGGGCGAAGTTCTTCGCGGCGCTCGAGAAGGGCCTGGGATTCTGCGACGTCGTGCTGGGATGGGACTCCAACGACCAGCTGTACGACAACGTCAGCTTCACCGGCTGGCACACGGCCTATCCCGATGCGCCCATCCGGCTCCTGCCCGGGACCTGCCGCGCGCTGCCGTTCGAAGGCGCGATGCTGCTGTTCCTCGGCGAGTTCGCCGGCAAAGCCGAAGAGGTCTGTCCGCGCGCGACGCTGCGCCGCGTGCTCGAGCGCGCCGCAGCACAGGGCTACGCGGCGACTGCGGCGGCGGAATACGAGTTCTTCGTGTTCCGCGAGACCCCGGCGAGCCTGCGCGAGAAGCACTACCGGAACTTGAGCAATCTGACGCCCGGCTACTTCGGCTATTCGGTGCTGCGCAGCTCGGTGCACGCGGAGCTCTACCAGGAGCTGCTCAAGCTCGGCGCCGACATGCGCATGCCGATCGAAGGGCTGCACACCGAGACCGGGCCGGGGGTGATCGAGGCGGCGCTGCACCATTGCGAGGCGCTCGAGGCCGCCGACCGCGCCGCGCTCTTCAAGACCTTCGTCAAGGTACTCGCTCAGCGCCGCGGACTCATGGCGACCTTCATGGCCAAGTGGTCGCAGCAGCTCCCCGGACAGAGCGGCCACCTGCACGTCTCGCTCACCCGCCAGGACGGCTCGTCTGCGTTCCATGACACGGCCGCTCCCCACACCATGTCGCAGGAGATGCGCTGGTTCGTCGGCGGCCAGCAGGCCCTCATGCCCGAGCTCCTCGCGATGGTCGCCTCGACCGTCAACAGCTACACACGCCTGGTGCCGGGCTTCTGGGCACCGACCAGCGCGACCTGGGGCGTGGAGAATCGCACCTGCGCCCTGCGGGTGATCCAGGGGGGACCGGGGAGTCAGCGGGTCGAGTACCGCATCGCCGCCGCGGATATCAATCCGTACCTCGCCCTCGCGGCGGCCATTGGCTCGGGGTTGTGGGGCATCGAGCGCCGGATCGAGCCCGACGAGCCGATCGTCGGCAACGCCTATGACCGCAAGCTCCCCGCGAAGCGGGCGCTGCCGCGCACCTTGACCGAGGCGGCCGAACGCCTGAGTCAGTCGAAGGCGGCGCGCGAGCTCTTCGGGGCGCCGTTCGTCGGGCACTTCGCGGCGAGCCGCGAGTGGGAGGAGCGCGAGTTCCGCCGCTCGGTGACCGACTGGGAGCTCGCGCGCTACTTCGAGATCATATGATCAGGAGCATCTCCCCCGTCGACGGCCGGGTGTACGCGGAGCGTGCCCCCGCTTCTCTCGCGGAGATCGATCGGACGCTCGCGCGCGCGCGCGCAACGCTGCCGGCCTGGCGCGAGACGCCGGTCCCGGAACGGGCCGCCCTCATCGAGCGCTTCTGCACCGAGTTCGAGCGGCGCACCCCGGAGATCGCCGCCGGACTCTCCTGGCAGATGGGCCGCCCGATCCGCTTCGCGCCGAGCGAGGTGCGCGGCACGCTGGAGCGCGCCCGCTACATGGCGGGCATCGCCGCCGCAGCGCTCGCCGACCTCGATGCCGGACCGAAGGCGGGCTTTCGCCGCTTCATCCGCCGGGAGCCGCTCGGCGTCGTGTTCACCGTGGCCGCCTGGAACTACCCCTACCTCATCGCCGTCAACAGCGTGGTGCCGGCACTCATGGCCGGCAACGCCGTGGTGCTCAAGCACTCGGCACAGACGCCGCTCTGTGCGGAAGCTTTCGCCGAGTGCCTCGCCGCCGCGGGGCTGCCCGCCGGTCTCTTCCAGGTGCTGCACCTCGAGCATGCGGCAACCGAGCGGGTGATCCGCGATCCGCGCATCGACTTCGTGGCCTTCACCGGTTCGGTGGCCGGCGGCCGGGCAGTGCAGCGCGCCGCGGCCGAGCGCTTCGTCGGCGTCGGCCTCGAGCTCGGCGGCTGCGACCCGGTGTACGTGCGTGCGGATGCCGATCTCGGGCACGCCATCGAGAACATCGTCGATGGCGCCTTCTTCAATTCCGGGCAGTCCTGCTGCGGGCTGCAGCGCATCTACGTTCACGAGAGCGTCTACGAGCCCTTCACACGTGGTGCCATCGAGCTCATCCGCCAGTATCGGCTCGGCGACCCGCTCGATCCCGAGACGACGCTCGGGCCTCTGGTGCGCACCGCCGCGGCCGACACCGTGCGCGCCCAGATCGGCGCGGCGGTGGCCTCGGGGGCACGGCCGGCGATCGAGGAGCGCGAATTTGCGCGCAGCCGGCCCGGCACGCCCTATCTCGCGCCGCAGCTCCTGCTCGATGCGCCGGCGGGCTCGGCGGTGATGCGCGAGGAGATCTTCGGGCCGGTCGCGGGCGTCATGAAGGTACGCTCCGACGACGAGGCCGTGGCGCAGATGAACGACAGTCCTTTCGGTCTCACCGCGGCGGTGTGGACGCGCGATGCGGGGGCCGCCGAGCGGCTCGGCGATCGGGTGCAGACCGGCACCTTCTTTCTGAACCGCTGCGACTACCTCGATCCGGCGCTCGCCTGGGTGGGCGTGAAGGATTCCGGGCGCGGCTGTACGCTGTCGGTGGTCGGATACGAGCATCTGACACGGCCCAAATCATTCCATCTGCGGGTGACGACGTGAGCGCGATTCTGAAGGCAAACTGGAACTATCCCACCACCGTGTGGGCGGGCCCGGGCCGTATCGCGGAGCTGCCGGCGGCGTGCGCCCGGGTCGGCATCGCCCGGCCGCTGCTCGTGACCGACGAGGGCCTGCGCGATGCGCCGATGGTGCGCCGGGTGCGCGAGCTCGTTCCCGCCGCGGGACTCTTTGCCCGGGTGCGCGGCAACCCGGTGGCCGCCAACATCGAGGCAGGCCTCGCCGCCTACCGCGCAGGCGGCCACGACGGCGTGATCGCCTTCGGCGGCGGCTCGGCGCTCGATGCCGGCAAGGTGATCGCCTTCATGTCGGGGCAGACGCGGCCGCTGTGGGACTTCGAGGACATCGGCGACTGGTGGACACGCGCCGATCCGCGCGGCATCGCACCGGTCATCGCGGTGCCGACGACCGCCGGAACGGGCTCCGAGGTGGGGCGCGCCGGGGTCGTCGTCAACGAGGCGACCCACCAGAAGAAGATCATCTTTCATCCGCAGATGATGCCCGCCGTGGTCATCAGCGATCCGGAGCTCACCGTGGGCCTGCCGCCCGCGATCACGGCGGCCACCGGCATGGATGCCTTCGTGCACTGCTTCGAGGCGTACTGTGCGCCGGGCTTCCACCCGCTCGCCGACGGCATCGCGCTCGAGGGCATGCGGCTCATCCACACCTACCTGCCGCGGGCCTTCGACCAGGGCACGGACCTCGAGGCGCGCTCGCGCATGCTGGCGGCCGCGAGCATGGGCGCGACCGCGTTCCAGAAGGGCTTAGGGGCCGTGCACGCCATCGCCCACCCGGTGGGGGCGCATTTCAACACGCATCACGGACTCACCAACGCGGTGCTGCTGCCCTACGTCATCGCCTACAACCGTCCGGCCATCGAGCCGCAGCTCGAGGTCATCGCGCGCGCGCTCGATCTCGCCGGCGAGCCGTACGCGGCGGTGTTCGAGTGGGTGCTCGGTTTTCGCAGGCGGCTCAACATTCCGCATACGCTCGCGGAGATCGGCGTGCCGGCCACACGGGCGGAGCTCATCGGCCAGGAAGCTTCCCTCGATCCTTCCGCCGCGGGGAATCCGCGGCCGGCCGACGCCGCGGCCTATGCGCGCCTCTTCCGCTCGGCGGTCAAGGGCGATCTCGGTCTCGCGGGCTGAACCCTCACACGGTGCCGAGCACCTCGAGCGCCTGCCGCCAGAGCTCCTCGGTAGCGGCCGCCACCAGGCGGCCGTCGCCCCCGCTGCGCAAGGGCTCGCCGCGCCAGTCGCTCACCTTTCCCCCGGCGCCCTCCACCACCGGGATCAGGGCCATGAAGTCATGCGGCTTCAGGCGCACCTCGAGCGCCAGATCGCACCAGCCGCTGGCGAGCATGCCGAAGAGATAGCAGTCGCCGCCAAAGCGCCGCAGCGCGGTGCGCCCCGCGAGCGCCTCGAAGCCGTGCCGCTCCGCGGCGCTATAGCTCTCGAGGGTGGTCGTGTACATCACCGCTTCGGCGAGCGAGCGGCAGGCGCGGGTGCGCGCTGCGGCGCCGTTGAAGAGCGTCGGACGGCCCTCGCAGCCCACCCAGCGCTCCGCGAGCGCCGGCGCCTCGATCACGCCGAGCACCGGTCGCTCCCCCTGACAGAGCGCAATCAGCGCCCCGAACAGCGGATATCCCGTGATGAAGCTCTTGGTGCCGTCGATCGGGTCGAGCACCCAGGTGAACTCGCTCCTCCCCTCGGGAGCAAACTCCTCGCCGCGAATGGCGTGTGCGGGGAAGGCGGTGCGGATCATGTGACGCATCTCGGTCTCGATGCCGCGATCCACCGCGGTCACCGGCGTGCCGTCGCTCTTGCGATCCACCGCGACGGGCGTGCGGAAATGCTGCCTGGCGATGCGGCGCGCCACATCCGCGAGCTGCTCGGCGAGCGCGAGCGCCCTGGCAAAGTCCGGATGCCCCGTGAAGCTCATGGCGGATCAGGTCCGCGCGAGGCGCGGCAGCGCCGTCAGCGATGCCGGCGTGCGTATGGCAGCACCTGCAGTGCGAGCCAGTTGCGCAACTCCGCGAGCCTGCATGATTCCTCCTTCAGGCCTGCGCCGAGGCCGTGCTTCCAGGTCAAGTGCCGGTCCCGGGGGTCGCCGTGAAGCGCGCGCAGGTCGGCAACGAAGGCCTCGAGCTCGCCCCGGTCGGCGAACAGACCTTCTTCGACGAGAGCCGCACCATAGCGCAGGGCACAGGCAGCGATCTCGTTGAAGCTGTACTCGGGGTGATATTGCACGCCCCAGAAAGTGCCGGCGTCATATTCGAGCTCGATCGCCTGCGGCCCCATGTCGTTGCCCGCGAGCACGACAGCGCCCGCGGGCAGCTCGGTGATGTCGTCCTTGTGCACCGTGATCGCCTCGAACACCGCCGGCTTGCCGCCGAACATCGGGTGCACCCTGCCTGCGTCACTGAGCTCGATGCGGCGCGCAAAGCCGAACTCCCGCCCGAGCGGATTGGGGCGCACGCGGCCGCCGGCCGCGGTTACCGCCACCTGCATCCCCCAGCAGCTCCCGAAGAAGGGGACCCCCGCGGCGAATGCCGCCCGCGCGAGCTCGATCTGCCGCTCGATGTGCGGGCCGCCGTCGTAGACGTTGAGCGCCGAGCCCGTTATCGCCACGCCGTCATAGTGCCTCAGGCCCTCCGCGTGCGCGAAGCGCACCTCACCGTCGGCGGGCCGCACGATGTCGCAGCGTACCGGGGCGAGACTCTCGAGCACCCGGGCGTAACCCTCGCCCGAGGGCGAGCCGCCCGCAGCCACCTGCTGCTCGCGGGTCGCCGCTCTGTTGCCGTCGATCACCAGGACGCTCGGCGGATCCATCTTCAGGAATACTCCCCGGGCCGGGGCGGAACCGCGAGCCCCTTGCGCTCGAGCAGCGCCCGCAGCACATCCGGGCGGTCGGTGGTCATGCCGTCGACATTGAAACCGAGCAACCGCTCCATGTCCGCCGGCTCGTCGACCGTCCAGGGAACGACGCGCAGCCCGAGGGCATGTGCCTGCTCGATGAGCCGCGCGTCGAGATCGCGGTAGTCCGGTCCCCAGGCGCCCGCGCCGCTCGCCTGAACGAGTCGCACGACCGAGCCGCCGAAGCGCTCGGGATCGAGCCCCCCGAGCCACGGCGAGACACGCGCCGAGCCGATGCGCACCGTATCCTCGCCAGGCTGCTGCTCGGTGAGAGCCACCGTGGGGACCTGCGGCATGAGGCGCTGCACGGCAGCGAGCACGCGCCAGTCGAAAGCCATGATGCTCACCAGCGAGGCGCTACCCGTGCCGGTGAGCGTCTGCTCGAGCGCCCGCGCCAACGGCTCGGGCGCGGCCGTGAGCTGCGGCCGTTCCGGAAAGGTCTTGACCTCCACCGCCACGCGCACGCGCCCGCGGCCGCGCGTGCGGACCAGGCCGAGCACGTCCGCGAGGCGCGGGATGCGCTCGCCGTCGACGGCCTGCTGTGCGGGGAAGCGCGCGGCATACGCACTCCCGGGCCGCAACCGGCCGACGTCGTAAGCGAGGAGCTCCTGGTAGCTGAGCGCGAAGATCGCCGGCCCGCTACGCTCGAGATAGCGCCCCGCGGCATCGCGCGTGCAGTCGGGATTGAGCTCCGGGTCGTGGGCGACCACGAGCACACCGTCGCGCGTCATGCCGCAATCGAGCTCGACCGCGCTGACGCCGAGCTCGAGCGCGCGTGCGAATCCTGCCAGCGTATTCTCCGGCCACAGGCCGCGCGCGCCACGATGGCCTTGCACGTCGATCACGGCGGCAGCTCCCGCGGCCGGACGGTCACACGACAAGCGGTTGGAGCGATGTTATATTTCCGGCTGTCCGAGCCCGATCAGACTATCCCGCGAAAAACTTGCCTGTCAACGCGACGGCCATAGCTCCCAGGGGGCGCATTCTCCTCGCCTCTCTCGCCCTCGCTCTGGCGCTCGCACTGCTCGGCGCTCTCCCGGCGCGCGCCGACGATGCCAGGGTGCTGCGGATCATCACCTGGGGAGGCTACGCGCCCGCCGGGGTCATCGAGCAGTTCAGGAAGGAGACCGGCATCCAGGTGCAGGTGACGCTCTCGAACAACGAGGAGATCATCTCCAAGCTCCGCGCCACCGGCGGCGCCGGCTTCGATCTCGCCCAGCCGTCGCAGGATCGGATCCTCGGCGCACAAGGGGAATTCGGCATCTACAAGCCGCTCGACACGAGCAAGCTGCGCCTCGAGGAGTTCGTGCCCGAGCTGCTCGAGGCGGTGCGCAGGAACGCCACCATCGGCGGCCGGCTCTACGCGCTGCCCTACGTGTGGGGGACCGAGGGCCTCGTCTACAACTCGAAGCGCACCACGATCGCCGACTATCAGGATCTGTGCCGGCCGGAGCTCAAGGGCAGAACCGCGGTGCGCCTCAAGCGTCCGACGCTCATGGCCTTCGCGCTCGCCGCGGGCAAGAATCCCTTTGCGCTCTACGGCGACACCCGCGCCTACACGGCGCTCATGCAGCAGGTCGGCAGGACACTCGCTTCCTGCAAGGCGAATTTCCGCTTCTTCTACGACAACAAGGACCAGCTGCTGAACGGCCTGCGCTCCGGTGAGATCTGGGCGGCGATGGCGTGGGACTCGGGCGGCTGGCAGCTCAACCGCGAGAATCCCGATATCAAGTTCATCAACCCGCGCTCGGGCGCGGTCGCCTGGATGGACACCTTCGCCCTGCCGGCGCGCGGTCGCAACGACGCCGGCGCCTACGCCTGGATCAACTTCGTGATGCGCCCGGAGATCGCCGCCGAGGTCGCGAAATCGGTCGGCAACTTCACCGCCTCGAAAGGCGCCGACCGCCTGGCCGATCCGCGGCTGCGCGCCCAGTTCGCCGCGACCTTCCCCCAGGGTCTCGGCAACATCAAGTGGTATCCGGCGATCCCGGGCGGCCTGGAGGAGATCGAAGGCGAAGTGCTCGACCGGGTCAGGGCGGCCGATTGAGCACGCCCGCTGCAGCTGCGCCGCCGGGGACCCCGGACCTGGAGGTGCGCGCCCTCAGCAAACGCTTCGACGCCCAGCTCGCCGTGGCCGGGGTGTCCTTCAGCGTCGCGCGCGGCAGCTTCTTCTCGATCCTCGGTCCCTCCGGATGCGGCAAGACGACGCTGCTCAGGATGATCGCCGGCTTCATCACACCCGACAGCGGCGCGATCGCGATCGGCGGCCGCGACATGGCGCAGGTGGCACCGAACCGGCGCCCGGTCCACATGGTGTTCCAGCATCTCGCCCTCTTTCCGATGATGTCGGTCGAGGAGAACGTGGCGTTCGGGCTCGCGCGGCGCGGCGTCGGCCGCGCCGAGCGCCGGCGGCGCGCGGCGGCGATGCTCGAGCGCGTGGGACTCGCCGGGGCCGGCGGCAAGCGCACCGAGGAGCTCTCCGGCGGCCAGCGGCAGCGCGTCGCGATCGCGCGCAGCATGGTGCTGGAGCCGACGCTGCTGCTGCTCGATGAGCCGCTCGGGGCACTCGACCTGAAGCTCCGCGAGCACATGAAACTCGAGCTCAAGCAGCTGCAGAGCGCCTTCGCCACCACCTTCGTATACATCACCCACGACCAGTCCGAGGCGCTGGTGATGTCCGATCACGTCGGCGTGATGAATCACGGCCGCTTCGAGCAGCTCGGCACGCCGCAGGAGCTCTACTACTCACCCGCGACGGCGTTCGTCGCCGGCTTCGTCGGCGCCAGCAACCGCCTGAGCGGCACGGTGCTGCGCGTCGAGAATGAGCTCGTCGAGGTCGGCACCGCGGGCGGCTGGCGGCTGCGTGCGCAGCGGCGTAGCTCCGTGGCCGCGGGAGCCGGCGCCGAAGTCTTCATCCGGCCCGAGGCCATGGCGCTCGCGCGCACGCCCGCGGAGCTGCCGCCGGGTGAGAGCGCGAGCCGCGGCGAGGTGCTGAGCGTGCTGTTCGACGGGGCGAATTCCGTCGTGCTGCTGCGCGAGGCGCAGAGCCGGCTCGAGCTGCGCGTCGCGCTGCCCCAGACCGGCCGCTACTCGGACCTGCGCCCGGGGCAGCAGGTCTGCTTCAGCTTCGATGCGCAGCGCGCGGTCTGCTTCGGTCATGCCTGAGGGCGCCGCAGCGTCGGCCTGGTACCGCCGCCTGACGCTCGCGCTGCTGCTCGCCCCGGCGCTGTTGTGGCTCTTCGGGCTCATTGTTCTGCCGCACCTCGAGCTCGCCGTGCTGTCGTTCCGCGAGCGCGTCGCGCCGCGCGAGTACCAGGCGAGCCTCGCGCAGTACCACGCCTTCTTCAGCGAGCCGCTCTACTGGCACGTGTTCGCGCGGACCGCACTGCTGTCGGCGCTGGCCACCGCGCTGACGCTGCTGCTGGCCTTCCCGATCGCCTGGATCATCGCCAAGCTGGCGCGCGGCCGTATGAGCGCGCTGCTCCTCGTCGTGTGCCTGATCCCGTTCTGGGTGAGCGAAACCGTGCGCACCCTCGGTTGGATGATCCTGCTGCGCGAATCCGGGGTACTGCCGGCACTGCTGGTGCACCTCGGGCTCACCGCGCAACCGGTGGAGCTCCTCTACCACGACGCGACGATCCTCGTCGGACTGGTGTACACCTCGCTCCTTTTCATGGTGGTGCCGCTGGTCGGGAGCCTCGAGAGCCTCGACAACTCGCTCATCGAGGCCGCCTACGACCTCGGCGGCGAGGGCTGGTCGATCCTGCGCACCATCGTCATTCCGCACGCCGCTCCGGGCATCACCGCCGGCTGCATCGTCGTGTTCATGCTGACGCTCGGCAACTACCTGACGCCGACGCTGCTCGGGGGCAAGAACTCGCTGTGGTTCACCGAGCAGATCTACGCGCAGTTCATCACGCGCTTCAACTGGGAGCAGGGCGCGGCCTTCGGTTTCCTGCTGCTCGCGCTCTCGACCGCGATGGTGTGGCTCGGACTCGCGCTCTCCGGACAGCGCTTCGGCGACGTCATGAGGCGCGTATGATTCCGAGCCTGCCACGTCCGGCGTGGCTGCGCGCCGCGACTGCGTTCTATGCGGGCGCGTTCCTCATCTTCCTCTTCCTGCCGCTCGCCGTGGTGGCGGTGTTCGCCTTCAACGACGCGCCCTACCCCGCGCCTCCCTGGCATGGCTTCACGCTCGACTGGTTCCTCGGCAACGATCCGAACGGCCGCCTCGGGCTGTTTCACGATGCCGAGCTTCTGGGCAGCATCTGGACGAGCTGCCTGGTGGCGCTATGGGTAACCGCGCTCTCGGTCACGGTCGGCACCGCCAATGCGTTTCTGCTCGAGCGGCAGAAATTCCCCGCTAAGGGCGTGCTGTCGATGCTCATGCTCACGCCGCTGGTCATCCCCGGCGTGATCCTCGGCATCTCGATTCTCGCCTTCGCGAGCCGGCTCGCAGACCTGTGCGCGGATCTTTTCGGTGTGCACGCGGATTTTCTCCGCCCCGGGCTGCCGCTGGTGGTGCTCGGCCAGTTCGCCTTCATCGCCGCGATTGCGACGCTCACGATCAGCGCGCGGCTGAAGCGCTTCGACCGCAGTCTCGAGGAGGCGGCGCTCAATCTCGGGGCCTCGCACGCCGCGGTGCTCACGACCATCACCCTGCCCTACCTGCGTCCGGCGCTCGCCGGCTCGGCGGCGATCGCGTTTCTCATGTCCTTCGAGAACTTCAATACCACACTGATGCTGGTGGGGGCCGATGCGCCGCTCACCATCATGATGTACGGGCGGATGCGCGAGGGCGCGACCCCGGTGCTGAACGCCGTGAGCCTGTTCCTCATGAGCGCCTCGGCCATCCTGGCGCTGACTCTCCTGCGGCGCAGGAGGAACGCCTCGGATTGAGCCGGCCCCGTAGCAGCCGGCGTAAATCCGTCGCCGGATGTCGGTCGGATTCAAGCACAGGCTGGCTGGCTGGCTGCCGCGCGGCAGGCCATGTTGCGCGCAGGCATCAGACTCAGTGTGGCAGAATCGCAGCCGTACGGCTCTAATACGATCGTAATATGGAAGAGGGAGGATTCCTGCTCTTTGACTCTTTGGCCGCGACGCGACGCGCTGCGTAGCGTATCGCCGCGAAGCCGGGAGCAGGACGTTTCACAATCATCGGGGGGTAATCGTGATCAAGAACACGCGAGTGAGTTCGGCCGTTGCGGCCGTGCTGAGCAGCTGTGCGGCCGCTGCTGTGCACGCGGATGCTGCGGGCCCTCCGGGCGCCGCGGGCCCTGGGGCAGCCCCCGCCGAGAGCGGTGGTCTCGCAGAAGTCGTGGTGACCGCCGAGCGCCGTTCCGAGTCGGTGCAGAACGTCCCGATCACCATCCAGGCCATCACGGGCGACCAGCTCGCGCAGATGCGGGTCGAGACGCTCGATGACGTTCTCAAGTTCCTGCCGAACGTGACCTTCAGCTCGAATGGCCCGGGCCAGGGCCAGATCTACATGCGCGGCCTCAGCGCAGGTTTCGCCGGCAACCAGTCGAGCGCCGCGATCAACCCATTCCCGAACGTCGCGCTCTACCTCGACGACCAGTCGATGACCTTCCCGGGCCGCAACGTCGACGTCTACATGGCGGACATGGAGCGCATCGAGGTCCTCGAGGGCCCGCAGGGGACGCTCTTCGGCGGTGGCGCCGAAGCGGGCGCGGTGCGCTACATCACCAACAAGCCAAAGCTCAACGTGACCGAGGGCAACGTCGAAGCCTCCTACGGCACCACGGCCCATGGCGATCCCAACTCCTCGGGGATTGCCGTGATCAACCTCCCGGTGATTCAGGACACGCTCGCCGTCCGTGCCGTCGTCTACACCGACCACCGCGGCGGCTACATCGACAACGTACCGAGCACCTTCACGCGCCTGCCGAACTCGACCGACCCGGGGCCGGCTTCCTTCGGGCTCACCTACCCGGCGAACACCCCGGGCGCGAACAACTTCAATCTCGCCCAGCGGGCGCAGAACCCCATCAGCTATAGCGGCCTGCGGGTGCAGGGCCTGTGGCAGATGAATCCGGACTGGAGCCTGCTGATCCAGCAGAGCTACCAGAACATGGAGGCCGACGGCGCGGACGCGCAATACCCGATCGGCACGGACGGCCAGGCGCTCGGCGCCTGGCAGGAAACCTCCTTCGTTCCCCAGTGGGACAAGGACAAGTGGGAGAACACCGCCTGGACGCTCAACGGCAAGCTCGGCGACATCAGGGTCGTGTACACGGGCGCCTACCTGTCCCGCACGATCGACAACAACGTGGATTACTCGAACTACACGCGCTCGGGTGGCGGGTTCTACTACACCTGCGCCGGCGGCCCGAACAAAGGGATGATCGGCGGCGGCAAGGGCTTTCCGCTCACCTGCTACTCACCGGTGCTGTCCTGGAACGACCACGTCGAGACGACGCACCAGAGCCACGAGCTGCGCTTCAGCACGCCGGACGACTGGCGGGCGCGCGCGCTGGTCGGCGGATTCTGGGAGGACTTCGAAATCAAGGACGACATGAACTTCCGCTACACGACGATCCCCTCGTGCGGCGCGCTGGGCTCCCCGGCGCTCGCGGCCTACGCGGCCGGCACCGCGGTGTGCAAGGGCAACGTGATCCCCTTCCCCGGCGCGGCGGCGATCGACCCGGGCATACGCGATGACAACGTCGCCTTCGGCGAGGACCTGGCGCGCGGCTACAAGCAATGGGCGCTCTTCACCTCGATTGATTTCGATCTGATTCCGAAAGTGCTGACGCTGACCGGCGGGACCCGTTACTACAAGTACACCGAAAGCATGCACGGGTCGCAGTATTCAACGAGCACCGGCTGCGCCGGCGTCCCGAACGGCGCGTGCGTCGGCTCCAACCTGACGGCCGCGACGCACGCGGCCGACTACAGCGGCTTCCGCAGCCGCGGCAACCTGACCTGGCACATCACGCCCGACGTGATGGCTTACTACACCTACTCGCAGGGCTTCCGGCCAGGCGCCGGCAACCGCAAGAACAGCGCCGAGGTCCCGATCGACATCAATCCCGTGACGGGGCTCCCGACCGTCGGGCCCGATGCGAGCCCGACGCTCGTCAAGCAGTTCCGTAAGCCCTACACCTACCCGCCCGATACGCTGATCAACAACGAGATCGGCTGGAAGACGGAGTGGTTCAACCACCGGCTGCTGGTGAACGGCTCGGCGTACATCATGGACTGGAACAACGTGCAGACGCTGATCTACAACCCCCCCGTGTACGGCAACACGACCTTCGGCGTGGAGGGCCCCAACTACCGGATCAAGGGCTTCGAGCTGCAGATCGTCGGGCGGGTCACCGACGCGTTGACGCTGCAGGGCTCGCTGTCGCACAACGACGCGTCGGAGAAGAACTCTCCCTGCATCCAGTCCGTGGGCGGCACCGGCGTACCGAACGGCATCACCGGGAACCCGACAGCAGCCGGCGCCTGCATTGCCCAGGTCTGGAACTCGACTCTGCAGATGAACGTCCCGCTGCTGAATGCGCTCGGCGGCATCGGCGCCACGCCGGCGTTCTCACCGACGCTCCAGTACAACCTGCACGCACGCTATGACTGGGAGATGAACGACTACCGAATGTTCATCGTAGCCGGTGCGAGCTACACCGGGTCGATGAACAACGAGCCGAGCAGCTTCACACCCGCCGTGCCGGGCGCGGTACCGACGACGACCTGGCTGCTGTACAACCAGCCGGCTTACACGGTCTGGGACGCGGAGTTCGGCCTCTCCAAGGACAACTGGCGCGTCGAGCTCTACGGACAGAACCTCGGCAACTCGAGTGCGAGTCTGTTCACCTCCTCGGCGCAGTTCATCGAGTCGCAGGTACCGCTGCGGCCGCGGGTGCTCGGTTTGTCGATCGGCATGAAGTTCTGAGGCCTGCAGCGCTTGCGCTAGACTCGAAGGCGGGCACGATGCCCGCCTTCTTTTCATGAGCCCATGACCGCCGCCAGCGCACCGACCGAGCCTTGCCCGCCCCCCAGCCCCGGCGTCGACGAAATCCGCGCGCTGCTCAAGGCGCGGCGCTTCGCCGCGGCTGCCGAGGCGGCGGCACGGCTGACCGCCGCAAGGCCCGGGGACCGGGAGGCGCTGTACCTGCTGGCGCTCGCCCGCCGCCAGCAGCAACGGCCGGCGGATGCGCTCGCGACACTCGATGAGCTCGAGCGCTACCACCCGCGGCTCAGCCGCCTCTTTCAGGAGCGCGGCCATTGCTACGTGGCTCTCAAGGACGCGCCGCGGGCGATAACGGCCTACCGCAAGGCGGTCGAGATCAACGCCACGCTGTCGGCGAGCTGGGGCATGCTCGAGGGGCTGTACCGGCTCACCGGCGACCCCCGCAACGCTGCGTTCGCGGCCGCACAGGTCGCGAGGTTCAGATCGCTCCCCTCCCCGGTAGTCGCGGCCACCAATCTCTACTGCGACGGCGAGCTCGCCGCCGCCGAGAAGATGATCCGCGCCTTCCTCGTGGGGCATGGCGATCAGATCGAGGCCATGCGGCTGCTGGCGCGCATCGGTTTCGACCTCGAGGTGTACGACGACGCCGAGCTGCTGCTCGCCGCCGTGCTCGAGCGCGTACCCGACTACGCCGCGGCACGCTACGACTACGCCTCCGTGCTCCTGGCGCGCCACAAGTACCGGGAGGCGCGCGCCGAGCTCGACCGGCTGCTCGGCGGCGATCCCGGCAACCGTGACTTCCGCGCGCTCCAGGCCGCGGCGACGGTCGGCCTCGGCCATCACGAGGAGGCGCTGCAGCTCTACCGCGGCCTGCTCGCAGACGCTTCGGGCGGCGAGGCCGGGGACCTGCACCTGTCGGCCGCCCATGCGCTGAAGACACTCGGACGCCAGGGGGAGGCGGTCGAGGAGTACCGCGCCGCCGCCCGCGCGCGGCCCGGCTTCGGCGATGCCTACTGGAGCCTCGCGAATCTCAAGACCTACCGCTTCACCGATGAGGAGCTCGGAGCGATGCGCGCTGCGGAGACGGCGGCGGCGACCAGTCCCACCGATCGCTACCACCTGAGCTTTGCGCTCGGCAAGGCGTACGAGGACCGCGGCGACTACGCGACCTCCTGGCATTTCTACGAGCGCGGCAACGCGCTCAAGCGCGCCGAGAGCCGCTACCGGCCGGAGCCGATCGAGCTCAACACCGCGAATCAGCAGAAGATCTGCACCCGGGAGTTCTTCCGCGAGCGCGAGGGTTGGGGCGGTCCCGGCCAAGAGCCGATCTTCGTCGTCGGGCTTCCCCGCTCGGGCTCGACGCTGATCGATCAGATCCTCGCCTCGCACTCCGAGGTCGAGGGAACGCACGAGCTCGCGGAAATTCCGCGCTTCGTGCACGAGCTGCAGGGGCGCGACCCGGATCTCGGCAACCCGCGCTACCCCGCAGTCCTCGCCGATCTGCCGCGCGAGGCTTTCGCGGCTCTCGCCAGGCGCTATCTCGAGGACACGCGCGTCTACCGCAGCGGTAAGCCGCGGTTCATCGACAAGATGCCGAACAACTTCCGGCACATCGGCCTGATCCATCTGATGTTTCCGAACGCGAAGATCATCGACTCCAGACGTGAGCCGATGGCCGGCTGCTTCGGCCTCTACAAGCAGCTGTTCGCGCGCGGCCAGGAATTCGCCTACAGCATCCCGGACATCGCCCGCTACTACCGCACCTACCTCGAGCTCATGGAGCACTGGGACCGGGTCTTGCCGGGCCGCGTGCTGCGTGTCCATCACGAGGACGTCGTGGAAGATCTCGAGGGGAGCGTGCGCCGCCTGCTCGAGTACTGCGAGCTGCCGTTCGAGCGTGCGTGCCTGGAGTTTTTCCGCACGGAGCGCAGCATCCGCACCGCGAGCTCCGAGCAGGTGCGCCAGCCGATCTTCCGCGAGGGACTCGAGCAGTGGCGCCATTTCGAGCCGTGGCTCGGGCCGCTGCGCGAGGCGCTCGGCGACGCGCTGGTGCGCTACCGGCACTGAATGGACGCCTCACGCGCCTGGCAACTGCTGCACGCCGGCCGCGCCGCCGGCAAGGACGCACTCGCGGCACTCGAGTCGGCGAGCCGCACGCTGACGGACGACGCCGAAGCACAGTACCTGCTCGGCCTTGCGTTCGAGGAGCACGGACTCCCGGAGCGCGCCGCCGACAGTCTGGCACGGGCGACGGCGCTGCGCCCCGGCTTCGCCGACGCGCATAACGATCTCGGACGCGTGCTGCTCGCGCTCGGCCGCACCGACGCGGCGATCGCCAGCTGCCGGCGCGCGCTCGAGCTCCAGCCACGGTTTGCGGCAGCCCTCGGCAACCTTGCAAACGCCGAGCGCGCACGCGGCGCTCTCGCGCCGGCGATCGAGGGGTACCGCCGGGTCATTGCGCTCGAGCCCGGGCTCGCCGAGGCGCACCGCAATCTCGGCAGCGCGCTCATCGAGGCCGGCGAGGCCGCCGCCGGGATCGAAGCCCTGCGGCGGGCGGTGGAGCTGCGCCCGGGCTACGCGGCCGCGGTCGCGCAGCTCGCCCGCGAACTGGCCGTTCGCGGCCGCGCCATCGAGGCGCTTCCTTACTACGAGCGGCTGCTCGCCCACGACCGCCGCGCGGACACTCTCAACGACTTCGGCACGCTGCTCACCGGGCTCGGTCGCTTCGCGGCGGCGGCCGACTGCTATCGCGAAGCGCTGGATCGCGCGCCGCACGATGCGCGGCTCCACGCCAATCTCGGCCACGTGCTGCACTGCCTCGGCGATCACGGCGCCGCCATCGATCACTCCCGGCGCGCCATCGAGCTCGATGCGCGGCTTCCGGAAGCGTACCTGCATCTCGGCAATGCTCTGCTCGCGCTCAACGAGATGCACTCGGCGGAGGCGGCCTACCGCGCCGGACTCGGGATTGCCCCCGAGCATGCGCCGCTGCACACCGCCCACGCGATGGCCGAGCGGGCGCTCGGTCGCGTCGATGATGCCGCCGCCAGCACGCGCCGTGCGCTCAGCCTGCGTCCCGACGGGGCCGATGCGGTCGCTTTGCTCGGCAGTCTCGCGATCGACCGGGGGCGGTTCGAGGAGGCCGAGGCGCTGCTCCGGCAGGCGCTCAGCATGAGCCCGGACCTGCCCGAGGCGCTGATCGGCCTGACAGCGGTGCGCAGGATGACCGCCGCCGATGCCCCCTGGCGGGACGCCGCAGCGCGCGCTCTGTCCCGCGGGCCGCCGGTTGCGCATGCCATCGGACTTCATCACGCCCTCGGCAAGTACTGCGATGACCTCGGCGAGGCGGAGGCGGCATTCGAGCATCACCGCCAGGGTCACGAGCTTGCCCGTCGCAGCCGCCCCCCCTACGAGCGCTCTGCAACGACCGCGCGGGTGACGCGAACGCTGTCGGCGTTCGACCGACGCGCGCTCGAGGCGCTGCGGCCAGCCGGGCTCGCCACCAGGCGGCCCGTGTTCGTCTTCGGGATGCCCCGCTCGGGCACGACCCTTGCCGAACAGATTCTCGCCTCGCACAGCCAGGTCCACGGGGCGGGCGAGGTCCTCTTCTGGCAATTCGCAGCCGATGACGAGCTCGCCGCGCCGGCGCCGCAGCGCGCGGCGACGATCGCCGCGCTCGGACGACGGTATCTGGAGTTGTTCGCGGCGCTGCCCTCCGCGCCCGTGCGGGTCATCGACAAGCTGCCGAGCAACTTCAAGAACCTCGGACTCATCCATGCGGCGCTGCCGGAGGCGCGGTTCATCCACCTCGAACGCCATCCTCTCGACACCTGCCTGTCGATCTATTTCCAGGGTTTTTCCGCCGCGCACGCCTACGCGACCGATCTGGGCGACCTCGCTCACTACTACCGCGAATACCGGCGCCTGATGGCGCACTGGCGTGCGACGCTGCCCTCGCACCTGCTGCTCGAGGTCCGCTACGAGGAGCTGGTCGACGAGCCGGAGACCTGGAGTCGCCGGATGCTCGAGCACATCGGGCTTCCCTGGGACCCGCGCTGCCTGGAATTTCACCGCAGCGACCGGCCCGTGCTGACCGCGAGCAACTGGCAGGTCCGTCAGCCGATCGGCAAGAGCTCGATCGGCCGCTGGCGCCGCTACGAGCGCTTCCTCGAGCCGTTGCGCGCGGCGTTGGGCGGCGAGGTACTCGGGCCGGACGGAGCCGAGCGCTGATGGGGCCGGTACGATGCCTCTTTTCGATACGGCTATTCCTTTTCTAGGCTTTGACGAGCCCGGGCGACTGGGTGACAGTTGCCGGGTGAGTCCCGACCGATGAATGCCTCGGCCGCCAGGAGCCTGCCTGCGCCCTCCGAGTCGCTGCGCCCGCACGTCGCCGCAATGCTCGACTCCTGCAAGCCCGGCCTGGCGCTCCCGGGCGCTTTCTTTTCGGACGAGGCGCTCTACGGCGCCGAGCTCGAATACATCTTCGGCCGGCACTGGCTGTTTCTCGCCTCCGAGCCCGAGATCCCCGAGAGCGGCGACTACCGCACCTTCCAGATCGGCCCATGGCCGATCTTCGTCCTGCGCCGCGACGACGGCTCGATCGCCGCGTTCCACAACACCTGCCGCCATCGCGGCTCGCGCATCCTCCAGCAGGACACCGGCATCGCCGGCGCCCAGCTCCAATGCCCCTATCACCGCTGGACCTACGACCTCGAGGGCCGCGTGGTCGGCTGCGGCGACACCGGCGAGGCGCCGGCGCAGCAGCGACGGCTGAAGCCCGTGCACGTGCAGCGCCTCGCGGGGCTCATCTTCGTGTGCCTCGCGGACGAGCCACCGGCGGACTTCGACGACATGGCCGCACGCATGACGCCCTACCTCGCGCCGCACGACCTCGCTCACGCCAAAGTGGCCAGGCAGGTCGACATCGTCGAGCACGGCAACTGGAAACTCACCATCGAGAACAACCGCGAGTGCTTCCACTGCCAGGGCCACCCCGAGCTGCTGTGCTCGCTGTTCGACTTCTTCGGCGAAATCGACGAAGCGCGCATGTCCGCCAACGAGCGCGCCACCTATGAGCGCTTCAGGACCGCGCAGGCGCAGGCCGAGTCGATCTGGCGGCGCGCGGGGCTACCCTGGCAGCCGATCGAGGAGCTGCACGGGCGGGCCACCGCGTTTCGCACCGAGCGCCTGGTGCTCGATGGCGCGGGCGAGTCGATGACCGCCGACACGCGGGTTGCATGCCGCCGGCTCCTCGGGGAGCTGCGCGAGCCGCGGCTCGGCACGCTGCACTATCACACCCAGCCGAACGCCTGGTTCCATTTCCTCTCCGACCACATCCTCACGTTCGCGACGCTGCCGCTCGCGCCCGACCGCACCCTGGTGCGCAGCACCTGGCTGGTGCACGCCGATGCCGAGGAAGGACGCGACTACGATCTCGGCAAGCTCACCAGCGTCTGGAACGCAACCAACAGTCAGGATGCGGCCTTCGTCGCCGAGGCGCAGCGCGGCGCCTCGAGTCCCGCCTACGAGCCGGGACCGATCGGGGCGAACGAGTACATGGTGGGGCTGTTCCACGCCTGGTACGCGGAACGGATGCGAGCGGAGCTCGGCCTCTAGGGCCGCGCGGCCGATGCCACTAGCCCTGGGGCTGGCCCGCCATCTCGAGGTGCAGCATCGTGCCGCGATAGGGGTGCGCCGCGATCACCTGCTCGTTGAGCTCGACTCCGAGCCCGGGCCCGGTGGGGGGAATCACGTAGCCTGCCTCCCAGCGGATCGGTTTGACCAGCACCTCGGCGTGAAAGCCCTGCCAGCGCTCGATGCCCTCGAGGATGAGGAAGTTCGGACTGCAGGTGGCGAGCTGGATGTTGGCGGCGCCCACCACCGGGCCGCAGTACAGGTGCGGGGCGATCTGCACGTGCTGCACCTCGGCAAGCGCGGCGATCTTCTTCGCCTCGAGGATGCCGCCGACCCGGCCGAGGTTCGGCTGCAGGACGGCCGCGGCGCCCGCGCGCAGCAGCCGCGCGAAGTCGTACTTGGTCGCGAGACGCTCGCCGGCCGCGATCGGAATGCTGGTGCCGCGCGCCACCCGTGCCATCTCCTCGGGCGCATCGGGCGGCACCGGCTCCTCGAACCACAGCGGGTCGTAGGGCTCGAGGCGCCGCGCCAAACGCAGCGCGCCGGCCGCGGTCATCTGGCCGTGGGTGCCGAAGAGCAGGTCCGCCCGCGTGCCGACCGCCTCGCGCAGCACCCGCACGAAGCGCTCGCACAGCTCGAGCGCCGGCAGCGAGAGCTGCCGCCCGTCGAAGGCGGTGTAAGGACCTGCCGGATCGAACTTGATGGCCGTGAAGCCCTGGGCAAGGTACTCGCTGGCGCGCTCGGCCGAGAGCTCCGGGTCCTGGTAGACGTCGGTGCGATCGCCGGGGCGGGCATAGATATAAGTGTAGGAGCGCAGCCGCTCGTGCACCCGCCCGCCCAGCAGATTGTAGACCGGCTGATCCGCCTCCTTGCCGATGATGTCCCAGCAGGCCATCTCGAGCGCCGACAGCACCGCCATCAGCGTGAGGTCGGGATGCTGGGTGAAGCCGGCGGAGTAGACGCGCCGCCAGATCCTCTCGATGTTGTGCGGATCCTCGCCCGCGAGGTAACGCCCGAACACATCCTCGAGCATGCGGGTCACCACCTGGGGGTGAAACGGCACGCAGTAGGCCTCCCCCACCCCATGCACGTTGCCGTCGGTGGTGAGCTTCACGAACACGAAGTAGCGTCCGCCGTTGTGCGGCGGCGGATTGCCGGCGACGAAAGTCCTGATGTCCGTGAGCTTCATCGTGCGATCCTTACCACAGATGCCGGACTATGACTACATCGTAATCGGTGCCGGCACCGCCGGCTGTGTGCTCGCGAATCGGCTGAGCGCGCGCGGCGCCTACCGCGTGCTGCTGCTCGAAGCCGGCGGCCGCGACCGCTCGCCCTGGATCCGCGTGCCGATCGGTTACGGCCGCACCTTCAACGACCGCCGTTACAACTGGATGTACGAAGCCGAGCCCGATGCGGCGCTCGGCGGCCGCCGCCAGTTCTGGCCGCGCGGCAAGGTGCTCGGCGGCTCGAGCTCGATCAACGCCATGGTGTTCGTGCGTGGCCAGCCGGCCGACTTCGACGACTGGGCGGCCGCCGGCAACCCTGGCTGGGAGTGGCGCGACGTGCTCCCCTACTTCCGCAGGCTCGAGGACCATCCCGCCGGCGACCCGGCGTACCACGGCACCGGCGGCCCGGTGCGCGTCAGCGACGTATCGGCGCAGGTGCATCCGCTGTGCCGCACCTTTCTCGAGGCCTGCGACAGCCTGGGCATCGCCCGCACCGCGGATTTCAACGGCGCGCAGCCCGAGGGGTCGGGCCTGTGGGAGGTCACCATCCGCAACGGCCTGCGGGTCTCGGCTGCGAGCGCGTATCTGCGGCCCGCGCTGCATCGACCCAACCTGGCGTTGCGAATCCGCGCGCGCGCGACGCGCATTCTCTTCGAGGACACGCGCGCCGTCGGGGTCGAGTATCTCGAGTCCGGCGAGCGCCAGACGGCGCGGGCTCGTTGCGAGGTGATCGTCTCGGCGGGGGCGATCAACTCGCCGCAGCTCCTCGAGCTCTCGGGGGTGGGCGATCCGGCGCTGCTGCGGTCCTGCGGCATTCCGCTGGTCGTGGATGCGCCCGCCGTCGGGCGCGGGCTGCAGGATCATCTCGCGGTGTCCTACTTCTACCGCTCGCGCGTGCCGACACTCAACGACGAGCTCGCGCCCTTTCTCGGCAAGGTGCGCGCGGCGCTGCGCTACGCACTCGGCGGGCGGCGTGGCCCGCTCTCGATGAGCGTCAACCAGGCGGGGGCATTCCTGCGCAGCCGCCCGGAGTTGACCCGCCCCAACATGCATATTTATTTCAACCCGGCGAGCTACAGCACCACTGCCTGGCCGCGCCGGCGGCTCCTCAACCCCGATCCCTACCCGGGGTTTCTCATGTCCTTCAACACCTGCCGTCCGACGAGCCGCGGCACGATCCACATCCGCAGCAACGATCCGCTCGCCGCGCCCGCGATCGTGCCGAACTCGCTCGCGACCGCCGCCGACATCGCGGACGTCTACGAGGGAGCAAGGCTGCTGCGGCGGATCTCCGCCGCCGCGCCGCTCGCCGCCATCATCGAGTCGGAGCGCGAGCCGGGAGAGGCGCTGCGCACCGAGGAGCAACTGCTGGCCGATTTCCGCGCGCGCGCCGGCTCGGTGTTCCACGCCTGCGGCACCTGCGCCATGGGTCCGGACCGGAGCCACGCCGTGGTCGATGCACGGTTGCGCGTGCACGGGGTCGCGGGGCTGCGGGTAGTGGACACCTCGATCTTCCCGAACATCACCTCCGGCAATACCAACGCCGCGACTTTCATGGTCGCGGAAAAAGCGGCCGATCTCATTCTGCAAGACAGCGCCGGCCGGCAGGCGTAACCTGCCGGAACCGATGGCAGGCGGGATCACATGAGCGGGCTCGGATCGAGCGTCGCCGCGGGGAGCGTCGTGCGGGCCGCGCCCGTGCAGACGGCTTCCCTCGCGGAGCGCTGGTACGTGCTCATCATGATGTGTCTGGTCTACACGCTCAGCATCGCGGACCGCTACGTCGTTTCGACGGTACTCGATCCGATCAGGAACGACCTGCATCTGAGCAACCTGGGCGTCTCGCTCCTCACGGGCATGGCGTTCGGTGTCTTCTACATCATCCTGGGCTTCCCGCTCTCCTGGCTGATCGACCGCTACAACCGCCGCAAGATCGTCGCCGTGTGCCTGGTGCTGTGGTCGGCGATGACTGCGGTCTGCGGGCTGGCGCGCACCTCGTTCGAGTTTTTCCTGGCACGCGTCGGCGTCACGATCGGCGAGGCCGGCGGCACGCCGGGCGCCAACTCGCTGCTCTCGGACTACTTTCCCGCCACCCGCCGTGCGATGGCGCTCACCGTGTTCTCGCTCGGTGCGCCGATCGGGGCCTGGCTCGGCTACAACGTCGCCGGTGCCATCGCCGATCAGTACGGCTGGCGAGCGGTGTTCTACGCACTCGGCATTCCGGGCGTGCTCGCGGGCCTGGGCGTCTGGCTCACGGTGCGCGAGCCGCAGCGCGGCTGCCTCGATAGCGGCATCGACGGCCTGGCGCCCTCGGTGAAATCCACGCTGCGCTTCATGTGGCAGCAGCGCTCCGCCGTGCACACCATGATGGGCTCGGCGGTGTGCGCGCTGTGGGGCTGGGGGCTCATGTTCTGGACGCCGACGTTCCTGCAGCGCACCTACCACCTTACGGTGGGCCAGGCGGGTGACGTGACGCAGAACATGCACCTGTGGGGCGGAGGGCTCGCCACCGTCGCCACCGGCTGGCTCATGGCCCGCAGCACCATGGTGGATGCGCGGCGCATCGTGTGGCTGCTGGCCGCCGGCACCGCCGTCGCCACCGTCGCCTCCGGGGTCGTCTACTGGACGCGCGATCTGGCCGTTGCCAGGGCGATGCTGTGGATCTACATCCCCGCGATCTACTTCTACATCGGTCCGGGCTTCGGGCTCCTCAACAACCTGGCGCCGTGCCGCATGCGCGCCATGTTCTGCGCAATGGTGCTGTTCCTCGCCAACCTCGGCAATCTCGTCATCACGCCGAACGTGATCGGCGCGCTGGCGGACTGGTTCCTGCGCTATCGCCTCTCGGAGGCCGACGCGCTGCGCCTCGCGATGCTGTGCATCGTGCCGACGGGCCTGTGGGCCGCCGCGCATCTGTATCTCGCGGCGCGCGACATCCTCGAAGATCAGGAGCGGGCGCGGGACTATCCCTAGCGTGACAGTCCTTCGGGCGATAGTTAACCGTTTGCTTAACTATCCGCCGCAGGGGCGTCGCGAGGGCCGCGCGGCTGTCCCCATTGCACCGGCTCCACCGGCGGCACCACGACGAACCACGCGAGCAGGCCGAGGAGCGCCACGCAGCCGGTGACCCACAGGGCGAGCGTGTAGTGGCCGCCATTCTGCTGCACCAGGTAGCCGGTCACGCTCGGCGCCAGAATGCCCGCGGTGTTGCTGATCGCGTTCTGCGTGCCCATCCACCGGCCGGTCGCAAGCGGGCCGGCGAAGCGCTGCGTCAGCGCGCCGACCGACGGGGAGTTGAGCCCATCGGCGAGTCCGGTCGCGAGCAGCAGCACCGCGCCCGCCGCGGCGCCCGCGCCGCTCAAGCCGAGCAGGCAGAGGCCGACTCCGACCGCGCTCAGCGACAGCGCGGTCTTGTAGGCGACGCTCGGACTCGCGCCGCGGCGGATCCACGCGTCCAGCAGCCAGCCACTCGCGACGATGCTGGCAGCGTCCATGACGTAGATGAGGCTCTGGACGTTCTTCATCGACGCGAGCGACAGGCCTCGCTCGTGCACGAGATAGAGCGGTACCCAGGTGAACACGAAGTAGAAGGCGTAGTTCGAGCAGAAGTTGCCGAGAATCGTGCCCCACAGCGCCCGCTGGCGCAGGATGGCGCCCAGCCTCGGGCCGGCGGCGCCCGCGTCCTCGAGCCTGACCGGCCCCGGCCCGCGCAGCTGTCCGGACCAGGGAATGAGCCACAGGAGCGATGCGAGCCCGAGCGCGACGAACATCGCGCGCCAGCCGTAGCGGACCATGACCAATCCGCCCAGGTAGGTGCCGAGCGCCGGGCCGATGACGCTGCCGAGCTGCATGATGGCGGTGGCGCGGGCGCGCTGCCCGTCCCCGACGCGCTGCGCGATGAGCGCGAATCCGCTCGGGTAGCACACCGATTCGCCGACGCCCATAACGAGCCGCAGCGCCACGAGCCCCGTGATGCCGGCCGACAGCCCGGCCAGAAACGTCGCGACCGACCAGAGCGTGAAGCCTGCGGCGAGCACGCGCGCGGCGCCGACGTGGTCGACCAGCCAGCCCATGACGGGCTGCGATAGCACATAGGTACAGAAGAACGCCGACAGCAGCAGCCCCATCTGCAAGGGCGAGAGGTGGAACTCGCTCTCGATGAGCGGCGCCGCCGTGGAGATCGTGCCGCGGTCGACGTAGTTGATGAGGAGCGCCGCGCCGAGCAGCGCCGCCAGCGCGAGCGGGAACCGGGAGGGCACCGCGCTAGTGCGACGCGACCGGCTTCGCGTCCTTCTGATCGGGAACGAGCACCTCGGCGGTGAGCTGGGCGCCGCCGGGAGTCAGCTGGAACGGCACGCAGTTCGAGCGGTAGCGGACGTTGCGCGTGGTGAAGAGCGGCAGGATACGCTGCTTGATCTGCTCGAGGAGCTCGCAGTCCCCCGCCTGCCAGACCGGATCGCGGTCGAGCCGTACCTCGACAGACTGCCAGTGCGCCGGCACGCTCGCGGCATCGGCGGCGGTGCCGGAGGCACCTGCCGGCTTGAGAACGTTCATCTTGATGGTGACCGCCGGAAAGGGATCCGGGACGCCGAACGGCGAGGAGCAGCCGAACTGGCGCACCGTGAGGTCCTTGCGGGCACCGAGCTCGAGCAGCACCTTGCGTACCTTGGCCTCGAGCCCGTCGCACGAGTAGGTGCTGGTGAATCCCTGGTAGAGGAAGCGCAGCTCCTGCGGAGCCCAGACCGCGGACTCGGATCCCGGCGCGCCGCCGGTGCCCTCCGCCGCCGCCCCCACGGGAGCTGCGAGCAGCAGCGCCGCGGCCGCCATCGCCGCGTGCCCGGCGACTCTCCAACTCCTGACTCGCATGACATCACCTCCGCCCCGAGGTCCCCGCCTCGCGGGGATTGGGGGGCGGCCGCTATGGTAGCGCACTAGAGGAGAACGATCCCGAGCCGCAGGCCCAGGCTCACCGCCTCGGTTCGGGAGGCGACTCCGAGTTTGGAGAATATCGAGGAAACGTGGAACTTCACCGTATGCACGGAAATCGACAGCCGTGCCGCGATGGTCTTGTTGCTGTCGCCCGCGGCGAGCAGGCCGAGGATCTCGAGCTCCCGCGGCGTGAGTGGCTCCGGAGTGCCCGTCAGCTCGAGGCGCGTATCGCCGGCGGCGCCCGCGGGCACTACCACCAGTCCCTGCCCGACGCTCAACACCGCCGCCGCGAGCCGCTCCGCCCGCGGCGCCAGCTCCAGCACCGCACCGGCGCCGGCCTGCAGCGCACGCGAGGCGAGCGCGCGCGGATCGGGCACCAGCAGCACGAGCGGCAGACCCTCGCAGTGCGAGGCGAGCAGCGCGAGCTCGCCGGCGGCATGCTGCAGCCGGGCAACGCTCACCCGTCCGTGGCCGCGCCGCGCGGCGGCGGCGAGGCCGGCGGCCGTGTCGACGGACTCTCTCAAATCGAGGTACGGACTGCGGCGCAGGAGCTCCGCGAGGAGACTCAGCCCCGCGGGATCCCGGCAATACGCGGCAACCTCGACGGGCGCGATGGGCTCACTCCACAGCCGGGCGCTCGCCGACCGACAGCCGCAGCTCGATCGGGGCCCCGCCCCGCAGCGCGCCGAGCACCACGGCCGAGCCGACACTCTCCGGTCCGAGGGTTCTCTGCACCTGGCGGTAGTCACGGACCGGCTCACCGTTCCAGGAGACGATGACATCGCCGAGCAGCACTCCGCCCTGGGCGGCGCCGCTGCGTGGGTCGACGCCCGAGACGAGCAATCCGACCTCGGCGCTCGCCGCCTTCTGCAGCGTCTCGGGCAGCCGCACCGGCTGCATGGCGATGCCGAGATAGCCCCGGGTGACGCGCCCCTTCGCGAGCAGCTGCTCGGCCACCCGTCCGATCGTTGCCGACGGGATGACGAGCAGCGTGCGCCGGGGACCCGCGACCGCCATGCCGATCAGCCGGCCGCGCATATCGAGCACCGCGCCGCCCTCGGCGGGGCGCGTGAGCGAAGCGTTCACGCGAACGAAGCGCTCGATGCGGCCCCCGAGCTGGCTGTGCCACGGGACTCCGGCGACCGCGACGCTGCCGAAGGCGGCGATCGGGCCGTGCTCCGGCGAGCGCCCGAGCGCGAGCGCGAGCTCGCCCGGCCGGAGCGAGTCGGTGTCCGCGGTCGGCAGCGGCGTCTCCGGGAGCCCTGCGGCTGCGAGCAGCGCGATGTCGGTCGTCGGATCGCGTCCGAGGAGCTTCGCCTCGCGATCGGTCGCGGTGCCCGACGTGATGCGCAGCGAGCCGGGCTCATCATCGAGCGCTTCCGCCGCGGTCACCACGCAGCCCTGACGCCACACGACGCCGCTGATCGAGCGCGCAGCGCCGACACGTATCGCGACGACACTCGCGGCGCATCGGTCCACGAGGTCCGAGAGGTCGGTTGAGAATTCAGCGAGCCGGTTTTCTGGGGAGGTCTTCATGGATCTCACGCTTCGGGGGGTTCGAGGCGTGTCACTCTAGGCACTGCCCCGCGTCCCGCCATCACCCGTCCGGGCAGGGGTGGGGCGGTTTTTGCGTTTTGCAATCCCCCCGAATAAGGAGCGGGTCCAGCTCCAAATCCGCTGGTGTCCTCCCCCGGGTGAGGGCTGTCCGCGCCACCGGCGCCGCCTAGACTCTTCAGTCCGAGAGGCGGTGGCACATGGAATTCCTACTGATCGATCTGGGCGTGGCCGTGGCGGGCTTCATCGCGTATCGCAGTCTCGCGCTGCTCAGCGAGCGCCGGGCGACGGTCACGGCCTGGCGCCGCCAGGGCAGAGCGCCCGGCAGCCGCGCCCGCGCATAGAGCGGCGATGAAGCGGGGGGGGGGGGGGGGGGGGGGGGGGGGGGGGGGGGGGGGGGCGGGGGGGGG
>DASQIC010000063.1:0-15802 GCA_035631755.1 Steroidobacteraceae bacterium
CGGTGTACAAGGAGTTCGAGGCGCTGTCGGAGCGCGGCGGGGTGCTCGGCGCCATGGAGACCATGTACCAGCGCGGCAAGATCCAGGAGGAGTCGCTCTACTACGAGACGCGCAAGCACGACGGCTCGTTGCCGATCGTCGGCGTCAACACCTACCTGTCGGCGGCGGATGCAGCCGAGGAGCACAAGGGCACCGCATTGATCCGCTCGACCGACGAGGAGAAGCAGGATCAGGTCGCGGCGGTGCGCGCCTTCCAGGCGCGTAACGCGGCGCGCTCGGGCCCGGCGCTTGCCGCCCTGCAACGCGTGGCCGCCGGCGGCGGCAACGTGTTCGCCGAGCTCATGGAGTGCGTCAAGGTCTGCTCGCTCGGACAGATCTCGCGGGCGCTGTACCAGGTGGGCGGGCAGTATCGGCGCAACATGTGAGGTCGGGCTCGCCGAGGGCGCCGAGGATCGCGGCGCGGGCGCGGTCGCGGAGTGCGGCGGCCGCCTCATCGAGATGACCGCCGACCGCGGCGCTCAGGGCGGGAAGGATCTCGAGCTCGATGCGTCCCGGCAGGGGCAGCGCGCCGCTGGGCGGCAGCGCCCGTCGCGTGCCGCGCAGCACCGCCGGCACCAGCGGACAGCCGGCGCGTGCGGCGCTCGCAAACGCCCCCACATGGAACTTCAGCAGCCCCGGCGTGCGCGCGAAGGTTCCCTCGGGGAAGAACACCAGCGAATGCCCCTGGGAGGCGATGCGCAGCACGCGCCGCGCGTCCGCCGCACCGCGATTGCGGTTGAAGCGCTCGACGAACTCGGAGCCGAGCCGCCGCAGCACGGCGCCGGCGAGGGGGACCGCGGACATCTCGCGCTTGATCACGAAGCCGAAGCGGGCCGGAAGCGCCGCCGTGAGCACCACGCCGTCGAGGTAGCTCGCGTGATTGCAGACCACCACGCACTGCCCGGCGGGGATGCGCTCGGGAAACTTGAGCGTGAGCGGCGTGGCGGCGAGGAACAGGTAGGCGCGGGCGCAGGCGCGGGCTGCCGCCCGGCGCCGCGCCACGCCCGGGAGCACCGCGAGCGCTACCATGGCGCTCACGCCGACGGCGAGGAACGCGAGCAGCGCCCAGAGCGCGTACGCGAGCCTCGCCGGGCCGAGCAGCGCCCCGCGCAGCGCCGGACGCAGCCGAGCGGCCGCTACGGACACGCGCACGGCCCGACGTGCGGCGGAGGGTGTGAACTGGTTCTCTTTATGTTAATGCCGGAATTCCAGATGTGAAGGTCATCACGTCGACAGGTCTGGCGCGCTCACCATACTGCGCTCACCACATTACCCGGAAGTCGGGGCCCTGACACGGGCGCTTCCGCGCCGGCGATCCCCAGAGGACCAGCGAGACACGTCTTGGCAAATCACGCTGCGGCAATCGACACGAGCTCCAGCGCCGAAGCTGACCCGGCGGTTTCCCGCTTCCTGGACGCGGTGTGGATGGAACGGGGCCTGTCGCCGAATACGCTCGCCGCCTATCGCGCCGATCTCACCGCGCTCGGCCGCTGGCTGGCCGAGCGCAACGTGCCGATCATGCGCACCTCGCGCGCCGACCTGCAGGACTTCATCGCCTCCCGGGTGCGCGGCGGAGCGCGGCCGCGGTCGACGGCGCGGCAATTGTCCAGCTTCCGCCGCTTCTTCCGCTTTTTTCTGCGCGAGGGCGTGATCCGCGAGGACCCGACCGCGCAGATTGCCATGCCCAAGATCGGGCGCTCGCTGCCCCGCTCGCTCACCGAGGAGGAGGTCGAGTCGCTGCTCGGCGCCCCGGTGGTGAGCGACCCCCTCGGCAACCGCGACCGCACCATGCTCGAGGTGCTGTACGCGACCGGGCTGCGCGTCTCGGAGCTGGTGAACCTGAGGCAGGGCCAGCTAAACATCAATCAGGGAGTGATTCGCATTCTTGGCAAGGGCGACCGCGAGCGGCTGATCCCGCTCGGCGAGGAAGCGATGCGCTCGCTGAAGGAGTTCGCGCGCGGTCCGCGCGCGGAGATTCTGCTCGAACGCCAGACCGACTACCTGTTCCCGACGCGCCGGGGCGATCGCATGACGCGCCAGGCCTTCTGGCACATCATCAAGCGCTACGCGCGCAAGGCCGGCATCGCCAAGGAGCTCTCGCCCCATACGCTCCGCCATGCCTTCGCGACGCATCTGCTGAATCACGGCGCGGATCTGCGCGTCGTGCAACTGCTGCTCGGGCACAGCGATCTCTCGACCACCCAGATCTATACCCACGTCGCGCGCGAGCGCATGAAAGAGCTGCACGCGCAGCATCACCCGCGCGGCTGACGGACTCGCGCGGCTGCCGCCCCGGCAGGGCTCTGTTAGACTGCGTCCACCGTTGCTCGAGGGCGAACGATCTGCGCGCTCGAGAGTCCAAGCTCGCGGAGTCCCGATGCCCTCAAAGAAGTTACTGTTGCTGCTGGCGCTCGCCGGCCCAGCGGCCTGGGGCCCGCTGCCGGCGCAGCAGCCCGCCTCCGCCCCCGACCCGCGCGAGGAAATCGCGCGCCGCGTTCCGGGTACCCGCGCCGATGAGCTGCGCGTGACCCCGATCCCGGGAATCTGGGAGCTGGCCCGCGGCGGCGAAATCGTTTACGTGACGGCCGACGGCCGCTACGCGATCAGCGGCGACCTGTTCGACATCAAGTCCGACACCAACCTGACGGAAGCGCACCGGCGCGAGGTGCGCCTCAAACTGCTCGCCCAGGTGCCCGAGAGCGAAATGCTGATCTTCGGGCCGAAGGACCCCAAGTACACCGTAACCGTATTCACCGATGTCGACTGCCCGTACTGCCGCAAGCTGCACAGCGAGATCGGTCAGTACAACGGCCTCGGGATCCGGGTGCGTTACCTGCTGTATCCGCGCACCGGACCCAACACCCCGTCATGGACCAAAGCCGAACAAGTGTGGTGCGCCGCGAATCGCAACGATGCGCTCACGCGTGCCAAGCTCGGTCAGGTACTGCAGGACAAGCCCTGCACTCATAACCCGGTGGCTGCCACTTATGCCCTGGGACGCGAGTTCCACATCGACGGCACGCCGGCCATCGTCATGACGAATGGCGAGATGCTGCCCGGGTACCTGCCACCGGACGTGCTGCTGAAGCACCTGCAGGACGAGCTGCATTAAGGCCGGCTCCGGCCGCCGAGCCTGAAGGATTCAGCGCTCCAGCAACCGCAGCTTGTCGGGCTTGCCTTCCCACTCCTTGGCGTCGGCGGGCGCGGCCTTCTTTTCGGTGATCACCGGCCAGCCCTTGGCGAGCTCGGCGTTCAGCGCCTTGAACTGCTCCTGACCCTTGGGCAGCTCCTCCTCCGAGAAGATCGCCTCGACCGGGCACTCCGGCTCGCACAACGTGCAATCGATGCACTCGTCGGGGTCGATCGCGAGAAAATTCGGTCCTTCGTGGAAGCAGTCGACGGGACACACCTCGACGCAGTCCATGTACTTGCACTTGATACAGTTCTCGGTGACGACGAAAGTCATGCGGGTTCCTCGAGGCGGTTATTGTGCCACGTGCGCCAGCCGCCGATCGATGGTCGTGAAGTGATGCGGCTCCCGTCCGGCGGCGCGGTCCTCGAGATAGCGGCGCAGGGCGAACTCGGTGCTCGGAAAAGCGAGCTCGGACCAGGGGATCTCGGCCGGCGCGAGCAGCGTCGTCTCCAGGCTCTCGGCGCCCGCGCCGTAGCTCCCCCCACGCAGCGTCGCCCGGAAGAACACGTGCACCTGCGCGGCGTGCAGCACGTGCACCACCGCGAGCAGCGAGCCGATGTCGACCTCCGCCAGCGCCTCCTCGAGTGACTCGCGCGCCGCCGCCTGCTGCAGCGTCTCGTCGTTTTCCATGAAGCCCGCGGGCACGGTCCAGTAGCCGCGGCGCGGCTCGATGGCGCGACGGCACAGCAGGATCCGGCCCTCGAGCTCGGGAACGCAGCCCACCACCAGCCTGGGGTTCTGGTAGTGGATGGCGCCGCAGGCGTCGCAGACGTAACGCGGCAGGTGATCACCGGGGGGAGTGCGCAGCCCCACCGGGGCGCCGCACTGGCTGCAGTACTTCATGGCGTGCCCGGCGAGGATACGGGCGGGGCGGGGGGCTTGTCGACGCCCGGTGCACCGGGCGAGCGGCGCGGTGCCCGCTTCCCGGCCTTACAGCAGGCCGAACACCGCCACGCCGTTGGTGGTGCTCGCGAACACCTTGCCGTCAGCGATCGTGGGGGTGATGAACTTGTTGCCGGCGCCGAAGCCATCGCGCGCGCCCGCCTGCGTGCTGTTGTAGAGCTCGTGAGCGAGGTTGCCGGCGTCGTAGGCGTGCAGCACCGCAGCGCCCGAGCCCGCGTTCTCGTAGGCCCAGACGATGCCGTTGCCCATGCCATTAGCCGACACGGCAGGCGCCGTCCCGGGACTGCCGAAGCTCACCGCCGTCTGCGACGAAGGTGCGCCGCCGAGCTGCGCATCAGCCACCTTGAAAGCGAGCAGCGGCCCGCCCTGCGGACCGTAGTACACGGTGCCGTTGAAGTAGGCGGGCGTCGACCAGATGCCGCCGCCGAGCACGCCCGGGAGCTCCTGCCAGATCTGGCTGTTGTTGTTCGGGTTGAACTTGCCCATCGAGTCACGGTTGACGACGTAGAGGTTGCCGTCCTTGCCGGCGCCCACCACCAGGTGGCGGGTCGTGCCGCCGGAGTCCGTCACATCCGGCAGCAGCATGGCCCCGCCCGAGCCGAGATCGGTATCGCTGGCGGACTCAGCGACCTCGTTGTACATGGCGAAGTAGTCGGCGACGCTCAGCGTGCCGCCCGTGGTCGCGATCTTCAGGAACGAGTTGCCGTAGTCGCCCTGGCCCGGGAAACCGTTCGCATCGAGCGCCGTGTCAAACGCGCCGTTGGCGGTCAGCAGATAGATGTTCCCGGAAGCGTCCACCGCGGGTCCCCCGCCGGCCATCCAGATCGCAGGTCCGCCGCCGCCGCTGCCCGGCGCGACGTTGAGCACCGCGCTCTGCGCGAGCGTGGTCGCGTTGTAGGCGATGATCCAGCCGGTGTAGGGCGAGATGTCGCAGTGCGAGGTCCAGGCGGTGTACAGCACCCCGCTGGAAAGCGTGAGCGCCGCGCGCTCCTCGTAATTGCCCGGCTCGAAGGTGTTGGTGCCGTCGCCGGCGGCCGGAAAGCCCGCGGCGATCTCCCGCGGCCCGCCGAGAACTTCCGCGCCGGTCGTGACGTCGAGGGCGTGCAGGCGCTGGTGGTAGCTCTGCGTCGCATCGAGCGACATGGCGACGAGGTAGATGACCCCGTGCGCGCCCGCGGCGCGATCGATCACCGGAGTCGCGGTGATGCCGATGGTCGGCGTCACCTGGCCGCAATTGCGGTCGTCGCTCGGGGTCTCTCCCGAGGCGAGCAGCGACACCTTCCAGAGGATCGCGCCGCTGTCGGAGTCGAAGGCATAGACGGTGTCGTTCTCGGTGGCCACGAACGCGACGTTGCGGGCCGCGCCGCCGACGGTGAGTGCGGACAGGTACAGGGGCTGCGCGTCGACCTTGCCGTCGGTCGCGAGGAAGCGCAGCTTGCCGAAGCCCGTCGAGCTCACGTTGGCGAGCGTGAGCACCGATTCGGTGAGGTTCTGCCCGGTGCGGGCGAGATCGTTCTTGTAGGTGATGACGTCGGTGCCGTGCGCGGGCGGCGGCGGCGGGGGTGGCGGGGGTGGGGCGGGCGACGATGCGCCGCCGCCACCACCGCAGGCGACGAGTGCCGTCGCCGTGAGCCAGCCGACATGACGCGTGGCACGTATGTGCATCGACGAAAAGATGGCAGGGCACGGAGGACGGGGCAAACCGTCGGTGTCAGGCGACGGCCGGCGCCGGCCGACGGTCAGGGACCGGCGGGCGCGGCTGCCGGCGCGAGGCGGCTCTCCAGCGCCTGCTGATACGTCTCGAGCAGGCCCTCCGCCACTGCACTCCAGCTCAGCAGCTTGTCAACACGCTGGCGACCCGTTGCGGCGTGCTGCGCGCGCCAGGCCCTGTCCTCGACGACGCGTACGATCGCGTCGGACAGCTCCGCCGGAGATTTCTCCCTGACATAGATGCCCGCCTCTGCCAGATGCTCGGGCAGGCCGGCGAATCGGGTTGCGATCACCGGCACATCATTCGCCATCGCCACCGAGGCCGGCAGCCCGGCGAAGCTCGAGGTGAAAGGCAGCACGCAGGCGAGGGAGTGCCGGTACTCCCGGTGCATCTCCGCAAGATCGATCCGCCCCAGCCAGCGGACGAGATCCGCCACGCCGGCTTCGGCGACGCAGCGCCGGCCGTACTCGAGCATCTCACCGTCACCGAAGTAGCCGTGGATCTTGAGGATCGGCGTGCGCGCGCCGAGGCGCTCGCGGACCAGGGCGAACGCCCGCCCGAGGGTCTCGAGCCCCTTTCCCGGGTTGAGGTGGTGCCCGCCGTAGAAGATGATGCCTTCGCGGGCGCCCTTGAAGCGCGGCTGGACGTCGACGCCGTGCCGGATGAGATCGATTCGGCCGGCGTCCACGCCGAGGGCGATCAGCGAGTCCTTCAGCTCCTGCTGGTGAACCAGGATCCGGTCGGCCCGATTGTAGGCGCGGTTCAGTTCCGGGTAGTCGAGCTGATTCGGGTCGAGCTCATGGACGGTCACGACGCGCACGGCTGTCGCGGGCAGAGACAGCCACTTGAACACGACCAGCGACCCGTAGGCATTCAGCGTCTGCTGGAAGTGCAGCACCTCGGCGTCGCCCGCGCGCTGCAGGTATTTCCTGGCCCGCTGCCGGTAGAGCAGGTCGCGTGCGGCGCGGCGCAGCCAGCGCTTCAACGGATTGCGCGAGCGCCAGTACCACACGTGCGGGAACTCGAAATAGTCGCAGCTGCGATCGAAGAACACCCCGTCCATGGGATCGTTGCAGCCGCAGTTGGACGCGACCACGTGCACCTCCTCACCGACTCGTCGCTCGAGCGCCTTGCGCAGACAGTCCGTGTAGGCGGCGTAGGAAGTGTTGTACCAGCAGGAGACGAACTTTATCTTCATGGTGATTCCACAGTGATGCCGCCCGCCGTCGCGGTTCCCGCGGCTTGCGGCTCGCCGGCAGCGGCGGACCGACGGGCAAGCAGTTTCCGCCGCAGCGCCCGGGCGCGCAGCAGCGACCAGGCGTAGGCGCCGCGGCGGTAACCGACGCTCCACACCAGCAAACGCTGCGACTTCGCCAGCGAGCGCTTGTAGCGGACGTCGCCCGCGAGGAAGTCGTATTCCCGGTAGCCGCGCTCGCGGTAATGATCGATGGCGCAGGCGTGAGTCAGCATCCCGGGCTTGAGGTTGTTGTCCCGTTCCTGAACGAACCCCGACTGGTAGCAGTAGACCTTGCCGCCGAGCAGGAAGGTGTGGACGTAGCCGATGACCCTGGCGCCGGCGCGCGCGCGCAGCACGTCGACGCCGCGTGTCGGCCACAACCGGCGGATCAGCCGCTGATGGAATTCGCGGAACGTGCCGCTCGCGAACGCGCCGCTCGTGCCGCGCGACCTCCAGATGGCGTTGTGAAGCACGGCCAGCTCGGCGAGAAAGGCGAGCGCCTGCTCACAGTCGGCGGCGGCTTCGATCACCACCCGACCGTGCGTCTCCTCATACAGGCGGCGGCAACGCCGGATCTGCGAGCGCGTCTTCGCGCTGAGCGTGGCGACGTAGTCGCCGCCCGCGAGCGCGGTGAAGTCCACGTACGGCGAGGGACGCTCCTCTCGATCGACGCCGCAGAGGGGCGCCTGCTCGAGCAGAGTGTGCATGAGCGGCGAGTCTTCGTAGCCCGACAGGACGAGGCGCGTCCAGCGCCGTCCAGCGAGCGCACGCGCCAGATCGTGGGCGATCGCGTTCTCATAACCCGGACGATGCAGGGTCCGGTTGAACTCGATGGCCGCGGCGCCCATCCCGGTGTCCTCCGCACAGTTGAGGTACAGTGTCGCGAGCGGAAGTCCCTGGCGCCAAACGCGATTGCGCAGCAGCAGGCAGCCGCCGACCGTCTCGCCACCGGCCTCCCAGCGCATCCACGATCCGGAGAACTTGCGCCCGTAGACCTCGAGCCAGGTCTCCATCCATGCCGGCGAGAGAAAGATCGGCGCACCGACTGCGCTCTGGAACAGCCGGCCCCACCACTCGGGCAGCGCTCCATTTGCCGCGAGCGGTGTCTCGCGCCGAGTGAGCGCCGCCGCGCCGCACACGGGAAGCGCAGTGTCGGACAGAGCTGTCCACAGTTGAGGCATCAACGATCGCGGGTTGCTGGAATTCTTCGTGTGCCTCGAATCATGACGATTCGGGCGCCGCGCCGGCAGTTCGGGAACTACCTAGCGATGCGATGCAGGTGACATAAGCAGCCGCGCGCTGTCAGAGGTGGTGCCCGAGGTCGGAGTCGAACCGACACGCTTTTCAGGGCGGCGGATTTTCCTGCCACTTCGGCTTTCGCCGCCCGAGGCTCATTTGCCCAGGTTCGTGGTCTGGAGCACGCCATCACCATAGCCGTATAGGCCGTAGGTGCCCGCCGTCTGCTCTCTACACCTTCCCTGCGCAGTTGGGCACAGGGCTTGGCTCGGCATCAGCTCGAGTCGAAAACTGAGGGCCTTCACCGAGTTTGACGGGCTTCACCCCGGGCATTTCTCCCCGGGGGCTCAAGTCAGTTATCTGAGTCCGCTGCGTCTACCAATTCCGCCACTCGGGCACCGGACACTCATTATCCGTGATCCTGCGACCTTTTTCGCACCTGGCGCATCTAATGAAACCGTGACCAGGCTGGCGGACATCACCGTGCCCGAGGAGGTGCGGGCGCGGGCATGCGCCGGGGACGATGCCGCGCGCCAGGCCATCTACGCCGCGGTGGCGCCGGCGACCTTCGCCCTCGTCCGCCGGATGATCGGCTATCGCGCCGCCTCGGAGGACGTCTTCCAGGACACCATGATGATCTTCTACGAGCGACTCGCTGACTTCCGCCAGGAGGCGCCGCTCGGCGCCTGGCTGCGCCAGATCGCGATCTCCCGCTGCCTGATGCACCTGCGCTCGCCCTGGCGCCGCGTGCGGGCGTGCCTCGAGGGGCAGGGTCCCGACGCGACGCCGCCGGGTGCGGCGCTGGTGAGCCCGGCGCTCCCGCCCGAGACGCTCGACGTGGAGCGCGCGCTGGCGACGCTCGCGCCGACCGCGCGCGCCGTCGTATGGATGTACGAGGTGGAGGGCTACTCGCACGCCGAGATCGCACGCGCCTTCGGTCGCTCGGTGAGCTTTTCCAAGTCGCAGCTCGCGCGCGCGCACCTGCGGCTGCGCGCATGGTTCGAGCCCGAGGGGAGCCGACCGACATGCATACTGAGCTAGAGCAGGGCGAACGGCTCGCAGCGCTGCTGCGCTCGCTCCCCGAGCAGACGCTGGGGCCCTACGACTGGTCGGAGTTCCGCCGGCGCGCGCACGAGCGCGCCGCACTTGGGCAGCGGATTGGCGAGGGCCGCAGGGTCGCCGCCGTCGTCGTGATTGCGGTGGCCGTTTGCGCCGGGGCGATCCGTTGGGTGGAATCGGGCCCGCGGCCGGCTGCGCCGCCCGCCGCCGCGCCGCGGGTCGATGAGGCCTCTGCGGAGCGCTACCTCGCGAGCCTGCCGCACGAGCCGGCAGTGGTGCGCGTGGGCACGCGCGCCGCGGTGGCGACACTCGAGGATCACATTGCGCTGGTCGATGACCTGCTGAGCGCGGAGCGGGTCGAGCGCGCGCCGCCGGCGCGCCTCCTCGCCCTGCAGCACGAGCGCAGCGAGCTCATCAGCTCGCTCGTGCAGGTGCGCTACGCGGAAGCACTGGCGGACGAGTCACGCTGATGAAAGGAACCCCAACCGTGAACAGACATTCGCTGCTCTGTGCCTGGATCGTGGCGCTGGTGGCCTGCGGCGCGGCCGCAAGCTGCCGGCCCTCGATCGCGCTCGGCGATCCTCTCCCGGCTGCGAGTCCCGGCGACACTCACACCGCCAGCGAGGCGGACCTCGAGGCACAGCTCGAGGCCGCGCGCAAGCAGCTCGAGGCCGCGGCCCACCAGGTGGCCGAGCTCACCGCCCAGCTCAGCCGCCCGGTGATCGAGAAGTTCATGGCGCTGGGCGACGATCCGGACCGGGCCATCATCGGCGTGCAACTCGACCCGGCCGGAGATCCTCAGGGCGCGCGGGTACGCGAGGTGAGCCCGGGAGGTCCCGCGGCCGAGGCGGGCATCCGCGCAGGCGACGTGATCGTCGCGGTGAACGACACCGCGGTGAAGGGAGACGACGCCGCCCGTCAGGTCGTCGATCTCATGCGCAACGTGAAGCCCGACAGCAAGGTGCGGGTGCGGGTGCTGCGTGACGGCAAGCCGCGCGATTTCACGGTCGTGGCTCGTGCGGGCCTCGGATACCTGCTCGCCGATGGTCCGATCACCATGCCCGGGCCCGAACTGCTGCCGCACGTGCGCGCGCCGCTGATGCTGCGCGGGCCGCTCACCGACCTGGAGCTGGTGACGCTCAGCCCGCAGCTCGGGCGATACTTCGGCAGCGACAGCGGGGTGCTGGTGGTGCATGCGCCGGGCGACGGGGCGCTGAAGCTCGAGGATGGCGACGTGATCCTCGCGATCGACGGCCGCCGGCCGACGAGCGGCTCGCACGCGACGCGCATCCTCGCCTCCTACCAGCCGGGCGAGAAGCTCACGCTGCACATCGTGCGGCTGCACAAGACGCTCGATGTCGAGGCGACGGTTCCGGAGCGGCCCCATCACCGGGGCGTGATGCTGCGCGGGCACCGCGCAGCGTCCGTGTAACATGCGCGCGTGCGTCGCCAGGATTTCTCCTACCAACTGTCCCCCGGGTTGATCGCGCAGCAGCCGCTCGCGGAGCGCTCGGCGAGCCGCATGCTGGTACTCGACGGCGCGAGTGGTGCGCTCGCGGATCGCAGCGTGCGCGATCTGCCGTCGTACCTTGCGCCCGGGGATCTGCTGGTGTTCAACGACACGCGCGTCGTCGCCGCGCGCCTCGCCGGCCGCAAGCCCTCGGGCGGGCAGGTGGAGATCCTGCTCGAGCGAGCGCTCGCGGGCGATGAGGCGCTGGTGCAGCTGCGCGCCAGCAAGCCGGTCCGCGAAGGTGTCCGCATCGCCACCGCGGGCGGCGCGCTGCAGGTGCTCGCGCGCGAGGCGGATCTGTGGCGCGTCGCGCTGCCGCAACCCGCGCTCGTGTTCTTCGAGCGCTTCGGCGAGGTTCCCCTGCCGCCCTACATCCGCCGCGCGGCGCAGCCGGCGGACCGCGAGCGCTATCAGAGCATCTTCGCGCGCGAGCCCGGAGCGGTGGCCGCCCCCACGGCGAGCCTGCATTTCGATGCGCCGCTGCTCGCGGCGCTCGAGGTCCGGGGCGTCGAGCGCGCCTTCGTCACGCTGCACGTCGGCGCGGGCACCTTCCAGCCGCTGCGCGCCGAGGAGCTCGCCGCCCACACCATGCACGCCGAACGGGTGTCGGTGGGCCGGGCCGCGTGCGAGGCGGTGGCGGCGGCGCGGGCCCGCGGCGCGCGCGTGATCGCGGTCGGCACCACGGTGATGCGCGCGCTCGAATCCGCGGCGCTGGCGGGAGGCGCGGACGGGGCGGCGCTCGCGCCCTGGACCGGGGAGACGCGCCTGTTCATCACCCCGGGTTTTCGCTTCCGGGTGAGCGATGTACTGTTGACGAATTTCCACCTGCCGGAATCGACCCTGCTCATGCTGGTGTGCGCGTTTGCCGGTCGTGAGGCGGTGCTCGCCGCCTATGCGCATGCGATCGCCGCGGGCTACCGCTTCTTCAGTTACGGCGATGCGATGCTCCTCACCCGGGGGGCTGCGTGAGGCCGACCTTCAGCGTGCAGGCCGTGGCGGGCGCCGCCCGGCTCGGAGAGCTCTCGACCGGCCATGGCGCGGTCGAGACCCCGGCGTTCATGCCGGTCGGCACCTACGGCACGGTCAAGGCGATGACGCCGGAGGAGCTCACCGAGCTCGGAGCGCAGATCCTGCTCGGCAACACCTTTCATCTGATGCTGCGTCCCGGCGCCGCGGTGATCGCCGCGCACGGCGACCTGCACCGCTTCATGCACTGGGAGCACCCGATCCTCACCGACTCGGGCGGCTTTCAGGTCTACAGCCTGCAGAGCCTGCGACGGATCGACGAGCAGGGGGTGCAGTTCCGCTCGCCGGTCGACGGGGCGGAGGTACGCCTCACGCCCGAGGACTCGATGGACGTGCAGCTCGCGCTGCGCTCGGACATCGCCATGGCGCTCGATGACTGCACCGTGCATCCGGCCACCGAGGGCGAGGCGCGCGCGTCGATGGAGCGCTCGATGCGCTGGGCGGCGCGCAGTCATGCGCACTACTACCGTGGTGCCGGGGGCGAGCCGCCGGGGGGGCTGTTCGGCATCGTGCAGGGCGGCATGTACGGCCAACTCCGCCTCGCCTCGCTCGAGGCGCTGCTGCGCCACGACTGGCCGGGGTTCGCGATCGGGGGGCTCGCGGTGGGCGAGCCCGAGGAGGAGCGGCTGCGGGTTCTCGAGGGGCTCCTTCCCCAGATGCCCGCCGACCGGCCGCGCTACCTGATGGGTGTGGGCAAGCCCGAGGACATCGTCGCGGCGGTGCTGCGCGGGGTGGACCTGTTCGACTGCGTGATACCCACGCGCCATGCCCGCAACGGCCACCTGTTCACGGCCACCGGCGTCATCAACATCCGCAACAGCATCTACCAGGCCGACCTCGCGCCCGTCGACCCCGCCTGCGGCTGCTATACCTGTCGGCACTACAGCCGCGCGTACCTGCGTCACCTCGACCGCTGCAACGAGATCCTCGGCTCGCGCCTTAACACCATCCACAACCTGTATTTCTACCTCGCCCTGATGCGCTCGTTGCGCGCTCAGCTGGCGGCCGGCACGCTCGAGTCCTGGGCGCGGGGCTTCCTCGCGGCCCGGCAGGCCGCGGCGGACGCTGTGGCATAATGCCGCCCTTTCGCCTCCCGGACCCAATACATGAATCCTCTCATTCCCGACGCGTGGGCGCAGTCCGCTCAGGGCTCCCCGGGGCAGTTCGCCCCGCTGATGATCATGGTGCTGTTCGTCGGCGTGTTCTATTTCCTGCTGATCCGTCCGCAGCAGAAGAAGGCGCGCGAGCACCAGGCGCTGGTCTCCAAGCTGGCGGCGGGCGATGAGGTGGTAACCACCGGCGGAATGCTCGGGCGCGTCACCGAGGTGGGCGACACCTTCATCACGCTGGAGGTGGCCGAGGGCGTGCGGGTCAAGGTGCAGAGGTTCCAGGTCGCGCAGCTCATGCCCAAGGGCACGCTGAAGAGCGCCTGAGCATGCTGGAGTACGCCCGCTGGAAATACCTCCTGGTCGCAGCGGTGCTGCTGCTGGCGCTGGTGTTCGCGCTGCCGAACGTCTTCGGCGAGGATCCGGCGCTGCAGGTGGCGCGCAAGGATCATGCCGCGGTGACGCCCGACGCCGCCCAGGCGGTGGAGTCGTTCCTCAAGTCGCGCGGCGTGCGCTACGGCAAGAGCTACATCGACAGCGGTCGCCTGATGGTGCGCTTCGCCAACGTGCCCGATCAGCTGGCGGCGCGCGATGCGGTGAACGACAACTACAAGGACAGCTACATCACCGCGCTGTCGTTCGCGCCGCGCACGCCCGAGGTGCTGCGCATGCTCGGCCTGCGGCCGATGCCGCTCGGGCTCGACCTGCGCGGCGGGCTGTATCTGCTCTATCAGGTGGACGTGAATGCCGCGGTCGCCCAGGCGCTCGAGGGCTACCTGCAGGACGCGCGGCGCGCGCTCGCCGCGGCCAACATCCCCTTCAAGGACGTCACCACCGTGGCTGTGACGGGCGAGCAGCCCAACGCGCTGCGGGTGCTGCTCGGTGCGGGGGCCGACGTCGGCGCCGCCCGCAACGCGCTCGCCACCCCGCTGCAGGGACTGGTCGTCACCACCGAGAGTCTGCCCGCGGGAGTTGCCCTCCAGGCGATGATGACCACGGCGCAGGTCCGCGAGCGCCAGGACTACGCCATCCAGCAGAACATCACCACGCTCCGCAATCGCGTCAACGAGCTCGGCGTGTCCGAGCCCATCGTGCAGCGCCAGGGTGTCGACCGCATCAACGTGCAGCTGCCCGGCGTGCAGAATTCCGCCGAGGTGAAGGACATCCTCGGGCGCGTCGCGACGCTCGAGTTCCGTCTCGAGGACATGCAGAACAACGCCTACGAGGCGATGCAGCTCGGGCACGCGCCGCTCGGCTCCAAGCTCTACACCCACACCCGCTTCGGCCGCCCGGTGCTGCTCAAGCGCGAGGTGATCGCCACGGGGGATCAGCTCACCAACGCCACCAGCGGCCAGTCGCAGGAAGGCCCGGCGGTCAACGTGCGGCTCGATGCCCGCGCCGGCGAGAACATGCTCAAGACCACGCGCCAGATCCTCAACAAGCGCATGGCGGTGGTGCTGATCGAGAAGCGTCGCGAGACCACCGAGGTCAACGGCCAGAAGGTGTCGCGCGAGGTGACCGACGAGGAGGTCATCAACGATGCCACCATCCGCGGGGTGTTCAGCAACAACTTCCAGATCACCGGACTGCAGGCCGGCGAGGCGCGCGAGCTAGCGCTGCTGCTGCGCTCCGGCTCGCTCGCCACCGTGATCTACCCGATCGAGGAGCGCGCGGTGGGCCCGAGCCTGGGCGCGAAGAACATCGAGGACGGCATCACCGCGCTGGTGGTCGGCATGGCGGGCGTGTTCCTGTTCATGGCGATCTACTACAAGACCTTCGGGCTGGTCGCCGACCTGGTGCTGCTCGCCAACGTGGTGATGCTCACGGCGCTGCTGTCGATGCTGCGCAACGTGCTGTCGCTCCCGGGAATCGCGGGTGTGATCCTCACCGTGGGCATGGCGGTGGATGCCAACGTGCTGATCTATGAGCGCATCCGCGAGGAGATCCGCAAGGGCGTCTCGCCGCAGGCGGCGATCCGCGCCGGCTTCGACAAGGCGTTATCGGCGATCGCCGACTCGAACGTCACCGCGCTGATCGCCGGCATCGTGCTGTGGGCGCTCGGCACCGGCGCGATCCGCGGCTTCGCCGTGGTATTGACTCTCGGCATCGCCACCTCACTGTTCACCGCTCTCATGGGCAGCCGCGCGCTGCTGACGCTCATGTACGGCGGCCGCCGCAAGATTGAGCGTCTCTCCATCTGACACCGGACCGCGCCGCACCCAAGGATCAGCCGTGGAATTCTTCAGTCACCAGACCAGTTACCCGTTCATGGCCACACGCAAGGTGTGGTACACGCTGTCGGCGCTGCTGATCGTCGTGTCGCTCACCTCCTTCTTCACGCGCGGCTTGAACCTCGCCATCGACTTCACCGGCGGCGTCAACGCCGAGGTCAGCTTCCCGGGAGCGGCCAACGTCGAGTCGGTGCGCAGTCAGCTCAGCGCCAGCGGCTTCCACGATGCGCAGGTGCAGGTGTTCGGTTCGTCGCGCGACATCGGCATCCGTCTGCCGCCCGATGCCAAGCAGAGCGCCACCGAGATCCGCGCCCGGCTCGAAGGCGCGCTGCACAATGTCGATGCCAAGGCGCAGGTGGTGCAGCTGGAAGTGGTGGGACCGCAGGTGGGGAGCGAGCTGCAGAAGAGCGCCATCTGGGCGCTGCTGTTCACGCTGCTCTTCATCTTCGGCTATCTAGCCTTCCGCTTTCACACCTGGCGGCTGTCGCTCGGGGCGATCTTCGCCGTGCTGCACGATCCGATCCTGGTGCTCGGCTTCTTCTCCATCACGC